>CAYMOE010000015.1:0-63709 GCA_964391985.1 uncultured Pirellulales bacterium
CTACGGCCTCCTGGTCCCAAACCAGGCGCTCTAGCCAAGCTGAGCTACACCCCGATAATATTCAGAACAACGAATAAAAATGCTATTGTACTTTAGAATCCTTAATATTGCAATAACTATACAGGTACGTGATAGCCTTGGGTTATGTCGTTTTGCGGGTTTAGTTTAGGCAAAATTGACTTGCAGAAGGGGGTTATTTAGATTATAATACTGTTTTGAGGCGGTTTTAAGGCCTTTAATAAGGCCATAGGCAGCCAATGTAATCCGAACCGGAGTTTTGGGACGGTATTTTGGGGCTGTGTGTTTGGGGATTGGCACCAACGTTAACAGAGAGAAATTTTTTGAGCTGGGGCAAACGTTTTTTAGTCTATGGTCGTTTCTTGACGATAACAACAATAATGTTGTTTTTGGGAGAATAGAAAATTATGGCCGGTATGTTTTATTCATTAAAAGAGGCAGCGGAAAAGCTCGGCGTTTCAGATGAGCAGATAAAAGGCTTTGTCGAGCAGGGCAAACTGCGCGAATTTCGTGACGGAGCGAATCTTCTGTTTAAGGTTAGCGAGGTTGACGCTCTTGCCGATGATACGAGTATAACCGCTTCGGTCTCCGACGGCGGGCTTGATGAAGATATGCTTTTAGAACCGGTCGAGGAGGATAATTCACAGGATTCCTTGCCCATGGAGGAACCTTTGCCGATGCCGGAAGAGGCGACTTTCGAAGATTCCGGCAAGCTGGAGCCTGAATCTGCTGAGTCCGATGAAGACCTTATTTTATCCGGTGATAGCGGTTCGGATTCAGGTCTTGAAGATGATTTGACAAATGCTGATACACAGGTTCCCGAAGAGGGAATTAATGTGCTTGATGAAACAAGTTCATCTCTAAAGGAAATCGATGATACACTCAGCGAGACCGCGTCATTAGATTCTCTTGGTACTGGTACTTCATCTTCGGGTGTAGATGAAATCGACGGAGATGTCAATCTTGATACATTCGGCAGCGGCTCGGGTCTTCTTGACCTGTCGCTTCAAGCCGATGATACTTCTCTCGGCGGTATTCTTGATGAGATTTATACTCCCGAACAGGATGGTGCGGCGGCTCCTATTGCGGCTGATGCATCTGCATCGGCGGCGATTCCTGCCGATGCGGTTGCCGCTGAAGCCGAATCGATTGCGGATGTAGGTCTTGCCGCAGCCGTTCAGCAGCCCGCGGCTATAATTCAGGGATATGTTGAACCCGAACCGGATGCATCGAGCGGATGGTTTGGTATGATGCTGTTTTTGCCGTTTATCTTAATAATATATACGGCACTGGTAGCGATTGCGGGTTTGTTCGATATGATGCCGACTGTATTACGGCAAACCAGAAATATTATGCTGTATGTTCTTGGCGGTGTGTTTGTTTTGGCGTTTATTTTTATGATTATGGGCTTTATGGCAGGCGGTTCGAAACAGCCGAAGGTCAAAAAAGAAAAACAGCCTAAAGCTCCTAAAGCGAAAAAAGAAAAACCAAAGAAAGAGAAAAAAGCAAAAAAATAATTTAGGTTTATATAGATTATTTAAAAGGCCCTGGTTTTTAAATGAGGGCCTTTTTATTTGTTAAAGCCGGTTCAAATCCTGTAAAGGACAGCCAAACCCTTAAAATATCCGAACATTCGGTCAGCCTGAAATCATTGTCCTTTGTTTTTGTTCTTTCGATTTTTAAAAAAAGATTGTAACTCCTTGCATAACAAGGTCTTATTCACACCTGTCTTTTCATCGAATTTATAATCAGAAAAAATCTGTTTAACTTCGTGAAATCTGTGGATAAGAATGGGCTGAATTGTTATATTAATCCGCAGGAGCGGGTTGAAGGTTCCTCCGCTGAACCAGCCCTACGATTTTGTCATTATGCTGTGTGATGATACGCCATGAGTATTTGGAAAAGAGAGAAACAAGTTGACCCTGACAAGCAGAGCGATTCTGCCGAACAATCTTCAAAAATACATCCTCTGCATGGTGTCAAGATTCGCCGTAATATACCTTTAATGCAGAGTTTGCCGAACGGCGCGACTGATTCTGATTCGAAATCCCGCAATGAAAAATTTGTTCCTACCTGTCCTATCTGCGGGGATAAGCATTGGCCTTTTCATCCGGAAGTTCCGTGTATAAATTTGAGAAAGGCTCGGCAGCGCGAGCGGGAAGCTAAGGCTCAGGCTCGTGCGGCAGAAAGGGCGGAGAAAAAAGAAAGGGACCGCCAGCTTGCCGAACAGCGTGCCAAAGAAAAGGCTCAACGTCAGGCGAGACTTGAGATTGAGAGGATAGGTAAGGCTCAAGTTGAAAAAAAGGCCGAGGCGGAAGCTAAAGCCAGACGTACCGCCGAAGCCAGAATAGCGGAGCTTGAGAAACAGCTTAGCCGATTAGAGACCGAACTTGCCACAGAGATGCGTACGAGGCAGCAGTCGCAGGAGCAGGCAGCTTCGGCGGTTCGGCAGTCCGAGACTGCCAAGGCGGAATTACAGGAAAAATCGTCCTCTTACGATGAAGCTTTGAGTCTTATCCAGCAGCGCACTGCGGCGACCATCGAGCAGCAGAATCGTCTTGCTCAAAGTCAGGCTGAACAGCGGATATCCGAGATTCAGGCTGAGGCGGATAAAAAGATTGCCGAATATAAAGAAATCTCCGAGCAGGCTCGCCAGAAATCTTTAGATGAAGAGAATCTTCGCAGACAGGCTGACGCGGTTGCGCAGACGGCTATTAAGGAAAAAGAGCAGGCTTTGGAAAAAGCTTCATTAAGCGATAAAGCCAATTTTCAGGCGCAGCAGGAATGTAAAAATTATGAGCAAAAAGCGATTGAGGCTGCAGCCAAAGCCAAAAATTATTCTGAAAAAGCATCTGAGCTGGAACAGCGTTTGACTTTACAGATAGAGGCTTTTGAAAATTCCCAGAATCTTGCGGAGCAAAGGTCTCAGACTATAGATGGTTTGGAAAAGAAAATCGTTGTTTTGCAAAAGCAGCACACCGAGCAGCTAAAAGAGCTCGATGCGGAAAAAGAAAAGGCTATCGAAGAGATTCTTACTCAGGCTGAATTGCAGATTACCGAGCAGAAGCAGCAGGCAGAAAAGATAGAAAAGGATTACGCCGAGCAGATTCGTGTATTAAATGAGGAAAATAAAAAGGCTGTTCTTGCAATTGAGCAGCAAACCAAGAAGCAATTGGCCGATAAACAGGAGCAGTTCGAAGAAACACTCGCTCGGATTAAACAGGAATCTTCTGAAAAAATCTTAGAATTAGAGAATAAGCTTGAAAAGACACGAAAAGATTATGAGCAAACGCTGGATTTGCGTCAGGCAGAATTTGACAGCAAGATAAATCAGCTTAAAAAAGATAATCAGGAATATATCAGTGAGCTTGAATCTGATTATCAGATGCAAACAGAACAGTTAACCTCGAATTATGAAAAGACTATAAGCAGTATTAAGGCCGAATCGCAGCAAACCGCAGCGATGCTTAACGAGCAGTTAGAAAAAAGCCGGCAGGCGTATGAACAGCAGGTTGAGCAGTTAAATGCCGAGTACGAACAGGCTGCTGCGATGATTAAAGAAGAATCGCAGAAGCAGTTAAACGAGCTTGACCAAAAAATGCATCGGCAGGAGCAGTCGCATCAAAGTTATATAAAACAATTGCAGTCTGAAACACAAGCCAGAATTGCATCTATCGAAGCTGAATCATCGGAAAAAATCGAAGAGATTCAGATGCAGGCTCGGCAGAGTGAAAAGTCTCTTAACGATATAATCGAGCAAACCAAGGCCGAATCGGTTCAAGCTGCAGATAAGTATCAAAAGGCGATAGATGATTTATCGCAGCAGCTAAAATCTCAAACAGAGCAGACTAATAAGGCGAGGCTGGAGGCTCAAAAGCAGGAAAAAGAGAAAATAAAGGCTCATAGGCAGATAGACGAGCTGACCGAGCTGTTTGAACAAACCGAAGCTCAAGCAAAGGAACAGATAAATAAGCTTAATCTGGAAATGCAAAAGGTCCGAAGTCTTGCAGATGAGGAAATTTCACAGATTCGCTCGGACGCGGCCGGTCAAATCGAACGTTTAAATGCCGAAATTAAACAGACACAGCAGTCTTATGAAAAGCAAATATCACAGCTTCAATCGCAATACAGCGGTGAAATCGAGCAATTAAAAACCGAGCATAAAGACGAGATGGATACTGTCAGTGCCGATTATGCTGAAAAACTCGCCGCAGTTCGTTCCGATAGTCAGCAGAAAATAAACAATCTCGAAGCTTCGTATGAGCAGGATTTGGCTGATATTAAAATGCAAAGTCAGCAGCAAATCGCTCAAACAAAAGACGAAGCGGAGAAGGCTATCGCTCTGGAAAGACAATCTCACGCCGAAGAGATAGAAAACTTAAAAGCACAAAATTCGCAGATAACCGAAGAACTCGCCCAAAATCTAAAGCAAACGACTCAGTCCTACGAGTCGCAAATAGAGCAGCTTAACCGCGAGCACGAGGAGTTTGTTTCGCAGATGCAATCCGAGGCGGAACAGAAAGAGCAAAAATTACAAGCTGAGTACGAAGGTCAAATTGAAGAGCTTATCAGCCAAACCGAGCAGACAAAACAGGATTATGAAAAGCAAATCGCCCAGCTTAAGTCCGAACATGAGCAATCGGTATCGCAATTAAAAGCCGAGTCTCATCAGCAGATAAAACAAACTCAGTTCGAGGCTGAAAAAGAAATATCTCAAATGCACCAACAGTCATTGCAGCAAAAGCAGTCTTATGAGCAGATGATGGAGGAGGTTGTCGCTGAGGGCGAGAAGCGCGAGCGCAAACTGAAAAGTCAAATCGAGATGCTGGCCGAGCAGGTTAAAATTACAGATGGCCAGAGGGAGCTTTTGCAGAAAAATCTTGATGAAAAGACGCATCTTTTCGATGAAGCCAAAGAGCAAATACTCGAGCTTACTGTAGCACGTGATAACGAAGAGGCTAAATCGCAGCAATTGCAGGAGCAGCTCGAACAGGTTCAGGTTCAAACCGAACAGCAATTAGCTCATTATGTCGACGAGCTTGCCAAAACCAAGGCTCAGGCAGCGGAGGAAATTTCTAAACAAAGAGAGAAAGCCCGTACCGAAGCGGCGCATATTATAACGAAAATAAAAGCTGATGCCGCTCAGACGATTTCTAAATTTAAAGCCGAGTCAGATGAAACGATTTCCGGTGTTAGAAAGGAATATGAAAAACGGCTCGGTGCTTATGAGCGGGCGAAAAATCAGGCAGAGCAGAAGGCGCAAGCTCAATCTCAAGCCCGTGTGGAGATTGAACAGAAACTTCAGCATGAGATGCAGGCTCGGATTGTAGCGCAGGAAAAAGCCGAAAAACTTGCCGGCAGTCTAAAAAAACTGGAGGCTGAATCGCAAGAAAAAATAGCTGAGCTTGAAGAACAATTGAAAGAGCTGCAGGTTCAGACGCAAAAACAAATAAGTGAGATTCAGTCGCAGGCTGACGAACAAATCTTGGCCAATGAATCCAAGACCAAAGAACAGATTGAAAGTATGCAGGCTCGATACGACGAAACTGTCGAGCAGCTTGGCAATCAGCTTCAGAAACAATCCGAAGAAATTGAAACTTATAAACAGATACAAAATGGTTTAGAAGAAGAGCTTGATGCAAAAATCGCGGTTGTTTCCGAGAATGAAAGCAGAATCAGCCAACTGCAGAAGGCTCTGGACGAAAATATAGAAAAGCTCGAAACAGAATATCAGCATAGATGCGGAGCTGAGAGTGAGCTTAAATCTCAGGGTGAGATGATTCTTCAGATGCGCAAGGAAATTGAATCGCAGATTCAAGCGGCGGAGTCTTATAAAAAACAGGCTGAAGAATATGACAGGCTTGTCGAACAGACGAAAAGTGAAACTGCCGAAATAATTGAGCGGATTAAGAACGAATCCGAAGAGCTTGCTTTGCAGCTTACAGAACGAATGAATGAGCAAGTCGATTCTGCAAATGACCGCTCACAGCGTGACATTGAAGAAATAAAAAGACAGACTGCCGGGCAAATCGAGCAGATTCAGGCTGAACATGCCGAAATAGTGGAGCAGCTTGAAAATAAACTGACTGTTTGGCAAAACGAGAATCAGCAAAATAACATACGGGTGCAGCGCGAGTATGAGGAACAGTTGGCTCAAGTTAAGGCCGAATCTGAGCAATTGGTAAATCAATTGCAGACTCAGGCGGCAAGTGAAATTAAGTCGCTTCAAGAACAGATGCAGGCCGCAGAGGCTGGGTATAATGAGTCGATAGAAGTTTTAAAAGCTCAGAATAAATCCCAGATAGCTCAGATTCAGAATCAGGCCCAGCAGTCTATAAATGCTCTCGAACAGCAGCTTGGTCAGGAAAAATCCGAACATGAAGAAGCTGTAGAAACTTTAAAAGAACAGATTGAGCAGACTCGTGTAAAATACTCTCAAGAAATCGCAGCGTTAAACGAAAATCTTGAGCAGCGTAATGAAGAATATGCTCAACAGATAAAAGAACTAACAAATCGCCTCAGCCAGACTCAGCGGGTCTTGAATGACACGGAACAGCAGCTTGAAAAACAGCGGCAAGCGGCAGCTCGAGCTCGAGCACAGATAGAAGAATCCGAAAATAATCTGCGCGAAGTTAAATTGCAAACACAAGCGAAACTAAATGAGCAGGCAAAACGCAAGGCTCAGGCGGTTTCGAAAGCTAAAGCTTTGGCTAATAGACGCATCGAAGATTATGTTCAAAAGCTCAATGCTGCTCAGATAATAGCCAAAGAAAATGCCTTAGCTAAAGAAAATGCACTGAAAGAAGTGAAAGAACTCCAAGCCGAGAAACAAAATGTCGAAGGACAATTGACTCAGCAGATACAATTGCAGTCAGAAGCACAAAATCAGATTCAGGTATTGAGTGAAAATCTTGCCAATCTTCAGCAGCAGCTTACCGAAGACAAAGAGCATCTTACCGAAGCAAGCCGTACAATCGAGCAGATGCGTCAGAAGATTGAGCAAGCACAAAGTCAAATTCAGCAGCAGCAGAAAGAAAAAGCTTTCCTTGAAACCAAAACTCAGGAAGAGATTCAGGAAAAGCAAAAGCTGCTGGAAGAACTTCAGGCAAAAACAAAACATTTGGTTCAGGAACAAATAGATACCGCAGCTTTATTGGAATCTGAAAGAGCTGTGCGAAAACAATTCGAAAATTCGACTGCTTTATTAAAACAGCAGGTCGAACAAAGTCAGCAAATTCTTACCGAGACACAAAAAGCTCATCAAAAGGTTGCCGCCGAGTCTCAAACATACATGCATTCTTTGGAGCTTGCCAAACAGCAAATCGAGCAGCAGGTTCAATCGAGGCAGCGAGCTGAAAAACAGCTCGAGTCGGAAATCAAATCGAGAGAAGAAGCCGAATTACAGATTCATCAGGCTCAGAAAGTACAATTGAAACTCGAGCATCAGCTTGAATTACTGACACAGGCAAAGGGTCAGTTTAAGGAAAAACTGGAAAACGAAAAGCAAATCCGCTCTGAACTCGAAAACAGCTACAAAGAAAAACAGCAAGCTCTTGGACAGCAGATAGAACAGCTAAGCCATAAGCTTACTGAACGTACCGAGCAGTTCGAGCAGGCTCAGCGTCTTATCGAGGAAAATTCTGCGAAAGCACAGGAACTTCAAACACAAATAAATCAGATAACGCAAGATGCTCAGAGAAAAATTCAGAGCATAAAAAAGCAGGCTGAAAGTGAGATTGCCGCGAAAGATAAGCAAGCCCAAGAAAGAATCGAGCAGGTTGAGAAAGAATTGCAGGAGCAGTTGGCCCAAGCATCTGAAAAAGCCGCCCGAAGTGAACAGCAAATCGGAGAAATTCAGGCTCGGACATCGCAGGAAATTGACCAGATTCAAGAAGAGTTTAATAAACGTCTCGAAAATGAGCGAGCCGAATCTCAACGGCTGTTGAATGCACAAATCGAGCAGGTGCAAGCCCGAGCCGAGAATCAAACAAAGCAAATAGAATCACAGTATGAACAGAAGATTCAACAGCTTGCAGAACAATTAGAAAATAACGAACGAAGTTATCAGCAGCAAATAGCGGCTGTGGCTGCCGAACACGAAAATGAACTTAAAGGCTATCAGGAAAGACTTGAGCAAGCCAAACAAGAATACGAAGAATTAATCAAATCTAACGGCAGCTCGGCTAAGAAGCAAATTGCTAAAATGCAGCAAATACTTGATAAAACCCGAGCAGACTACGAAGAAGCAGCCGCAAATCTTCAGGGACAGCTGCAAAAACAGCAGGCGGAATATGCCGATGAAATTAAAAAATTACAGCAGGCTTTGAAGGAAAGCAAAAATTCTTATGCTGAACAAATAGCACAATTATCCGAGAAATCCGAACAAGAGCTTACAGAAATAACAGAAGAGCTTGGAGGCCGTTTGGAACAAGCAGAGCAGCAATTGGCGGATTCGCAAAAGCAAATCGAAGATTATCAAAAACAGCTTGAGCAAATGGAAACAGAACGCCAAGAACATATTTCTCAAGCTGACGAACAAGCACAACAGCAAATAAACCGATTAAAAGAAAAATTACAGCAGAGCAAGGAAAAATATGCTCTGGAAATAGAACAAATCAAACAAGATTCGCAGCAGCAAAGGAATCTTTTGCAGGAGCAGATGGAGCAAGCTCTCGGACAAGCAGAGCAGCGGCTGTCGGATTCGCAGGAACAATTAGAAGCGTATCAAATGCAAATTGAGCAGCTTACGAAAGAGCACGAAGAATCGCTTGCAGGGGTCGATGAATCTGTAAAGCAGGAAATCGACAGGCTAAAAGAACAATTACAGCAAAGCCGCGCACAATATACCGATGAAATCGAACAAATCAAAACTAAATCACAGAAGCAGCAGGATTTGTTAAAAGAGCAGATGCAGCAGTCACTGGAACAGGCAGAGCAGCAGTCTCAGCACTACCAGCGGCAAATTAATGAATTGAAACAGGTTCTTGCTGACAGTAAAAGTGAGATTGAATCATATAAAAACGGAATCGAACTGCTTCGGCAGGATTTTCAAACCGAGCGTCATGCCAGAGCAGAAGCCGAGGCAAAAGCCCGAAGCGAAGCGGCGGCTCGTGAGGAAATGGTTTTAAAATTAGCCGAACTCAAAGAATCAGAATCTGCTGCCCAAGCTCCCGCTGAAACGGTGGAACAGACGGCTGCTTGTGATTGCTGCGGCAAAGAGAATATCGTTTTAAGCGAACTTTCCAAGATTGATTCAGGGCATTTGTTCTGTAAAGATTGCATCGCCGAACTTCGCGGCGGATAGCGTTTAGGGCTCAAAAATAGCCATTTTTAAGCTCTGGTGGGCTATAATAGCAAGATTGTGCAAAAAATCACCTCTGTTGTTCTAACAGTCCAGCCTTATTTTATGGATAATAGTATGTAGTGGAAAACGGGCATGAAGTATGCCCTATTTTTTTTGAGGCATCAGTAAATTACCTTGAACAGTCGAAGATGAGAAAGGCAGATAAATGAAGCTGGACCCGACAAAATTGAAAGATTGGCAGATAGCCGAGGCCGCCGAAGAGCAAATGAAACCTATCATTCAGGTTGCCAAGGAACTTGGATTGAATGGGCAGGAGCTTTTGCCTTATGGATACAAATTGGGCAAAGTAGATTTTTTGAAAGTGCTTGAGCGTATTAAAAATGCCCCTCAAGGCAAATATATTGATGTTACAGCTATTACTCCTACGCCTCTTGGAGAAGGTAAAACCACAACGACAATAGGTTTGATTGATGGTTTGGCGAAATTAAAAAAACGTGTAACCGGCGCTATACGTCAGCCCAGCGGCGGCCCTACGTTTAATATAAAAGGTTCAGCGGCAGGGGGCGGGCTTGCCCAATGTATTCCGCTTGCTCCGTTTTCGCTTGGTTTGACCGGAGATATAGATTCTATTGCCAACGCCCATAATCTTGCGATGGTTGCTTTGACAGCCAGAATGCAGCACGAGCGTAATTATGACGATGCCAAACTGGCCAAAAGGAATCTCAGGCGGCTTGATATAGACCCCAATCGTGTTCAGATGAAATGGGTAATCGATTATTGCGCTCAGGCTTTGCGTGATATAGATATCGGCAAGGGCGGTAAAATGGATGGTTATCCGATGCAGTCGGGTTTTGCGATAACCGTGTCGAGTGAGGTGATGGCGATACTGTCGGTAGCTCGTAATTTAAAGGACCTTCGCGAGCGTATGGGTAAAATTGTCGTAGCTTATGACAAAAACGGCAAAGAAGTAACAACAGAGGATTTGGAAGTCGCCGGTGCGATGACGGCTTGGATGGTTGAAGCGATAAATCCTAATCTTCTGCAGACAATCGAAGGGCAGCCTATTTTTGTCCACGCCGGGCCGTTTGCAAACATAGCTATCGGGCAAAGTTCTATTATCGCCGACCGGCTTGGGACGAAATTAACTGATTACCATATAACCGAAAGCGGTTTCGGAGCGGATGTTGGTTTCGAGAAATTCTGGAATCTCAAGTGTCGAATGTCCGGCTTGGTTCCAAATGCTGTTGTAATAGTCGCAACGATTCGGGCTTTGAAAATGCACGGCGGCGGCCCTGCGGTAAAACCGGGAATACCGCTGGCCAGTGAATATACCGAGGAAAATCTTGGGTTGGTCGAAAAAGGCTGTGAAAATCTTATCGCTCATATCGAGACCGTTAAAAAAAGCGGTGTTCGTCCTGTAGTATGCATCAACGGTTTTTATACTGATACCAAAGCTGAAATCGAATTAGTCCGCAAAATTTCCGAGCAAAACGGTGCATTGGCCGCGGTTTCGAATCATTGGCTAAAAGGCGGCGAAGGCGCGATTGAAATAGCCGAAGCTGTAATGCAAGCTGCTGAGGAGAAAAACGATTTTCATTTTCTTTATGAATTAGATACCCCTCTGCAAAAAAGAATAGAACTTATAGCAAAAGAGGTTTACGGAGCCGACGGGGTAGAATATACTGATTCAGCTTTGGAAAAAGTGAAAATTTATGAAGCCGACCCTCAGGCTGGTAAAATGGGTACCTGTATGGTTAAGACTCATCTTAGCCTTTCGCATGACCCTGACTTTAAGAACCGCCCGAGAGGCTGGAAGCTTCCGATAAGGGATATTTTGATTTATCGGGGAGCCGATTTTATCGTACCTGTTGCGGGCGATATTAAACTGCTGCCGGGAACTGGTTCGGATCCGGCATTTAGAAAAATTGATGTTGATGTTAACACAGGTAAAGTAAGAGGTTTGTTCTAAAGGTTTTTTAGTGGTTATTGAAAACCAGTCAAAGAATGTTCTTATCCTTGGCGGGGGAATATCAGGCTGCACTGCAGCTCAAAAGTTAGCGGCTGCAGGTTTTGATGTGCATCTTGTAGAACGGGCAAATCGCATAGGCGGCCATGCGGCTGCAATGGGCTGCAAGGCGACTGATGTTTGTTTGAGATGCAATGTTTGCGTTGCCGACGAGGTTTTCAGGAATATAAATAATTATTCGAATATCAAAATCTATACTGATACAGAGCTTGAGAAGCTTGAACAAGGAGCTAACGGGAGTCTATATACAGCCGTTCTGCATCATAAAAAAGGCGATTCTCGCAGCGAAATTAAGGTGGATAATATTATAGCCGCGACCGGCCATGATTCTTATAACGCTTCTATTGACGCTGCGTGGGGTTATGGAAGAGGCGATAATATTATCGACGGAGCCGAAGCTGAAAAGCAATTGGCTGAGCATAATAAATTGACTCGTCCTTCTGACGGCCAGATGCCCAAGCGGCTTGCGTTTATTCAATGCGTCGGCTCTCGAAGTGACCAGACTCATCGCCGAGCCGAGCAAAACGATTATTGTTCGGCTGTTTGCTGTTCATATGCGCTGCGAATCGCTCAGTTGGCAAAATATCTCAAGCAGGATTGCGATGTTACTATTTTTTATATGGATATTCAGAACTTCGGCAGGGCGTTCAATAAATTTTATAATCAATGCCGCGGCAGTATGAACTTTATCCGTTCGAGGCCTTACGAGGTGAATCAAAATGCAGATGGTACTGTAACTGTTACTTATACTCCCGAATCCGCAAATTCAAATAATGATTCTCAAGTTCTCAAGGCCGATTTTGATATGGTGGTTCTCTCGGTCGGAATCCGTCCGAGAGCTGATTCTGTTATGGTCTCTGATGTCTTAGGAATTTCGGCTGATGAGTATGGATTTTTCGGGCTTAAAGAATCATCGCCTCTGGCAGATTTGCAGAAGCAGGGTATTTATACCGTCGGAACTTGTGAGTGGCCCAAGGATATCAAAGATTGTATCGCTCAAGCTCAGGCAGTCAGTACGGCTATTTTAAGCCGTTATAGAAATAATAGATACCAACCGGCGGCGGCTGTTAATTGCTCGGAAGGAATTGAAACTAAAAAATTTGTTATTAATCAAGATGTTCTGGTTTTAGGCGGCGACGATGCGATGATAGAGGCTGCCGCAGGACTTTCAGAATTAGGCCATCGTGTCAACATTAGAAGCTACAAAGCTCTAAAAGCTGTCGAAGGGGAGCTTGGTGATTTTAAGGTTCGATTCGGTTCTAACGGCAAATCAGAAATTATTAATATCGGAGCAATTGTTTTGGCTTCTGATGTTAAAGATAAAGATTCGGTTTTGAAGAAACTTCTCAATAATACCAGAGGGATACCAAATCGCATCGCAATAGTTCTGGATTTACTCGCACAGCAGGACAAGACGGCATGCAGCGAGGCGATGTCAGCGGCAAAAATTCTGGTTCGAAAATACGGTACTCAGGTAAAACTGTATTGCAGTCATATCAGAACTGCTGCTTATGGATTAGAAAAATTATATAAAGAAACAAGAGCGGCCGGGGTTGTGATAGTTAAATATGATAAGCCGCCTGTGATTTCAGACAGTGGTTATAATAAAACCATTACAGTCGAAGACGGGGTGGGGGGCTGTGAGCTTACTGAGGAATTTGACCTTGTAGTAATAGCTGATGCAGCCGGTAAAAATATTTGTGAAATTCTGACTAAATTTAAGCACCTAAAGGCAGGGCCGGAAGATACTATCGGAGTTGATAATGTTTGGACGTTACCGGCGGCAAGCAATATCAAAGGCATATATGTTATCGGTTCGGCAAAAGGCAGCAGTTATATACGAGACGCTCAAATCGAAGGATTAGCGGCGGCTTATGAGATACACCAGCTTTTGAAAAATGAAGAAATCGAAGTTCCTCTTGATGCGGCAGCAGTAGATGCGGAAAAATGCGTCTTGTGTTTGACTTGCTTAAGAAGCTGTCCGCACGGGGCAATTTCGATTGATAAAGAAAATGAGGCTGTGAAGATTTCTCAAATTAGCTGCCGCCGCTGCGGGATATGCGTTGTTCAGTGTCCGGCCGGAGCTATCGAATTACCCGGATATAAAGCGGAAAAAACAGTTTTGCCGATGGAGCAAAAACCTAAGATAACAATATTCGCGTGTGAAAACTCAGCGTATCCTTTAGTTGAGACGATAGGTAATTTTGATGCAAATACAAAGCTGATAAAGGTTCCCTGTGCGGGAAAGGTTGACCCGAAAGACATATTAAGGCAATTGCAGGACGGAGCCGAAAAGGTAAAAATCTTCGCCTGCCATAAGGAAAACTGCAAGTATTTGAACGGTTCGAGTTATGCTGCGAAAAGAACTGCCTATATTAAAAATATGTTAGAAAAAGCAGGGCTTGATTCGGGCAGAGTTTCTTTCTTCGAATTAGCATCGGTTGAACCGGCGAAATTTTTGGAATTTGTGAAGGAGTGAAAATGACAGCAAAAATCATCGATGGTAAACAGGTTGCTGCCGAAATGAGAGCCGAGCTTAAATCAGAAACCGCCAAGCTAAAAGACAAGGGGATTGTTCCCGGACTGGCGGTGGTTCTGGTTGGTGATGACCCAGCCAGTAAATCGTATGTTACCGCCAAAGAAAAAGCCTGTGAAGAAATCGGTATTTATTCCGATGACAATCGATTGCCTGTGGACACTTCCGAAGAACAGCTGCTAAAATTAGTGGATAAGCTGAATAAAGACCCGAAAATAAACGGTATTTTAGTACAGTTGCCGCTGCCAAAGCATATAAATGAAAGCAAAGTGCTTTTGGCAATAGACACGGATAAAGATGTTGACGGATTTCATCCGATGAATGTGGGCAAAATGGTAGTGGGTGAGAGGGCATTTTTGCCTTGTACCCCTCATGGTGTTATCCAGATGCTTTTGCGAAGCAATGTCAAGCTCGACGGAGCGGAAGTTGTAGTTGTTGGCCGAAGCAACATCGTAGGTAAGCCCGTTGCGAATATGCTGATTCAAAAAGCCAAGACCGGCAATGCTACTGTAACCGTCTGTCATACTCGAACAAAGAATCTTGCCGAACATGTCAAAAGAGCGGATATTATTATCGCAGCGGCAGGGCGGCCTAATACAATTACCGCCGATATGGTCAAAACCGGCGCTGTTGTTATAGATGTCGGTGTTAATAGAATTGAAGATTCAACTAAAAAATCAGGATTCCGACTTGTTGGAGATGTTGACTTCGAGGCTGTAAAAGAAAAAGCAAGCCTGATTACTCCGGTTCCCGGCGGAGTCGGGCCGATGACAATAACAATGCTTCTTTATAATACAGTTGAGTCCGCCAAAAAAGCGGCAGGAATAGAAAAATGATAGTAGCCGAGCAAAAACCAATAGAAGAAATAAAAGGATATATCGCAGCTCACAAAAAAATCCTGCTTTTAGGATGCGGTACTTGCGTTACTGTCTGTCTTGCGGGCGGGGAGCGTCAGGTCGCGATACTTGCACCGATTTTGAGAATGTCCGCAGGTATCGAAGTGATTGAAAATACAATCGAGCGGCAATGCGACGCCGAATTCTTCGATGAAATTAAAGAACAAGTCGAGTCGTGTGATGCGATTCTTTCGATGGCCTGCGGGGTCGGTGTTCAGATGGCCGCCCGGATATTCGCGGATAAACCTGTTTATCCGGCATTGAATACGATGTTCTGCGGGACTAACGACGGTGCCGGCCAGTGGAGTGAAAATTGCCTTGCCTGCGGGGATTGCAAGCTCGGTATATTCGCAGGGGTTTGTCCGGTAACCAGATGTTCGAAATCACTTCTGAACGGGCCATGCGGAGGCTCTGCCGATGGAATGTGTGAAGTTGACCCTGAAAATAGCGAATGCGGCTGGCAGTTAATTTATGACAGATTAAAAAGGCTGGGAAAAACTGATGTTCTAATGAAAAATACTCCGCCGCGAGACTGGTCGAAAACTCATTCCGGCGGGCCAAGAAGACTTAGCAGGGAGGATATTACCCAGTTATGAACGATACAGCAGAATATAAATCGGCAAGTAATCTCGAGAAGAAACTCGCAGCCGGTGAGTTTGCAGTTACTTCTGAATTAGGCCCCCCGAAAAGCGTCGATTTCGAAATTATTAAAACTAAAGTCGAATTGCTCAAAGGTTACGTTGACGCGGTAAATATTACCGATAACCAGACTGCAATTGTCAGAGTATCGAGTATAGCGGTCGGCAAAATGGTTTTGGATATGGGAATAGAGCCGATAATTCAGATGACAAGCCGTGACAGAAATCGTCTTGCTATGCAAAGTGATATTCTCGGGGCGTATCTTCTGGGAATCAGAAATATACTTTGTCTGACAGGTGACCATACCTGTTTCGGTAATCACCCTCAGGCCAAGGGGGTTTACGACCTCGATTCGATTCAGCTAATCGAAATGGTCAAAAATATGCGGGATAAAAAAGTATTCCAAAACGGAGAGGAAATACGAAACAGCAAGAAAGCTGAAATAAAAGAGCCTCGAATGTTTATCGGAGCGGCTGCTAATCCTTTCGCCGACCCGTTCGAATTTCAGGCAGCTCGTCTTGAAAAAAAGGTTAATGCCGGCGTCGATTTTATTCAGACGCAGTGTATTTACGATATGCAGCGGTTTATTGATTGGATGGAACAGGTTCGAAATAAAGGCCTGCACGAAAAATGTAAAATATTGGCCGGAGTTACGCCGCTCAAGTCAGTCGGTATGGCAAAATATATGCGTGATAAGGTCTCAGGAATAGTTATGCCGGATTCTTATATCGAACGGCTTGGCAAGTCACAAGACACCGCGGCTGAAGGTATTAAAATCTGTGTGGAGCAGATAGAGCGGCTCAGAGAAATTAAAGGAATTGCCGGTATTCACATTATGGCAATCGAATGGGAACAAAAGGTTGCCGAAATTGTTGAAAAAGCAAAACTCAAGAGGTAAAGATGGAAAAGATAAACACCGAAAATCTTGACCCGAATTTTAAGTATGATGTCTCTGCCTATCCGGGCGGTGAAAATATAAAACTATGCTATTCCTGCGGTACATGCACTGCAGGCTGTCCTGTATCTGCGGTCGATGCTGATTTTAATCCGCGAAAAATAATCCGTCAGGTAATACTTGGGATGAGAAAAGAAGTTCTTAGTTCGCCTGTGATTTGGCGATGCGTACAGTGTTATTCTTGTACCGCCAAATGTCCGCAGAATGTAAAATTCAGGGATATTATGAGAGCATTGCGGGAGATGGCCGCTGCCGAAGGATATGTCGATAAGCAGATGCTCGAAGAGGTTAAAAAGCTTGACGAATTTACCCAGAAAATAAGGCGTGATATGGTAAATCTGCTTGTGAAAGATAAAGCTGAATTTAATACGGTTAAAACAAAAATCGAAAAGTCGATTTCGAAATAAAGGTTGTTTGTCGTGATAAAACCTGCCCAACAGTCGAATAAAGTCGGAGCCGTACTTGTTATCGGCGGCGGAGTCGCAGGAATTCAGGCCTCGCTTGATTTGGCTGACTCCGGCCAAAAGGTATATCTGCTCGAAAAATCACCTGCTATCGGCGGATATATGGCGAGGTTGGATAAAACTTTTCCCACGAACGACTGTTCGATGTGCATACTTTCTCCGAAAATTGTCGAGTGCGGCAGGCATTTAAATATCGATACGCTTACATGGTCTGAACTGCAAGATGTCAGCGGCGAGGCGGGTAATTTCAAAGTAAAAGTTCGCAGAAAAGCCCGATACGTCGATTTGGAAAAATGTACCGGCTGCGGCGATTGCGCAAAAGTTTGTCCGGTAAGTTTTCCTGATGAATTCGATGCCGAGCTTGGCAATCGCAAAGCGGTTTTTAGGCCGTATCCTCAAGCTTTTCCCAATGCCTTTGTGATTGATAAACGCGGCAAAGCCCCGTGCCGAATCGGATGTCCCGCTGGGATTAATATAAATGCTTATGTAGCTCTTACAGCCGCCGGAAAATTCGATGAAGCTCTCGATGTTATCCTCGAAACCGTTCCGCTTCCCGCGGTTTTGGGACGAGTCTGCGACCATCCGTGCGAAATCGAATGTCATCTCGGCAGCAGCCATGAGCCGGTTGCGATTTGTGCTTTGAAAAGATTTTTGGCGGATTACCGCCGGGAAAAAGGTACTTATAAAGCCGCACCGAAGGTCGAACAAAACCTCGCCAAAGTTGCGATAATCGGTTCCGGTCCTGCAGGGCTTGCTGCCGCCAGAGAATTGGCCAGAAAAGGATATAAACCGGAAATTTTCGAATCCAGAGACAAAGCAGGCGGCATGCTTCGCTGGGGTATCCCTGATTATAGACTGCCGCCGGATGTATTAGACGCTGATATCCAAGATGTGCTTGATGAAGGCGTCAAACTGCACCTAAATAAAAAATTAGGCAAAGATTTTACCCTCGCCGAACTTAAAAAACAGGGTTTCGAAGCAGTTGTGCTTGCAGTCGGCGCTCAGTTGGGCAGCAAATTTCCGGTCGAAGGATATGACTTAGATGGTTTTGTGGACTGCATCGATTTTCTTAATCAGGCTAACATTAATCCCAAAACCAAAGTCGGCGAAAAAGTAACTGTAATCGGCGGCGGCAATAGTGCTGTTGATGCTGCCAGAGTCGCTCTTCGTTTGGGTGCTAAAGAAGTAACAATCGTCTATCGGCGGACTCGCGCCGAGATGCCTGCAATCGAAGAAGAAATACATGCGGTGGAAAAGGAAGGTATAAATATTATATATCTTACCGCTCCGAGCAGACTTATTGCCGAAGGTGATAGGGTTAGGGCGATGGAATGTGTTCGTATGAAGCTGGGTGAACCTGATGAATCGGGACGCCGCAGGCCGGTAAAAGTCGCCGGTTCGGAATTTATAATCGAGACCGATATGGTTATATCAGCTATCGGCCAGAAGGTCGATTTGTCAGGCGATGATGAAGATTCGAAAAAGCTTTCTGTTACAAAATGGGGAACAATCGATGCTGACAGCGAAAACGCTTCGACTAATCTTGACGGCGTTTTTGCCGCAGGTGATGCCGCGACAGGGCCTGCCAGCGTTATAAAAGCAATAGCCCAAGGCCGTAAGGCTGCTAACGCAGTCGATTGTTATCTTCGCAAGGTTCCGTTTACGCCTGAACCCCAAGTTAAGCCGGAAGATATTACCGATAACCCGCCGGCGGTGGAAGAATCGGATATAAAAGTTCCTCGCTGCAAACCCGAGGAAATACCCTTAGAAAAACGAATTGTAAATTTCGATGAGGTTGAAAAAACCTTTACCGAAGAACAAGCGATAGCCGAAGCGAACCGCTGTCTGCGATGTGCCGTATGCTCGGAATGTATGGCTTGTGTCACTGCGTGCAAAGCCGAAGCGATTTGCCATGATGCTGAAGATGAAATAGAAGAAATCCATGTCGGTTCGATTGTTGCGGTGCCGGGCTTCGAAGAATATTTATCCAAACTCAAATATGATTACGGCTACAGCCGTTATCCTGATGTTGTAAGTTCCGTTCAGTTCGAACGAATATTATCGGCTTCGGGGCCTTTTGCGGGCCATGTTCAGAGGCCTTCCGATGGCGTTGTCCCTAAGAAAATCGCCTTTTTACAGTGTGTCGGTTCGCGTGATATGTCATGCAGAAACGATTATTGTTCGAGTGTCTGCTGTATGTACGCGATTAAAGAAGCTGTTATTGCCAAGGAACATTTAAAAGGCGTTGATGTAACCATATTTTTTATGGATATGCGGGCGTTCGGCAAAGATTTCGATAAATATTACGAACGCGCCAAATCCGAATACGGAGTTAAATTCGTCCGAGCCAGAGTTTCTGACGTTTTTAAAAATAATGGTGATTCTCGGCTTACTGTTCAATACTCATCTGAAAGCGGCTGTGTTGAAAACGATGATTTCGATATGGTTGTTTTGTCGGTAGGTCTTGAGTCTTCCGCTGAGCTTCGAGAATTAGGCAAAAAACTCAAGATTCGAGTCGAGCCGAACGGGTTTTTCTATAGCCGTCCGGATGAACCTCTTTGCAGTTCTCGTGAAGGCATTTTTCTTGCCGGAGCCGCCTGCGGCCCGAAGGATATTCCTGAAACAGTAATTCAAGCAAGCGGAGCAGCCGGAAAAGCCGCGGGTTTTTTGTCGCAAGCGAGGAATACTCTTACCGTCGAGCGTCAATACCCTCAGCAGAAAGATGTACGAGGACAAACCCCTCGAATCGGTGTTTTCGTATGCCATTGCGGAATCAATATAGGCGGAATTGTCGATGTGCCAAGTGTCACCGAGTATGCGAAATCACTGCCGTTCGTGGTTTATGCCGAAGAGAATCTATACACCTGTTCGCAGGATACCCAAGAGCATATAAAAGAAATGATTGTCGAACACAATCTAAACCGTGTTGTAGTAGCATCCTGTTCGCCGAGAACCCACGAACCATTGTTTCAGGAGACGCTTCGCGAAGCAGGGCTTAATCCGCATCTTTTCGAGATGACTAATATCCGCGACCAATGTTCTTGGGTTCATATGGATAATCCGGAAATGGCGACGGAAAAGTCAAAAGACCTTTTACGAATGATTATCGCGAAAAGCGCTTATGTCGAGCCGCTTACAGCCTCACTGGTTGATGTTACGCATTCGGCACTGGTTGTCGGCGGCGGATTAGCAGGTATGACTGCGGCGATGGCGATTGCGGAACAGGGTTTCGAAGTAACGCTGATAGAAAAGCAAAAACAGCTCGGCGGAAATCTCAATAATCTCAAATATACTTTTGAGCAAAATGACATTGGCAAGTATCTTAACGAGCTTAGACAAAAAATTCAAAACAACGAAAAAATAACAGTCCGCACCCAAACGCAGCTTGAATCAATCGAAGGGTTTGTGGGTAATTTTATAAGCTCTTTAAAAAATAGTTCCGAGAGTATAACCTATGAACACGGAGCTGTTGTAGTCGCTACAGGCGGCAGTGAATACAAACCGACAGAATATTTATACGGACAGCGAGAAGATGTAATAACTCAGTTAGAACTTGAACAGCTTCTTTCCGAGCAGAAACTTACTGATGATATTAAAAGTATTGTAATGATTCAATGCGTCGGTTCGAGAGAACAGGGACATATGTACTGCAGCCGGGTTTGCTGTAATACCGCTGTGAAGAACGCGCTGAAAATCAAAGAGCTTTCACCGAAGACTGAGATTTATATACTTTACCGAGATATGCGGACATATGGTTTCAGTGAGCAATACTTCCAGCAGGCTCGCGATAAAGGCGTAATTTTTATAAGGTACGATATAGATTCTAAACCGCAAATCTCTGATAAAAAAGGGCTTAAGGTCGCTATATATGAGCCTATAATCGGCGAACAAATACAATTAAAAGCTGATTTGCTTGTTCTTAGTTCCCGAATCGAACCTTGCGAAGATAATGATAATTTAGCACAGCTTTTGAAGGTTCCGACCAATGAAGACGGTTTCTTTCTTGAAGCTCATGTAAAATTAAGACCGGTCGAATTTGCCACCGAGGGAATTTTCGTCGCCGGATTAGCGCATTGTCCGAAAAATATTTCTGAAACAATCGCTCAGGCTCAGGCCGCTGCAGCAAAGGCCTGTGTTATTCTTTCAAAAGAAAAATATGAAGCAGAAGCCAGAGTATCCCATGTTGATATTTCCAGATGCAGTGCCTGTGGAACCTGTACGGGTGTTTGTGCGTATAAAGCTATTGAGATTGTTATTGTTGACCAGCGTCGGGACCTTCTTGCCGCTCAGGTCAATCCCGCTTTGTGCAAAGGCTGCGGGGCATGTGCGGCTGCTTGTAGAAGCGGGGCCATTGACATAAAAGGAATTACCGACCATCAGATTAATCAGATGATAAAGGCTTTGTAAAATAATGAGTACCGAGTCCGAAAAATGGGAACCTAAGATTCTTGCTTTTCTGTGCAGTTGGTGTTCGTATGCCGGCGCGGATTTGGCCGGAGTCAGCCGCCTGCAGTATCCCCCTAATGTTAGGGTGGTTAAAGTTCCATGCTCCGGAAGAATCAATCCCGTTTTTATAGTCAAAGCTTTGCAGCAGGGATGGGACGGTGTTTTAGTCAGCGGCTGTCATCCGGGAGATTGTCATTATATAACCGGAAATTATTACGCAAGACGCAGATTCGCGGTCTTGAAAAACATCCTTGAGTTTATCGGTATAGAGCAAGGCCGCGTTCAATTTTCGTGGGTTTCAGCGGGCGAAGGTGAAAAATTCGCGACGGTGATTAAAGAAGTAACAGAATCGATAAGAAAATTAGGGCCGGCCCAGAGGCTGGTTAAAAAATAATGGTTGATTTGGAAAAACAACTCAGGGCACAAGCTAAAAAGCTGCTCGAAGATAAAGCAGTCGATTGCGTTATCGGCTATGAAAACAGTGACGACCCTCTTATGACTACGCCTTGTTTTATAACCGCTCCTAATGAGGTTGACAGGCTGGTTCTGAACTGTTTGTGCGGAAATAATCTCACAAAATATCTAATCGGACGCAAAGAAAAAACCGCTGTCGTAGCCAAAGCTTGGGATGTGCGTTCTGTTGCGGTTTTGGTCAAAGAAAATCAAGTCAAACGTGAAAATGTTATCATCATCGGTGTTCCCTCATTAAGAATAGTTGACCAGAAAAAAATAATCGCACATCTAAACGGCAAAGAAGTTATTAGTGTTATTCTTAAAGAAAATGCTATAGAAGTTCAGGGTGATGTTTTTAGCGAAGATTTGCTCATAGACGATTATCTTCAGGCCGGATGTGAGCTGCGGGACGATATCGATGATTCCATGTTCGATATTGTAATCGGTGAAATGCCCGCATCTAAGCAAAATATCGACGATGACGATTTAATCAAACAGCTTGAGGCAATGTCTTCGGAACAGAGATGGGAATTCTTTAAGAAGGAATTTTCAAAATGTATCCGCTGTTATGCCTGCCGTGAAGCGTGTCCTTTGTGCTATTGCAAGAGCTGTTTTGTTGACCAAAATTTTCCGGCGTGGTTCAGCAAAAGCACAGACCTGTCTGATAATATGTCGTTTCATATAATCAGAGCTCTTCACGCAGCGGGCCGCTGTACCGATTGCGGAGCTTGTTTTAGGGCCTGCCCGAATGATATTAATTTGCGGGTCTTAAATAGAAAAATCGCAAAGGATATTAAGGAACTATTCGACTCCGAGCCCGGTTTAAACCCGAAAGAAGACTTGCCGCTGACTTCTTATAAACCGGATGACCCGCAGGATTTTATTAAGTAATTTTATGAAGATATTAGAAAAAGAAAAAATTAATTCGGTTCTTGATTTTCTGGCGGGACAGTATGACCTTGTTGCGCCGGTTAGCCAAGACGGGCTGAAGTTTGAATATGCACAAGTTAAAGATTCCTCAAAGGTCAATCTTGATTTTACCAACTCGCACGAATCTCCAAAAAAGCTTTTTTTCCCTCAATATGAAGTTCTTTTCAGATACTATGCCGACGGGAGAAAAGAAGTTCCGGCCTTAGAGACAGACAAAAAGCGCGTTATCTTCGGTATGAGACCCTGCGATGCCAAAGCTTTATTATTTTTGGACAAGGTATTCGACGACGCAAAATATCAGGACCCGTACTATCTGACTAAACGAAATAATACCGTAATTTTCACTTTAGGATGTGTTAGTCCTCAGAGTACGTGCTTTTGCACGTCGTTCGATATAGGGCCTTTTGCCAAAGACGGCTCGGATGTTTTTGTTGCTGATTTTGGAGATTTTTATTCGTTCGAAGCTGTTACGGACAAAGGCGAAGAAATTTTGAAAAAATTATCCGGTTTGCGTGATGCCGCCGGCGAGCATATTTCTAAATATGAAAAGCTGTCCCGAGAATCCGCCGCAAAAATTAAAAGACACATAGAATTGCAAGGTCTGGCCGAAGAACTTATTAATAAGCAGGACGCTCCTATGTGGGAACAGATTCATTTAAAATGCATCCGCTGCGGAGTTTGCAGCTTTTTATGTCCTACCTGTCATTGTTTTGATATGATTGATGAAAACCAAGGCCCGCAGCAGGGAGCCAGAGTGAGAATCTGGGATTCCTGCATGTCGTGTGGTTTTACTCAGGAAGCTTCGGGGCATAATCCGCGGCCCGGCGGAAGAGAGAAAATGCGTCAGCGAGTTATGCACAAATTCAGTTATATCCCGCAAAATTTCGATACCTTCGGATGTGTCGGCTGCGGAAGATGCATAAAAAATTGTCCGGTGAGAAACGATATAACAAAAACTATAAAAAAATTAAGAGAATCCGAGAGTAGAGAAAAAAGATGAGAAATCCTTACGTACCTGCGAACGCAATCCTTAGCCGAAAACATATAGAAAATACAGCGAAGGATTTGCAGACATTCGAATTTATTTTCGAGGACAAGAAGCAGGCCGAGAATTTTGATTTTATCTGCGGCCAGTTCGCGATGGTTTCGATTGACGGCGTAGGTGAAGCTCCGTTCGGGATAGCTTCATCTCCTCTCGAAAAAGATTTTATACAATTTACGGTAAAACGATATTCCAAGGGCATACTTACGAATGCACTTTACAGCCTTTCTGAAGGCGAAAAACTCGGCATCAGAGGCCCTTTTGGTAACGGCTACCCGATGAAAGAACTCGAAGGGAAAAATATTTTGATAGTAGGAGGCGGTTTTGCCCTGACTACGCTGCGTTCGGTTGTGAAATTCGTGCTTCACCAAGCAAACCGTGCTAAATACGGCAAATTAACAATGCTTGCCGCGGCCCGTGAGCCCTGCGAGATGCTGTATAGAGAAGATATGGCTGAATGGTCCAAGCGAAACGATATAGAAGTTGTTCAGGCTATTGATAAACCCGCTGAAGGCTGGGACGGACAGGTCGGTTTTGCCGCAGAGGTTTTGGAGAAAATGACGCCAGATGCCAAAAACACTTATACCCTTATTTGCGGCCCGCAGATAATGATAAAAACCTGCATCAATGTTCTTGGTAAACTCAATTTTACACCGGATAAAATTATCAATTCTCTCGAAATGAAAATGAAATGCGGAATCGGAAAATGCGGCAGGTGCAATATCGGAAATAAATATATCTGTAAAGACGGGCCTGTTTTCACATACGAACAGCTTCTAAAGCTCGGTGCCGAATACTAAAGTACTGTTTTATCGTTAATTAAGCATCTTTATCAAAGAGCCAATAAAAACCAAGCAGGGCCAACAGTTTTCCCAACCGTTAGCCCTGCTAAAGTTCTGTGCTGCCTATTGAGCCCCAAGCTGAGCATTATATTAATATCCTGCCGTCCGCGGCATTGTTCGAAGTTCTAATCGAATTCTACCGCTATTCCGACATGAGCATCTTTTAGTATTTCCTGACGCTCGACCCGCAGTATTTTTCCTTTTTTGATACGGGCGAATTGCCCTTTTTCTTTGGCCAAAGCGACTGTACGGGGAAAATTTATTTCCACGATTTGTCCGGCTCTTACGGGAGTGGTCATAGGTAATTTGACAAAAACTCCGCCTTTACTGATGTTAATACTTCGGCCGTTAAAAAATCTGTTTGCTTCAGGAAGCCACATGCTGACAGGCCAAGCCAACTCCGTTCTTGTTTCTAACCGCTGTTCTACCATAGTTTCCATTATGATACTCCATCCTTAAAAACGTTCCGTCTTAACTAAAGTTATATCGGCAATGTTAAAATAGATAGATTAGGATAAATAGGGTAAATGCTCAGCTTTTTTTTGTTTTTTTTATTTTCATCGAAAATCGGCTCGAAAGTGATTTGTTATCGGGCTATAAATCAAAAAAATTTGTGAAAAACCTTACACTTTTGAATATCTTTTAAAGTTTTTAAGGGCTAAATTGAGAAAATTGATTGAAAACATTGAACTAAATACACCTTAGCTTGACAGAATCACAATTCGATTCTATGGTATGCAGCTATGCAGACTAAACTTTTAAAAATTGATTCCGTGGAACCTGACAAAATGCTCATCAATGAAGCCGCACAGCTTATTGACGACGGAAAGCTCGTTGTTTTTCCAACTGAAACCGTTTATGGAATTGCCTGCAGGGTTAAAAATGATTCTTTGAATCAGTTAAGCATTGCAAAAGGCCGAACGCCGGAAAAATTTTACACTCTTCATATAGGCAGCCCGGATGATATTCATAAGTATGTTCCCAAACTGGACTTGCGAGCGAAAAAGCTTATAAAAAAGGCATGTCCAGGGCCGATTACATTGATTTTTGAATTGGACAGCGATACTTTAAATAACATTAAAAAACAAATAAATAGCGAGACTTTTGAAAATTTATATAAGAACAGCTCTATCGGTATCCGCTGTCCTGATAACATTATTTCTCAAAGACTGCTTAGCAGTATCAAAAACGCGGTCGTTGCTCCAAGTGCTAATAATGCAGGCGATTCTCCTGCTGTTAATGCTCAACAAGCGTTTGAATATCTAAACGGCAAGGTCGAAATGGTTCTTGACGGCGGGGCGGCTAAGTATGCCAAAAGCAGTACCGTAGTTAAGATAGGCAAAGATGGCTTGAAAATCCTGCGCGAAGGAGTTTATACTCAAAATCAGCTTCAAAACATGTTTAAATTTAATGTATTATTTGTGTGTACCGGAAATACCTGTCGCAGTCCTATGGCTGAAGGGATTTTCAAGAAGCGCCTTGCTGAAAAACTGTTTTGTAATGTTGACCAACTCGAAAAAATTGGTTATAAAATTAGTTCTGCCGGCACAATAGGTGTTGGCGGTTGGCCTGCCAGTATTGAGGCGGTTAATTCATGTCGTTCCAATGGAATTAATATCGCTTCACATCGAAGCAGTGCTTTATCGCCGCAGCTTATTGAAGATAGTGACTTGATATTTGTTATGGGACAAAATCATTACCGGCAAGTACTTGAGCTTTGTCCTGATTCTTCGGATAAGTGTTTTTTGCTTGATAAAGATAATGATGTTCAGGATCCTGTAGGACAAAATCAAGAAGTGTATAATATATGTTTCGCCCAGATAAATAAGGCGATTAATATTAGAATAAGTGAGCTTGAATTATGAAGATTGCCATAGGCAGTGACCATCGCGGTTTCGAATCGAAAGAGCTGGTAAAAAATATCATAAAACAACTCGGTCATGAAGTGATGGATGTTGCTCCATCAGGAGATAATCCCGTCGATTATCCGGATGTGGCTTATATAGCAGCTAAAGCTGTTGCGAGCGGTCAGGCCGACAGAGCCATTCTGGCTTGCGGTACCGGAATCGGAATGTGCATAGCCGCTAATAAAATACGCGGTATTCGTGCGGCTCTTTGCCATGATGAGCTGACAGCCCAAATAAGCAGAGACCACAATGACGCTAATGTTTTATGTATTTCAGGCGACCTTGTCGGAGAGGTTTTACTGAGGAAAATTGTCGAAGTGTGGCTTTCGACCGATTTCAGCGGCGGAAGGCATCAGAGGCGGGTTAATAAAATATCGGCTATCGAGCAGGGAATGGACCTCGATAAGAAAAAAAACAATGAAAAATAATTTCTGCCTTCGAACAAAACCGAAGTTATAGTTTTTTGAAGCATTTCGAAAATTATCATGGAGCAGGCTTCTGAATCAGCGGCAATAGGACAGGTTTTACTTACCGGCGATGAGATTTCGTCGATATTGCATAAATTGGCGGGTCAAATCAGTAAAACGTATGTTGATTCGCAAAAGGTTATAGTGATTGTTCTGCTTAGCGGAGCAAAAATTTTTGCCGGAAATCTTTTCGCTCTAATAAACGATGACAAATTTCAAATTCACTATGTTACAGCAAGCAGTTATAAAAATGGATGCAAATCCTGCGGGGTTTTAGAATTAACCGGTCTTGATGGTATCAGTGTAAAATATAAAGATGTTCTTATCGTTGACGATATTTATGACAGCGGTCTTACGATGAGGGGTATATTTAATTTACTCGAACCTCAAAACCCTTGCAGTATCCGAACCTGTATTTTATTAGTCAAGCAGGTTGAACGCTCGGATACAATTGACATTGATTTTTGGGGTGCTGCGATTGACGATTGTTTTGCAGTAGGTTATGGATTGGATTACAACGGGCAATATCGCGAGCTGCCTTTTATTGCGAGCCTGAAGGTATCTGCGAATTAATCCTGATTTAATCCTTTTCAAATAAACGAAGGACCTCAAGCGGATTTTTAATCAGCAATTTAGCCCCGGTTTTTATTAGTTCATCAGCTTTTCTAAATCCCCATAATACCCCGACCGGATACATTCCGGCTACGACAGCCGTTTTCATATCAGTGCCGGTATCGCCGAGATAAACGAATTGTTCCGGAGATATTTGGTTTTGGGCGGCTATTCGCAGAGCAGCCGAGGGATTAGGTTTTATTGGTGTTTGAGGGCCTGCTCCTCGAATTTCTTTAAAATCATAATCGCCCAAAAAATGAACGGTCATCTTTTTTGTGAAATCATCGGGTTTATTTGAAAGAACTGCCATTGTTATATTGCGTTTTTGTAGTTCGTTCAAAAGCTCGGTAATCTGCGGATACGGCTTGGTATTCACCGACCATAATCGGCTGTAATTTTGTCTGGTTAATTCGATGCACTTAGAAATGCTCTTGGAATCGCGGTTATTTTCGGGCAGGGCACGGCGAGCCATTGTTTCAATACCATCACCGACTATATATTTATATGCTTCTGCCGGATGTGTTTTGAATCCCAACTGCTCCAGAGCAAGATTCATCGAATCTGCCAAATCCTTCAGCGTATCCAGCAAAGTTCCGTCAAGGTCAAATAATACAGCTTTGAACTTCATTTTGATAAATTCCGTAGTTATTATAAAAGGGTTGAATTATAGTGTTATTTTGCAATGCTATCAACCCAAGGCTGGTTTTGGAAATGAAATTTTGAATAGAGGTTTTTAAAATGAACGATACAGCTTCGAACAAATGCAGTTTAGCGGATAAAAAATGCCTGCCCTGTACCGGAGCAGTCGAACCGCTCAAAGCAGATGCTTTAAAACAGCTTCTTGGACAGCTTGAAAGCGGCTGGGAGCTTATTCAAGAGCATCATATCGAAAAACAGTACAAATTTAAGGATTTCAAAGAGGCACTTGATTTTGTCAATAAAATCGGGGTCCTCGCCGAAGAGCAGGGGCATCATCCGGATGTTTTTCTGGCTTGGGGAAAGGTCAAATTGCAGCTATGGACGCACAAAATCAAAGGGCTTCACGAAAGCGATTTTGTTTTTGCCGCTAAAGCCGACCGTTTATACAAACCCGTTTCGGATTAAGATTTGAAAAGGATATATTTGATTTTACGGCCGTTGATGACGAGACCTGAGTCTCATTGCAAGGCTTTCGGCCCCGTCATCACTTTTTCGGCACGCCGCAATTCTGGCTGGTACGGGCTAACTGATGAGGTATACCAGTCCACGTCTGCGATTTAGGCTAAAAAATGAGGAGGATTGCTTTTTAGCCGTTTTTAGGTGCTTAAAGCTTATTCACTTTTAAGTTCTTAAAGTTCTATATCGATTGATTTTAACACCTGCAAAGTATTGAGGAAGAAATTTTTCACCAGTAGTGACAACTGTATGGCACTGGCAGTGAAAAAAGTTGGGAAATATAGGGCTTTTGCGTTTTTATAGGCACTAAATTGTCCATCATTGTATTTGACAAAAGCCTTTTTGAAAGCCTACCAAATTGGTGTGGATTTATGTTTTTTTAGGGTTTTTGATTGAAGTATGCCTGTATTTATCCGAATAAAATAGAGATGACAAAAATGTATTTACTTGCGAATAGATTACATTTTTGTTAAAATTCGAGAGGTTTAAGGAACTTCAAATGAAAGCAAAATTAGGACGTGAGGTTGTTTTATTAAATGACATAGCTAAGGCTTTTGCCGAATCTCTCGATTTGGAAAAAACCCTCAAGACTATATTTAATTCTCTCGATACGCATTTGAAACTTCGCCGCGGAACGATTACATTGCTTGACCCCGATACTGAAACAATAAACATAAGAGTTGCTCACGGTCTTAGCGGCGAGTCTGTAAACCGCGGAAAATATCGAATCGGCGAAGGTGTTACCGGAATGGTGGTGCAGAACGGCAAAGAAATAATAATTCCCGATATTTCAAAAGACCCGCGTTTTCTCGACAAAACAGGCTCACGCAAAAGAGCGAATAAGAAAATAGCCTTTTTTTGCGTTCCTATTAAACTCGAAGGAAAGACCATAGGTGCATTGAGCGTTGACCGCGAAACCGGCCGCAGTGAGGACTTCAATGCTGATATGCGGCTGCTGAACGTTATCGCTACGATGGTTGCACAAGCCGTAAAGCTTAACAAAATGCTCGAATCAGACCGTAAAAGTCTGCGGGATGAGAACTTAAGGCTTCGGCAGGAATTAAAATCGCAATTTAACATTCATAATATGGTCGGTACGAGCAATGCGATAAAAGATGTTTACAAATTAATCGAACAGGTTGCCGACAGCAACGCCACTGTGATTATACGCGGTGAAAGCGGAACAGGAAAAGACCTCGTTGCTCACGCTATTCATTACGCAAGCCCGCGCGCAGATAAACCTTTTGTTAAGGTTAATTGTACCGCTTTGCCTGAGACTCTTTTGGAAAGCGAGCTCTTCGGCCATGAAAAAGGAGCGTTCACCGGAGCTATAGAACGAAAATTAGGCCGATTCGAACGAGCCGACGGCGGTACGATTTTTCTCGATGAAATCGGAGATTTCCCCGCAAACCTTCAGGTTAAGCTGCTTCGGGTGATTCAGTTCAAAGAATTCGAGCGGCTCGGCGGAATCCAAAGCCTAAAAGCAAATGTCAGAATAATCGTAGCTACTAACAAAAATCTCGAAGAAGAAATAGCTAAAGGCTCTTTTCGTGAAGACCTGTATTACCGGATTAACGTCTTTCCGATATATCTTCCGCCGCTGCGCGAGCGCAAAGATGATATTATGCTTTTGGCAGATTATTTTTTAGAAAAGCTTGCCCGCGAAAACAACAAAGATATCCGCCGTATCTCCACTCCGGCAATTGAAATGCTTACGAGTTATCACTGGCCCGGAAACGTCCGCGAGCTGGAAAACTGCATCGAAAGGGCAGTGCTGCTCTGCGATGAGCAGGTCATTCGTTCCGAGCATTTACCTCCCTCGCTGCAGATGATTAAAAAGACCGAATCGATAGGCGGCGGTTCTTTCGATGAAATTATCGCCAACAAGGAAAAAGAATTGATTATTGACGCCTTGAAAAAAACCTCAGGCCGACAAAAACAAGCTGCCAAAGAATTAGGCCTGACCGAGCGAATCTTAGGATATAAAATCAAGAAATATGACATCAACCCAAAACAACTCTCGTAGTTTTGCGGTTTTTGGCTAATCTGCTCTAAAACGCGCAAAGCTCTGTTTAAAAATTTCTTGCAAATCCCGTATCAAAATGCTATCAGTTTTGCAGAACAAACGGATTGATGCAATTTTATGGAGAATAATAAAATGTCTGAAAAAAGACTGGCAGTAGTAACCGGAGCAGCACGCGGAATCGGAAAAGGCGTAGTAATAAAACTTCTCGAGCAAGGCAGGCTCGTTGCGGCAATCGATTTACTCGAAGGGCCTCTTAAAGAGCTCGAATCCGCTGTAAAAGCCGCAGGACACACCGTTATCACCCGATGCTGTGATATAACCGACAGCGATAAGTTTACAAAGATACTCGAAGACCTCGCAGAGCAGAATAACGGAATCGGTATATTAGTAAATAATGCCGGCATTACCAAAGACAACCTTCTTCTGCGAATGACCGACGAGGAATTCGATAAAGTCATTGCGGTTAATCTTAGAGCGGCTTTTGTCGCGACGCGTTTGGCTGCAAGATATATGGTTAGAAACAAATGGGGCAGAATTATATCCCTAAGCAGCGTATCGGGCGTTATGGGCAATGCCGGACAAGCCAATTACGCAGCCAGTAAAGCAGGTCTGATAGGTTTTACGAAAACTATCGCTCGTGAATTAGCCCGAAAGAATATTACAGCTAACTGTGTTGCGCCGGGTTTCATTGAAACCGAAATGACTGCTGTTTTGCCCGAGCAGGTAAAAGAAGCCGCTAAAAACGTCATCCCGCTCAGAAGAATGGGCTCTGTTGACGATATCGCAGGTGCCATAGCCTTTTTAGCAAGCGATGATGCCGGCTATATTACAGGCCAAGTACTCTGCGTCGATGGCGGTATGGCTATGTAATATACTCCGTTAATCTAACGGTATCCGCGGCTATAAAATCTTCGCTGTCTTTGCGGGGTAACGGTCAAGGATATTAGACTCTGCCAACTATAAGACAGGCATTATGTCCGCCGAAACCGAACGAATTGCTCAGAGCAATATTAATCTTGGCTTCTTTGGCTTTGAGCGGGACGTAATCAATCTTCAAATCGCATCGCTCATCTTGATTATCGAGATTTGTAGTTGGCGGTATGATTGATTCATTAATAACCTTTGCGCATACCAGCAATTCAATCGCACCGGTAGCTCCGAGCGAATGACCTAAGCAGCTTTTTGTAGAACTGATTTTCATCTTATAGGCATGCTCGCCGAATACATTTTTTATAGCAGCGCTTTCGGAAATATCGTTAAGTTCGGTTCCGGTGCCATGTGCGTTGATATAATCGATTTTTTCCGGTGTGAGTTTCGCATGAGCCAGAGCCAGCTCCATTACTTTGGTTGCCCCCGAACCATCCGGCAGCGGAGCTGTAATATGATAGCCGTCGTCGTTAGCTCCATATCCCAGAAGCTCGGCGTAAATCTTAGCACCGCGTTTTTTGGCGCGTTCGTATTCTTCCAAAATCAGAATTCCGGCGCCGTCGGCCATTACGAAACCGTCTCTATCTTTATCGAAAGGCCGAGATGCTATTTGCGGTGTATCATTTTTTGTACTTAACGAGCGTGCTCCGCAAAATGCCGCAAGGCCGATAGGTGATAGTGCCGCTTCGGTACCGCCGGTAACTACCAAATCACTTCGTTCGGAAATAATATTCCAGTATGCCTCGCCGATTGCGTGGCTGCCGGAAGCACATGCGCTTGTTACGGCGATATTCGGGCCTTTTAAACCGTAAAGAATAGCGATATTTCCGCTGGCTGCGTTGGCCATCAGTCTGGGAACTGTAAAAGGCGATACCTTTCGGACGCCTTTATTCAGTAAGCGAATATGCTGCTCTTCGATTTCCTGTATGCCGCCGATGCCAGTGCCGACAATTACCCCGATTCGGCCGACATCTTCGTTTGGTATATCCAGCCCGCTGTCCTTGATTGCCTGCATAGCCGCAGCCACTGCATACTGGCTGAACTTATCCATGCGCCTGCCTTCTCGGACATCGACATACTTGCCAACGTCGAAATTCTTGATTTCGCCTCCGATTCGAACCGGAAATGAACTTACATCGAAGCTCTCTATTGCTGAGATTCCGCTTTTGCCGGCACACAGCGCCGCAAAAAGTTCATTCGGAGACTCGCCAAGGGCAGTAACGCATCCAAGCCCTGTTATAACAACTCTTCGTCTGCTCATTTTAAACTTTTTGCTACTCGCTGCTTTGTTTTTCTTTCATTACCTTGGCAACATAATCTATTGCCGCGCCGACTGTCTGAATCTTTTCTGCTTCCTCGTCAGGAATGCTCATATCGAATTCGTCCTCGAACTCCATTACTAACTCGACTGTATCGAGTGAATCGGCGTTGAGGTCGTTGACGAAGGAAGTATCGCGAGTTATCTGAGCTTTATCAGCTCCCATCTGTTCGCTAATAATCTCTATAACTTTCTGCTCGATTGCCTGAATGTCCACGTCTTCCGAGCTCACTTGTCTTATCCTCCAGACTAAACTATATTTATATTCCTTTACTAACGACACTTTAGGCCCGACCAAAAAACGGCCTTGACGCTTCAATTTTGGGGGTATATTACACGCTAATCCAAAAATCTACAATCATTTTTTTAACTTTTTTAAAAAATCTCCGAATCGACTTATATGCCGAAAAATGAATATAAATTATGCACGGGCAATCGAACCCGACTGCATTAATATCAATTTTTCAATAAATTATGTCCTATAAATTGCCGGAAATCACTTATTTAAAGCAATAGACGCTCTAAATGCCGTTTTACGGCTAATTTGCTCAAATAGCCGGATGAATATTCCGAATTAGACCGTATTAATAACACCGGTTATCCTGTTTATCAAGCAGAGTAATAATAAGGGCTAAATAGATAAAATGAAAACACGAAAATACAGCAAAAAATCGCGAAGAGGCTTATCCTATGTGGAAATTCTTATCGGGATGCTTGTTGTCGGGTTTGTAATCACAGGCACGCTGCATATTCGATATCATTCTACTATGGGGGTTCTGGATGCAGAGTTAAGTCAGGCAGGAATACGTCTGGGGTCGACTATTATAGAAAGCTGGCAAAACTCAAAAAAAACAAATTTTGATTTGATTGCAGAGATGGGCAATGATTTTACAATTACAATCTCAAGCGGACAGGCTGCACCTATTGGATTCACTAAGCTCAAAGATTATCAGGTTACTGTCAATCATATGAAATTTTTGGTTACCCTGTCTTATAAAGCCCAGACCACAAGTGTTCCGGCCACGCTGAATGTACAGGTTTCTTGGCCCAGAGCCGGAAAAGCCCAATTACGCCGTATCTGCAGTCTTACAACATATATGAACCTTTAATTATAAAAAAGGCGGAAATAAAATATGATTCGGGAAAAAATCCAAATGCAAAATAGGACAGCAGTCACACTCGTTGAGATGCTTATGGCAATGATGGTTTCCTCCATATTGTTCTTAACGATGGGATTTTTAGTCAGCGATAGCGAAGGAGCTTGGGGTTCGCTTCAGCAGCGTTCATTGTCCGGTATGACAGAAGAAGCAAATTTTGCGGGTGCCGCATTTGAAGCTGTATGCAGAAGGTCCAGTAAAAGCAGCTGTACTATCCCCACCTTAGGAACTACCTGTACACTGTATTATTATCATGACCTAAACGCCCAAAGCCCGGACAGATACGCCAAATTTTACGTTCAGAATAAAAAACTGTATGTGCAGCACGGCTCCGGAAACAATGTCTTATATACAGTACAGCTTGCAAATAATGTCCAAAGCATCAAATTTACACAGCATGGAGATGCTATAAAGATGGTACTGTTTTTAAACGACGGCAAAAAAGCAATGAAGTTTGTTAACTGGGCTATACGTAATGCTCATTAAGCAAGGGTATAACATTAAAACACAAAATAACTGTATCAATTTAAGAAATTAAATTATGAAGAACATTACTTTTAAGACCACAGCTAAAATTCGGCAGAACAAACAAAACGGCGGATTCATCTTGTTTATGGTTCTGATTATGGTGCTGGTGATTTCATTACTTGGGGCATCTTTACTTTGGATGAGTTTTTCTACTTATAACGATGCGATTCGAACGACCTCTAAGATGAAAGCCCGTACAGCCGCTGATGCCGGCCATAATATAGCTTATTTCCGGCTTAAGAAAATGCTTAGTGAAGCAGGCACACAGCTTCCTCAGCAGAATTCACCAGCCTCGTTGCCCGCAAGCGACCAAACCTATACATTTTCTATTACGACCGCAGCCGACGGCGGTTACGATATTTTATCTAAGGGTTATTGCAAAAATATCGTCAGGAATATTCGAAGCAGGGCTTATCGCACGGGAGGTACGACGCCTTACGGTTTATGTGTCAGCAGAGACATTTATTTTCACGGAGGAACAATCGATGCCTATGATTCCTCGAAGGGCCCTTATGGAGTCGGCAATAAAGGCCTTCCTCTTGCCTTTAGAACCAATGGGTACCAGTCCGGCTCTTTCTATATGGGACAACTGGCCTCGACTCCTGCCGGAGGGCAGCTTATTGTCGGACCGGAAGCCGCTGCGAACCCTTCAATAGTGAAAACAGGGCAGGGGGTTTTTAACGGCACTATTACAGCCGCAGACAAACCATTTGAATTTCCGCCGGTTCCATTTAGTACTTCAGGTCTGGTAAACAAAGGTGATTTATCATCCGGAACTGTTACAGCCGGAACACATTTGTACAACAGAATTGCGATTAATCAGCAAACCGTTACCATCAAAGGTCATGTAACGCTTTATGTTACTCAGTCCAGTTATATTACGCAGGGCGCTCTGCAGATAACGAATGACGGCAATTCTTCTTTGACTCTATACATTAATGGGAATCAGTTCATGATTACTCAGGGCAATATGAATTCCGTTACCCAGAAACCAAAGCTGCTCAAAATTTACGCCACTGATAACTGCACAATGGTAAAATTCGACCAGAATCCGAATTTCTACGGTATGATTTATGCTCCGAATGCCGAACTGCAGCTTAATATCGGAAATTTAAACGGAGCCTTTATGGGAAGAAGGGCATACGTCGATCAGGCTACTATTCATTACGATATCGACCTTATTAATGAAAGTATGTTCCAGTCATCTGGTTCGGATCTGACTTCCAAATTATGGATTGAATACTAAAATCGGCCCATCTGCTCTGATATAACTACGGCAAAAACAAGTATAACTTTGCAGTTTATTGTATCTGCCTCATAATTTCATCCGGTATATTGAAGTTGGAATAAACATTTTGAACGTCATCGTGGTCTTCCAAGTCTTCCATAAGAGCTATTATTTTTTTTGCTGTTTCGAAGTCGTTTACAACCACATCATTAAGAGCTACCATTGAAAGCTCGGCGACCTGAGTCGGTATAGAATGTTCGGCAAGAGCGTTCTTAAGCCCTTCATAGGCGCCTGGGTCACAGGTGATTTCGAAAATATCATTGCTGCTTTTCATATCTTCTGCGCCCACTGACAGAGCCAATTCCATTAACTGCTCTTCATCGGCATCGGATTTATTTACGGTTATAAGTCCTTTTTTGTTGAACATCCAGTTTACGCAGCCGCTTGTTCCCAGCGAGCCGGAACGTTTTTCGAATATTTTTTTGATTTCAGGAGCGGTACGGGTTCGGTTGTCCGTCAGAGCTTCCATCATAATAGCAACTCCGCCGGGACCATATCCTTCGTATAAAACTTCCTCGAAACTTTGCCCGCCCAATTCGCCGGTGCCTTTTTTGACGGCTTTTTCAATAGTATCTTTGGGCATGTTGGCGGCTTTAGCTTTGTCTATAGCGTATCTTAAAGCCAAATTTGCCCCCGGGTCGCCTCCGCCGCTTTTAGCTGCGACTATAATAAGACGAGCGAGTTTGCTCCAAACCTTGCCTCTTTTGGCGTCGTTAGCGGCCTTTTTGTGTTTTATTCCGGCCCAATGTGAATGTCCTGACATATAACCCAAGCCTCATAGTAAAAAATCAAGTATTAATTAAGGCAGTATTATAACTGATTTTTGGTTTTGCGCAATACTTTTTCCCAAAAATTGCAGTGCCTTTAATTAATTGACCGGTTATCCGCCCAATTATTAAAAGTCAATTTATTCGGCTTAGCAAACTACCAACAGCAAACAAAAAAGGCCGTTCAGATTCTAAATCCGAACGGCCCGGAACCCAATAAACATAATGTATTTTTAGCCGGTAATTGCTTTCCAGCCCTGATTTAATTCTTCGAGAAGCCTTATAACATCGTTTATCATATTCTCGTCTCGCTTTACATTGGCATCGGACAACCTTTCCAGCATAAAAATATACAGGCTTCTGAGATTTGTTGCGATTTCACCGCCGTTGCCCATATCCAGAACCGCGTTGAGTTCATTAATAATATCCACAGCTCGGTTAATATACTGGCCTTTGGCCTCGTAATTACCTGCCTGAAGTTCTTTTATCGCAAGCTTAAGAAATTTTATCGCTCCGTCATAGAGCATCACTATCAGCCTGCCTTTACTTTGCGTCGTAACCGAATTATCCTGATACGTTGCTGTAACCCGACTCATGCTTCAATCTCCGCTAATAACCCTTAAATTTTATCGAGCATTACCCTGCTAAGGCCTGCGAGTCTTAGTAGCTTATCTTAAAAGCGTCAATGCCATCTGAGGCATCATATTTGCCTGAGTCAACATTGCGATACCGGCCTGAGCAAGCACCTGATTCTTAGTCATATCGGCCATTTCAGTCGCGACATCAACATCACTTACGCGAGATTCTGCAGCCATCAGATTTTCTTTCTGAATATTCAGAACCGCCACTGTGCTTTCCAGACGGTTCATAATATAACCGAATCTGGCGCGGGCTGTATCTTTACTGTTAATAGCCGAGTCCAGCGCTGTAAGTGCCGCACGGGCACTGCCCGCGTTGGCAATCGTAACAGCATTAATAGCAAGGCCGCTGTTGGCTGTAGTCATATTCGTACCGCCGACCGTGATATAATCGTTATAACCGCCGAAGTGAATTGTCACTGTCGCCCCGGCGCTGGTATTGAGAAGCTGAATGTCATTGAACCTCGCCGACTCGGCGATACGGTCGATTTCAGACCTCATCTCCGCGAATTCAGCCTGCATAATCAAACGCTGTGCGTCACTGTATGAACCCGTCGCCGCCTGTTCAGCAAGCTGTTTCATACGAACCAATACATCGTCCATCACAGCCATCGCACCTTCCATCGTTTGAAGCATGCTGATTCCGTCTTGGGCGTTACGAACACCCTGTTCCAGCACGGCTATGTCTGCACGCATTAATTCGCGAACAGCCAGACCTGCGGCGTCATCTTTCGCACTGTTAATTCGAAGACCCGACGAGAGTCGTTCGACACTTTTCGCCAAGGCTTCGTAGTTTATCCCCAAGTGCCTTGCCGCATTTGCCGCCATGATATTATTCTTGATTGCCAGCATCTTTTGGACTCCTTATTTCCAATCAATCGAATCCGTTCTCGGCAGCAGTCAATCCTTATTCCCTGCTGAACCGTCTGTTTCTAAATACACTTATCGCGGAAAATGTTTTTTTCTTAAGGCTGACTCCGAAATTTCAAAAAATTGTTTTAAAATTATGAGCTATGTATGCAGCAAAAAATTAGATGCATCGATGATTTATAAAAGAAAAACGTTGGAACCGTCCTATAATAAACCCGCCCGAAAAATTTTTTAAAACGAAAAAATAGTAGAATTACGTTAAATTTTTCGCATCAACGTCCTATAACAATTCTTAAAACAGCCTCTAACAGATTTATTGATATTCCTGAATCTTGTACAAGATTCTATATATGCAGCCCAAGGTTCATCCATCGGATAAGGACGGAATTATTTATACACCTGAACTTTGGATAAGGAAACAGAAAAAGCGGCCTATTTGCCGATGGGAATAATGTTATGGTTTATCGGACGAAACATTAACCCATTTAAGCAAGGAGGCCGTATGCTGGATTTTACCACATTATTTGTCGATGTCGATGATTGCTGGAAGAATTTTGAGAAAATTTATGCAGCCCATCTGATCGAGGATGGCATTCGTAAGCGTAACAGAAACAGTAACTTAAGTATCAGTGAGATCATGACGATTCTGATTGCCTTTCAACCCAGCGGCTACCGAACCTTCAAGGGCTACTACGCATACGTCCTGAATCATCACACATCGGATTTTCCGGAGTTGGTCAGTTATGACCGATTTGTTTATCTGATTCCTCGCGTGGTCATTCCCTTGTTTGTGTATTTGCAGACCCGCGGTTTGGATGCACCAACGGGCATTTCGTTCATTGACAGCACCGCCCTGAAAGTCTGCCATAATAAGCGTATCCATCGAAACCGCGTGTTTAAGGGGTTGGCTCAACTCGGCAAAACCACGATGGGCTGGTTTTACGTGTTTAAGTTGCACCTGCTGATCAATGACCGCGGCGGGTTACTGGGGTATCGCCTGACAGGCGGGAATGTGGATGACCGAAACATCGTGGAAGCCATTGCCAATGGATTGTTCGGAAAGCTCTTTGGTGACAAGGGTTATATCAGTCAGGCGTTGTTTGAAAAACTGTTGGGCAAAGGGGTTAAACTCATCACTCATCTGCGTAAAAACATGAAATGTTGTCTGATGGAATGGGAGGATAAAATCCTGCTGCGAAAGCGGTCGTTGATTGAAACGGTCAATGATACGCTCAAGAATGTGTGTCAAATCGAGCATTCCCGGCATCGCAGCCCGATTCATTTTCTGGCCCATTTGATTGCCGGGCTAATTGCGTATACGAGATTGCCGAAGAAGCCGTCGCTTAAAATCGACGGCATTCAAAATCCGCCAGTAGAGATGCTGTATCTCACGGCTTAAACAAAGTTCAGGTTGTAAGAATAGACGAAATTAAGCAGAACTCCAACATTCCTCGAAAACGGGCGAAAAGAACTTCAACTGCTATAGAGCGAAGTAGAAACTGAAAATCATTCAAAATTCATCTTATAGAAGGGTTTATCAGAAATACCTTGAATAAAAAGGCCAAATTCCTTCTAATAATTATAATTATGAACTTAGTGCGAGGTATTGGAGCCGTTTTTAAAGGGTATTAGTATGGGATTCAAAGAATTTATGGCAAAGACTGCCGAGAAGATACGTTCTATAAAACTTCCGCGTTTTTCCGAAGATAAACCCGGTATTGATAACGAAGGCCTGCTTGATGATAATCAGAATCTTCGGTCAGATGAACATCGCGAATCTCCCGACTCGGTTTTGGTTAAACCTGCATCTGCCGATTCCCGCAGCGAATCGCTCGAAAAGCTGCAGGATGGTTTTAATCAGCTTATCGACCAGCTTCAGAATATAAACAGCAACCTCAACCGCCAGATGCTTCACAATCAGCAGCTTATGGAAAGACTTGATAAACTGCCGAATATGTTCGACGGATTAGGGCCGGCTATAGAAAATCAGCAGAAACTGACCGAGCAGATGATAAAACAGCTTAATGATTCGACGTCGAGAAATCAGCGTTTTGCGGAAGCTGTTCAGAGTATCCCGAATGAGACTGCCAAGCAGACGGATGTTTTAGTTGATATTAACCATCAGCTTTCGGCCGCGGCGGACAGCGACGCTCAAATGGCTAATAATTTCAATCGTTTCTGTCAGACACTCGAAAAACTCGACCAAACCGCCTCGAATCAAAACGACAGCTTGGTTCAGATGAGCAAAACCTTTGCCGCAAGCGACCGCTATCTAAAATATATAATTTCGCGAGATAAAAAAAGAATGTTTTGGCTGTTTGCGGTTTCTTTCGGCATCTGTATTTTTGTGATATTATCACTGGTGGCAATTATTGTTTATTTGCGTCAGTAGCTGTGTAGAATTTTCAGCAGGTTTGTTTTAGTGATGAGCCCAAAAATTTTATTTTTTTCACTTGTCTAAATCAAAAACTGTTGTTAGAGTTGGATTGTTCTTTTAAATAAAGATACTTCCGGCTGCAGGCTTTGAAGCTTAGGGCTTCGAAATAACCAAACGGGAACTCGGTTAGATTCCGAGACGGTCGCGCCGCTGTAAGCGATTGCTCCGATTAATAATCGGAAATCCGCAGGAAATTTTGCCACTGTCTGTTTTTCGGGACGGGAAGGCTTTCTGCGGTAAATCGCGAGTCAGAAAACCTCACCTGCAGTTGGTTACCGATAGATGTGTTCTCGCGATTTGGAACGCCTGAAAAAGCCCGGAATTCGACTTCATCGATTAGCTCAAAATCAACCGGCTTGCGGATAGAAAATTTGACCGCCGTTTCCTTCGTGGGAACGGCGGTTTTTTTATTGTCCCGAACATCCTCGCGATAAGGATGTTGTAAAACCGAAAGGAGGCAAAGAAGTAAAAACTAAATTTAAAAGCAAAAACGATTGAATTAACAACATTGATATTTAATTAAAATAAGAGGAGAGTGAAAAAATGGCTTCGGAGAAGGGTGTGAGAACCTTTTGGTTCTTTGCGGTGATTATGTCGACTTTTTTTTGTAAAAATGTGTTAGCAGTGTTTACGATAGCCGAGGGCTATGCGGTGGAAAATCTTTACGATACGAGCGGAACTTATACAGCCATAGGCGGGCTTGCTCTGGACGACGGCAAACTTTATTTCGGAAACTGGACAGAAATTAAATCTCTTGATTTGGCCGGCGGCGGCGTGGTTTCTGAGGGGACAATCGGTGAAAATATGGATATTGCTTTTGTTGCCAGAAGCAGCGGGGCGACTTATACGGCGTTTTCGACAACATTAAATTCGCCGTATCCTTATAAATTTGGTTATATAGATTCATCGGGCTCGTTTGTTCAAAAATTTATTCAAGACGGAATATATGATGCAGCGGTAAATTCGCAGGGCGAGCTTTACATAGCAGCGAATCCCAATGCTCGCGGCTCGAAAATTTTCAGATACGATTTAGCGGCTGATTGCCTTGTCGAAATTGCTGATATCGGAGGCTATACAGGCGGGCTTGCGTTCGATAGTCAGGATAATCTTTACTATGCCGACCAAGGAATCTACAACCAAAGAAGCGGTTCTATTTTGAAATTTACTCCCGAACAGATTTCACAAGGACAGCTTTTTGTCAGTGACGCTCAAAGTGTTCTAAATATTACGGCACGCCATCTTGTTTTTGATGAGATGGACAATTTGTTTGCGACGAGCGGTTACGGCACTTCGCTGTCTCACTATGATATTGAATCGGGCATAAAAATCAGCGATATAGCCTCGACATCCAGATTGGAATTCATAGGCAAATTAGTATTTCAAGATGATTATCTATATACCTTTACTACGGATTATGCGGATTATTTCAGCACTATTCGCCAGATAACCATACCGGAACCGGCGACTATAATATTGCTGGGACTGGCAGGTATTGGGCTTCGGAGAAGCAGGGTGTGATTGGCTTTACAACTATTGTTTGTTTCATCTCAACACAGGGGCGGGGCTGCAGTGTCAGTCCCGCCCGATGTTAAGGGAAAATGGTGATGTTAGGAAAAATATTTTTGATTTTATTATTTTTTTGTTTGGCAATTTCAACGATGGTTTCTGCGGATTTTAATCCCTTTGCAGCTTATGTAATTGATATAAGCATAAATGCTCCGCACGACCCGCATTATCTTCCTGCTCCGGGCCAGTGGATAAACGGCTGGTATGGTAATTTCAACAAAGCTTATAAAGCTCTCGGCCCGCCGACCGGAGCCGGAATGGAAAATCCGAATAACGATGTTGTTGTTAGTTTGGGTGGTTTCGGCGGGCAAATAGTTTTGGCTTTTGCTCATGATGTTCAGAATAATCCCGCCAATCCGATGGGGCTCGATGCGATTGTTTATTCCAATGCTATCTGGAACAACTCCGACCCAAATCTTCACTATGGTGAGCTGGCGACTATAGAAATAATGCCGGAATTAAACGACAATAATATCCCCGGTGACGCACCGGGAGAAATATGGTACTTAATTCCCGGCAGCCACTTAACGGATAACAGCACTTATCGTTCACAGGTTTGGGACAAATATAATCCCGACCATTTCGGCTATCCCGATTTTACAGGCTGGCCGGATACCTACAGCACAAGCGGATTCGAATTATTCCCTTTTTACCAAGATGTTGGTACGGAATATGAACCTTGCTGGGTTTTGGTTAATCCTAACCGCGACGACGGCAACCCTGATAATAACCATCTCGAAGGTTATTGGGGTTATGCAGAATATACTCCGACTCTTATGCTGGGCGACCGTAACGCAGATGATATTACCGACGGTTATGGTGATTGTCCTGAAATGCCGCCTGACCTTTTTTATACAGTTCCCAGCGACCCATTTACTGTTGGAATAACTCACGGTTCCGGAGGCGGCGATGCTTTTGATATTTCATGGGCGGTTGATCCGTGCACCTTCGAACCTGCTAACCTAACTTCATTTAGGTACATAAGAATAACGACCGCTGTTGATATAAGATATTTCGGAGACGGCGGTTTGCTCGGTGAAATATCAGCGGAAATCGACGCTGTTGCCGATGTCAGGCCTTACGGTGATATAAACGGCGACGATAAAGTAAATTTGGCTGATTTGGATTTATTTACACAAGCGTGGCTGAGCGAGTGGTCTGATGAGAATTTTAATCCGGCTGCCGACTTTGTTGTGGATAATAAAATCGATTTTAAAGATTACGCAAAATTTGCCTTCGGATATATGCAGGATACTCTGATTGGGGAATGAAAAAATGAAATTATCTCAAAAAAAAGCATTTACCCTGATTGAGCTGCTTGTAACAACTTCCATTATCTCGCTTTTACTGGGCGTGTTAGTTCCCGCTCTTAATAAAGCCAGAGGCCAGTGCCGTTTTGTTGTGTGCAAAAGCAATATCCGCCAGTTATATATAGCCAACCACGGGTATTCAATTGAAAACAACGGCTTCTATGTCCGGGCCGCTTATGATATTTATGATGGTGCTGGAGGACGCAATCGCTGGCACGGAGTTCGTCAAAGCTCCGGCCCCCATTCCGACCCAGAGAAAAACACTTTTGACCCTCTCAAAGGCCCGCTGAGAATGTATCTTTCAGATGGGAAAGTAAAACAGTGTTCTGCGATAATCGAATTTCTAAAAGAAGGAATACAAGCTTTCGAATCCGGCTGCGGCGGTTATGGTTATAACAGCGTCGGCGTCGGTTCGCGAACTTACAAAGGTGATATTGACCCTATGCGTTCGAGTATGCGGGCGTTTGAAATAACCAATCCTAATCAAAAGGTTATGTTCACCGATGCGGCGTTTATGAAAAACGGCAGCTTAATCGAATATTCTTTTGCCGAACCGCCCAAAGCTGTAGTTAATTTCGGGACCGGCCCGAGAGAAGCGGGAAGGATGCAGCCTTCGATTCATTTTAGACATATGTCCTATGCGAATGTTGTATGGTGCGACGGGCATGTAAGCGGTGAGCAGCTTGATTTTCCCGAATCAAAAAAATCCGAACCAGCTCAATTTAAAATCGGCTGGTTCGGTCCTGATGACAATTCACTTTTTAAACCTTAATTACGAAGCGGCTTTGTGGTCTAAAAACCCTTCGAGTTTTCTCGCGCGGACAGGGTGCTGAAGCTTACGAATAGCCTTAGCTTCGACTTGTCTGACTCGCTCGCGAGTTACTTTGAAGATTCTGCCGACTTCTTCGAGTGTATAAGTATAGCCGTCACCGATTCCGTATCGCAGCTTGATAATTTCTCGCTCACGATAAGAAAGAGTTTTTAAAATCGAATCAATTCGCTCTTTGAGCATTTCCTGAGTCGCCGAAGCCACCGGCGAGTCAGCCGCATCGTCTTCGATGAAATCGCCGAAATAGCTGTCTTCGCTTTCGCCGATAGGTCTGTCCAGACTAATCGGGTGTTTCGATATTTTCAGAACACGGCGGGTTTCTTCGAGATCCATTTCGGCTTCGGCAGAAATTTCATCGACGGTAGGTTCTCGACCGAGCTGCTGCACAAGATTTTTCGTGGCGTTGCGTATGCGGCTCATCGTCTCAATCATATGAACAGGAATACGAATAGTTCTGGCGTGGTCGGCAATGGCCCTTGTTATCGCCTGGCGAATCCACCATGTGGCATAAGTGCTGAATTTATACCCTCTGCGGTACTCGTATTTATCGACTGCACGCATCAGGCCGGTATTACCCTCCTGAATAATGTCGAGGAACGTCAAACCGCGGTTACGGTATTTTTTCGCTATTGAAACCACCAGCCTAAGGTTTGCCCCGGATAAAGTCCGCTTAGCCTCTTCGTACTGCTCGAATAATCTTTCGATGGTTCTAAGGCGTTTGTTGAGCTGCTTGGGCGTCTCCATTACCAAATCCTGCAAACCCGCAAGCTCCTGTTTCATTGCTTCAATATCTTCCTGATTATAATTCCCATCCGGCCCGGCTGCGATTGTCAGTTCGAGCTGATGCATTTTTTCGCTAATACCATGCAGCTTTGACTTCATCGGCTGAATGCGGCTGGTGCGAAGACTCAACTCTTCGAGCAGTGTGGCGATTTTACGGCGGCTCCGGTATATGCGTCTTATTAGCGTTTTAGATTCGGGGCTGTCCGGTGAAGACTGAATTTTTTTAAAGAGCATCTGATTGAGCGTCAGAAGTTTATTGACCGTATCCAGATTGGCCATCATTCGCTTTTTAATGACACCCCTTACAAGATTTTCCGCCGTGCTGATTTTCATTGTTCTATCGAATGACATACTGCCGTCGTCGACTTTCTGAAGTATTTCGACCGCGTTGCGGGCGCAGTAATCAGATTCGAGCATCTTTCGCCGAAATGCCATCCTCGAAAGCTCTATCTTTCGCGCCAAAGCTATTTCATCTTTGCGGGTAAGCAGGGCAATCTCACCCATCTGCGTAAGATACATTCTTATCGGGTCGTCAATTTTTTTCGATGCCTCGGCGCCTATCAACTCTTTTTCGAGCAGCTCATCATCTTTGAGTTGTTCCTCTTCACCCTCGGTAAGCTGGTCTTCCGGTATTTCGAAATCCTCTTCATCTTCTTCGGTTTTCTCGACGTCTGCTTCGTCAAGGAGACTGATTCCCATTTCATCGAGCTTGGAAAGCATACTGTCCAGCTGAGCGGGGCTGACAGCCTCATCGGGCAGATTTTTATTCATCTCTTCATAGGTCAAAAAGCCTTTCTTTTTGCCCTTTTCGATTAGTTCCTTCATCGCCTGTTCGATATCTTTTGGCGGTTGCGGATTTTCTGTCGGTTCTTCGTCCGGCCTGTTTGCCTTAATTCGTTTTCCTGCCACTGTGTGTTTTCCTTATCAAATAATAAAAGAAAATATTGGTTCTAAACCATTCCGATACTATGCGGATTGCGTTTTTTGGCGCTTTCTGAAATTTTTTCAAGATACTTTTTCTGGTCCTGCTTAATATCTGTTTTCGATGCCGATTTTAAAAATATCTCTATTGCGTCACCGAGCCTCGTCTCGAAATTACCTTTTTGCTGTCCTGTTTCCGACAGTTCGGTAAGCGTATTTCCTAAATCCACTGACTCGACGTGAGACAGAATATCGGCTATCGAGGCTTTCGGACTTTCGCAAATCGTATCGAAAACAGCTTGTGCGGCCAGCTTCAATATAGGGACATCGAATTGCTCAGGTGTAATTTTCGACTTTATCTTTTTGAATAATTCGGGCTTATTTATAAGCACTTCGATTATTTCCTTCTGAGCCGCCGCAAACACTCCCTGTCCGAGGTCTGCGTTTAAGACCTTGCTTGCGCCGATTTTATAGGTCGAATTTCTTCGGGCGGCTTTAATTTTATTCTGAAGCTCGCTATTAATCTGCGATTTGTCGATTCCCGTAGTTTTGGCAAGGCGATTTATTAATATGCCTTGTTCTATCGCTCCGAGTTTTCCGGAAAGAATTGCCGTAACTATCGCCTGAATAAATTCCTCGATAGCCGCTTTTTTCCCTGCGATAGTCTGCTGACCTTCATAATTTTGAATCAGCCTGTCATATTTAAACTGAAAAATATCCAAAGCATTTTCGAGAATGTAAGCGAATTTTTCTTTTCCGACTTCCACAAGAAAATCACATGGGTCTTTTTCCTGACCGATTGTCGCGATTTTAATATCTATCTGCAAAGACAAACAGATGTCCAGCGCGCGGTTGGCCGCTGCTAATCCGGCTGTATCGTTATCGAATAAAAGAATTACGTTTTGCGCGTACCGCTTGAGCATCCGTCCGTGACCTTCGGTAAAACTCGTTCCTAAAGTAGCTACCACATTTTTAAAACCGCATTGATGAGCCATTATGCAGTCGGTGTATCCTTCGGTAACGACCGCTGTACCTGATGAAACGATATGATGACGTGCCTGTTCCAGACCGTATAAACAATTACTTTTGTCGAACAACGAGCTTGTCGGTGAATTGATATATTTCGCGCCTGTGCCGTCCATCGTTCGTCCGCCGAAACCGATGACCCTGCCGGTGACATCTGTAATCGCGAACATCAGCCGATTAATAAATTTATCGGTGAAATCCGCCGCGGCCAGACCGCTTGCTTTGAGAAGTTCGTCAGGAACTTTTGCTGCTCTTGCAGCCTGAACCAAATCGTTTGCCCCGCTTGCCGAGTAGCCGATATGCCACTGCTTGGCTGTTTCTAAGGTGATATGTCTTTTCAGAAGATATTCGCGAGCCTCGGTTCCTTTGCTGTCATAAAAATTCTTCTGAAAGTATTTATCCGCCCATGCATTGACTTTTGCCAAGCGATTAGGGTCAATATCCGGCTTCTGCTTTTCGACGCGGTGCCTTAATGCTTTTATCTCTATTCCCGCTCGGTTGGCCAGCCGCTCGACAGCCTGCGGAAAAGTCAGATTTTCACGCATCTGAAGAAATTTGAAAACATCGCCGCCGGCTCCGCAGGCGAAACACTTAAAAATCTGCTTGCCGGGATTTACGTATAGACTGGGTCTGTGGTCGTCGTGGAAAGGGCACATCCCAACCATCTCCCTGCCTTTTTTGGCAAGGCTTAGATGTTCACCTACCAGTTCGACGATATCGCTTGCCTGTTGAACGCGGCTGATTGTTGACTGGTCAAAACTCAATGCCATATGTTAATATATAGGAGACTTTGTCAAAAAATCAAATTTCCTATAAAAACTGCCGTTTTAATGCCCAAAACCCGCTTTTGTATACATTTAGACATCCGGTTATATTAGACTGAGAGGTAGCGGGTCAGTTTGAAAGATTTTAGCTCTTATGTTCTTGCCGTTGTAGTTTGCCGTCAACCTGAATCTATATAAATTCACAGATATATATTATTCCCAGTAATTTTTAGTAGAATCTATTGACACTATCCGGAAGGTGTTTTAAGATAGTCGCATTAATAAGAAAAGGAGAGCCAGAAGAGGTGGTGATGAGAATCCTAAGTAGTTTTTTAGGCAAGCCTGTTTGTCTCTCTATCCAATATGGTTTTGGACTTTTGCAGCTTTAACATGGTTGCAGCAGCCTAAAATATGTATTCAGTAAACACTAACAAATTAGAAAAAAGGAAATTGCAAATGCAAACAGGCAAACAGTTAACACGGGCAATATGCAGAGCTTTTCTTGTATTTATGTTTTCGGCAAGTATAGTTTTGGCATCGAGTGCTCCGACAGTGTTGGAAGAGCAGCTTGAGAATGATTGGGGACATCCATTCGTACGCTATACAGTAAATAATCCTGCCCAAAGTGCTGTGGGTGATATTGTTGCCTTTGCAATCGAGATGGCTGCTGTACCTTGGGGCGGAATGTCGAGCTTTGATGATTGGTCAGGGACATGGTTGTCCGGAGAGCAAGCTTGGTATCAGCCTATGTACGGCAATGGACAACTGACATGGAGCGAACTGTTCGGCGGCATAGTATATCCGTTCAATAACCCGGGTACCGTGGCGATTGCTGTCTGGCACCTGCCGTTTTTTGAAATACTCGAACCCGGCCAGAGCCCCGGCGATTCGATGGAATTTCGGTTCGGATATACGTGGCAAGATGAAATTTATCCGGCACAAAGCCCGATTAGCCCCGGACAAACCGAAAACAGATTTTTTGCGGAGTTAATAGGTGTGCTAAGCGATTTTGTTGTTGCTCATGTTCCCGATATCGATACAGCTGCTTTTTCAACAGCAGAACCGCTTGACGTTTATCAAGGCGAGGCAATTCCAGAACCTGCGACGTTGATGTTAATAGCTTTCGGCGGGCTGCTGATTAGACGCAGAAGATAAAACGTTTCTATACTGCTAATTTTCCGGATGTATTACAGTTTCGCCGGAACTGTTTTTTGAGGTATTTCTGCGATAGCGGCTTTGATTCTTTCGGCGGCGGCTTTCGTTTTTCTGCTTAGAATTACCGCTGCATCAGTGCCGATTGAACGCAGTTTGTCATATCTTTTTTCGAGCAGGTCGTCGATTTTCACCGATTTTAGCTGACGCAGAGTTCTAAGAATATAATTTTCAACGTTGTAAACAGTATCGTGCATATTCCGATGGGCTCCGCCGACCGGTTCTTGTATTACGGCATCGATGAGTTTTAATTTTAGAAGGTCCTTGCTGGTCAATCTCAATGCTTCAGCCGCGTCCGGAGCTTGTGAACCGTCCCGCCATAAAATCGCGGCACAGCCTTCGGGTGAAATTACGGAATAATAAGAAAATTCGAGCATTGCCATTTTATCGCCGACCCCGATTCCCAAAGCTCCGCCCGAACCGCCTTCACCGATGCAGATGCAGATAATCGGAACTCTAAGTCTCGACATCTGGCAAAGGTTTTCGGCTATAGCTTGGGCTTGGCCTCGTTCTTCCGCTCCGACTCCCGGATAGGCTCCGGGCGTATCGATAAAGGTAACGATAGGCAGCCCAAATTTTTCGGCCATTTTCATTTTTAATATAGCTTTGCGGTATCCTTCGGGATTAGCACATCCGAAATTGCATTTGATTTTTTCTTTGGTAGAGCGGCCTTTATTTTGGCCCACAACCAGAACCTTTTCCCGCTGAATGCGTCCGAATCCGGTTACGATTGCCCGGTCATCACCGAAACATCTGTCGCCGTGAAGTTCGCGGAAATCCTTAATCATCATATTAAGATAATCTTCGAACAAAGGCCTTTTGGGATGACGGGATACTTGAACGGTCTGCCATGCGCTTAAGCTGGAATATAGTTTCTTAAGCTCGGATGTCTTATTATGGTCGAGCTGACGAATTTCGGTGGAATAATCGATACCTTTGGCAGACGATAACCGCCGAAGCTCTTCTATCTGTAAATCGAGCTTCTTAACGTTCTGTTCGAAATCAAGGTAAATATTCGTTTCTTTATCCGAGTGAAACATATTTTGTTACCAAACCTAAAAAAATAAGTCCTTTAACCGCCAAAGTACCAAAAAACCCTGCCCACACAGGGTGGGCATTTTCCGGTCGCCAAATCCGTTGGCCTTTAAGTTCGAACAAACATAATAACAATTTCAGCTTCTTATTGAAAGAAAAAAATTGACAGCCGAGCCTACTTAATATACTTTCTATAACAATTTCTTTCTATTGTTACCCTTTGTAAGGCTTTTAAAATGAAGGACTTACGTCAAGTAACTGTTATAGGTTTGGGTCTTTTAGGCGGTTCGGTGGGTTTGACGATTCTGCGGTGCTTTTCGTCTGTAAAGGTAATTGGTTACGCCCACAGGCCCCAAACACGCCGAAAAGCTAAGCAAATCTCAGTGGCAACTGAATTTACCGGAAACTTGAAATCTTCTGTCAAAGGTTCCGACTTAGTTATTTTGGCCACGCCGATACAAACCTTCGAACGAATTTTCAAAGATATAGCCGATTCGCTTGAACCGCATTCGATTGTTACAGATGTAGGCTCGACAAAAGTTCTGCCTCATCTTTGGGCGAAAAAACATTTACCGAAAAATGTTTATTATGTAGGTTCACATCCGATAGCAGGCTCGGAACAGCGGGGAGTTGAATATTCCAGAGATGACCTTTTCGAACGAGCTGATTGCATTGTTACCTCGGCAAAAGATACCAATCGAAAAGCGGTCGAAAAAATAATTCGTTTCTGGAAACAAATGGGCTGCTGTGTCAAAACAACCAATCCGTCCGAGCACGACAGTATTTTGGCAAACGTCAGTCATCTGCCTCATATAACTGCTGCGGGACTGCTGAACTGCAATAAACAAAACCATTTAGAATATGCCGGCAAAGGTTTCATTGATACCTCGCGCGTCGCGTCAGGTCCGCCGAATATCTGGGTCGATATTCTTATGACAAACGCGGCGAACTGTTCTAAGGGAATAAGTAAATTGCAGGCTGAGCTTGAAAAATTTAAAAAAGCTATTGAAAAAGGCCGGAGAAATAAAGTAGAAAAGCTTCTTGAAACCGCGCGAAATAAACGCAGCGAGCTTATAAAACATAAATTAAAAAGTAAGGAACTGATTTGAAAATGAGACAGATAAAATTCGTCCTGTCTATTTTTTTCTTACTGTCAATCGCTTCTTATGTGGCTAAGGCTGATACAAATATACAAAAACACACCATATCGGAGCAAGCAATAGGAAACATAGATCACAATTCTTCCGACCCACTTTTGCGAGGAACAGGCTCTGGGGACTCAAATGCCACATTAAACCTTGATGATACAGAAGAGGATAATTACGAAGCAATGCTTAAACATACTATTTCCCTTATTAAATACTTTTTGTAGTTTTTAGCAGGTGTCTTAGTAATTTATGCAATCGGTGGTTTTATGTGCTGTGACAAGAAAGAAAAGGTGAATGAGCGTAGCACTTTCCTGTCTGTCCCTCGTTATATAGGTTCGTTGCTTATTTATACGTTTTATAAACCAATGTTTATAGGTGCAATATCATATACTTTTGCAAGAGACTCTATAAATGAAGGAAAAGGCTGGGGAGTATTATAAACTAAACAAAAATGGATTTGGTTATCGACCATGGAGAAAAAAGAATAGTGATGATAAAACTTAGTTTTGACACGGAAGATTTTATGGCGGGAAGGAAAAATTTGAGATTTGTCCTAAGGACCCCTGACGGGGAAATTTCAGAAGGACCGGCAACTTTTGGGATTTACTTTTGCGGTTTTGGTATATAGTTTGCTGAAGTGCGGACTTGCTGCGGGGAGCTAAGTCGTTATTGACTTTAGGGCTGGAAAAGAGTATTGAATCGTATATTATTCTTTGAGAATTAATCAGATTCGGGAGAATTGAGATGGACGCATATAATCAAGCTGAAAAACCTGATATACACGGGATGTTTGAAAAGCCGCAGAGTGCCGGTCAAAAATTAGAAGCTGCAGGGCATGTTCTGGCTCCGATAAAATACAAGCTTAGGACGGCTTTGATGTTCGCAGATTTTATTGCAATAATTTTGTATGTTTATCTTGTCCTTATTGCGGCGGGGATTAATGATATGCTCAACAGCCGTTTTTCTTTTGTTTCCCGAACGATGCTGACTTTTTACTGCGTCATTGCTCTTACGGCGGCTGCGATTATTTTCGTATTCATATATAAAAAAGATAAGACCGCGCAGAACCGGCTTGAAAAAGAAAATCACCTTCGCACGGACGAGGCGGTAAAAGTCTGGCTAAGCGGTTTTGACTGGGGCTGGCCGATACTTTTTGTTCCGACAATGATTCTTATGGCTGCAGGGGGGTTAATCGGGTTGATTTTGAATCTAATCGCTAAAGATGCCTCGGCTGTGGTTGGGATTCAGCAGTTTGTCGGCGGGGTGATTATTGTTTTCGGGATTCTTAACGCGGCGGTGGTGATATTCAAATTAAAACCGAAATCATTAGCTGTTATAGCAGCCGCTTTTTTGGTGTCGGTTCTAATAATGCTTCTGTACGGCACAAGCTCGCTTTTAAGATTTCTGAGATTTTTCAGGCATTTCGGCGTTGCCAACGACCCGCTCGGCTATCTGCTGCTTGCGTATGTTTGGTTTGTTTTTCTGAGATTAATATGGCTTAAAAGTCTTTATTACTATTGGGTTCTTCTCCCGCAGAAATTTCAGATTCAGGCAGGCCTGTTCGAAAGCGGTAATGTGGTTGACCTTGCCGACTTGCGATGCAGAATTGATACGCAGGATGTTATTCTGAGCTGGTTTGATATTGGAACGATTACTTTTTATTTTCCGGGACTCGATAAACCTGCGATTGTAAATCTAATGACGGGAATTCACAAAAAAACAGGTTTTATCAGCCGAATCATTACTGAAAAAACCGTTTGATAAATTCAGACTGGAAATCTTATAGGTAGACAAATTAAAAGGGCGCCTTTCGACGCCCTTTTGTTTTTTCAATATTGTTGTTTGGAATTTTAAACCAATCCTTGGTCCAGCATTGCGTCGGCAACTTTGACAAATCCGGCGATATTGGCACCCACAACATAGTTGCCCGGCTGGCCGTATTCTTCGGCAGCGTCGAAGCACTGCTGATGAATAGCCTTCATAATGTTATGCAGTTTTTCGTCGACTTCTTCGCGAGACCAGCTCATTCTCATCGAATTCTGCGACATCTCAAGCCCGCTCGTCGCCACGCCGCCTGCGTTCGCTGCCTTGCCCGGCCCATACAGAACCTTATTCGACAGATACAAATCTACCGCTTCAGGGGTACTCGGCATATTCGCGCCTTCGGCTACTAACATACAGCCGTTCTTAATCAGCGTCGTCGCGTCTTCGCCGGTAATTTCGTTCTGAGTCGCGCTTGGGAATGCGCAGTCGCACTTGATATCCCACGGTTTCTTGCCGTCGCGATATTCGAGCCCGAATTTATCAGCAAAATCTTTAATCCTGCTGCGGCGTATGTTTTTGAGTTCCATAATAAACGCTAATTTCTTATCGTCGATTCCCTTGGGGTCATAAACGGTTCCGTTGGAATCGCTTATGCAGACTACTTTTGCTCCGAGATGATTGAGTTTTTCTATGGTATATTGGGCAACATTTCCTGAACCGGAAACCGCACAAACTTTACCTTTGAAGCTCTGGCCTTTGGTTTTGAGCATTTCTTCGGCGAAATACACACAGCCGTAACCGGTCGCCTCGGGGCGAATCAGCGAACCGCCCCAATTCAATCTTTTACCTGTCAGCACGCCTACGAACTCATTGCGAATTCTTTTATACTGGCCGAACATATATCCAATTTCTCTTCCGCCTACGCCTATATCGCCCGCGGGGACATCCGTATCAGCGCCGATATGTCTGCAAAGTTCCGTCATAAAGCTTTGGCAGAAACGCATCACTTCGTTATCGCTTTTGCCCTTCGGGTCAAAATCCGAGCCGCCCTTCGCTCCGCCCATAGGCAAAGTTGTGAGGGAATTTTTGAAAATCTGCTCGAAGCCTAAAAATTTCAGGATGCTTAAGTTTACTGTAGGATGAAATCTCAGGCCTCCTTTGTAGGGGCCGAGTGCGCTGTTGAACTCGATGCGGATACCGCGGTTGACCTGAAAATTGCCTTTATCGTCCTGCCATGGGACGCGGAAAATAATCTGGCGTTCAGGCTCGACGATTCTTTCGAGAATTTTTGCTTCTGCGTATTCAGGATGCTTGTCCAAAATCGGGGCAAGACAATCGAAGACTTCTTTTACGGCCTGCAGAAATTCCGGCTCGCCGGCATTGCGTTTGGCTACCTGTTCGTAAACGTTTTTAATGTAAATGTTCTCTGCCACTTTATAATCTCCAAAAAATTTTTAAAAACCTGTTTCAAAGTTTGCTATAATAAGTTATACTAATATAAAGGCTGTCTGTTCGCCTTTCTATTTAAAATAATAGCATAAACCGTATATAAAGCAATACTATAAGTGGTAATACAATATATAAGGAGAGCTTATAATGCATCTTGAAACCTTGCGAATTTACTGTGATTTGGCTGAATTGAAAAGCTTTTCCAAGACAGCGGAAAAGCACCAAGTCAGCCAATCTGCCGTTTCACAGCAATTAGCGCAGCTTGAATTACAACATAATTGTCAGTTAGTCAATAGAAAGAAGCGTCCTTTAGAATTGACGCAGCAGGGTCAGCTTTTTTATAAGACCTGCCGGCATATGATCGACAGCTATGATAATTTTAAGAGCGAGCTTAACACCCTCAAATCTGTCGGGGGGCTGAGAATCAACGTCGCAGCGATTTTCAGCATTGGGATGCATTCTTTGCCGCCTTTTATCAAGAAATTTATGATTCGATACCCGGATATTAACGTTCACGTGGAATATCTGGAGAGTGATAAAATATATGATTTAGTTTTGACCGGCGAGGTCGATATCGGGCTTGTCGCGATACCCAAGCAGGATAAACGGCTCGATGTTTATAATTTTCAGCAGGAGCCGCTGGTTTTAGTCTGCAGTGCCAAGCATACGCTTGCAAAACAGTCACAGGCGGATATAAGTCAGCTTCAGTTTGAAAAATTCATTGCGTTTGAAAAAACAGTTCCGACACGGGTTTGGATAGACAATATTCTTCACCGGTATAATGTCGCTATACATCCTGTGATGGAATTCGATAATATCGAGACAATCAAGCGGGCAGTGGAGATTAATGCGGGCATCAGCATCCTTCCGGAAAATTCGGTCGAGCAGGAAATCGCCGCAGGCACTTTGAAATCCGTAAGGTTCTGGAACGAAAAATTCACTCGTCCGACCGGAATAATACTGCGAAAAAGCAAAATCCAAACTCCAGCATCGAGGTACTTTCTTAAACTGCTGACTGAGGGAGAATAGGCCTCGATACTTGATTCTCGATGCTTTATACTGGATGCTCTATTAGTGTAAAAGTAAAAATTCCGGAATCCCTTTTTTGAAAGGATATGCCGATGAAAGGAATCATATTTGCCGTTGTTTTGGTCTCGCTGGTTTTAGGTACGCTTGTCTGTACTATCGGATGTGAACCCCAAAGTGCCGCCGCAGCTCTGGCATTTCCTGTCTTTGTAACACCGACATCTTCGGCAGCGCAAGACGAACAGCCGTTACTGCTTTTCTACGACACTCCCGCAAAAGAATGGGTCGAAGCAATCCCTATCGGCAATGGAAGAATCGGCGCAATGATTTTCGGAGGGACCGAAAAAGAACGGATTCAATTCAACGAAGACACCTTCTGGGGCGGCTCACCTTATAATCCGGTGAATCCCCAAGCCCGTGAAGCCCTGTATTTGGCAAGACAATTAGTTTTCGAAGGTAAAAACGAACAAGCCCAAAAACTAATAGATGAAAAAATGATGGCTGTTCCATCATACCAAGCTGCATACCAGCCTGCCGGCGAACTTTACCTGCTTTTCCCAGGCCACGAAAAACCCGAAAAATATAGACGGCAGCTTGACCTGAAAACCGCAATAGCAACGGTTGAATACGAAATAAATGATATAAGCTATCGGCGACAGATATTCAGCACGCCTGTTGACCAAATAACAGTCATAAAACTAACCGCCAACAAGCCGGATTCGATAAACTTTTCGGCGTCTTTTGATGCTGTTCAGAAATCAAAAGATAAAACTGCGGAGGATAACAGCTTAAGCCTGCAAGTTTATGGACGCGAACATAACGGCATAGCCGGTGCATTAAGATGCTATTCTCAATTAAAGATTCTCACTGAAAAAGGAAAAACTAAAATCGAGAACGGCAGTATTATTGTAACCGGCGCCGATTCAGCGATTTTGCTGCTGGCATCGGCAACAAACTACGTTAACTATAATGATACAACCGGCAATCCGCAGGAAACAGTTCAAAGACAACTCAAAGCCGCCGCCAAAAAACCCTTTGATAAGATGCTCGAGGAGCATATAAAAGCCCACCAGCAATTATTCAATCGTGTCGAATTGAATCTCGGCACAACTAATGCAATTTATCAGCCTGCCAATATACGTATCAAAAAATTCACCGAACAGAACGACCCGCACTTAGCTATGCTTTATTTCCAGTTCGGACGTTATCTTTTGATTTCCTGTTCGAGACCCGGCAGTCAGCCCGCAAATCTGCAGGGGCTTTGGAACGAAAGTATCTCCCCCCCGTGGCACAGCAAATACACCATCAATATAAATACCGAAATGAATTACTGGCCCGCAGAATCAACCAATTTGTCCGAATGCCACGAGCCTTTATTCGGATTGATTGAAGATATCTCAAAAACAGGACGCGAAACCGCTTGCGTAAATTACGGCGCCGGTGGCTGGGTCTGTCACCATAATACCGATTTATGGCGAGCAACAGGACCTATTGACAACGCTTTCTACGGTTTTTGGCCTACCGGTGGAGCCTGGCTTTGCCAGCATTTGTGGTATCGCTACGAATATACAGGCGACAAAAATTTTCTCGAAAGAGCTTATCCGGTTATGAAAGAGGCCGCCCGCTTCTTCGTCGATACTCTCGTCGAACACCCAAAATACGGCTGGCTCGTTACCTGCCCGTCTATATCACCAGAGAACGCCCTGTTCGATAAAGTAAGCATCTGCGCAGGACCGACTATAGATATGCAGATTATCCGGGACTTATTCACAAGCTGCATCATAGCTTCTGAAATACTCGATATTGATGAAAAATTCCGTGAAATTTTAAAGGGCAAGCGTGAGCATCTTGCTCCCATGCAAATCGGAAACACTGGTCAGCTCCAGGAATGGCTGGAAGACATAGATACGGCTGCACCGGAAATACATCACCGGCACGTCTCGCATTTGTACGGCCTTTTCCCGGGCAGTCAGATAAGCCGCTTCGATACGCCCGAGTTATTTGACGCGGCCCGTAAATCTCTCGAGCTTCGCGGTGACGGCGGGACAGGATGGTCAAAAGCTTGGAAGATAAACTTCTGGGCAAGACTTCAGGACAACGACCGTGCCTACAAGATGCTCGCAAGCCTTATTTCAACCGGAACATATCCGAATATGTTCGACGCACACCCGCCTTTCCAGATTGACGGCAACTTCGGTGGAACAAGCGGCATCTGCGAAATGCTGATGCAGTCATATTCGCGATTCCATAACAGTGAACTGTCCGGCGAAATTATTCTGCTGCCGGCACTACCCTCGGCCTGGCCGGACGGCTCGGTGAAAGGTCTGCGCGCAAAAGGCGGCTTTGAAGTAAATATCGACTGGAAAAACGGAACTCTCGAACAGGCCGAAATAAAATCCCTTATCGGCAGCAGGCTTAAACTTCGATATGAAGATAAAACCATAAAGGTAAAAACACATAAAGGTAATATATATCGTTATAATTATAACCTTGAACTCAAAAAGGATTAATCAATATCCCGCTCGAAATCGCTTTTGGGAAAACTGCAATGAAAAGGCCAGGTAAAGAACAGTTTGTAATTAAAGTTTTCCTATTCGCTTTCGTCTGCTCGACATTCGCAGCGGATTATGCAACAGCTATGGATACAAATTCCCGCCGTCATATTTTACAACCTCGGTAAATTTTTCCAGAGCGGTTTTGAATTGTTCTTTGGCTTGTTCCTGTGCGTCGCGGCTTTGTTCGACCCGATTAACGAGAATATCACGTTTGTGATATCCGAAGGTTTCCATAGTTCCGTAATAAGCTTTCTGGCAGCCTGATGTCCATATCAAACCGCAAACCGAAATTATTATTAAGCGAGCCATTTATATCTCCCTAAAAACGGCAAAACGGTGTTCTTATTTTTTACCTCTGTACATTGCTTTAATCATTTTGTCGGCGCGTTTATCAGCAAGATGTTCGTGAACTACCAGCAGGGCGTGAATCATTCCCGGCACCCAGAAGAATAAAGTTAGAATAATGTTTAAAATGAACTGGATTGGTTTGCCGCAAAGCAATACCGCCAGCGGGGGCAGTACTATCGCGATAATATAGCGCATACATTCTTTCCTGATAAAAGAATAATTTTCAAAAGACTATATTTTAACGGGCTTGCAAAGATTGCGAGGTTTCGCCGCGACCCGTCCGCATATTTTGCACATATATTGGGCATCTCGAACCAGCTTTGCGTAATCCGCTTGTGCCCGCTGCTGCATCCCCATATTAACGAGATAGCATAAATGTTTGTTATGTCCCGAATGAGGCGGTTTGATTTTTGCCATTTATATACCTTCCTGAAAAGTTATTACTCAATTTTTGTATCACCGACAGCATATTCTACTATTAAGCAGGTTAAATACAAGTGACCAAATTGTATTTTTCGGGCTTGCAATCCTTTTATTTGGCTGTTCTTATGTATTCCCTATAACTCCGATTATTCCCAAAGCCCCAAGTTGAACCTGATAAATCGGAAAAATATCAAAATTCCCTTTTTTATTTCCTTGACAAATATATTATCGGCAGTTAAATTAGGTATTCAAGGTAATTTAGAGGGGACCCTTGGCAAATGGATTTGTATAAAATAGGGGATATGAAACGATGAAGGACCTTTACACAACCGGCGAAGCAGCGGATATCTGCAAGGTAAGTCAGCAAACTATCATCAGGTGTTTTGACTCCGGACGTTTGGAGGGGTTCCGAATACCCGGTTCGAAGTTCAGGAGGATTCCGCGCGAAAGTCTGGTCAAATTTATGAGGTCTAACAGGATTCCGCTGGATAATCTCGATTCGGGTAAACGCAAGGTTCTGATAGTTGACGACGACCCACAGATTATCGAGCTTATGACCGACCTGTTTCAGCGTGACGGCAGATTCGATGTCAGAACCGCATCGAGCGGATATGACGCAGGGGTTATGACCGAACAGTTTCATCCTGATTTGATTCTACTCGATTATATGCTTCCCGATGTAAACGGGAATATTGTTTGCCAGACGATTAAGCGCAATCCCAAATATCAGGATATAAAAGTTGTTATTGTCAGCGGAGTTGTCAAGCAGGATGAAATCGACCAGCTCTTAAAATCCGGTGCAGAGGGGTTTGTTAAAAAACCGTTTGATATCAACGAGCTTACCGACAAGGTTTGCACAGTTTTACAGATGAAATGATTGTCTGCCGGTATATTCCGGCCTGTCATATCAAAAAGGAGGACAACCGCGGGCTTGGCGTTTGGAATTCAGTGGTAACAGCCGTCAAGCGGCGATTATATAAAAATGGCAAATGAATCTTCGGCACAAAACATTTCTCATCAGGTTGAGCATGCACTATATAAACTTGATGGTCTGAGCATACTTCCGGCGGCTGCGGCTGAGTTTGTGCGAGGTCTTTTCGAGATGAGTTTATCGCCTGCCGAGCTTAATAATATAGCCGAAGCGGAACCTTCTATTGCGATAATGCTTTTTTCTCTGCTTCATCGAAACTCAATTAACATTGATAGCGATAAAATTTCTATTTCGTCGGCTGTTACCGAATTATCTCTGCGCACGATTCGAGACAGTTTTTTCGCAGCCAAAATCTACGCACCGTCGCAGGCAAACGGTTCGGCATTCGAATTAAGAAAAAATCTTATAATTTTCGCAAACGCCGTCGCTTATTGTTCGAGGGAAATCGCAGAACAGGGTTCTGTTGATGTTAACGGTGACACGGCTTATTTGGCGGGACTTTTGCATAATATAGGCAATCTTGCGCTGGACGAAGCTATGCCGCGCAGCTTTCAAAGTATGTTCGAGCAGGCTAAGGAAAACAGCCTTAATATCTGTGATGTTCAGCGGCAAAATCTGCATCTTGATTATACTACGATAGGCAAACGCCTCGCACAAAAATGGCATCTGCCCGAACAGATAACAACGGCTATCTGGCTTCATCAGAGCAATACCGAGGCAATCGCCCGAACGATTCCCAAGATGCGAATCGCGCATATAGTTCGGCTTGCATATCTGCTGGTAAAACAGGCCAAAATAGGAACTTCGGCGAGTTTCGATTCTTCGATTGTTTCTGAGCAGATACTCAATTCAGCAGGTATTACTGGCGAGCAGGCCGTGCAGATAGCCTCAAGGGCTTTTGAAATTGTTGCTGAAAAATCGAAATATTTCGGCAAAGAAATTAATACCGACATCGCCGCATTCTGCAAAGCAATCAGCTCTGCCGCGTCTCAGTTGGCTTGCGATACAAGCAAACTGACCGCTCAGGTTCAGCAGTCTCATACTAAGGCAAGTCACTTTGATTTTACTTCTGAGTTTCTCACCGCGCTCGAACCTGATTCGGAGCCGATGGAAATCGCCGAGCATTTTGCTTGTCAGTTTAAAAAATTCTACCAGACAGGCAAAGTTTGTCTGTATCTGACTAATCAAAATGACAGTACCGCTGCGCAGGCTTTGATTGTGGATGAGGATAATAATGTTCAGGTTGTGCAGATAAATCTTCCTTCTGATAAGCCTGCTGTCCCCAAAGATATAAACGGTAATTTTTCGGTGATAGATGCCGCCCAGAGATGCGGCTGGATTTTCGAGCAAATCCCCGTCGATTTCGATGTGAACCAGACAAAAATAGCTCCGCTTATTGCCAAGTCAAATGCAATCGGCGCGCTCCTTTTTGAGTTTCGATATCCTGTACAAACGTCTCAGCTTCAGGAAATGTTCAAAGCTACCGCTAATATGGCAGCGTTTCTGCTCGATATGGCCATCGGTCGTCAAAAACAGCAGTATCTTGCGGAAGATTTTGTACGGCTGATTGGCGTTGCGGAAGAACCGAAAGAAGAACCGGTCCAAAAAATTCAGCCTTGCGTTCTTGATATTCTCGCTGAAATGGCCGCCGGAGCAGCGCACGAACTGAACAATCCTCTTGCGGTTATTTCCGGCAGGGCGCAGCTTTTAAGTCAATCCGAAGATGACCAAGACAAAAAGCAATCGCTTATGCAGATTCAGGCTAATTGCCGCCAGCTCGCTGATATTGTTAACGACCTTATGAGTTTTGCCCAGCCTGTCCCGCCAAGAAAAACAAACGTTTCTCTCAAGCAGCTTGTCGAAGAAGCATTGCAGCTTGCTTCGCTTAAGACCAGCCTCGATTCTATCGATGCCCAGATTGATATTCCCGAATCTCTTGCCGATGTTTATGTCGATTCCGGCCAAATCGTTCCGGCACTGGCGAATATCCTTTGCAATGCGGTTCAGTCATATCCCGATTCGAATGGGCCGGTTAATATCGCCGCAAAGCAAATCCGCGATGCAGTCAGTTTAACAATAAGCGATTCCGGCAGCGGCATCGACGACAAAACTCTCGAAAAAATCACTCATCCGTTTTATTCTTACAAGCCTGCAGGCAGAAAACGCGGAATGGGACTGGCTCATGCCGAACGATTTATTCAAATCAACGGCGGCAGACTCGCCATCCAAAGCCAAGTCGGCAAAGGAACCACAGTAACGGTCATCTTGACCGTCTCAAGCAGCTAAATGGCCGTGAAATACCGACGGCATCTAAGACGAAAACTGTAAACAACTTACATAAATTATTTTCTCTATAGGTTGATAATTACCTTATGGACCAAGTTAACTATAGAACAGATATATCAATCCAACATTGTATTGATATATCTGTTCAGACATAGTAACACTAAAAGTAATTTGTCAATTTGTGTTTGTATAAATACAGTTACTAACTGTTAAATCACCGTCGTAGTTAACAATGGAAAAACAATTATCGCCCGTTGATTTGAGAACAAAGACACAATTTAAAAGTGCCATATAGCCATCGCCCAATATATCTACTCCATACTGGTAATTGTAATTGCTTGAGCCGTATATAAAAATACAGTTATTCGCAGCGACAGATCCATTCTCAATTACTTGAATACACCGAGATTGGAATGTTTCATCTGCGTTTGGTTTAGAGCTTTGTATAATACAATTATCCACGCTGACATGGGAGCCATAAGCAAATATACCTGCGGTACTACAAACAGTCCAGTCCTCAACAGTGATATGGCAATCCTTGATAATAGTTTTGTTGGTTCCTGTCCCCCAAAGAGCAATGCCATATTCTGCACCATACACAATACAATTTTTAATCACCGAATCTGGGCAGTCCGATAAAACAATTGGGGTTGCTCCCGACTTGATATAGCAATTTTCTAAGGTGATATTGTTTCTATTTGTTGACTGGATCGCAGTATTTGGGGTTTCGTTTAGAGGTCTTGTATTTTCTATGTAGAGATTTTTGATAGTAGTATTATGACCACATTTTATTATACTGCCTTGATAGTTTGTTATTATTCTGCTCCTTTTGTTATTTTGTGCTCCAATAAGAGTTATTCCCCACTTAGTCATAAAATTTAAAGCCTCATTATAGTCTCCTGGTGCTATTATAATGGTATCACCATTGTTTGACTCGCTTAAAGCGCTATTGATGGTTTTTTTGGCAGTAGTCCAACTATGACCATCATCCAAATCATTGCCGTCCGTATATACGAACCAATTCCAGTTTACATTTTGTTCAAATGTTTCTGAATGCCCGAACTGAGAGCATCCGACAAGCAACATCAATATCAAAATATACTGTGTTTTCATTTTACAACTCCTTTTTTAATGTAGACTTCTGCCGCCAGGTCTGTGTCATCCGAGACAAAGACTGCTTGCAGCAACTTGTGTGTTTCACTAATTATTATATGGCCACTATTTATAATTTAAACTTTCCTCTCGCAGGAGCAATCGCAAACCAATGGAAACGGTACTATAATACAAAAAAGTATTTTAATTTTCAATATCCTTATATAATAAAAATAGATTGAATTAGTTGGTCCATATATCTCAAAAGCAGTTTTTTATTGTAGATGCGATAAAAAAGAACAGTGACCATCGAAAACAATCCACTAAAGAATTGGGGCTGGCTCATGCAGAACGATTTATTCGAATCAACAGCGGCAGACTTACCATACAAAGCCAAGTCGGCAAAGGCACCACAGTAACGGTCATCTTGCCTGTCTCAAGCAGCTAAATCGCTGCGAAATACTGACGGCATCTGAGAGAAAATTAAAAGAAAAAACAAAAAAATTTCAGAAATATTTCAATTTTTCACAAAAAATTGTAACTTAACTTCTTATCTTTGAAAGTGTTACAAGAATTGATTGCATTTGGCGATT
>CAYMOE010000016.1:0-62982 GCA_964391985.1 uncultured Pirellulales bacterium
TAACTTTAAAGCTTGCCCACAGCCTCGATGTTACCCATCCTGTGCATAAAGGGACGGTTTACATGGCTCAGAAGGTCTGGGAAAAATCGGACGGACGAATGGAAGTGGAGGTATTTCCGAATGAACAGCTCGGCACTGAAAAAGAATGCATAGAAGCTCTTCAGCTCGGATATTTGGCTGTAACAAAAACATCGACGGCTGTAATGGAAGGTTTCGTGCCTAAAATGAGAGTATTCGGCATACCTTATCTTTTCAGAGATGCCGACCATTTCTGGACTGTGCTAAAAGGCCCTATCGGGAAAGAACTGCTTCTGGCCGGTGAAAGCAAAGGACTGCGGGGATTGTGCTTTTACGATGCAGGAGCGAGAAGTTTTTATTCAAAGAAAGAAATACAGAGCCCCGATGACATACGGGGGTTAAAAGTACGTGTAATGCAAAGTGAAATGTCTATAAAAATGATAGAGGCCATGGGCGGCTTGCCGGCACCTATTTCATGGGGCGAGCTTTATACCGCTTTAGATCAGGGAGTCGTTGATGCAGCCGAGAACAACCCCCCTTCATTTCGTACATCGAGACATTACGAGGTTTGCAAGTATTATACGCTCGACGAACATACCAGACTGCCCGATATTCTCATTATCAGTGTCAGGGTATGGAATCATCTGACTCCCGAATTTCAGCAAATACTTCAGGAGGCTGTAGATGAATCTGTCGAATACCAGCGCAAACTTTGGGCCGAGGCAGAAACAAATGATATGGAAATAGTACAGCAAGCAGGCGTTACTATTATTCATCCGGACAAAACGCCGTTTAAAGAATCCGTAAGGAGCGTTTGGGAAGAATTCGAACAGACCGAATTAGGTGAGTTAATCAAAAGAATACAGGAGGTCAAATAATCGTGTTCAAAACTATAAAAAAAATACTGGACCGCTCAATCGAAACGCTCGTTATGATAGTTGTGGTTGTGCTGGTTGTAGATGTTTTGCTGCAGATACTTGTCAGATTCGCTCCGCAAATACTCGATGTATTCCCGATACCGGCGTCATTTAAACGTATTCTTCGCACAGGAACCGAAGAAATTGCGGTTTTTATGCTGATATGGGTCTCATTGCTGGGAGCGGCTGTTGCGCTTAATCGCGGTGCACATCTCGGGATTGACTATTTCGTAGGAAAACTTTCCCCGAAGAAAAGACTTTATACGGAGGTATTCGCGTTTTTCTGCGTAGCGGCTTTCAGCGTTTCGGTAATGATTATAGGCGGCATGGATTTAGTAATGAGCACGTTGAGACTGGAGCAGTCATCCCCTGCTTTGGGGGTTAAGGTCGGTTATGTTTATCTTGCCGTTCCAATCAGCGGCTTCTTTCTTACGCTTTATTCGGTTATTGCCCTTGTCGAGAGGATAGTATGTCTGGTCAAAGGCAAACTAACCGTTGATATCCCGGACCCCGGACACGGAGTTGAAGGAGTAGACTAATTTCCTATTTATAATGGCAATGATTTGCTGAAAACATGAAAGGGTATTAGCGTGGATTTACCTGTATTAGTTTTAGTGGTCAGTTTCATTATACTTCTTTTATTAAACGTACCTGTTGCGTTCTGCATGGGCATATCGACTGTCTTGGCGTTTTTGGCTATGGGCGGCCTGCCGGCGTTTACTGCGGTAGCTCATAATATAGCCACCGGAATAGACAGTTTTGCCCTGCTTGCCATTCCGTTTTTTATACTATCCGGCGTCCTTATGGGACAAGGCGGCATTGCTCGCAGGCTTATCGATTTTGCTAATGTTTTAGTCGGCAGATTCCGCGGAGGTCTGGCTTTGGTAAATGTTATCACCTGCATGTTGTTCGGGGCGATAAGCGGCTCGGCAACAGCGGCGGTATCCGGAGTCGGCGGTTTTATGGTGCCTCTTATGAACAAGATGGGCTACAATAGAGAATTCAACGCCTCAGTAACTATAACAGCGGCAACAACCGGCTTACTGATTCCGCCAAGCAATATTATGATTGTATATTCGCTGGCGACCGGCGGAATGGTTTCTATCGCGGCAATATTTATGGCCGGATTTTTACCGGGATTTCTGATGGGGCTGGGGTTGATAATTGTCAGCGCAATTATATCCGTCATCCATAATTACGGTAAAGGCGAGTCTGTTACTTTCGGTGCAGGTATAATAAGATTTTTTAAAGCCATCCCCCCGCTGCTGATGGTTTTTATTGTAATAGGCGGAATACTTCGGGGCTGGTTCACGCCTACAGAAGCCTCGGCAGTTGCGGTTGTTTATTCTCTGCTGCTTGCCGTTTTTGTTTATCGTGAGGTAAAAATAAAAGACCTGCCTCAAATCCTGCTGCAATGCGGTATTACAACATCGGTTGTATTTTTACTCATAGGGACAAGTATGGCTATGTCATGGGTATTAGCCTCAGAGAACGTCCCGCAGGATATCAGCACCTTTTTGCTGAGTACTACCAACAACAAAATACTTCTGCTGCTTTTAATTAACGCGATACTCTTGGCGGTAGGAACATTTATGGATATGACTCCTGCGGTTCTGATTTTTACGCCTATATTTTTGCCTATTGTCGAAAAGCTCGGAATTCATCCGCTTCATTTCGGTATAATAATCATAATGAACCTTTGTATCGGTCTTTGCACCCCGCCGGTCGGAACATGTCTGTTTTTAGGATGCGGCGTAACAAACACAACCGTTACAAAAATTATGCGTCATATACTGCCGTTTTTTGTTTCGATGATTATTACACTGCTGATTACAACATTCATTCCGGCAATATCAATGTGGCTGCCTGAAGTGCTTGGTTTTGTTAAATAATTAAATTTCAGAATATGGATTAGATAAGGGATGAACCGATGGCCGAAAATAAACAGAAAAATGACATCAGCCAATTAAGTTTCGAGCAGGCTATAAAAGAATTAACCGGCATCGTTTCGCAAATCGAAGACGGCGATATAGCATTGCAGGACAGTCTGGCAAAATACGAACGGGGAATGGCTCTGATAAAACATTGCCAAAGTATTCTGCAAAAAGCCGAGAAAAGAATTGAAAAAATCGCCAAACAAGATAACTTGGAAAATAAAGAACAGTGAGCAAAAAGCTGTAATCGCGAGCGTGGCGGAACTGGCAGACGCGCAAGGTTTAGGTCCTTGTGTCCAAAAGGACGTGTAGGTTCAACTCCTATCGCTCGCATTTGGATTTAAAATCTTTTTGCAGGGAGGCAGAAAAAGAATTATGAAAACTTTTCAGCTTAAAGAAAAACAGACAAACGTCCGTACGGAAATTATAGCCGGGGCTACGACGTTTCTTACAATGTCTTATATCATCTTTGTAAATCCGGCGATTTTAAGCTCTGCCGGAATGGACAAAAACGCCCTTATAGCCGTAACCTGTATTGTTTCTGGGCTTGCTACAATTCTAACGGGATTATTCGCTAATGCTCCTATTGCCATGGCACCGGGATTGGGGCTTAATTCATTTTTTGCGTACCTTGTAGTCAGCGGAGAAATGGATTGGCAAAGCGCTCTGGGAGTGGTGTTTCTCTCAGGTCTGCTTTTTCTTGGCCTCACGCTGCTGGGACTCCGTAAAAAAATCGTCGAAGCAATACCCGCTCCTATTATATCCGCAATAGCTGTGGGTATCGGACTTTTTATTACATTCATCGGTTTGCAGGATATGGGAATCATCGTTAAAGATGAATTCACCTTGGTCAAAGCCGGCCCGATTACAGGTATAATGTTAATCGGCATGTTCGGATTGCTGGTAATGATATTTCTGGAAATCATGAAATTTAAAGGAGCTTTGCTTATCGGAATAATCACCGCGGCAATCGTTTCTATAATATCCAAACAAACATCACTGCCCGAACAGGTCGTTTCGATGAATATAGATATAGCCCCCATTGCATTTAAGCTCGATATAATCGGGGCTTTGAAGTGGAGTTTTTTCGGAAGCATTTTTACGCTAATGTTCATTGATATGTTCGACAGCGTCGGGACATTGGCGGCATGCTGTCATCAGGCCAAAATGGTCGATGATAAAGGAAATATAAAAGGCCTCGATAGACTTCTTAGCCTCGATGCTGTCGCGACAATGATAGGCGCGCTTTTGGGAACTTCGACAACTACATCTTATATCGAATCCGCTTCTGGAATTGAACAGGGAGGCAGAACCGGATTAACATCTATAGTTACGGGGTTACTTTTCCTGATGGCGGTTATATTTATTCCTGTCGTAGGAAGTGTTCCAAAATACGCGACCGCGCCGGCATTGATTATGGTCGGATTGTTTATGATGAGAGAAATTAAAAACATTGATTTTACTAACTTAGAAGAGGGATTCCCTGCTTTTATAATTATAGTAATGATAGCTCTAAGCTACAGCATCAGTACTGGATTGGCTTTCGGATTCGTATCATTCGCTGTAATTAAAACTGTATGCGGCAAAATTCGCGATGTTAAACTTACAATGTGGCTGATTACAGCTCTTTCAATAGCGTTTTTAATAAAAGACAGACTCGCGGAGATTATTTCAGGCTTGACAAACACAGCAGTTTAAGAAAGGACGGGGCCTATTATGCGATTTTTAAAAGGTTTATTTATCTGTTTTGCAAGTTTTTATCTTTTCACATGGTATGCTTTAGCGGGGGATAATCTGATTAACTACGGTAAAAATCAAAACCCCGAAGAAATAGGCACTCGCCTGATTAAAAATTTGCTCGCACGTGAAGAACACATGCTGTATTCGAAAAAATGGTTTCATTACGCCGAAGCCTGCACTGCTTACAGCGCATATCGGTTCACCGGATTGACAGGAAATAAAGAGCTTAAAGCCGAATTAGATAAACGCTACGAAAGTCTCTTCGATAAAGAATTGCTTTTGACATACAGACAGCACGTAGACCAGAGCATGGTAGGAATACTTCCTTTGGAAGTTTATATGCTGACAAAAGATGAAAAATTTCGCGATATGGGCATCGCTTTGGCGGACAGGCAATGGGAACATCCTTTTGATGACGGCCTTACAGGCGAAACCAGATGGTGGATTGATGATATGTATATGGTCGGCATGCTCCAGATGCAGGCATATAGGGCTGCCGGCGAGATAAAATACGCTGATAGAGCAGCCTTGCAAATAGCCGCTTATGCCGAAAAACTTCAGCAGCCGTCGGGTTTGTTTTTTCATGGCCCCGCAACCCATTTTTACTGGGGAAGGGGCAACGGATGGGTTGCTTCTTCGCTAACAGAGATTCTCAAGTCATTACCACAGGACCACCCCAAAAGAAATCAAATTATGGACAGCTACCTCAAAATGATGGAAGCTCTTTTGAAGTATCAATCCGAAAACGGTATGTGGCGGCAGCTTATTGATTATCAATATTCTTGGGCGGAGAGTTCATGTACGGCTATGTTTGCATATTCAATGATTACAGGGGTCAAATACGGCTGGCTTGAAAAAGAAAAATATCAGCCGGCCGTGCAGAAAGCATGGGATGCTCTTTGTGCGCATCTTGACAGAGACGCGAATCTAATGGAAATATGTGTCGGGACAGGAAAAAGTGATGATATAGAATATTATCTTAAAAGACCTCGTTCGATAGGCGACCTTCACGGGCAGGCTCCTATGCTTTGGTGTGTTTGCGAGTTGCTGCAGGCCGATTTTTCCCTTAAAGTCTTTAAAAAAGGAGATGAAAAAAATGGAGATTAAGATTACAAGCCCCGCTTTTCAAGAAAATCAAATGATACCGGAAAAATACACCTGTGAAGGAAATGATATTTCACCGCAATTAAAATGGGATGCAGTGCCAGGCGGAGCAAAAAGCATAGCCCTTATCTGCGACGACCCTGATGCTCCGATGGGAACATGGGTTCACTGGGTCGTGTATAATCTTCCTGCTGATACAAGAGAACTACCTGAAAATTTTCCTGATGATGAAACACTGCCGGATGGGACAAGACAGGGGATAACAGATTTCGGGAAAACCGGCTACGGAGGTCCCTGCCCGCCAAGCGGAACGCATAGATATTATTTCAAAATATACGCTTTAGATATAACCATTGATGCCGTCTCGGTCCTCGACAAAAAAACCCTTCTGAAAGAAATGCAAGGACACATACTCGCTCAGGGCCAGCTTATGGGAAAATACAAAAGGAAATAAATTAAGGAATTGATTCTTAGAAATTTTCAACCACGGTCGCAGTGTGTATCGCTAAAAGCATAAGATAGTCTAAATCGCTCATATCGTAACAAGGATGAGCCATATCGTTATCAAGATACAGCACGCCGAAACATCCGCCTTCACAGGAAACCGGTGCAATTATCGCAGAATGTATCTGCTGCTGTCCCGCTTTATCCGGTATTCTTGGGATAAGCAGAAATTGATGTTTTTCAATGGACTGACTAATCTTCTCTTTTAGTCTCAGCTTATTAAATTCAATACTTTTACCGTCCCGGCTTCTTCCTGCATGTACAAGCATCGGGCCAGTCGGTACATTTCTAAGAGCGCCCCAAGAATGCGAGGCGTCGAATTGCCGGGTTGTTATGCTCAATAATACTTTCAGGATTTCTTCAAGCCCCCGTGCTTTGCATATCGATTCGGCAGCTTGAGCAAAAGATATTGTTCTTTTTACCGGAAGTTTTATGTCAGGTGCTTTGCCGCTGTCTATGCGGCGAACAATAGTCTTAGGTTCATAAGGGTCTTTAAGATTTTTCTGAGCAGCGTCATCAGAAGCGGTAGTTAGCGTATCATCAAGATTGATAGGCTGGGCAACTATCGTCTCATCTTCGAGATTAATTTCAATTGTAAATTCGGCAATTAGAAGTATATCATCTGTTTTTATCTGAGCTTTATGAACAGGCTCACCGTTAAGAAATGTTTTATTAGATGAACCGAGGTCTTCTATGCACCACTGGCCTTGCTGGTCGGTGTATAAAACAGCGTGATAGCGAGAAACAACCCGTTCCGGCAGAAAGACCTGACTGTCGGCGTGTCTTCCTATATTAATCGGGCCTTTGGAAAACTGTAGTTCGTTAAAAACCTTATCTCCCTTTTTAACTACCAGCCGCATGAGCAGTTCTCCCGAAGACTGTTAGAATAGAGCTATTATCCCCTATGGAGCCGGCTTTTGTCAAGATGCCTAATTACTGATGAATCTTCTATTAATATCGTCAAAAAACCGTGGGCAATTAACATAGCTAAATAGGCTTTGGCCGATAAGAACGGGTTTTCTGAAACAAAAATACTAATAAACTGAAAATTACACATATTTTGAACCGGAGTAAAAATAGGCAGGTAAAAAAAAGACCCATGTCTTCGTGTCAAATATAGTTCGGTTTGTTAATCATCGCTCGCAGCGTTGATTCGTATTTTAATCACGAAAGACACAGGCCATTGGTATCATCGGCATCATTTAAATTTTTTCTTTACCAATCTTAAGAATATCAGAGAAAAGGTAAAAAGGGCAATTTGTAAAATTAGAAGATTGCTTAGATTGGGATACATAGATAAGATGTAACGACTAAACACCGGATATGTTGCCATAGAAATTTATCATTCAAAAACTATGTCAAACAGCAGTTTATTTTTATTTAGCATTTTCTGTGTTATTTCATATAATACCGCTTCGAATAAAAACAGTCATGATTAACAATTTCAAAGAGAAAGTGTGCTAAAGCATGAAAATCAACTCAGAAACAGAAAAGATATTCAAAACACACGACCGCGGTTCTATTGAAATCGTCAGCAGAGCGCAAATAAAAGAAATTATTGATTTACGAAGAGTTTATACTCCTGGGGTGGCCTTAGTCTGCGAGGAGATAAAAGATAATCCTCAATCCGCTTGGGAATGGACAGGAATATGCGACAGAATTGCAATCGCAACCAACGGTACCGCTGTGTTAGGTTTTGGCGATATCGGGGTAAAAGCATCATTGCCGGTTATGGAAGGCAAAGCTTCTATATTAGCTGAATTTGTCGGCATCAGCGGTTTTCCAATATTGATTGATACAAAAGACCCGGACGCTTTTGTCGATGTGATGTTAAAAATCGCACCGAGTTTCGGCGCGATTCAGCTCGAAGACGTCGCGGCTCCGGCTTGTTTTGAGATAGAAGAAAAACTTAAAGCGAAATTAGACATCCCTGTATTTCATGACGACCAGCACGGAACAGCTACGGTTGTTTTAGCTGCTACGATGAGCGCTATGAAGAAAACGGGCAAAAAACCACAGGACTGCTCTGCTTTGGTTTTAGGGGCAGGAGCGGCAAGTTCAGCGGTAAGCCAAATACTGCTTGGTTTCGGAATCAGTGATATTGTCATATATGATTCTAAGGGACCTTTATATCGCGGCCGCACAGAAAACATGAACCGCTACAAACAGCATCTGGCCGAAATCACAAATAAGAAAAATCAAAATTGCAGTTTTGCCGAAGCATTCGCCGGAAAAGATATATTCATCGGTCTATCGCGCCCGAATATGGTAAGCAAAGATATGATTCTAAAAATGAATAAAAATCCTATTGTCTTTCCGTTGAGTAATCCTGTAGGTGAAATCAGCAAAGAAGAAGCTATTCAAGCCGGAGCATCTATCGCGGCAGACGGCAGAGATATAAATAACGCTTTAGCTTATCCCGGTATTTTTAGAGGTGCTCTTGACGCAAGGGCGACGGATATTAACCTCGAAATGAAATTGGCGGCGGCTAAGGCTTTGGCTGATTCAGCTCCGGACAACGAACTGCTGCCGGATATGCTGGACAAAAACATACATAAAAAAGTTGCTCAAGCAGTAGTTAAAGCATGGCAAAATTCATAAAAGTAAAACTTTGCCATAAAGCTTGTTTTATAGGACTAAGACATAAGCGATTCATCTGCTTTATATTGCTATAAATTCAGAATTTGCTTAATATCTATTGCTATCTATCGAATATTATAGTAGATTTTCACGGATATTTGGAATCCCTATGCCCGGAGATTCGAATGGATTTGATACGTAAAATCAAGGATGCGGAAACTCAAGCGGCGAAGATAATAGAACAAGCGAAAACTCAGGCTGTTCAGCAATCCGAAACCGACCGCAAAAATCAACAGCAAGTACTTGCTCAAGCACAGCAGACCCGCAAAAAAGCTATTGAAGCTGCGGTTGTCGACGCTCAGCAGCAGGCAAAAGCTGAAATAGAGAATTTAAACAGCCAATCTGAGAAAGACCGCCAAAATCTAAGAAATAAGGCAGCCGGCAAAATAACATCAGCCGCGGAAAAAGTAATGGAGTACCTTAAAGGCTGAATATGGCAATTGCACGGATGACAAAAATCATGATTGTCTGCCATCGCTCGCAGGCAGCCGAATTATTAGAAGATTTACAGAGCAGCGGTATCTGTCAGATACTGAACGCCGAAGAAGCTATGGTCAGCAAAGAATACCCTGAACTGGGCGTAGCGGGCGAAAGACCTCGCCAAATCGAACAGACCCTTGGTGAAATTACAAAAAGCATCTCATTCTTGAAAGATTATGCCGAGCTTCCCAAAGGTCTTTCGGTAGCCTTTTCACCGCGCAGAATTATTAGTAAAAATGAATATGAAAAACTCTCCGCGGACAAATCTATTCTTGAACTTTCCTCACAGGCTGTAAATCTGCAACAGTCAATCGAGCGTGTTAAATCGGAAATCGAAAATCTTCAGGGGCATCTGAGATATTTAGAGCCATGGGTATCTATGGATATACCTGTGGAAGAATTAAAAAGCTTATCGAAATCGAATTGTTTTGCGGGTTTAATAGCATCGAATAAGCTGCAAGAAATTCAGTCTAAGCTCGACGAGCTTGGCGCGGTCATAGAAAAAGTAAGCACATCAGGCACTCGCACTGCATGCATTGCAGTATGTTTACGTGAAAATGCCGGCGATATACAGAAACTTCTTCGCAGCGTTGATTTTGAGATGGTTTCTTTCGAGTCTATGACCGGAACCGTTTCGCATTTACAACAAGAAACTAAGACTCAACTCGAAGAAAAAAATAAGGAATTAGAACAGCTAAAACAGCAGGCTGCGGTATTGGGGAAAGAATATTTTAAACTTACCGCCGCTTACGATTATTATGTCAACCTGCTGCAGAAAGAGCAAACGCACAGCGACTGCCCCGCCACCGAACAAGCGGTGATATTCGAAGGCTGGGCTAAGCAAAAAGATTATAACAAGCTTGTCAAAATTGTGTCGAAATTCGATGCTTCAGAAATATCCGAAATCCCCCCTGCCGAAGGTGAAGAAACACCCGTTGATATAGACAATAAAGGACTTGTTAAACCGTTCGAGTTTATTACAAGATTATACGGAATGCCGCATCCGACAAGCGTTGACCCGACCATATTTCTCGCTCCGTTCTTTGCTATATTCTTCGGCTTGTGCATTACCGATGCCGGATACGGAATTATACTGGCAGTGCTTTTGTACTGGCTGATGAAAAAACTTCAAGCCGGAAAAGCCGCGGTTTTTATGTTTTTCCTGTGCGCAATAATGACCATAATCGCCGGAGCATTGACAGGGTCATGGTTTGCAGATGCCGCCCAAAGTCTCATTCCTGCGGATTCGAGCATGCATGAAAAAATCAATTCGATGAGAACAAGCATTATGCTTTTCGACCCGATGAGCCAGCCGACTGTTTTCTTCGCTTTGGCGCTGGCGATGGGTTATATACAAATTATGTTCGGCCTGCTCATCGGAATGTTCAACAATATCAGTAAAAAAGATTACATAGCGGCCATATTTGACCAGCTTAGCTGGCTGGTTTTCCTTAATGCGCTGGCTGTTCTGGGAGCATCAAAAGCCGGCGTCATGTCGGCAAAAATCGGCTCGGCAATGATACCATTGATAATAATTCTTGCTGTCTTAATTCTGTTTTGCAGCGAACGTAAAGGCGGTTGGGGCGGACGAATCGGAATGGGAGCTTTTGCGCTTTTCGGCACGGTTTTCTATTTCGGTGATATGCTCAGCTATGTCCGGCTTATGGCGCTGGGAATGGTAAGTGCCGGTTTCGGAATGGCTATAAACGTACTTGTCAAGCTTTGTGCCGATGTACCTTATGTCGGTTTCATTTTAGCTCCGTTAATGTTTATCACAGGTCATTTATTTAATCTGGCATTATCTTTACTTAGCGCGTTCGTTCACAGCCTGCGTTTACAGTTTGTAGAATTTTTCCCGAAATTTCTTGTCGGCGGCGGCAGAGATTTCAAGCCCCTGACAAAAAAATATAACTATATCGAAGTAAATTAAAAAACAATTAATTTGTCTGTTATTCAGGAAAGCGAGGTTCGGAATGTTTGATTTGGGAATTACTTATGCGTTGGCCGGGGCCGCAGTAGCTGTATTTCTCAGCGGAATCGGCTCATCTATCGGGCTGGGAATTGCAGGCAGAACCGCGGCGGGCGTGCTTAGCGAAAAACCGGAACGTTACGGTTCTACGACTCTTTTAGTAGTATTGCCAAGCACACAGGGCATTTACGGGTTTGTAGTAGCTTTGTTCGTAATGCTTAAACTAAACATCTTCGGCGGCGGTATCGAAGCTCTTACGGTCGCAAAAGGCCTTGAAATACTTGCAGCCTGTCTTCCTGTGGGCGTTGCCGGTTTGTTCAGCGGTATTCATCAGGGAAAAACCTGCGCCGGCGGTATTCTAATGACGGCAAAAAGACCCGAGATGGCTGTAAAAGCCGGTCTTCTTTATGCAGCTATGATTGAGTTCTACGCGATTCTCGGATTCTTGGTCTCCCTGCTTGTCATCATGCTCGGCATTCAGGTTGGATAATTGATAAATTCCGTAACACAATAACAAATTTACAGGTAGTGCAAATGGAAGCTGGACAGGTAATAGATAAAATACTTGCAGATGCTCAAGCTCAGGCGCAACAGATAAAAGCCGAGTCCGATGAAAAATCGGCTGCTGAACAAAAAAGCTTAGAGCAGCAGCTCGAGCAATTCAAAAAAGAAACTGATGAACTGGCTAAAAGCGCCGCGGAAGATAAGAAATCGCAGATGCTTGCGGCTGCAAGAATGGAAAACGCCAGAAAATTTCTCACAGAGAAGGCAAACTTGCTGGACGAGGTATTTAAAAAAGCAAGAGAACAAATGCTTCAGATGCCCGACGAACAATACAAACAGCTTATGAAAAAACTAATGCTCAAAACCGTCGAAACCGGTGATGAGGAAATCATTATCGACAGCAAAGAAAAACGAATCGATTTTGAGTTTATTAAAAGCATTAATCGGGAACTTGGGCCGGGTTTTAAAGGCAATCTGCGTCTATCGGAAGAAAAACAAAATATAGGAGCGGGGTTTATTCTCAAACGCGGAAAAATCAAAAATAATGTTTCACTCGATGTTCTATTACAGACGGCAAGAGAAAATATGCAAGCCGACATTGCTAAGGAGCTGTTCGCAGAAAGCAAATAAATGGTCACCGCAGCCGAACAATCCGTTATAAATTTTCATCTGTATCCGCCTATCGGAGATGACGATTGGCGATACGGTTTCGCAACCGCGCAGGTTAGAGCTTTGGAAACACAGATGTTAAGCCGCCCGACACTGCTCGATATGGCTAATACGGCAAATTTCACTCAGGCGATAGAGCTTTTGTCTTCTACAGAATACGCTGTTTCCGGCGGCGGAAAAACTTTCGAACAGGTACAAGAATTTCTTTTGGAAAAACGTTCCGAAGTCAGGGGGCTTTTTAAAAAATTAGTACCGGACGAACCTCTGATACAACTGCTGAAAGAAAAAGATGATTTTGCCAATCTAAGGCTGGCTCTTCGCAGAAAACTCACCGATAAACCAATCGGCACGGATTACAGCAATGAAGGAAGTATCCCGGCAGAGGAATTCGAGCAGATATTCGAACAGGAAAATTACGCCCCCCTGCCGATGTACATGAAGGAGGCAATAGAATCCGCAGTATTGGCTTACTATCAGAACAAAAACGTAAGAGACATAGATTTTTCACTCGACGCTTCTCAGGCCGAGTATAAAATTTCCACTGCGCAAAAGCTTAAAAATATTTTCCTCGAAGGACTTTTTAAAATACAGGTCGATTTAATTAACATCAGGACAATGCTTCGGCTGAAATTTTCCGAATCCGAGCTTCGCAATGTTTTCATCGAAGGCGGATTTATAGAAATCGAAAGGCTTAAACACGGCCTGAGCATAGGATACGAAGCCGTAGCAGCATTATTCTTCGCTACGCCCTATTATGAAACAGTCGATTCGGGCGTGAGTTATCTTTCATCAAATAAATCGTTTTTAAAACTCGAAGCTAACTGCGATAAATACATCGCGGGATTTCTCAAGCAGACCCAGCAAATAACCGCAGGCCCTCAGCCGGTTATAGCTTATCTGCTGAATAAAGAATCTGAAATCCGGACAGTAAGATTAATCCTTACCGGAAAGAAAAATAATCTTCAGGCAAAACTTATTTTAGACCGTCTCGGTGAATGATGGAAAATAAAATAGCTGTATTAGGAAACTCAGATTTTGTGATGCCGTTTTCGGCTTTGGGGCTCGATACGTTCGCAGTAGGCGACTCGGTGCAGCAAGTTCAGGAAACTGCAGAAAAAATAGTAGAGAATAAATACAGCCTTATAGTTGTCGCCGAAAATACTATAAAAGCCGCAGAACAAGTTTTCGTGCCGTTTCAGAAAAAATCCCTTCCTGCGATAGTAGTTGTACCTTTTACAGCCGAATCGCAGGGGCTTGCAACCGAATCACTTGCCGAAGCGTTAAAAATGGCAACAGGCGTTAATATTCTCGATAATAACTGATACTTGAAATAAAGGTTTTTACGATGGCAGAAAAAAGAGAAGGTCAAATAGTCAAGGTCGCCGGACCGGTGGTCGTAGCCAAAGGTATGACCGGCTCGCGAATGTACGATGTAGTGCGTGTCGGAAAAATGAATCTTATCGGTGAAATCGTAGAGCTGCACGGTGATACCGCTTCGATTCAGGTTTACGAAGAAACCGTCGGTATAGGCCCGGGTGAACCGGTAATTGATACCGAAGCTCCTCTAAGCGTAGAGCTGGGGCCGGGACTTATTGAGAGTATTTATGACGGAATACAAAGACCATTAAACGCTTTGTATGATTTTGAAGGAGCGTTTATGGGTCGCGGCACGGATTTGCCGGGCTTGAACAGAGAAAAGAAATGGCATTTTAAGCCGACCGCCCAAAACGGTTCCGAAGTTAATCAGGGAGATATTGTCGGGGAAGTCCAAGAAAGCATCTCCGTCAACCATAAAATTATGGTGCCGCCCGGAGTCAGCGGAAAAGTTGAAAACCTTAAAGAAGGCGATTATACCATCGAAGAAACCATCGGAATCATAAAGGGCAGCGATGGCAAAGAAGTTAAACTGCAGCTGATGCAGAAATGGCCTGTAAGAAACCCGCGTAATGTAATTCGCAGGCTTGCACCAAACAAAATTCTTGTTACCGGCCAGAGAGTTATTGATACATTTTTCCCTATCTCCAAAGGCGGAACCGCTTGCGTTCCGGGACCTTTTGGAACCGGCAAAACAATCGTTCAGCACCAATTAGCAAAATGGGTCGATGCCGATATTGTTGTTTATGTCGGCTGCGGCGAACGCGGAAATGAAATGACCGACGTGCTTACCGAATTTCCGGAACTAAAAGACCCTCGAACAGGCGAGCCGCTGATGAAACGCTCCGTCCTGATTGCAAATACTTCTAATATGCCGGTGGCTGCTCGTGAAGCATCTGTTTATACGGGCATTACCATCGCCGAATACTTCAGAGATATGGGTTATACGGTTGCTCTTATGGCAGACAGCACCAGCCGCTGGGCCGAAGCTATGAGGGAAATTTCAACACGTCTGGAAGAAATGCCTGCCGAGGAAGGCTATCCGGCGTATCTCGGAGCGAGAATCGCATCGTTCTATGAACGTGCCGGAAGAGTAAAATGCCTCGGCGAACCTCAGAGAGAAGGTGCCCTTTCGATTATCGGAGCAGTAAGCCCGCCCGGAGGCGATTTGTCGGATTCGGTCGTTCAGGCAACGTTGCATGTTGTTAAAGTTTTCTGGTCGCTCGTAGGCCGCCTTGCTTATCAAAGGCACTTCCCCGCCATCGACTGGCTGACCAGCTATTCGTTCTATAAGGAATATCTCAAAGCCTGTTTCGAAGACAAAGACCAAGGGCTTGAAATGGACCAGATGATTAAAGAAGCGATGAGTCTTCTCGAACAGGAAGCCAATCTTTTAGAAATAGTGCGGTTGGTCGGAGCCGAAGCTCTGTCACCCAAAGACAGGCTTGCATTGGAAACGTCTCGTTCGATTCGAGAGGATTACCTGCATCAGAACGCATTTCATAAAGTAGATACGTTCACCTCAATGGAAAAACAATATGAAATGCTGAAGATGGTTTTGCATTTTCATAAAAAATCGCTCGAAGCTATCGACGCAGGAACTGAAACAACGGATATATTTAAACTGCCTGTTCGTGAGGAAATAGCCAGAGCAAAATATATACCTCAGGAAGAAATTGACAAAATCCGTCAAATTAGAAATACGATTGAAAATCAGATAAATGAATTACAACCCGTAAAAGCGTAAATCGGGAGCAAACTATGTTAAAAGAATACCAGACAGTTACAAATATCTACGGCCCTTTGATGATGGTTGAGATGGTTGACGAAGCGAAATTCGGCCATATAGTCGATGTCGAGCTTGGCGACGGTTCGATTCGTCACGGCCAAATTCTTCAGGTTGAAAATGACAAGGTGCTTGTCCAAATTTTCGAGGGAACTCGAGGAATCGACGTAGACAAAAGCACCGTACGGTTTTTGGGTAAACCGCTTCAGTTCGATGTTTCACCTGATATTTTAGGCAGAGTTTTTAGCGGTCTCGGCCAGCCCAAAGATGACGGCCCGGCTATCATTCCGGAAAAATCGATGGATATCAACGGCGCGCCTATCAACCCTTCGGCAAGAGATTATCCGAACGAGTTTATTCAGACCGGTATTTCTACCATCGACGGACTTAATCCTCTGGTAAGAGGACAGAAACTGCCGGTGTTCTCCGGAGCCGGTTTGCCTCACGATGAAATAACCGCCCAGCTTGCCAGACAGGCAACTGTTCTTGGCAAAGGCGAAGAATTTGCAGTAGTTTTCGCAGCTATGGGAATTACATTCGAAGCCGCACAATTTTTTATTAACGACCTGACCGAAACAGGAGCGATTGAAAGAGCCGTAATGTTTATAAATCTTGCCAACGACCCGGCTATCGAACGAATCGCCACGCCGCGTTTTGCTCTGACTGCTGCGGAATATCTGGCGTTTGAACGCAATATGCATGTTTTGGTCATTCTTAACGATATGACTAATTATTGCGAGGCTCTTCGAGAAATCAGTGCCGCAAGAAAAGAAGTACCCGGCAGACGAGGTTATCCGGGTTATTTGTATACCGACCTTGCGACAATATATGAACGCGCAGGACGAATAAAAGGCAAATCCGGTTCGATAACTATGGTGCCTGTTTTGACAATGCCCGAAGATGATAAAACCCACCCGGTGCCTGATTTAACCGGCTATATTACAGAAGGTCAAATAATTCTCTCGCGTTCGCTGCACCGCAAGGCAATCGCCCCGCCGGTAGACGCCCTGCCGAGTCTTTCGAGATTAAAAGACAAAGGTATCGGCCCTAAAAAAACACGCGAAGACCATGCCGATTTATATAACCAGCTTTACGCGGCTTATGCAAGAGGTAAAGAAGCTCAGGAACTGGCTACGATTATGGGCGAAGCAGCCCTTTCCGACGAGGACAGGAAATTTATGACATTCGCGGATAAATTCGAAGCTCGGTACATCTCTCAGGGATACTATGAAAACCGAACGGTCGAGCAGACCCTCGACTTAGGCTGGGAGCTTCTGAGTATGTTCGAAAACGTAGAGCTTAAACGTATCGATGTAAAATTAATTGAAAAATATATGCCTCGCTTCAGGGAAAAAACCGCTGCAGGCAAATCAGCTTAACGGAGATAAATAAGTGCTTCAGGTTAATCCGACAAGAATGGAGCTTCTGCACCTGCGAAGGCGTTTGGCTTTGGCTGTTCGGGGCCATCGTCTGCTTAGTGAAAAACGCGACGAAATTTCCCGCCAGCTTATGGAAATCGCCAAAGAGATTCAGCCTCTGCGAAAAGAGGTTGAAAAACAGCTTCTTGAAACATTCAGACGATTTATGCTGGCCCGTTCGAGCATGGAACCGGAAGACATCAGAGCCGCTTTGGAAACCCCCACAAAGAAACTGAGTCTCGCACTTAAATTTGCGAATGTAATGAATGTCAAAGTGCCTCAATTTGTTAAGGAAATTAGCGGCGAGATTATCTGCTATGGGTTTGCCTCTACAAGCGGTGAATTAGACGTTGCTTTATTGGCACTTGAACGCGCGTTCGATAAGCTGATTGAGCTGGCTGAAAAAGAAAAACAGGCTCGTCTGCTTGCGGTAGAACTGCAAATGACCCGAAGGCGAGTTAATGTTTTGGAACATGTAGTTATCCCCGAAATGAAAGAAACTATACGGTTTATTTTCGATAAGCTGGCAGAAGCTGAACGCGATAATATCTCACGCCTCATGAAAATCGCGGATATTATTCGGGCATAGCGGTTTTACCCTAAGTATTCATCTATAAAATTTTCGGAACAATACCGGTTTTTAGCAGTATTATAATTACTAATTTTGACTGGATTGTAAAAGCCGAAATTGCTACAACATACCTAAGAATAGAGACTTGCAGGCTCAAACATTAGTTTTGGTAAACTTCATATTTAAACGGCATGAGTATAAATCGGCGTAAAATTTACATAGGAGCGATTGCACTTCAAGCAGTGCTATTGGCTTATTTTCTAACTTTGTATCTTAGTCCTTCGGCAAAAATACAGATAGAAAACGGCTCATCGCCGCAAATTTCGGCAGAGCAAGCATCTGAACAGGTCGGCAAAGTCGGTGATATTGGTATCGGTGAGGTCGAAGCCGCTAAATTCGTGGATTTCCACAAGGATAAATCAGTAAGCCGAGAGTTCGGTTTTGAAAAAATGCTTCACAGAACCGGAGAGCAGTGGCAGGTCGAAAATCCCTTTATGAATATCTATCAGAAACAGTTTCGCGGTCGAATTACCGCCGACAAAGCTGTTGTTTTGGCTGCCCAGACAGGAACATCGCCCTCTTTTAAAGAAGCCACTCTCGTCGGCAACGTGATAGTTCAAATAACTCCCGAAGAAAACAGCAGTATCCGCCCTGTTACTGTTTATTTAGACGATATTGTTTTCATCAGTGAAAGGTCTTTGTTTCTTACAGCCGGGCCGGTCAGGATAATCGCAGACGATATGCAGCTTATCGGCAGAGGCCTTGAAATTGTTTATAATTACGAGCTTGATAGAATCGAGCTGTTTAGAATCATACATCTTGAAACGCTTTGCTTTAACAAATCACCTCAACTATATGCTTCTTTAAAAGAACAGCAGGATAGCAACAACCCAACAATCTCAGCCGAAGATTCTGTTAAAAATAGCGATTCGGTAAAATATCAGGCTGTATTTAGCGGAAATGTTATGATAAGAACCGCTCAGCAAATAATTTTCGCCGAAGACAGATTAAACATAATCAATTTAATCCAGCGAAATGAGCATCTTAGCGGAATATATCAAAATACTCCGCAAAGTAAACCGCAGCCGGAAATAAAAACGGATGAGATACAAGGTTTTATGGAGGTTATTTTAACTTGTGAAAACGGTCTTGTTTTCAGCCCGATGGACAGCCCTGCTGAAAAAATAGGCTTGCTTCCGACCGCAAGACGACAGTCAATTATCGGAAGAAGCAAAGCAGAACAATTGCGAGATGCATGGGGACGTGATTCAATCTTCACAAACACTATAACTTACGATGTTTCAGAAAAAACCGCAGCCGCATCGGGCAAATCCGAATTTATCTTTAATATTAAAGATTCCGCCGAAACAGACGATTCGCCAACGCCTTTAACACTGAAAACTGACGAGCAAATTGTTTTTGACACAAAATCTAATCAAATTATCTTCGGTGGATACTTCAAAGCGAATTTCTTTCGTTCGGAACAGAATGATGTGAGAAGTTATACCTTCACGGCTAATCGTCTTATAATTGATTTAGAAGATGATAACACCAAGCAAACGAACAGCTTAGCTCCGCAAGGACTTAAACATATTTTCGCGGACGGCAATATAACCGCCCAGATATGGTCAGAGCATTTATCCAGACCATTAGCGATATTCAGTTCACCCCAGATAGATTTTTATGCAAGAAAAAATATAGTACAGACAACCGGATTATCGAGACTCGAATTTTATACGGACAATAATACAGCTGCATCTGAAAATATAACTACAACGATAACTGCTCAGCAAGGCGTGCAATTCGATTTGGAATCCAATACCGTGGTTTTTGAGGGCGGAACACAATGCCGGACTGCCTCGGATTTAACATATATACTCACTTCTGAAACACTTACAGCCCAATTAAACAACGAGAAAGATGCCGTATCAGGCGGTATTAAAACACTCTCTGCCGCAGGTAATCCGATTATCAGCGTATTAGAACCCGATTCCAGCATAAAAAAAGCTCAGTTCGCAGCCGAACACATAACCTATGAAGCCCCAAGTCAAAAAATCACCGCGAACGGAATATCTGTTCTTAATATCTTCCCCGATGAAAACGAACCAGATTCATCAAGCTCTGCCGCTATAACAGCCAAAGAAAAGACAACCTTTTGTCTTATTTCAAATCAGGTGGTCTTCCTCGGAGACTGCGAAGGTTCTACAATAAGAACAGATTCGCAGATTCCTCGCAAATATATACTAAAGGCACCAAAAATAACCGTTGATATAGCAGATTCGCAGGAAACCGAATCACAGTTCGCTTCCTCCATCAAAAAACTGACCGCTGATGATGATGCATCAATAATAGTTACACCCGTTGACAGCAATATAGAACTGGCGAAATTCAATGCCCCTCAAATTACATATACTGCCGCCGAACAGATAATTAAAGCAGACGGCCCGTGCAGCTTTAATTTTTACGCAAACGATTTTATGCCTTCTGAAACACTTGGTTCGGCAATACCGGTATCAGTAACCGCCAAAGAAAGCACCATTTTTTCTCCGGCTGACAATACAATTACCTTTAATGGCGATTGTATCTGCTCTATGGTACGTATAACCGGCGATATACAAAATAAATATACCTTATCCGCGCCTCGGATTAATATAAAGCTGTCACAAGACCATAAAGGCCCGAAATCATCTGTGCTCGGCCTTGAGAACGTAAAAGCTGACGGAGGGATTGTACAGTTATCCAACATTAAAACCTCGCAGGATAAACTGCAGGAATTCAGCAGAATAAAATGTCAAAGCTTCGAATTTGATACCAAAACTAAAACTTTTTCGGCTATAGGCCCGGGACTTATAACCGTAGATAATTCCAAGATACACCAGCCGGAAAACGCGGACAGTTTCAGCTTGAACAAAAGATGCTATGCATTTGTCCGTGATTTCGAAAATTTACAATATCTTCTCGACGCCAATCAGATTATAGCAAGCAACCAAAAAGGAAAGATACTTATCGACTATTTCCCAATAGACAACGACCAGACCGATACGCAGATTAAAGCATCAGCAAGTGAAATTAAAATCAACCTGCTTCCTTCAGGAAATGCAGCGACAGAAATTGCCTCGATAAAAGCTTTCGGAGGAATAACTTATGAAGACAATAAAAATCATTTTTCCGCAGGACAGATGATTTATGACGCCGCAGAAGCCATCATCAGTGCAAGCGCGAACGATGCCGGCAGATGCTATCTCAACGGTGTTGTCGTAGATAAAATAGTTTATAACATCGAAAAAAATACCCTTGAAGAAGTACAAATGACAGAACCCGGAATTGTCCAGATGGACAAGCGGTATTAATCTTCAAAACACAAGCCTTCTAAACGGATAAATCATTTGACAGATAAGTATCGAAGTAGTTATATTACCGCAAGTTATGCATTCCTGCGCTCGTAGCTCAACTGGATAGAGTGTCGGGCTTCGAACCCGAAGGTTGCAGGTTCGACTCCTGCCGGGCGCATTAAAAGCAGTAATCATCATTTGAAAAGACACCTATTTACAGGGGCGATTTTATGTCTTATACAATCGGGCTTGATTATGGAACAAATTCGGTAAGATGCATTATTGTCGATACCCGTAACGGTAAGGAAATCAGTTCTTCAATATACGAATACGAAACAGGCCAAGCGGGCATTATTCTTGATTCATCAGACCACAACCTTGCCCGTCAAAATCCGGCTGATTACATAAAAGGTGTTCAAGTTACTATTAAAAGTGCCGTTGCCAAAGCCAAGAAATCAGAAAAGAAATTCGACCCCTCTAAAATAATAGGTATCGGGGTTGATACGACAGGCTCGACGCCCCTGCCGATCGATAAAAACGGAACACCGCTTGCACTGCTGAAAGAATTTAAGAAAAATCCCAACGCCCAAGCATGGCTTTGGAAAGACCATACCGGATATGCCGAAGCAGCCGAAATAACCGAGTTAGCTTCTAAAGAACACCCCGAGTATCTTGCAAAATGCGGGGGCACGTATTCTTCCGAGTGGTTTTTCAGCAAAATATTACATTGCTTAAGGGTCGATTCGAAAGTTTTTGACGCAGCATATACATGGCTTGAACACGCCGATTATATGACGGGACTTTTGACCGGAACCTCAAACCCGAAAATAATTAAAAGATGCAGATGCGCCGCAGGCCATAAAGCAATGTTCAGCGAGTCATGGGGCGGCTATCCAGCCAGAGATTTTCTCTGTAAACTCGATAAAAAACTCGGCCGGCTGTACGATACCTTGAGCAAAAAGACATACTCAATCGATTCTGCCGCAGGTTATTTAACTCAAGACTGGGCCGGCAAACTCGGTATTCCGGCTGGTATTGCTGTTGCGATGGGAGCATTTGACGCCCATCTCGGAGCAGTCGGTTCGGGAATAAAACAAGGAACGCTCGTAAAAATCATCGGAACAAGCACCTGCGATATGGTCGTGCAGGACAGTAAAATAAAATTGGCAGATATTCCGGGAATATGCGGAATCGTCGATGGCTCTGTGCTGCCCGGTTTTTGGGGTCTTGAAGCCGGCCAATCAGCGGTGGGAGATATTTTTAACTGGTTCGTCAATTATATTCAGCCCGGCGGGAAAAACATCGGTTCGCATAGTGAATTAACCAAAAAGGCTGTTAAATTAAAACCGGGCCAATCAGGACTTTTGGCACTTGACTGGAATAACGGCAACAGAACGATTCTTGTCGACCAGAGATTAACCGGACTTTTGCTCGGACAGACGCTTCATACCAAGCCTGAAGAAATTTACAGAGCTTTGATTGAAGCGACGGCTTTTGGCGCATTGACAATCATAAACCGTTTCGAAGAATATGATGTTAAGATTAAAGAGGTGATTAACTGCGGCGGAATCGCAGAAAAAAATCCGATGCTGATGCAGATTTATGCAGATGTTACCGCAAGAGAAATGAAAATCTCACGTTCGGCACAAACATGCGCTCTGGGTTCGGCAATCGCGGCGGCGGTAGTTTCAGGTAAATCCGCCGGAGGTTATGATAATTTTGCCGATGCACAAAAAGCAATGTGCGGAACTAAAAGCAAAACATATAAACCTAATCGTGAGAATCATAATATTTACAAACAAATCTACAAACTTTATAAACAGCTCCACGATGCTTTCGGTACTTTAGAAAAATCTGCATCGATTAAAAACGTTATGAAAGATTTGCTAAAGATAAAAGAAAGGGTTAAATCTTGAAGTATAAATTACTAAGAGAAACAACTTGTCAGGCGAATCTTATGCTGCCGAAATATAATCTTGTCACTTTTACATGGGGAAATGTCAGCGGCATCGATAGAAATGAAGGTGCTATAGCTATAAAACCAAGCGGTGTAGATTATGAAGATTTAACACCCGAAAAAATAGTCGTTCTGGACATAAACGGAAATATCCTTGATGGTAACCTAAATCCATCTTCAGATACACCTACTCATCTGGAGCTTTACAGAAATTTCGAAAAAATCGGCGGAATTTGTCATACTCACTCTGTAAAAGCTGCGATGTGGGCACAAGCTTGCAGGGAAATACCTGCCTTTGGAACAACACACGCCGATTATTTTTATGGCGCTATACCTGTTACCAAACCACTGGATAACAACCAAATCGAACAAAATTACGAACTAAATACCGGCAGACAAATTTTCGAACGTTTTCGAGAAATAGACCCGATGCAAATGCCCGCGGTACTTGTTGCTAATCACGGCCCGTTTACATGGGGAGCGAACCCTGCAGAAGCCGTCGAAAACGCGGTGGTTCTGGAGCAAATAGCCGATATGGCTTTGGGAACTATTATAATAAATCCCGAGCAATCACCGATTTCTCAGATTCTGCTGGATAAGCATTACCTGCGTAAACATGGTTCTAATGCCTATTACGGTCAAAAATAAAACATAGGAGTAAATATGCTCACCGATTTAAAAAAACTCGAAGTGTGGTTCATAACCGCAAGTCAGCATCTGTATGGAAGCGAAGTACTCAAAAAAGTGAATGAAAATTCTTCGAAGATAGTCAAGGCTTTTAACAGCAGCCCAGAGATTCCCTGTAAAATTATTTTTAAGCCTGTAGTAACTACCCCTGAAGAAATTTATAATATATGCACTCAAGCAAACATCACAAAAAATTGCATAGGCATAATAACATGGATGCACACATTCTCACCGGCTAAGATGTGGATAGCCGGCTTGAAAGAACTGTCAAAACCTTTCGCTCATCTTCATACGCAGTTTAACAGAGATATCCCATGGAACAGCATCGATATGGACTTTATGAACCTTAATCAGTCAGCCCACGGTGACAGGGAATTCGGTTTTATCTGCAGCAGAATGCGAAAAAACAGAAAAGTTATAGTCGGACACTGGCAGGATAAGGATGTGCTTAATCAGCTTGGAATTTGGATGCGGGCTGCCAGCGCATGGCACGACTGGCAGGGAATGAAAGTCGCCCGTTTCGGTGATAATATGCGGGAGGTTGCCGTTACAGAAGGTGATAAGGTCGAAGCACAAATAAAACTCGGTTATTCCGTAAACGGCTATGGAGTCGGTGAACTTGTCGGCTATATCAACAAAGTAACCGGCAAACAGATAGAATCGCTGGTTAATAAATATAAAAAGGAATACCGTTTTAATTTATCCGAGAAACAATACGAAGCTGTCAGAGAATCTGCAAGAATCGAAGCAGGAATGAGGGCTTTTCTCGAACAGGGAAATTTCAAGGCATTTACTACCACTTTCGAAGACTTATACGGATTGGTTCAGCTTCCGGGTCTGCCGGTACAAAGACTTATGGCAGACGGATATGGCTTCGGAGCCGAAGGTGACTGGAAAACTGCGGCTTTGGTTCGGGCCATGAAGGTTATGGCTGCCGGTCTTAAAGGCGGGACGAGTTTTATGGAGGATTACACTTATCATCTTGACCCAAAATCAATGATGGTATTGGGAGCACACATGCTGGAAATATGTCCTTCCATTGCTAAAAATAAACCCTCCCTTGAGGTTCACCCTCTCGGAATCGGCGGCAAATCTGACCCGCCGAGGCTCGTTTTTAATGTTTCAAAAGGCAAAGGTCTCAACGTTTCAATAATTGATATGGGGAATCGATTCAGAATGCTCATCAATCCCTGTGAAGTAACAGCTCCTGACGCAAAACTTCCCAAGCTGCCTGTTGCGAGAGTGCTGTGGAAACCACTACCAAACCTTAAAACCGCTGCTGCGGCATGGATTTTGGGCGGAGGAGCCCACCATACAGGATTCAGCATGGCTTTGACAGCCGATTATATGAGAGATTTTGCAGAAATAGCAAACATAGAATCCCTGCTCATTTCGGATGGAATAGACCTCGAAAACTTTAAGAACCAATGCCGCTGGAATGAGGTTTATTATTCTGCCTTATAACTGCGGCCTAATTAAACTTTTATAGAAGCTTAACCGCTCGTCCGGAAAAAAATCTAACTACATAATCAAGAATTGCACAAAACCTGCAAGACCCGATAATAACCTGTCTTGAATTCTAATATCTGTTTTTTGTAATTTTATGTAAGTTCATCCTCAATTTGTCAAAAAGCAAGCTTTTGTACCTGCCGATAATCATTTGGCGTAACTACTCTAATTTAAAGAAGTTAAATCAAATACGGACAAGATGTTGTATGAACAATAAACCTAAAAAGCTAAGAGTTCCGATTTTATTACCTGCCGGATTAGCTATCGCAATATTACTCGCGGCATCAATCATAAGTATTAACCTGCTTCAGCAGCAAAATATAGAAGAAGAAGCCAAAGAACGCTTAGCAGGAGTCAAATACATGTTTGGCTGGCAAATGCAGAACGAAACACACGTTTTGAACAGTCTGCTTGACTCAATCAAACAAAACGAAACCCTGCAAACAGCTTTTACTCAACACAGCAAAAACGCATTGCTTTCTAAATCGGAATCCTTTTTTAAAGAAACAAATGAACGTTATAGAATCACGCATTTACATTTTTATCTTCCTGACGGTTCGCCTTTTTTAGCGGCGAACGCATATGCGCATAATAAAAGCGACTCAAAACGAATAACGCTTAAGCAGTCAATCGAAAACAAAAAAATTGCAACCGGTATCGAGTTGGAACCTTGCGGCAATATTATAGTGAACTCAGTACATCCATGGATAATCGACAGCAGAATCACCGGATATATCGAACTGGGCGTAAATATTCAGCACATCATTTCCAGACTTAAAAGAACCTTAGGCGTGGAACTAATCTTCACTGTAAATAAGTCTCATATTGACCGTGAAAAATGGCAGCAATGCGCAGCTGCAAACGGACAGAAGGCAGATTGGGAACTGTTTTCTCATTTCGTAGTAATTCACAACACTATGGCAGATACGATAGCAAATTTTGCCGAACATATTCGATACACACCGGCATCTTACGGAACTATTTTACTGGATATCGAAGAAAATGGACGTTCCTATAAAGGCGGATATATACAATTAGTAAATTCAGCCGGCCAGAATCTCGGAGATATTATTGTATTGGACGATATCACCGACAAAATAATCTCACAAACCCAGGCAGCTAAAACATTAATAATTATCTGTGCGGCAATCGCCATAATTTTATATTTACTATTTTATATATGTATGGTTGCGGTTGAAAAAACTCTCAACAAAGAGCAAATGAAGCTTCAGCTTGAAATACAGGAACGCCAGAAGGCGGAAAACGCTCTTAAGACCATACAAGAACATTCTGAACGCGCCCATCAGGAAGTCAGACAAATGAATCGTCAGCTTAGTGCTGCGGTAAATCGAGCCAACCGGCTTGCTGAACAGGCTGTCGTGGCAGATGTAGCAAAAAGCCAATTCCTTGCAAATATGAGTCATGAAATTCGGACCCCGATGAACGCAATAATAGGGTTCAGTGATGCGTTGGCTGAGGAAAATATTACCAAACAGCAGAGAAAACACGTCGAAATGATACGGCAAAGTGCCCAAACTCTGCTGCAAATAATAAATGATATTCTCGATTTATCCAAAATCGAAGCGGGAAAAGTTGACATCGAGCTAACCGAATGTTCATTCAAAAAACTGCTCAAAATGGTTGAAATGCTGATGAAACCTCAGGCAGAACAAAAGAATCTCGATTTTAATGTCAACTACACAGATGATTTGCCTGCAATGGTTCTGACGGACCCGGTCAGACTAAAACAATGTCTTATTAATCTGATTAATAATGCTATAAAGTTTACTGAAAAAGGCCATGTAAATCTTAACGTATCTTTAGCAAAAACAAGCGAGAAAGCTTTTATCCGTTTCGACGTCGAAGATACGGGAATCGGTATTCCGCTGGATAAACAGCAATCTATATTCGAGGCATTTATACAGGTTGACGGGGCTACAACACGAAAATACGGAGGAACAGGATTAGGTCTGTCCATAGCCAAAAAAATTACTTCTCTATTCGGCGGCCAGATAACATTAAGAAGCCAGCCCGGAAAAGGCAGTACGTTCAGCATGGTCATTCCGATTTCTAATGATATTTCGAATGTTCCTCGCATAAATGAAGTTGAAGATGATTCCGAACAGCTTATAGATGAAGATGCACCGGTACGATTAGACCAAAAAACTTTTTCAGGAAAGATACTCGTAGCCGAAGATACAAAAACCAATCAAACACTCATCAAATTGCTTCTGGAAAAAGCAGGACTCGAAGTAACGATTGTAGAAGACGGTAACCAAGCAATTGAAAAAGCAATGACAGAAACCTTCGATTTAATTTTAATGGATATGCAGATGCCCAATCTGAACGGTTATGATGCAACCAAACAATTACGCCAAAAAGGCTTAATGACACCTATTGTTGCCCTTACTGCTAATGCAATGCAGGGCGACGACTTGAAATGTTTTGCCGTCGGCTGCAACGATTACATAGCAAAACCCATGGATCGCAACAAGCTTCTGCAGATATTAAACAAATATCTGATGAGCAGCATCTCTCCCGACAATGCCGAAATAAATCTCAGTGAAAAGCAAGTTTAAACAAAAACTGTTCTCCCGCTGTTTGCGGCGATGTTCTGCCTGTTTTAATCTCGTAATCAATTCGTGAAAGCTCTGAAATCAGCTTGCCTATTCTAAAAATTGAAACTTTGCGAATTTGTGCGAGAAAAGCTTCTTTCCCGTACCATATTTTTAGATTTTTGATAATCTGCTGTTCTGAAATACCGGACTCAAGCATAACCTTGGCATTAAACATACGTCTTAGATGGTATGCGAAAGCACCGACAAAAGTGAATTGAGAATTTTTATCCTGTTCGAAAACTTCTCTTAATTTTAATACCGCATCAGAAACATTTCCCGCAATAGCAGCATCTATGGAATTAAAAATATTATGAATCCTGCCTTTTCCGATGAGATTTTCTATATGCTGAGTGTTTATGGTTTTTTCGTTATACGCATATAAAGCAAGCTTATCGATTTCAGAATAAAGTTTGCCGAGATTTTCGCCTGCCAATACAATCAGAAACTCCGCAGCGTCCCCTGATAAAATTTTTCCGTAAGAATCTTTTGCATATTGCTTCAGTTTTGCAGGCAATTCATAGCTTTTCGGCTCGCTCAGCGAAATAAGTTTGCCGAAGGCGCCTATTTTCCGGGCAAGAATGGTGTTAGAGGGAAAACTTTCGACGGTCATAACCAAAATGCCGGTGCGGGAGGGTTCGTCGAAATATTTTTCAAGAAGGTCTCGATTGTGTTTTATAAAATCGTCTGCATTTTTTATGACCACCACTCTTTTGCTTGACAAAAAAGGCAGCGTTCTCAGTTCGTCAAATATATCAGATGCAGAAATTTTATCCGTATCGGCTATATACAAACCTGTCATTCGTTGCGAAGGCTCGAGCAATTGGTCAATTAATTGCTCGTATTGATTGTTTACCATTGCAGGTTCTTTGCCCGCAATCACATATATCAACGGTTCGGTCTTTGTCGATTTTACACCGATTTTAGCCATACCAAAACGGCAGCATATAAAAGTTATTTCTTTTTACGAGACTTCGACTTTTTGTCATCATCCGAATCTTCTTGGTCTTGCTCATCAGGTTCTTCTTCGATTTCCGCATCGTCCTGTTCGTCTTCTTCAATCTCTTCGTAGAGTTCTTCCTGTTCGGTGTTATTATTATTCGCTTTGGACGCCGGTTTATCAGAATCATCCTGTTCGGTAACAATCTTGGCTGCTGCAACTAATTTATCACCGTCCCTAAGCTTAATAAGCCGAACACCCTGAGTATTCCTTCCGATTGAACGAAGCTGGTCAAGTCCTGTACGTATAATTATGCCGTTAGCGGTTATAAGCATAATTTCATCAGTTCCCTGAACCGATTTCATCGAAACTACTTTGCCGTTTCTGTCACTGGTCTTGATATTAATCAAGCCGACACCGCCGCGGCTTTGAACTCTGTAATTATCAAGCGGAGTTCTCTTTCCATAACCGTTTTCGCAAACAGTAAGCAAAGAAGCCCCCTGCTCGGCAATAACCATTCCGACAACTTCATCTTTAGCTCTGAGGCGAATTCCTATAACTCCGCGAGATGCCCTTCCCATCGAACGAGCCTGTTTTTCGTCGAATCGGATTGCCATCCCCTTGCGAGTACCGAGAATAATATGGTCTTTTCCGCTTGTTAAAGCCACTTCGATTAAATCATCGTTAGGGTCGAGTTTAATCGCGATAACCCCTGTCGAGCGAGGATTACTATACGCGCTGAGTTTTGTCTTTTTGACAAGTCCGTTTTTCGTAGCCATTACAAGCTGTCGCTGATTTTCATCGTCTTCCGTATCATCGCCGAAATTACTGACATTTATTATCGATGCGATTGTCTGGTCTCCCAGATTCAGAAGGTTCGCGATGCTTCTTCCCCTGCTCTGACGAGACATAGGCGGAACATCATAAACCTTCAGCCAGTAACATTTACCGCGATTTGTAAATATCAGCAAATAATCGTGCGTAGAAGCGGCAAAGAGATGCTCGATAAAATCGCCCTCTTTAGTGTCCGAACCTATTATGCCTGTTCCACCGCGGCCCTGTCTGCGGTAAGTATCAACGGGCATTCTCTTGACATATCCGGAATTGCTGACCGTAACAACAACTTCTTCTTCAGCAATCAAATCTTCAAGATTAAATTCTTCCACATTGCCGGTGATTTTGGTTCTTCTCTTATCCCCGTATCTGTCTTTGAGTTCCTGAATATCTTTGCGAATTACATCAAGAAGAATTTTCTCATTGCCGAGTATCGATTCATAGCCCGCAATTTCCTCGGTTAAGTCTGCGTATTCTTTCGCCAGCTTCTCAATTTCAAGCCCCGTTAACCTCTGAAGCTGCATCGTTAGAATCGCGTCAGCCTGAGGGCCGGTAAGGAAATGTTTCGATTTACTCTTTTCAGAAATGAATTCCTTCGGAAGAATTTTCTTGAGCGTTGCAGATTCAGTCAGTTTCAGCGGCTTTTTCATTAAATTTATCTTGGCCGTCGGCGCATCAGGCGATTTCTTGATAAGCTCGATAATGTCATCAATATCGCTTACTGCAAGAATAAGACCCTCAAGAATATGCGCTCTGTTTCTGCAGCGTTTCAGCAAAAAACCGGTTCGTCTGCGAATAACTACTTTTCGGTGGTCAACAAAACAAGTTAATAGCTGTTTTATATTAAGCGTTTCGGGACGATTATTGACCAGCGCTACGTTAGCTATCGCAAAGGTTGTCTGCAAAGGCGTATACTGGAAAAGCTTATTAAGAGCAACATTAGCATCGGCATCTTTTTTCAGTTCAACTACTATCCGAAGCCCCTTGCGGTCAGACTCATCTCTAACGTCGGAAATTTCGGCTATTTGATTTTCGCGAACGCAATCGGCAATTTTGGAGACAATGGTCGTCTTAACAACCATATAAGGAATTTCTGTTATAACAATACGTTCTTTACCGCGAGAACTGGACTCGATTTCGGCAATGCCCCTTACAGTCAAATGCCCTTTTCCGGTCGTATAAGCATTTACAATACCTTTTTTACCGCAGATAACCCCGCCGGTCGGAAAATCCGGAGCGGGCAGAACTTTCATAATATCTTTGAACCCGCAATTCGGGTCATTTATAACAAGAAGAAGCGCATCGCATACCTCACTGAGGTTATGCGGGGCAAGATTTGTCGCCATACCAACAGCGATGCCTGTCGAACCATTCACCAAAAGATTAGGAAATTTGGAGGGTAAAACTATCGGCTCTTCGCGCGTTTCATCATAATTAGCAATAAAATCAACGGTGTCATATTTTATATCATCAAGCATCTCCATAGCCATGGCGGTCATTCTGGCTTCGGTATAACGCATAGCCGCCGGAGGGTCGCCGTCGATACTTCCGAAGTTGCCCTGCGGGTCAACCAGAGTATAACGCATGTTCCATTCTTGGCCTAAACGCACAAGGGTCGGATAAACTACGGCTTCGCCATGAGGATGATAATTACCGCTGGTATCACCTGCGATTTTGGCGCATTTTCTATGCTTGGAACGAGGGCCAAGGCCTAAGTCATTCATTGCGACAAGAATACGTCTCTGGGACGGTTTTAGGCCGTCTCTTACGTCAGGCAAAGCCCTTGCCACAATTACACTCATAGCGTAATTCAGATATGAATTTTTAAGCTCATCGAGAATTGGAAGTTGCTCGAATCGCTCCTTCGGTTTAGCAGTTTCCTTCATAGTTTCGGCTTCCCGGGGATTTTAAGGGTTAGCAAGTCCATCCTTGCACAGTTCTAAAAGCAGATATAGTAATAGCTGCGATACTAAAAGTCAAGGAATAGCTTTTTATGGTTTTGTCGCAGTTACAGGCATTTTCTCTGAACCTCCATAAATCAAACGCACACTGCCGACATTCGGCACGCAGGCAATGGGGAAATTATCAAAAGGCCTAAAACCGCTCGGCCAGAATACCAGAAAGGCCTTTCCGATAAGATAGTCACGCGGAACAACGCCTGCTCGATATTGCTGTGAATTATTGCCTATACCTGGGCTATCCCACCACCGTCCGTCATAACTGGCCGGGCTGTTATCGCCAAGAACAAAAAATTCATCTTCCTGCAGTTCGAAAGGACTGCCTTCTACGGCATTGCCGACTTTTTGCCCATTAGCAGGATTTACAGACGTATAAGCAATATCTCTATATATCGAAATATCAGAAACAATAACATTGCCGGACCCTATGATTTCTACTTCCGGTTCGATTTCAGTTTTTCGAGGACCTACATCCGTGGGCATTAAACCTAAATCATATCCGAGAGATTCATTACCGTACGTAAATAAAAGATAATGGTCAACATTTTCGAATGATACAGCAATTTTCTTATCAGAATTTAAAATTTCTATTTTTTTCTCCGCAAGAAGCTTTTGTTTGCCGCTTTCTATCTGGATAATGCTCATATATCCGGAGCTATTTATCGAAGCTTTATATTGACGTTGATATTTTCTCAGTCCCGCTCCTATCAGATTATTTTCCGCATCGCTCCAGGCAACACTGAAAATTACTTTCAGGTCGCTGCAAATCGGCTGATAGCCTTGTTCTCTGGCTTTGTTATAAGCATATGCCGCACGGAAATCATTGCCAAGGGAAGTATCATATACAAGACGATGCTCAAAATCACTCGCATCATCAACAGAAAAATTTACACCTGATTTTTCTGAAATTTTCCAACTGCTGCTGCCGTAATTCTGAAACGGAACTTTCCAGCTTCGGTTGTTGAATTTGGCTTCGTAAGGCCTTATAGGAATATAATTGCTGTTATAAATAAGCATCCAAAGTTCCTGCTGAACCTTCAGGGGCTTGCGGGCTATCATTCCGTTAATAAAAATATCACCGTCTATTATTTCAACCATTTCGCCCGGTTTGCCTATAAGCCGTTTGATGTAGTTTTCCATAGGATTCAGAGGATTTTTAAAAACTATAACATCCCATCGCTTTGGCTCGAAAAACTGATAGATACCTTTAAGTGCCAGTATTTTATCACCCTTGGAAACTGTAATCGCTTTGCCGGAAGTGTTATAATACCCGCAGCTCGGACAGCGCGTAATAGGAGGAACTACCGCACCTGAAGGAACAGCATTTTTGCGAATTCCATAATCCGAAGGGTCAAAATTCGTATCATATCTGTAGCCGCACTGTTCGCATCGCAGGCGAAAATGTGCGCCGTTGAGGGTTTCAGCCATACTGCCTGTCGGAATAATAAACGGCTGAACCACAAATCCGATTATTAATAACGCCATAACCAAAGCGCTCGCCAATTCTTCTAAAATACCGACGGATTCTGTGATTACATCTTTTTTGGGTTTTTCTGAACTTTCCTGCTGCATGTTCATTTCTTATCCAAGTCGTAATTTCAAAAATATCATTCCGATTTTTTATTCGAGCCGCCGTATATAAAACGGATTCTTCCGATATTAGGCACAGCCGCCGGCCAGTCTTTAAACGGCTTATAACCGCTCGGCCAGTAAACCATTACTGCTTTGCCGAACAGATATTCGCGAGGAACGCAGCCTGCACGGTATCGTTTGCCGTCATTGCCTCTGCCGTCTCGTTCCCACCACCTGCTATCATAGCTGCTGGGACTATTATCACCGAGCATAAAAAATTCATCGGCTTCTAATTGAAAAGCATTTCCGCTTGCACCGCGAGCCAGAGAATTCATTCCGGCAAACTCATGCTCAGTATAATGAATATCACGAAAAATTGCCAGATTTGAAAGTTCTATTACCCCTGAGGCAAAAATTTTAACTTGGGGCTTGATATCAGGATTTATAGGCCCTATCGAATCATAGGTTCGGCCAAGGTCAAAACTCAATCTATTCCTTCCAAGTTCAAAAACTAAAAGGCGGTCGACATTGCTGAATTGAAACGGTATTTGGGAAAGAGATTTACTTAAATTTATTTGTTTAGATGCCAATTGCAGCTCTTCGCCGTCTGAATCGATTCGGGAAATTATCATTCGTCCACTATCTGCAGATGCTCTGAATTTTATACCGTATTTGCTTAATTCTGCGCCGATTTTGCCGCCGTAATCTGTTTTAAAATTAAATCTAATCATAATATCACTGCAGTAAGGCATTTGTTCGTAGTCTGAAGAATCGTTATATGCATAAGCAGCCCTAAAACGATTCCCCTCTAAGCAATTATATATAAACCAATGCATCCGGCTGTCATCGCTGTTAAGAACAAATTTAGTTGGGTCTTTATCATCAACCCGCCAATCCGTATCATCGAATATAATCGGATTCTCCCAATAGCTGTTGGAAAACGAGCCTTCATCGGGCCGAACCGGCTGATAATTATTGTCATACACAGGAACCCATAGCACATTTTGAACCTTCGTGGGTTTGCGGGCTATTAAACCGTCAATATAAACATCCCCGTCTATAATCTCTATTAACTCGCCGGGCATACCGATTAAACGCTTAACTATATTTGACTGAGGTTCTTGCGGGTCCTTGAAGACCGAGACATCCCATCTTTTGGGATGGCGCCACTGATAGAGACATTTCAAAACAAGTATTCGGTCGCCGCTGTCTATATCTATAGGATTTTCAAATATTAAATCATATCCGCAACTCGGACAGCGGCATCGGCGAGGAGTCGCTTTTCCGTCGGCAGGCACGGTATACCTTGCAAGCCCGTGTTCGGAGGTATCAAAACCGTGGTCGAAACGATACCCGCACTGCTGACATCGAACTCGAAAAAAGTCCCCATTTAAAGAATGCGCCATACTGCCGGTTGGTATTCGATAGGCCTCCATAATAAAAGCCCGAAATAACAACGCCAATATAAGCGCGACCAGCAGCCATTCAACTATACTGAAAATTTCAGACAGCGAATTATTCAGTCTTTCTTTGGTACTGATTGGTTGTTCCGAATTATCTGGCAACTTTAGAACCACTCAAAAAAATTTATAAACATTTCAAGAATAAGTAATTATGCATATAGACCGTTATATGGTCAACTCATTTAAGACCAAGAAATCTTCAAATAAAACGCCTTCACTTTTAATTTTTATACAACAGCCGCAAAATCCGCAGGACAATTCTTGTAAGTCCTTATAAAAAAAGGATTTATACTTGAAGCACATTCTGGTCCATTCAATAAAAAATCCAAAATATCTTATGATTTGCAAACAAAAAACATAATATTGAAGATTCGACAGGCTGGTTTATATCGGTATATCGGTTAAAAATCGGGCAGTTTTTTGAGGTATTATAAATTAAGAAAAAATTAACTAAAAATTGCTTGTTGCATAGAAGTCTTTATAGTATAGTAAGTTGCAGTTATTCAGATTGTTATTTTATTGAAATATAAATGGTTTTAATGTAAGTATTGGCTTACATGTATAAAAACTTGTACAAGCAATTCGGGAAGCTTCTTAAGAGGAAATCTGCTTCAGATAGGCGGTGGTTATCGTCAGGAATATAACCCATTCTTCATATTTGTAACGAGGAAGACTATGGCAACAATAACAAAGAAAGAACTCATCGACAGAATTGCTGAAACAACTCAGGCAAAAAGAGTTATCGTAAAACGAATTGTTCAGGCTTTTCTTGATGAAATCACAAACGAGCTTTGCAAAAACAACCGTCTCGAATTTCGGGATTTCGGGGTATTTGAGACAAGAACAAGAGCTTCCCGCATAGCGCAGAATCCCAAAACGCTCGAACGAGTCGAAGTTTCCGCAAAGCGAACCGTAAAATTTAAGATGGGAAGAGAAATGAAAGAGATTCTCTCTAAAAATGTCTCCAGCCCGTCAAAAACAAGTTAATAGTTTAGGTGTCCGCAGTAAGCTCTTAATCTTCCATCTGCGAATTTTCCAGTGGAAGATGACAGCTATGCGGCAGTAGTTTGACAAGTATTTGTCCGAAGGAGTTTTTTTATGTCACAGGGAAATGTTAAATGGTTTAATCCGCGTAAGGGTTATGGTTTTATCTCCGGTGAAAACGGTCAGGATATATTTGTTCATTATGCAAATATAGTTGGTGACGGGTATAAAACTCTTAACGAAGGCCAGCCTGTTACGTTCGATATCGTCGAAGGTGAGAAAGGCCTAAGAGCGGAAAATGTCATTCCGCAGTCAACAGAAACCGCCCAGAAAAGTTAGTTCAAGCTTAACTGGCAAAATCATTGTTTAAAAAGTAAAGGATTACTAACAAGCCGGAAAAAGTACCGTGTGCGCTTCTTAAACATAATTTCAGCATTTCAAAACAGCCTTCTAACCCAATATTTCCCGCAGCAGATTTTTACTTGCATAAATCAGGATTATCTGATATTTATTATTTGAAGTATGTTACGAGAAAGGGTGACTACGGTGTAATATGAACACCTTAGAATGCCATTCCGGATTAAACTGCAGCGTGCTTGTCCTGAACAAGCACTATATGGCGATTCGTATTATCTCAGCCAAAAGAGCCTTTTCCCTTTTATTCAGGGACTTAGCCGAAGTTATATCTTTAGAAAAAGACAGCTACTACAACTATAACTTCCAGTCATGGTGTGATGTCAGCCGTTTTAAGCGCCAGTTCGAACCGGACGGTCAAGACTGGATAACCACGGTCAATTTTTACATTGCAGTACCGCGGATTATCAGGCTGCTGTTTTATGACCGTCTCCCGCGAAGCGAAGTAAAATTTAATAGAAGAAATATTTTTGCCAGAGACCAAAACCGCTGTCAATATTGCGGTAAGCGTTTTGTAACAAGCGAGCTGTCTCTCGACCATATAATACCAAGGAGTCTCGGCGGAAAAGCAACTTGGGATAATATTGTCTGTGCATGCACCGACTGCAATGTAAAAAAAGGCGGGCGAACACCAAAACAGGCACATATGACCTTAATCAAAATACCGGTTAAACCAAAACGCAATCCTCTGGTGCATATACACCTCGGACATCAGCGATACCATAGCTGGAAGCAATTCCTCGACCATGCATACTGGTCGGTCGAATTAAAATAACACAGCCCTTGTTTGGTTCATCAAAAGATTTATTTTTTGATTAATTAACCGTTTTTAGTTAATATGATGCCCGAACATAAATTTAGAATTAGTATCAGGAGAATAGATAATGTTGGAATCTTTTTCGGTATTATTGCTGGGTGAAATCAGCCTTTGGGACAAAACTATTAATTATCAGATACTCACAGGAAATCCCCTCTGGCGTCTTGTCATGCTTTTAATAGTTCTTGTTATTACGATTACAGCCGGACGGATGATTCAGTTTTTTATAGATAATTATATCATCTGTCTTATACAAAGACGCGGCGAAAATTTGCTCAGCCTGACACTAAAATGTCTCAATAAGCCGATATCTGTAGCTGTATTCGCAGTCGGTTTTCACATGTCCAGACTATGCCTTGTATTTGATAATCCACAGACAGAAGCAATAGAAGGTCTTAGTGCTACAATCAACCAAGGCTGGACTCAAATTGCAAAAGCTGTAGCAGCTATCGCCGTAGCCTATGCAATGTTTCGTCTGGTAGATATTGTCGAATACTATCTCCTGCGATGGACAGGAAAAACCCAGACTAAACTCGACGACATGCTTGTTCCGGTAGTCCGAAAATCCCTGCGAATAACAATCGCGATTATTACAGCGATGTTTATAGTTGATAACATTCTGCATCAGGATGTAAAATCCATTCTACTCGGTGCCGGAGTCGGCGGCATCGCAATAGCTATGGCTGCCAAGGAAACTATCGCAAACTTCTTCGGTTCACTCACAATTTTCGCTGACAAACCCTTCCAAATCGACGATATGGTGAAAATTGCTGATTTCACAGGCCCTATTGAGGAAGTCGGATTTAGAAGCACTCGAATCAGAACACTGAATGGACATCTTGTTACTATACCGAACAGCACTGTAGCAAATTCGACCATTGAAAATATAAGCAGGCGCCCCTTCATTAGAAGAATATCTAATATAACCATCACTTATGATTCCGGATATAATAAAACCAAACGTGCTATTGAAATCATAAAAGATATTTTGGCAAACACTCCTGAGGTCAATTTAGAAGAGGGAAGACCGCCAAGAGTTTATTTCACCGAATTTAATGATACCTCACTTAATATCTATATGAGTTACTGGGTCAAGCCCGCCGATATTTGGGTTTATAACGAAGTTAATGAACGTGTAAATATGGAAATTCTCAAGAGATTCGATTCCGAAGGAATTGAATTTGCATTCCCGACACAGACGCTTTATTTGAAAAAAGACCAGTAATAAAAAAACCCCGATAGTGTTAACGACCGGGGCTTTTAGATAGAACTAATTAGTCTTATGATTTTAAGCACTGGCTTTCCGTTTCACCTCTGCTTGTAGCCGGGCAGGGTCCTTTAAATTCCGTCTGTTTCAAAATCTCCTTTTCAGATTCATCCAGAACTGGCTGGTCGACAATCCATGGAGTTATAAAAACAACGACTTCGCTGTTAACCGTCTCTTCTGACGTAAACTTAAATATGTGTTCAATAATAGGTATATCACCCAAAAGCGGAATTTTGTTTTCCTGCATATTTACTTCTTTCTTCCGAAGCCCGCCCAAAACCATTGTCTGCCCGCTTTTAAGCAAAAGAGTCGACTCTGCCGTACGTTTATCAACTGTCGGCTGCGCGTATACGGCGCCTGTACTTATTCCTAATTGGACTGTGCCGGCTTGAACACTAAATTCAGGAGTAACTTGAAGTCTAATCATATCATCACGGGCAATATGAGGTCTAACAATTAGGCTCACACCCACTTCTCTAAAGCTTATACTTCCGATACTGCCGCCGCCGGAAGACTCTGTAACCTCCTGATAAGGTATTTCTCTTATAATCTTTATTTCAGCTTTCTCGTTATCCAGCACTAAAATACGGGGATTGGCTAATAATTTAGCGCTAATTACTTCCTGCTGCGCTCTGAGGATAACATCTATATCAACAGAAGAGTTAAGCCAGCCGAATCTGAACAAACCGGTAGTACTATCAGCCTGCTGTGCTATACCATCAAATGTACCCCCCATAAAAGGCCTTCTCCTGCCGCCTACCGCTTGACCATTAACAAATTGCGTAGTAGTTCCGATACCCCACTGAATTCCTAAATCTAAGCTGTCTGTGCAGGTAACGTCATAGATTCTGGCTTCGACAAGGACCTGCTGAGTCATTCTGTCTATTTCAGTGATAAAAGTATCAATAGCTTTTATCTTACTCTCGGTATCGGTAATAATAATATTCCGCGTTCCCGGGTTTGCGCTGAGTGAGCCGCGAGCAGAAAGAAACTTCTGAAGAGACCTTTCGACCTCTTCGACGTTTGCATAGGTAATTCTGTATATCCTGCTTACTAAAACCTCGGCACCTTCGGTTATTTCTGATATAGGAGCGACTCTTATCATATTCTTGGTCGTTACGTATCCATAACCGTGAGCCGCCAGTATATTGCTCAGTGCTTCTGATAACGGCACATTGGTTAACGTGGTCGTAACTTCTCCGACGACTTTAGGACTTTTCACTATATCTACATTCGCCTGTTCGGCCATTATACGAATCACATCGTCAATCGGCATGTTTCTGAAATCAACACTTATTCTTTTCTGCATTCTTTGTTCGAGTGTCGTCAAAACTTCTCTCTCGTCGTTCGGCTCGGCAGAATCCTCAGCCTTTAAATATGGGCATATCAACAAGCACAGAATTGTTGCCAATATCATTACACGGTTAATATTTATATCTTTCATAACTATTCCTTTCCGACTATTTCAAAAAACACTCCGACTCGATGTTCATTTTAACGTCCGATTTTTTGTTCCCAAGTTTTTCCGTCCCGTTCGAATTCGATACTGTTTCGATTTATTTTTATTATTTTAGCGCCTTCATAAGTATCACCCTGATAAACAATCTGGGCGTCTATGACTGCCGACGGATTATCCGTACTGTAAACAATTCCCCGAATTAAAAATTCATTCTCAACAGTACTAATAGTACCAACACTGCCGGTACTAACTGAAACCTTTTGCATCGGGTCTCTAAGGTTATCAGGATACGGCTGCGGGAGTGTCCATTCTATTTCAGTTTTTAAGCTGACAGCGGCTCCGGCTGACTGCACAGTCTGCTGTGTGCCTGTACCTTTTGGTGACGGCTTAAAAAGCAGCCGGCCGAACACAATAAATACCACTATCAGCAATATAGGCACCATTACCAGCATTGCCATTTGCTTTGACTGGCTTACTCCGGGCTGAGGTTTAAGCAATTTAGCTTTGACCTGCTCCAAAAGCGGCTTGAGCTTAACCAATATATCGTTCATACTCTTACCGGAAGCTTTATCCGGTTCGGCCTTGAGTTTGCCTCGAGCTGTCTGTCCTGTTTGATTCTGCGTATTTGCAGGCACACCGGCAGACGACTCGGGACGAGGCGGTATATGTCCGCTATCTCGTTCCATAGTAGCAGCACCCGGAGTTTCGCGGCCTTTGCTATTCGGCAACGGCACACCGTTGAATATTTCCGAAATCTCCTTGTGCAGTCCTGTCTTCTGCTTTGCCATGAAGTATCTCCTCTGCCAAACTTCTATATTCCATCGCCCCTTTACTCGTCGGAGCGTACGTAATAATTGATTCACCGGCACTGGGAGCTTCCGCGAGCTTTACCGTGCGGTGGATAACCGTATCGAAAATCAAATCGCCGAAATAATTTCTCATCTGCTGCTGAACCTGCTTGCTCAATGCCGTATTGCCTTCGACAAACGTCATTAAAATACCCATAATTCCGATATCAGGATTATATCGTTCGCTAACAATATTTATCGTTTCAAGAAGCTGTCTAAGCCCTTCTAAGGCATAGTATTGAGTCTGAACGGGTATAATTACATCGTTGCAGGCGACAAGAGCGTTTAATGTCATAAGATTCAGCGATGGAGAACAATCGATAACACAAAAATCATAAACATCATTTAGTTCTTTTATCTTCTCGCGTAATATATATTCGCGGTTATAAACCGAAGCCAGTTTAATATCCGCCCCGCTGAGCAGAATATTATTAGGTACGAGATTCAGTTTAGGGATGACCGTACCTGTAATAACACTCGAAATCGAAACTTCAGGATTAGACATAACATTATAAATAGTCGCAGGAAAACTATCAGGATTATGACCAACCCCCAGCGTCGAATGACCTTGCGGGTCAAGATCTATCAGCAGAACGCTTTTATTGCGTTTCGCCAGAGCTGCTGCAAGATTGACCGAAGTGGTCGTTTTGCCGCATCCGCCCTTCTGATTAGCTATTGTAAGTGTTCTCATTCCTGCATTACCAAAATATATTTCAGCTTTTTGTTTTTTCTACAAAAACAGACAATCCCATTGTAACTTCATTGTCTGTTACATTTTCAATATTAGATTTTCTTACCGTGAAAGAATCGATAAAAATTAAAGGGTTATTACGCTCAAGGGTATTGAGGAATTTCGCGAACTGATTAAAATTGCCGACAAAACTAATATCCATATTATTTTCGGCTATATTAGCACACTGCGGTATATCCGTAACACCTCTGCCGTCTTTACTTTTGATGCTGAAAGAAGACACCTTGTGCTCGTTGGCAATCTGACTTATATCAAATATTAGTGTCGAAGCCCCTTCGCCATCCGTTACATAGGCCCTTAATTTGTCCTGCATAGCCTGGACCTCTTGTTTCAGACGCGATTTCGCTTCCTCAGTGGAAGTCGCAAGCATCGCCAAGTAATTATCTTTTTTCTCTTCGAATTGCTTCTCAAGAGTTTTTATAGCTGCTGCCTGAGGCTTATGAAGCAAATAATAAATAAATACAAATACAACCAGACATACCACCCATACAAGCCCCATTGTTTTTATGTGTTTTTTGTATGATTTAATCATCTTATTAAACCTAAATCTGGGGTTTCATAATGCATTTCATTTCGTACGAAATAATCTCACGGTCACCGAGATTTTCTACCTGCTGAGATACGATTATGTCTTCAAGTTTTGGGCCAAGCGCCTCCGAATTCCGCAATCTTTCTCTAAACTCACGGACATCCCTGTCTGCACTGGCTCCTATGGTCGAACCAAGACTGATACTCAGTGTTCTGGCAGGTAAATAAACATCTATTTTTTGTTCGGGATCGCTTCTGTGAGGGATTTTCACCCTGACACTACGTTTTTCTACAGAAAGCCTTGTAAGAACTAGAGAATCAGGCATATTTTGGACAAATGTAACTAAAATATCAGTCCACTGAGTATTTCGATTTATCACATTGGCTGCTTCTGAAATACAAGCGTTTATCCGCTGTCTGTCAGCCTCCAAAGCCCTTTGTGTAACAAGTCTGGATGCCAAGTCCTCTGACTTATTTTGGTACACCGAAACCTCTTTACTGAGTACTGACATGGCAACCCTGTTACTCATGTACATCCCAAACATTCCTATTGCAACAATTACAGGTACAACTATTGTAATAATTGCTATAAGCATCTTCTCTGGACTGGAACGTTCAGGAACAAATTCACCTTTAAATAGATCTATGGTAAACATAATTATAAAGACCTCATAGCAAGACCGGCAGCAACGGCCATTTCGCACCCGTGTGCCTGAACAAATTCACCGATTTCACTGCCTTGTTCGACATCCATCTTTTCGAAAGGATTCCATATACAAGAAAAAGTCGTCAGACGTTCGGCTAAAATATCCGCAAACCCTCTGGCAAGGGCAAATCCTCCGCACACCAAAACCTTTTCTACACAAGAGATTTTCTTTTGAGCGGTGTAATAACGCAGAGTGCCGGATACATCATCAACCAACGGCTGACACGCCAATTCAAAACATTCCTGAAAGCCGTACTCAATCTCGATATTTTCTTCTCCCGAGAAAAGTATCCGTGATACTCGTTCCGGTGATATACCTGTTTGTTCGGCTATATAGCTTCTTATAGTGTTGCCTGAATGAGAAATATCTCTGATAAAAGGTATCGAATCAGAATTTACGATAGCAAGTATCGTATGCATATTACCGACATTAAGAATAGCGGTAGCGTTGCCCGGCTCACTGGTTTCACACTCATTAAAACAATTACACAGTGCCAGTCCGTCAACATCCATCAATACCGGATTAAGAGACGCATCTTTGACAATCTTGGCCTTATGTCTAACCGCTTTATTTGCAGCAGCAACCAGCATTCCCCTCAAATTATCTGTATCATCAGGAACAATCTGATAATCGACTACGCTTTCGGCAACATTGAAAGGACAAACCTGTTCAGCCTCAAGCTGAACCGCGCCGGCTATTTCGTCCTGCGGAAGCATAGGAAATTTAAAGTCACGAATTGCCACTTCAGGCCCGCATATTCCGCAAACTGCGAAACGAGTTTGGACTCCGGATTTTTCGTAGCAATCCAGAATCGCTTTAGCCAAAGAAATATCACTGGTTTTTCCGCTTGATTCCGGACCGGATTCTATTTCGGACTTGCACGCTGCAACAACCTTGTATTTATCTCCATTGCGATTCAATTGAACTATCTTCACTGCCGTAGAACCGACATCAAGTCCTATTGTTGCAGGAGGAGTAATCTTGAATAACTTCTTTAAATCAAAACCTTTTAAACTTTGCATTTCATATAGCCCTATTTTCAATTTTACACGCCCTATTGGCGCAATAAATCACAGAACAATATCATTCAAGACTCTTTATCGGCTCAAAAAAACAGACGCTTATGCAGAAAATAGCGAATATGCCCGATATGCTGACGGCGATGCCTGTGAAGTGAAAATAGTCTTATAATAACAGCGAAAAAATACTGGCAGAACAGATTTGGCTAAAACCGAAGACAGATTTCTGAAGGTATTTTACTACTTAGACCGATAATCATGCCAGCCGGCAGGTGCAGGAATATATTTACCCTTCATCCAAATATTACCGGGCAATATTCCCTGAAGCAGACGTTCATCAAGATAATATTCTTTAATATAACCGTCACTGCCCGAGCCAACCACTCCTCTTAACGCTTCGGTAAGCGTACCGCGAACTACAAGACGGTCTTGCGTCCCCGGTACATATTCCTTTCTTCCGCCGTAAGTCGTCCAACCTGATGTACGCTGCACATTTTCCGCGCCCCAGCCACCGCCGCCAACTGTAATAGCTGCCTCAACCACTGTCGGATTAGGTAAAAAACGGTCATGATCATCAACGGCACCTTTACGTATTCCGATAGGCTCATATACCGCATCAGCAACCGCAGGCGGCCCGCTTGAATGCAAATCGGTTACCTGCCCCGGGTTAACTACCTTAATAACGCCCTGAGCAATAAGCCCAAGAACATTGGAATTATCAGATGACGGTTTTCCGTCGGCATCACGCGAACCGTCAACTTTTATCGAATCAGCTATCCAGATATTGCCGGTTGCAACAATAGTAAGACGGCCCTTTAAGACTTGATCTCCACTGTGATTGAGAAGTTTTCCGCCTATTACAACATTACCATCAACAAATATCTGCCCCCCCGGCTCTCCTTCGATACCCCCGTAAGAAGGGGTAACATATGTGGATGTAACATCCCGAGTTATTCTCTGACCGGTTGCTTCGGCATCAACAGGGATATAATGAAAACCATAAATATAATATTTTTTAAATCTCAAAGTTTCATAATCAGTATCAATACAATAATCCCACGTATCCGAATTGCTAATATTGCGTCTATAACCGCGAACTGTGCAGTTATTGGTTATTCTGACTTTTCCAACACCGCTTTCCACATAAAATTCCAGCTGCACAGCCGCTTGCGGGTCGGTTACGCCGCTGTTGCTTGCAGGTGTAAAAATCAAATCAGGTCTCTGAGCTTGTAAAGTAGCCTTAAAAAGGTCAACTTTACTCTGCAAGCTCGAGCGGTCAGTTATGCGGCTGCTCGGCTGCTGGAAGAAAATACCCCCTTCAAACAGATGCATAAACGAACCATATTTATCTGTCCCTGCTGAAGAATATCGTGCTTCACCAAGAGAAACTGTCCTCAAAAAACGAGGGGAACCACCAGTGCTGATATGTATATCACGTTCTGCATCATCAGGCGCGGCATAGCTGTTAATATGCAGCGGTATGTCAATAATCTCACCTGTCATATAGTTTACAGGGGTCGTCGTAGTCGGCGCGGAAGGCACCCTGCACATTCCCATATCCCAGCCGCTAATTGCCTGAATAACATAGACATCTATACTTCTTGAAAATCTTCCGCAATAGCCGGTAGACTGAATTCTGTAAACAGGACGAGAACCAAAAAACGCATTTAGGCTGATGGTATAACTGTAACTGCCCGTCATCATACCGTCAGATTCTTCATAACCGGTTTCGCTCGGTTTGATTAATGTTATATTTTCGCTGCTTATAAAATCTCCTGTCGCAAGTCCGGTTAGCAAATCGGGCTGCTGGCACATACGAAAGATTGCTTTTTCATAGCCGGCCTCGGCAGCCAGCATCGCTACAGCTTCTGTTTTGGTTCTAATTGCTTCGAGCCTTACACCGTAAGCAACAGTCAAAAGTCCCACACCTGAGGCAATTAGAATAATCAATGCAATTAGCATCAAAAGTAATACTGCGCCCGCCCGGCAGTTTCGAGAATTTTTCATAATCGTATCCTCTTATCACTTAACTAATCGCACAGCATTTCGTTTTTTTAACACAAATAATTTCTCAGCGAGGCCAGATATTTCTCAGCAAAGCCGCCGTTACTACTCTGACCTGTTCATTAGGATTGTCAGGGTTGCGCAGAGTAACATTGATTCTAACGCACCCCTGTCCTACACCACCTATAACGGTATGATTAAACGCTCCGTTGGGGTCCGGTATAACATATTCAGAGATAACTACCGTTTTATTAACCGCACCCGGAATTCTTAAGCCCGATTCACCGGCAATCGCTCCAGGAGGAACCTGTCCGTAATCCACACATAATTTGTTGCCATCGAAATAAAAAAAGGCATGATTCGTTCCGGTCTGTGAAGGGTCAAGCATATCAAATGTTGGTTCATCTACAGACCAGTAACGAAATTCAACCGCGTCACCATAAACTATCTGCTCTGCACCCCCTTCCGCCGGAAGTGCACGGATATATCTGCCGTCAACCTTCTTATATAGAATATAGTTGAGCCTATTAGATTTGCGGCCTATACTGCCAAAGCTTATTGTTAATGCATGCGCATCTTGTTTTACACGGCTGTTAGCGCTTTCATAACCCTTACGCCACAAACTATTACCTCCGACAAGGAGCGTTCCTACGGCAATAACCAGAATAAAAGACATGGACATGGTTATAAGCATCTCAATGAGATTTATACCCCGTCGTTTCTTGAGGTTTTTCAAATATATTGATGATTGCTTTTTCATTGAGTCGCCACCCTAACCGTCAAGCCTTACATAAGTCGTCAACACAAGTATCCCGTCGCTGATTGTCGGCATACCGGCGCTTAAATCCCTTCTCCAGCGAACAATTACGCTGATTTCACGAAGCGTAACACTGGCAGTCGAATCGTAGGCAATATCAGTATATGCAAGCTTGGCATACATAGGAAGATTATCTATAACAATCCGATATATGTCGCTCTCTTCTAATTTCGTAAAACCAATCCCAAGATTCCTCGGGTCATAGTTAGATATCCCCCCCGTACTTTTCCAGTCTTCGAGAAGCAGCCGGGCTGTACGCGTAGCCGTCATTTCGAGTCTGGCAATTCTGTTGTGGTTGGCGGAATGATATTGATACCCTAAAGCGCCAATGGCGGCTATGGCCAGTATGGCCATAGCCACCATAATTTCGACTAAAGTCATGCCGCCAGAGCGTCGTAAATTATTACCGCTCATAGCAGACCTCCTGTCTTTTAGAAAACAGACGCTGTTGCTAAACACGGTGGTTAAAGATTAGCTGCCTTTTACCCAGCTGCCGTCAGCATTCAATGTATAACTGCCTGTTAAGCCGGTACCTGCGCTGACAGCAATGGTAGCATGCCCCGATGCATCAACTGCGCTAATTGTGTAGTTACCCGGAGCAAAATACGTACCTGTCAAATCCGCAACATTGAACCCGAGCGTATTTCTTACAGTATCGGTGCCAAGGCTGCTTCCTCCCAAAGCCTGAGCCGCAACAGGGTCTTCAGCAAAATATGCTCTGACAGCGGTACGGATAGTACCGGCCGCGGCATTAGCTTCTGACCATTTGGCTGCATCGATACGCCCCTGCATCAGCGGTATGGCCACGCCGGCCAATATGCTGACAATCAGGATTACGACCATCAACTCGATAAGTGTGAAACCTTTTCTTTTTTCCATTTTCGAACCTCTCCAAAAAAAGTTTTAATAAATTTTCGTCCTATACATAACAATCCTCCGGTCATTTATTTGCTATCATAATCGTCAAAAAACTGATGCGACTATGGTTATTTCTTTTTTATTTATCCGGCCTTCATCGTGAAAATCGGTAAATAAAGAGCAATTACTATTACCAGCACAATCCCTCCGACCGTTACAATCATTATAGGCTCCATAAGACTAAGTAAAGCCTGCACGGTCGTATCCACTTTGCGCTCGTAGTAATCGGCTGTTCTGTCGAGAACCCTTGATAGCGAGCCGCTTTCCTCTCCGACCTGCATCATCTTAACAACAAGATTCGGGAAGAAACCGGAACTGTTTAGGCTCGTTGAAAGATTAGCTCCCTGAACAATATGCTCGCGAGTTCCAACAATTGCTGATTTAATTACTACGTTATTAGTCATCGCAGACAAAATATCGAACACTTCCAGAACAGACACGCCTGATGCAATCATTGTTGACATCGTTCTGCAAAAAGTTACTACAAAACCATGACTCAGAATCTTCCCTAAAAGAGGAATCTGCAGTGATAATTTGCATAATGCACTGTGGCCGCCCTTTGTTTTACTAATCAGCATAAAAGCCGATACAATAAGGATTGCACCGCCGATGATAAATATCGCATTGCCGCAAAGAAAATCATAAAAGGCCATGAATCCTCTGGTAAACCCGGGCAATTCTCCGCCGAGCTGGTCGAACACCTTTTTAAACTTGGGAATGATAAACGTCATTATAAGAATAACTATAATAATGATAAAACCAATCACAAATGACGGATATGCCATTGCTGCCTGAATTTTCTTTTTGAGTTTGTCGCGGGAATCAAAATATTCCGCAAGACGCTTGAGCGACTCAGGCAGACTTCCGCCCGTTTCGCCGGCAAGGGTAATTGCACAGGTAAGCTTATTAAAAACATCAGGGAACTCAGCCATACCTTCCGACAGAGTTTGTCCCTTCTGCATTTTTTGCAGAATGTGCTGAAGTATTTGCCTTAAACGAAGATTATCAACATCATCCGAAATTGTCTCGATTGCCGATGTTATCGGAATACCGCCTTCAAGCATCGTTGTAAGCTGCCAGCATAAAGCCGATAAATCCGCGGATTTGATGCGTTTACTTTTACCGCCCTGCACAACCTGCTTCTGGGCGGCAGCTATTTCAGTGACCGAGACAGGCGTTAATCCGAGTTCTCGCAGCCATCCAAGGACATCGCTGGCACTGCCCGCTTGTTTAGTGCCCTCTTTTCGCTGTCCCGACGTATCTCTTGCTATGTACCGAAAATTAGCCATCTATTCCAAACCTTTTTTAATACACTTCTATATTATCAGACCGTTATAATCTAAAAAGCCTGCTAAAGAATCGGCTTTAAATAGACATAGGTTTATCAAAAAGTTACCCTAACCCCATAGCAAGAACGTTCGCCTTCACAGAAAATAATTAAGCAACACTTTCGGCGAATGTAACCCCCAAAACTTCCTCAGCTGTAGTTAAACCCTCCTTTAACTTATCGATGCCGCTTTCGAGTAATCCCCCGTAGCCTTTCTTTCGTGACATTTGTCTTATCTCGGATTCGGTAGCGCTCTGAACAATCGCCTCTCGAATATCATTATCAACTACCAAAAATTCGAATATCGGCAGTCGGCCCAAATATCCGGTCCCGCCGCAGCTTTGACATCCTTTGCCGTGACAAAACTCTGTATTAGAAATTTCTTCAGGACTAAGATGCAGACGTTTCAAAAGCTCATCGCTAAGTTTTATGGGCTCTCGACATTTACTGCAAATACGCCTTACAAGTCTTTGGGCAACTATAAGATTTAACGAAGAAGCTAAAAGATAACGCTCGAGCCCCATATAGCAAAATCTGCTTATGGCACTTGGGGCATCGTTAGTATGAAATGTGCTAAGCACGAGGTGCCCCGTCAACGAAGCTTGTATCGCTATCTCGACCGTTTCTTTATCTCGAATTTCTCCTATCAGCACTATGTCAGGGTCCTGTCTTAATATCGACCTCAAACACTTGGCAAAGGTTAAATCAATTTCCGGTTTCACCTGTACCTGATTAATTCCCCCAAGCCTGAATTCCACAGGGTCTTCGACCGTTGTAATATTTTTAGTCGGGTCCTTCAAATAGTTCAAAGCTGAATACAGCGTGGTGCTCTTTCCGCTTCCTGTCGGCCCTGTAACAATTATAATTCCGTGAGGCTGAGTTAATATCAGTTTAAACTGCCTTAGCAATTCGGTACCGAATCCCAGCTCCTCTAAACTTCGGTTGGCAGCGGCTCCGTCGAGAATACGCATAACAACCTTTTCGCCATAAATCGTAGGTATAACCGAAACTCGCACGTCTATGTCTCTTCCTGAAGACTTTATCTTAAGTCGCCCGTCCTGCGGCAGCCTTCGTTCGGCTATATCCATTTTTGAAAGAATCTTTATTCTCGCAATAACAGCAGCCTGCATCTTTCGGGCGGGAGGAACCATATCCCGCAATTTGCCGTCGATACGCATACGTATCATCATCGATTTTTCCTGAGGCTCAATATGTATATCGCTGGCTCTGCTTTTGGCTGCCTGACTTAACAGCAAATCCACAAACCGAATAACAGGAGCTTTTGTGGCTCCGTCCTCACCATCAGCCGAATCATCTGCCATTTCCTCGACAGCAGTATCAACTTCTAAGCTGTCTTCCGTATTGACTTCTGTTTCCACAAGGTCTTTAAGTTTCTGCTGGTCAATATCCGAACCATGATAAACAGACTCAATAGCCTTGCGGACTGCCTCAGGCGAGCTAATAACAACTTTAATCTGCCGACGTATTTTAAGAGTGATTGTATCAATCGCCACAACGTTAAGAGGATCTGTCATGGCTACAATCACTTTACCGTCTGCTTCTCCGATTGCCACAAGACAAAATCGCCGTGCGATGCTTTCCGGCAGCAATCGGGCAACATCCATGTTAATCTTACTGATATCATCTAACTTTGCGTATTCAAGCGATAAATGCTCAGCCAAAGCGCAGGTTACATCCTCGCTGCTGAGCATGTTCAAACGAACCAAAACTTCACCGAGTCGTCCGGGATTATCTCGCTGGGCATTTAAAGCCTCGACGAGTTCCTGGCGTGTCAGCAAATCTCTCGAAACAAGAAATTCACCAAAAAACACCTCGGTTTTTGTCTTGCTGGGGGTACCGATTGTCTCCTGTACGGATTCCATCTCATTCCATTATTTAACTTTGTTACCGTTAACTCATTTAATTTTATCGGATTCATAAGTTATATTCGTAGTTTCACCGATACTACCTGTACCGGCAATAACACTGTATCCGCACAACAACTTTATAGGGTTATTTAATTAAAATATAACTTAAGAATCCTTATTTACCAAAAAACATCGGTCTAATAATGCCCTAAAATAACTAATAAATGCTCAATTTAGATTGCCGTATCTATTTCTAATAAGAATCCTATTTATTATAGGAACCTTTTTTATGCTCTTTCAAAGCAAAGAATTGCTGCATCTTGACGGCAAGAGCTATATCGTTTATCATTAATCCGAATCGCGGATGTGGCGGAATTGGCAGACGCGCAGGCTTCAGGTGCCTGTGGGCTTAAGCTCGTGTAGGTTCGACTCCTATCATCCGCATTTAGGCAGAAATACACCTGTTCTTAGGAGGGTGATTATGAATGTTTGATACAAAACCAAACATTTCTGAACCTTATCAGGCTAACGAAAACAAGGCCAAAAGGCCGATAAAGATTTCGAATACCTCTGTATTTTTACGCAGAAAAAGTGCTTTTTGCAGTTTTTGTTAATTTTCACGGTTTAAATAAAAAATTCTCAAAATAAATAACGGAATCAGCTTATATGGACCTTTTAACAATACTCGCAACCGCAAGTGAAACCTCCAGAACAACAGTTCGGTCCGGTCAAATCGTCCCGATTGATGCTTTATGGCAACAGATTACCTCACTTGGTTTCCTCGAAGCACTAACATTTATATCCTTCGGTGTCATTTGCATTATGTACGGCTGGAGAGTTTTTAAGGCCCTTGTTGTAATTGCTTTTGCTCTTATAGGAATGTTAGCCGGCGTCATAATCGCAAAAGAAATAAGCGGAGACAATCATGAGGTTTTCGGAGGACTAATCGGGCTGCTGATTTTGGGGGCATTGGCACTGCCTTTGATAAAATGGGCTGTCAGTATTCTCGGTGCTATTGCCGGCGGAATTGTAACAGCCGGTTTTTGGTATGCGTTTAACTTTCCTGAAAAATATATTTGGGCAGGCGGTCTTATAGGCGTAGTCGCCGGAGGTATGATTGCTTTTATTGCCCTCAAATGGGCTGTTATGCTGTTTTCATCTTTAGGCGGCAGCGCTCTTGTAGTGGTCGGAGTTCTCGCTTTATTCTACCTCTGGCCGGATACAAGAGCTGATGTCCAAAAACTCGTATTCGATAAAAACTGGTTTTTGCCGGTTGCTCTGATTGTACCAACCACGATAGGTTTCTTCCTGCAATATAGATTTCTTAAAAGTTCTTCCGGCTGGAACATACAATAATAAAGGCAGAAAAAAAGCCCGGCTGTGAGACAGCCGAGCTTTTCGGAGGAAGAAGAGAAAAAGCTTGTTGTGCTATGACTTTATTTTTTATTTCACCCATTATTACGCAGAAAATTTCCGGTTGTTCTGCTCAAAAAGCGGTTTTTTGATTTTTTTTTAAGATTAGCTGTGTGAACCTTTTCAGCTCTATTTGCCGAATAATTAATTGAGAAGTATTTTTTTATGAGCCGCAGGCGGTACTTTTTCTGTAACTATATGTAATATAACAAGTTACAGCTTAAATCCTGTATCCAAGATAATTATTAAAATAATCAAAAATAAATGGAATTTTAACTGTAATTCTCAAACTAAGTATCTTTTTATTGCGTATTAGGCCAAATAAATTTGGAATAATGGAGTATAACCAGAATTAACCATCGAACAGGAGTTATGATGAACACAAAAACAGCTTTAGCCGCAGTATTCACAATTATAATGTTAATTGTCGGCTGCAGACGTGAACCTCAAGTTGAAATTCTTAAACCGCCATATGACAATCCGCTTGCTCCCGGAGCTCCGGCTTTGAGAAAAATCACAAACCCCTATGAAATACCGGACTTTACGCTGGCATGTTTAGATACTAAAAATCTCAGAGATAGTATTGATTTCAGCTTGACCTATTTAAGCAAGCCGTCCAGCCAGAAATTTTTCCCGATACAAGATATAACACACTACCGCTCAGTAAGAAGCCTAAGGGTGTTTGGTGAACTGCTCGATTCAGGTCTGACCGGAGCCGCGCTGAATCAGGCTATACGCGAAAAATTCGATGTCTATATGTCGGTCGGCTGTGACGGACAGGGAACTGTATTATTTACAGGTTATTACACACCGATTTTCGAAGGCTCATTCACGCCAAGTGATAAATACCGATACCCTTTATACAAGCAACCTCCCGATTTGATAAAAGAACCGGATGGCCATATTCTCGGCCGCAGAATGCCGGACGGTTCGGTAACCAAATATCCCTCAAGAGCCGAAATCGAACAAACTCAAATGCTTAATGGCAATGAGCTGATTTATCTATCGGACCCGTTTGAAGTCTATATCGCACATGTACAAGGCTCAGCTAAAATCAGACTGCCTGACGGCAAACTCGAAACCGTCGGCTATGCAGCAACTAACGGTCATGATTATAAAAGCATAACAACTCAGATGATTAACGACGGAGCGATTAATAAAAGCCAGCTTAGTCTCGGGGCTATGATAGAACACTTCAAAAAGAATCCTGACCAAGTTGCCAAGTACACCCAAATTAATCCGAGATTTGTTTTCTTTTTAAGACAAGAAGGCGACCCGCGAGGCAGTCTTAATGTTCCGGTTACTGCGTATAGAAGCATTGCTACAGATAAGTCTATTTTCCCAAGAGGTGCTATGACGTTTATTTCTACAAGTCTTCCTCAAGAGCAAGGCGGACAGATTTCTAATCGGATTTACAGCGGATTCGCCCTCGATCAGGATACAGGCGGTGCCATTCGGGCTCCGGGAAGATGCGATGTCTATATGGGAATCGGCGATATGGCCGGAAGACTCGCCGGGCAGACTTATCAGGAAGGCAAGCTCTATTATTTATTCCTTAAACCTTCAGCGGATATAGTCCATTATTAATAAAAGATACCAAACGAATAGAACCGTGAAATATAAAAAATTTGGTTGATTCAGAGACCCTATTAGAAATCTCTGGATTGTTACTTTTTACTTATCTTTTTAATAATGGCATCGGCCATTTCACGTGTTCCAACCGCCGTCGGGTCATTTCTGTCCGGTTTCATATCGTAGGTGACATCTTTACCTTCAGCGATAACTGCTGCAACCGCGTTTTCAAGTTTATCAGCTTCTTTGGTTTTGCCGAGATGCCGAAGCATCAGAACACCGCTGAGAATCAAAGCGACAGGATTGACTTTATTTTGGCCTTTGTATTTCGGCGCGCTGCCGTGAGTAGCTTCGAATATCGCACCTTTTTCGCCGATATTTGCTCCCGGCGCAACACCAAGCCCTCCGACTAATCCCGCGCATAGGTCGCTAAGAATGTCACCGTATAGATTCGGCAGCACAATAACATCATAAAGCTCGGGCTTTTGAATAAGCTGCATGCACATATTATCGACGATGCGGTCTTCGAATTCGATATCAGAATATTTTTTAGCCACCTCGCGGCTGACTTCGAGCCACAAGCCGTCCGAATATTTCATTATATTAGCTTTGTGAACGCTGGTAACTTTCTTGCGACCCATTTTTCGGGCATAATCGAAAGCAAAGCGAACAATTCGTTCGGTGGCAAAAACAGAAATGGGTTTTATGGTTATTCCGGAATCTTTACGAATCTGCTTTTTCTGCCGGCTGTTTATCCAATCTATAAGTTCACCTGTCGTATCTTTGCCTTTTTCAAACTCTATACCGGCATAGCAGTCTTCGGTATTTTCACGCACAATGACCAAGTCGATATCACTGTACCTGCTCCGAACGCCTTTATAGCTTTTGCAAGGCCGCAGACATGCGTATAAATCAAGGCTTTGACGAAGATGAACATTTATACTGCGAAAACCCGTTCCGACCGGAGTTGTAATAGGCGCTTTCAGTGCTATCGCGTTTTTCTTTATCGATTCTACGGTCGCCTCCGGCAGCGGAGTCCCCTGTTTTTCCATTACATCTACGCCTGCTTCGGCTATTTCCCATTTTATATCTGCGCCGGTGGCGTCTATGCATCTGCGGGTTGCTTCTGCGATTTCCGGCCCGATTCCGTCTCCTGTTACTAATGTTACTGGTATCATCAATAATTCTCCGAAAACAATAAAACCTGAATGTTATTAATAATAGAGTGAATTGTCAACTTTGAAAAAAGTTGAAACAGCCCTGCTGTTTGGCAGAATTGATTGATTTTTTGATTTTTTATCAAACAACAATCGACTATTTTGCCGTTTTTCGGACCTGTTCTTTAATTCTCTGGATATGTCCGCGGCCGAGGGCTTTAACTTCACAGCCAAGCTCAAAATATCGTCTGATTTTTTCGTCTGTTAAAATTCCGAAGCAATCGACCACAGCAATCGGCCCGCCCGCCCATTTTACCACATCGTCAGGATTAAGCTCCAGATAAGGAGCATGCGGAACAGCCAGCACAACCGCCTCGGCGGACTTAATGACCTGCGGCAAATCTTTTTGAGGTCTGATATGAACAAGCTCGTCCTGATTATGGAAAAATCTCGCCCAGCTATGCCCCGGTGCAGGATATGTATCCTGCGACTCTAATTCGTACCAATGTTCTACATAAGGGTCATGTACGCGAACATCAGCTCCCATTTCGGTCAGTTTGCGAACAACGATTTCGGAACCGCTGTAGCGGGTATCTCCCACATCCTGCCGATAGCTTGCACCGCACAGTAATATTTGGCTGCCTGCGATGTATTTGCCCATATTTCTCAGGGCATCACGGGTCAGCTCAGCTGCGTGGAGTCCGCGGGTATCATTAATGTCAATCGCCTGAGGTGTAATACGGAAAACCTGATCGCCGTCTTCAAAACCGAGAATATGCCTGTATGCCCAGTAGCCAAGACCGCCGTCTTTCGGCAGACAATAACCGCCGACACCGGGACCGGGGAAAATCATGTTGCTGTGGGTGGGACGCATTTTTATAGCTTTGATTACTTTTATCAAATCAACGCCGTTGCGCTCGGCAAAGAGACTCCATTCGTTTAGAAAAGCAAGTATAGTCGCGCGATAAGAATTTTCTACGATTTTAGTAGTTTCCGATTCAATCGGTCTATCCATTACGGTAAGCGGAAAATCTTCGGTATTTAGAACTTCGCGGAGGAATTTTTCAACTCGCTGCCTTGCGGTCTCGTTACATCCGGAACAAACCCGCCAAAAATCTCTGATTGAGCTGACGTATTCTTTTCCGGGCATTACGCGTTCAAAACTGTGGCTGAGCAACGGTGCCGAATCGATACCGCGTTTTTTAAATGCTTTTTTCATTATCGGATACGCTACAAATTCCGTCGTTCCCGGCGCCACGGTAGTTTCAATTAAAACAAGACACTCCGGTCCGATTTTTTCACCGATTGTCCGCATCGTTGCTTCCAATGCATTCATCTCTGCTTCGCCGGTTTTCATATTACCCAAATCATGTTTTGTATAATCGCACTGAACATCAACCACCACGCAATCCGCGAACTTCAGGCAGTCGCTGTTATATGTAGCCACAAGAGTCTTCTTTTCCAGCACGCATCGCGCAATCATCGGGTCAACTTCCGGGTCTTCTGCTTTGACCGGCGATTGCCCGCTGCTTAGCATAGGTATTTTCCAGTAGCTTCTCGGGCTCGGCCTTTGACAGCCGATGACAAATTTTGAAGGTTTCTGTGTGTTTTTATCAACGGTATCGGCGATAATCGCAGCCATAACCGCTCCAACAAACCCTACACCCATTACAACTACAATTTCTTTGCCTTCGCTTTTCGCGGCGTTTACAAGCTGTTCTATCCGGGCAAGCTCGCCGGCATAATCATCCTTGTTTGGTATTGGAAATTGCTGACCTGTAGGGCTTATTGAGAATTCAGCCATATTTAATCTCCTTGCAGTTTAGTAGTTTGGAAAGTTAATTTACAGCAAGTTTAGCCGCTTATTTGATATTGGCAAGAATTATTTACAGAGCTAAAAGGTTATAATTTAGACTTCATTCTGGGCATGCTCTGTTTGTGTCTGCTCCAAAATATCACCGAGATTAGACGGTTCGGCAACCTTGCGATAACCGATAGCTTTTATAACTTCGAGCACCTCGGTCCATGTAGGGAAGGGTCTGGAATTTTTTCTTTTATACTCCTCGATAGCCATAAGAAAAGCGAATTGCTCATCACTCATCTGACCTTCTTCTGCTGCTTTTCGGTCAGTGCTTCTTCGTCTTCCCGGGCCGCGCATTCTATCAAGACCTAAGCGTCTGTCGACTACGCTTCGGCGGTCTATGCCTTGGCGGCGTTCGGTAAATTCACTCTCATTGCTATGCTTTGTCATTATATTCTCATATTTTAACCAAGTTCAATCGTTTTACGTCTTGGCACTCAGTAATTATCGTCCATCAAATCATCGTCGTCGAAATCTTCCTGCTGCTCCTCGACGGTCATATCAAAATAATCGTCATAAGTATCATTTGATTCGACAATTACATATGCCTCATCTGCGTATTCTTCAGGAACCATCACCGCAAATCCGCCGGTATCAAATTCCTCAGGCTGCTGTTTTCGAATCACAGCCGGAATATCATCGTTTTTGAGTAAGGTCTGATAATTTTTGGCCTCGTCCTCGGTTTGTGCAATTGTTACGACGATATAATCCTTTGTTTTTGTTGCGCCTTTTCCGGATTTTTTTGATTTTTTCGCCATTTTTTACTCTCCGTACAGAATCTGGCTCTGTAAATATATGTATAGGGCTGTTTTCGTCAAATAACAGCTGTGGGATTATTTAAAAACTCAGCCTTTATCTTTGATTTGCTGGTTTTTTTAATTATTGATTACATTCGCATTTGTATTTCCGGTGCTATTTATTTAGAAATTGTTGAAATCCGGGCGTTAATAACTATAGGTTTTGCAGATTTTCACCAGTTTAACACAGCCTTTATTATAAAAAAGCCGGTTTTTGCCGATATAATTCAAAAAGACGGAGCAGTTTTATTAAATGGCTGGTTAATACTATGAAAATACAATGCCCCAAATGCAGACAGGCAGTTCCTGCCGAACAAGTTAATATGGGCAACGATTTAGCGTTTTGTCCCCGCTGTAACGCCGGATTTAAGATTTCGCAGAGCTTTGATTTAGATTCTTTTAATGAAGATGTACTGCATAACCCGCCTAATGGAGCTTGGTTTAGAGAAGAAATAGGACAAATAGTAGTCGGAGCTTCAACTCGGTCTGCTATAGCGTTTTTTCTTGTACCTTTTATGTGTGTTTGGTCAGGCGGGGCTTTGGGAGGAATATACGGTTCCCAAATAATCAGCGGTAAGTTTAATTTGGGTATGTCGTTATTCGGTATTCCTTTTGTTATAGGCAGCATAATTTTTTGGGCTTTAGCACTGATGGCTGTTTGCGGCAAAATTGAGGTTCGAATAGGCAGTATTGAAAGCACTGTTTTTACCGGTGTCGGGAGCCTTGGATGGACAAAACGTTTTGATTGGCATTCGGTACAATCTATAAAGGAAGAATTATTTCACGTTCAAAATTCCAATAATAACGGTGCTGCAATTATTCTTGAAGGGCAAGAAAGAATACGATTCGGTTCCGGTCTAAATGAACAGCGAAGATATTTTGTTCTTAATGCCTTGAAGTATCTAAAATCTCAGGAATAAAAATCTAATCCGCCCTAATTTTTATAACAATAAACACTAAGAATTACAAAAAACTCTATTATGCGCAAAGAATAAGTTCATAATGCGCAAAAAACCTATAGAGATATGGATATTCAGCAATAAAAAGAACAATTACTGATTATGGATATATAAATTGAAATTGCTCCAAGGTGTTTGCCGATTGGGGTGAAGTGAGGATTATTTTGGTTTAAAACCTTTGAGTCTTCCGGATGTATATTTTTTTATAGCTTGTTCGAGCTCGACATCACAGTTGTTAGCAAGCGTACATAGCCAAGCAAACACATCGGCGAATTCTTCCTGCTTATTTTTTTTACTGCCGGCAGCGAGAGCCGTAGCGAGTTCTCCTACTTCTTCGATGAACCATAAAAAAGTGGCAGGAGTGCCTCGCTGACGGTCTCGCTTACCGTATTTTTCCTTGATTAAGCCCTGAAATTCGCTTATTTCCATGCTTTTAGGGGGGTTATACAATCAAATCAGAAAGCTTAACTTTTTCGAATACTGCCTTGGCTTGATTAACCGCACGGCTATAAATCGCCTCTACCTTATTGGTAAATTTGCCTTTTGCCGGCGGGTCAAAGAGATTCGACTGGCCGCTAAGCGGGCCGTCGACGGCTTCGATAATCTGAAGCATGGTAACCTTTTTAGGCGACATTGACATCGAGAAACCGCCTCGAGGGCCTCTTTTGCTTCTAAGAATACTTGCCCTAACAAGCTGCTGGAGTATCTTTAACAGGTATTCCAGCGGAATTTCATATTCTTTAGAAATAGTCTGCGACAGGATGATTTTCTGGTCCTGATTCCTTGCGATGTAGGCCGCTGCCAACAAAGCATAACCGGTTGATCTACTGATTCTCATAATTAGCCTCCAAAATACAGTTGTTTTTGCCCGTTACGAAAAATACACTTTTTCGAATTTGTTATAAACTATAGCCGATGAGGCATGCACGCCATAAGGATATTCCTTATTTTGCAAATTAAAAACCCTGATTTTTTTCACTCCCTTTAATACCAAAAGTCGTTTTGAGAGAAACATATGTTTTATACTTAGTATCGGCATACAATGCAATCAAAATCTTACTGTTCTTTAAGCAATTTAATGAGATTTCTACAAAATCATCACAAGAAATGGTCAAGATAATTTAGGACTGCAGCTTTTATCGTATTGACAAGCTCTATGCGATGCAAATATTAACAGAAGTTCAGAAGCAATTTAAAATGTAATGTTATTCAGAAGTTTCAAATATAATTGTTTTATAAAAAAAATGTGATATAATTACGGCAGGTATATTACTGAACACTAATAAACCTTACAGATTTGTTCCGTAGGAGTTTATGACCTCTTAAGCATTATGATATGGCAGACAAAATGAAAAAACGTATTATAAACAACGATAATGTAATCCAACAGGATAACAAGATAATAAAAATTCTCCGAACAGGGAAGATAGATGAGAATTTAGGTTATTAAATTGTTTGTAACAAATCATGAATGATGACAAAAAACAAGTTGTAATGATTATTATTTGCGTTGTTTGTCTCGGGCTGGCCGCCGGTATTACATACTGGACTAACCGCGACAAATCCTCTTCGGCAACAATTACTTTGCTTTGCGCCAATCCTCAATGCGAAAAAACAACTGAGTACAGCACAGAAAAGTTCCAAAATTTAATAATTAGGTTAAGTTCCCAAGAAAGTCTCACATCAGGACAAGGGCCAACCGTATTTCCTTGCTCACATTGCGGCAAAAAAAGCTGTTATATTGCTAAAAAATGTGACAAATGCGGTGCTTACTTTATACCAAAATATGATGCTAACTCTCAAACATACATAGATATTTGTACTAAATGCGGCTACGGTCGTGCAATGCCCCCCGTTAATCAACCATAAATTGTATAAATTTTTCAAGTAGGATTATTGTATCTGGCAAAAAGTTGTTTGATATAAATTCTCCGATTGTCATAGGTTTTACTTGTCAGGCTCAAATTATAACTGTTGCCTCCGTTAAGAATTGTACCAAATTTTAACCTATTCCTTAATGGCATCTGTTAAGCCATAACTTGAGTTCTTGTCGGGACATATGAGGCTGCTTTTTTTTATTTTGTGCTTGCATTTTGTCCGATATTAATGTATACTGGCAATTTCAATAGGGGTTGTTATTGACTGGGATAATAATGAACCGAGGGCAAGTATTATTCTTGTTGCTGTTATTTTCTTTGATGGTGAAACCTGCATCCGCATTTACAAGCAATGGCGACTTTGAAATATTCGAGTATGACGAGGTACTTGATGTTAATGTTCCTTTGTTCTGGAATATAGAAAACCATGTATTTGTCACTGATAATCTTTTACCTAAGGATCCCAACTGGCAGATTGAAATGCCTTTGGAGGCTGCGTCAGGAAGTTATTTTCTTGTTCTAAGCACAGACGGCAATGATGTGAATCACGCTCAAGCAAGTCAGGCAATAACCTTAAGGCCACTGCAGACAATAAGCGGTTTTTTCTTCTTCGGAACAACCAATTCTATAGATTCTAACAGCACAGGTATAATCAAACTTATACCGGATGTAAATACTCTTTCTGAAATCACGGTACTCGAGGTTAATATCAACCAGATAGGCGATTTTAACTCGATGCAAGAATGGGGATACTTCGAGTATTTTGTCGAGCCTAATCAGGCAGGGGATTATCAGGTCATATTATATGCAGCCGATTTTAATGATAGTAATGGCGCAAGTTATTTCTGCGTTGATGGTCTTGACTCAACATATACACTTTTAAACGGTGATTTTGAGTTTTTCGAATATGATGAAGTTGCGGATTCCAACTTGCCGTCATTTTGGGATACAAATAACAATGTTAGTGTAGCCAACCATCTCATCCCGCAACCCTTTGGAGGCGATACAAGAAACTGGAAAATAGACCCATTAATCGGGCTGCCTCCGGCTCAAGGAAACTATCTTCTTGAGTTGGACACAGGTGATATTCTTATCGGCCAAAGTAAAGCCGCACAGATTGTAACTGTCAATGAAGGAGAATCCATCTCAGGTTTTTACTTCTTCGGTACAGCAGATTATATGAATTATAACGATGGAGCTTTAATCAGGCTTAATCCCATTACAGAAAATAATAGAGGGATAGATTTGGTTTACGTTGATGTAAGTATGGTAGGCGACTACAGCTCTATGGAAGGATGGAAGAGATTTGACTATACTTTCGATGCTAATGAAACTGGAACTTATAAACTTGAAATAACGGTATTTGATGTTATAGATTTTAAGCATACAAGTTTCTTCTGTGTTGACGGCTTGACTATTTGTGATACTGCTTATTCGGGTGATATTTATTTAGACTGCAAAGTCGATTTTACAGATTTTGCTTTATTCGCAAATGATTGGCAAATCGACTGTTCTGGCACTGATTTCGCGCATGACCCTAATTACAATTGCTATCGCGGTACAGATATTAACGGCAATGGAATGGTTGATACGGAGGACCTTGCGATTTTCGTGGATAATTGGCTTGCCGGATGTGATTAGTAGTTCTAAAAATTCATTTCTTTTTGTAAAAACCCCCCGGTAATTGCTGTACAAGCCCTTTTAGCTGAAGCGATATAAGCGACGAATTAACACGCCCTGCCGCTTGATTCGAACTCGATATTACTTGCTCGATATGCGCCGGTTTGCTGCTTAGGCAATCATATATGCATTTTTCTTCTTTAGCCAGTTTCAAATTAGGAATGTTTTCTATTTTAACCTTCAGTTTTTCTTCGACTTTTACTTGGGTATCTTTGGCATGCTCTCTTAGCTGCTCACCGATATATCCCAGCGACTCCATTATATCCTCGACTGATTCGATAAGCTTTGCTCCTTGTTTAATCAGCGTATTGCAGCCCTTACTCATCGGAGAATCGATATTGCCCGGTACGGCCATAACTTCGCGGTTATATTCTATCGCAGCGTTCGCTGTCAATAATGCCCCGCTTCGGCCGGCTGCTTCGACAACAATCGTCGCAAATGATAACCCCGCGATAATTCTGTTTCTGGGCGGAAAGTTTTCTGCAAGAGGCTCATAATTTAACGGTAATTCGCTTATTCTCGCACCGGAACAAGTTATTAATTCCGCGAGTTTTTTGTTTTCGGGCGGAAATATATTCGCTAATCCGCAGCCCTGAACAGCGATTGTCCTGCCCCCTGCCGAAAGAGCGCCCTGATGAGCGGAAGTATCTATTCCTCGAGCCAATCCGGAAACAATAGTAAATCCGCCGGATGCTAATATATGAGCAAATCGGCTGGCTTGCTCTCTGCCGTAAATGCTGCACCGCCGCGAACCGACAATAGCCACAGCAAGGTTATCTGATTTTTCCAGAGTTCCCTGAACATAAATAACCGGCGGCGGGTCATAAATCTTCCTTAACATCACAGGATATCGAGTATCTTCGAGAGTTATCAAACAAACACCGAGCTTATCAGCAAGCTCTAATTCCGCTTGAACATCAAATTTGTCTCTGGTCGATACAATCAGATTAGCAGTTTTTTCGCCAATATCTTTAACTTTGTTAAGCTGGGCAACTGAGGCGCCTAAGGCAATGTCAATCGAACCAAAATGCTTAATAAGACGCGAGAAAGTTATAGAACCAACCCCTTCGGTTCGGATAAGTCGCAGCCATTTTTCAATATCTGGTGAGTGATTCATAGAATTCCTAAAAATAATTTTTAAAAAGTAAGAATAAATTTTCTCAATTCAATTCGTCAAGAAAGATTTCTAAAAATAACACAATCTTGTCATTCTCAGAAAAAATTTCGATATATTTGCATAATTTTAAAGCTTTCACCGCCTATAAGCCGATTCAACCTAATAATTATAACTACAATTTGATACAAACCTTGAACGCAGGAATAATCATTGATTTTAAGCTGTTTATGCAAACAAGGCTGAAACTATGTTCAGATTTTACTAAAAGTAATTTTTTACAGGTGGACTATGAAACCAAAACACACAAAATCTTTATCCCGCATCAG
>CAYMOE010000017.1:0-60445 GCA_964391985.1 uncultured Pirellulales bacterium
CTGCTGTTAGAGCTGTCTGGGCGTTGGCCTCAGTCATGCCGACTACATTAGGAACCGTAGCCATGCAAGGCCCGCTGGAGATTACTAACGCTACAGCCGAACCGCATGGTACCGATGAATCCGCAGCAGGGTCTTGACTTATTACATCACCCAAAGAAACCGTTTCACTGCTGGCAGTTGTTACATCACCTTTTACAAGACCGACCGCTATTAAAGCAGTTTCGGCATCAGATTCGCTTTGACCGACTACATTCGGAACCGTCGACATGCAGGACGAACATTCTTCCTGAAGCATAAATACACTCGGTCCATAACCTTTATTGTTAGCTTCCTGTTCTTGAACACGAACAACAAAACTGCCGTCCGAACCGGGATTGATTCCTGTCCAGCGTGCTACATAACCATTTACGGTGTTATAACCGGTGCAGAAATACACAGAGTGATTGTTAATCACATTTACACCGGAAGTGCTGGCATTAGCAGCTGCATCAACACCTGAAAGGGTAAACCGAGAGATACGAGTAGTATAAGAAGCATCGTTACGGTTTGCCGTAGTTGCAAAAGTATAAGTCTTGGTCGGGTTCAGTCCGGTGAAGTTAATATCTACCCAATAACCGGAGTTGCCGTAGTTGACTAACCCTACCATATTAGCAAAACCATTAAACGTGTTATAAGCATCTGTTCCAGAGTTGGTAGCCGCTCCATACGTAGTAGAAACGGCTGGGCTGCCGCTGGAAGAAAATGTTACGGTTACCGAGGTATTCTCACCGGTATCATAATTTTTCAACAGCCCGGTAGTGCTGCCGGAGGTAATTGTATAAGCTGTTGTATTTCCGCCAGTTGTACCGGAACAGTCGTTATATGCTATCCAGCCGCAAGGCGGATTCACCGCAATACCGCTGACTTGGACATTTTGAGAAGACACTCCGTCACTGCTATGCAAAATATCACCTTCCGAAGCCCCTTCTGTATTACGATTAAATCGTACGTATATCGTAGTATTTGCTACAGCACCGCCGGATTTAGGCAGTACCAACGATGAACCAAACCCGCTTCCGCTTGTCAGCGATATCTCAAAATCACTTGGTGCTGTAATTACTATATCGTCGATTAAATTACTTCCGGAAACAGTGTAACTTTGTGCGTCAGAAGGCGTTCCTGTTTCACTTTCAAATTCACTAAGAGGCGTGCCTGTAATAACAATCTCCGGCTGCTGTTCCGCTTCTTCCTGAAGCATAAATACGCTCGGGCCATATGCTTTATTTCCCGAAGTTTGCTCCTGAACTCTGACAACAAAACTGCCGTCCGAACCGGGTTTAATATTTGTCCAGCGGGCAACATAACCATTTACGGTATTATAACCGGTACAAAAATAAACCGAGTTATTACTAATCACATCTACCCCTGAGGTACTGGCATTTACGGCACCTTCATCACCTGAAAGAGTAAATCGTGCAATTCGGGTAGTATATCCTGAATCATTGCGGTTGCCGGTAGCGGCAAAAGTATAAGTTTTAGAAGGATCCAGTCCTGTAAAGGTAATATCCACCCACCAACCGGAACTGCCGTACTGAATAACACCCGGCACACTGACAAAATCGTGGAAGGTATTATAAGCATCAGTTCCAGAATTAGTTTCCGAACCGCCGTAAGTCCCTGTTTGAACCTGCGGGCTACCCGAAACCGTTAGCGTTGCAGTAACACCAAGATTAGTTCCTGTAGCATAATTTTTAAGCAGACCCGAAGCGGTTCCATTGCTGGGTATAGTATATGTAGTTATGTTATTCTGAAGCTGCCCGGATGCCCACGCACAATCATTATATGCAGTCCAACCGGTAGAAGGAGGCGGTACAGAACCATTATACTGCTGAACCATCAGCGCGCTGGCGTATTTGCTTTTATATTGAGAAGCCGCCACGCCGTCAAAACTGATTGTCAAAACCACTTCGCCGTCACTGCCGCATTCGACATCGGCAAAATACGCTACATATCCTGTAGCTGTATTATCCGAGGGAATTCTGGTCGAATCATCATCAGGCCCTGAGAACAACGGATTGTTATTATTATCCAATCCGACCGAACTTTTGTTTGTGAAATAATCGGCTCCGCTTATAGTAACAAGCGATGCTCTGTCCCATGTATAATCGTTTCTATTTCCATAAAAAGCTATGTTGTAAGTCTTATCGGGATTCATATTAGAAAGCGTCAATACCAGATTGCCAGCCGGTGGTGCCGAATCGATATAATGAATACCGCCTGTAGAACTTACCTTTCCATTGAAAATATTATAAGCATCCGTACCGCTGGCAGGTTCGGCACCGAGGGTTGCAAAACTCGAACTAAAAGTCCCGCCTGTTACTGTCAGAATAACGTCTGCAGCTTCAGCGGTATTATAATCGACTAACGCACCGCTGCTGGGAAGCCCTGAAGTACCGCTTGGAGAAGTTATTCTTGTTATGTTTGTATTAAGCTGACCCGTGCCCCAAGCTAAATCGTTGTATGCTGTAAAATCAATAGTATGTTCGCTCGGAAGCTCGGCATTTAGGGTAAATTCACTGCTTGCAGCGGTCTTATATTGGCCGAGGGTCGGCGAATAAGTCGAAACAAAAATTTCATTACTGGTCGGTGAAAATTCGAGTATTCTCAGCCAGCCGTTGCCTCCGTTCGGCTCATCCTGATAATCCGCCAATAGAGTATGAACTGTATTTCCGTTATAAGTATCGGTTCTTCTGGCTTCGGTGTGAATATGACCGCAGAGTATTAAAAACAGGTTGGGATTTTCCTTAAGACCGTTATATATCGCTTGACCGGCAGTACTGAACACCCCTGCTGCAGTGAGAATATCATGCGATACGACAATAGCCCTTCTGTCACTGTTAGCGGCGATAATACCGTTAGCCCAGCTAATTACATCACTGGACGGGGAGTAAGTAAGGAAAACAACAATAAACTTAACGCCTTCCGCGGTAAATAAAATATAGTTACTATCATTAGTAGTGCCGTAATTACCGCCGTAATAACTTCTGCCTGAAAACCTCGATACCCCGAAATACAAATTATAATTAGTAGTCGGAATATCATGGTTGCCGGGACATACACCATAAGGAATGCCGTCAGCAAGCCCCGTCGTAACAGGGTCTTCTAGAAGACTCATCGCGGCATCGGCATTATTCCATTGCGTGGTATTGGAAGCCACATTTACGATGTCCCCCTCGTGAAGAACGGCTGCTACATTAAAGGTGTTTTTGTTATTGACTATCCACTGAGTTTGAGCGGAAAAAGTACTCGGATAACTCTGGGAATAGTACTGGGTATCAGGAAGAACAATAATCGAAAAATTTCTTCCCAAACTCTGGCAAACCAATAGCCCTAATAAAAGGATTAACGAAATCAAAGCGCTTTTTCCCTTTTTAAACTGCATTGGAACTTCCTCCAAAATTAAGGAACTACATTTGTTAGATTTATTATTCCATTTAACAAAAAAGCAGGGCTGCCTTAGTGCATAACTTGAATATTGCCTTCCTTTTGCTCAGCTCCATCTCCGCTAAGCAAATATTATACCATTTCGTGAGTATAAAAGTCAATTTTTTAACGCTTTTCGAACGCATAGTTATAAAACACGGCTTTTTTAGAGATTTGTGTTTGTATTGGCCCGATAACATATTCCGCCTGTCTCTTCTATAACTCCTTGCTATATAATGTGATATACTAATTTATATATGCCTCCAATTTACAACTTGTCGGACGGTTTTGAAGTCTAATGCAGCAAAATATGTATATTTCTATGAAAATTTTTGGTTGGCTGTATAGTTAATCCCGTAGTAAAAATTGCTATAACAGCAACCTTATACGTTTATGTCCTAAAAGCTATAGTTCATAACCACACTAAGTTCCTATTAGAACAGCGGTTAAAGAAAAACCAAGCTAATACGGATTCTGATTTTTAACTTGTTAGATTTGTTATTATAGATTAGATTAATACATCGGTGGGTGTTTGTTCGATTTGTAACCGGCGAAATGAATATGAATAGCTTAACAGGCATAGATAATTTTTTAGCGTTAAGTCTTCTAAGCCAAGCTGGCCTTTCTTTCAGCATTATAAAATTGGTTCTACTGATAGGCTGGGTCTATCTATGTCTTTATTGTACGCAAAAAATTCAATTAAATCTTATTGTTCCGGCGGCATATAAACCTTTTGTTAATTTTGTGACGTTGGCAATCGGGCCTTTAACGCTCGCAATCCTTCTGCTCTTTGAAATTAGAAGAAAAAAACACATCACAAGAAGGCCTTTAGCGGAGATTGCAAGAGAACATTTTGAGAATCTTCTTTACAGCCTTCAAAATATCAGAACAAAGGATAAGACCTCTATTAAGCTTCTGGATACTTCAGGAAGAACTCTCACGGAAATATACGGCCGCAGCAAAAATAAAACCAAAGATATGCATATTCTGTATCTGACTGAAAACATTATTCTGCGTGCTCTGAAAGAACAAGCAAGCGATATTCTGATTGATCCGAGAGATAACCTGATACATACGGTGCGATTTAGAATTGACGGAGTTTTACATGTAGCCGACGAAATAGAATCCAATACCTGCCAAGCAGTTATTAACAGCATAAAGGCTGTTTCGGGGATGGATATTTCAGATAAGCGAAGACCGCAGGACGGGGCTTTTACCGCAAAAACAAAAGAAAGCAATGTATCTTTTAGGGTCGCAAGCGCAGGAGCTTTAAACGGTGAGAAACTTTCGATTAGAATATTAGGTCACCACACCGGTGAATTCCAGCTTGAAACAATCGGATTAACCAAAAAACAAAGAACAATGATAGAGCAGGCTGTTCGTCAGCCTTCCGGTATGATTTTACTTTGCGGGCCGACAGGCAGCGGTAAAACAACGACCCTTTACGCAATGCTCAACAAAATAGACCTTTTTACGAGAAACGTTATTACAGTTGAAGACCCAATAGAATACGTTCTTCCAAATGCAAGCCAGATAGAAGTTAATCCCAAAGCTGACATTACGTTTGCCAAAAGTTTAAGAAGCATATTGCGGCAAGACCCGGACGTAATTTGTATCGGTGAAATAAGGGACGAGGAAACAGCTCAGATTGCTCTAAGAGCAGGCCAGACGGGTCATCTTGTTATAGCTACCATACACAGCAGCAGCAACTCGTCTGCTCTTATCAGACTTATGGATTTGAATGTTACGCCAATGATGCTCGCAACCGGTCTTAATATGATTATATCTCAAAGACTTATTCGAAAACTTTGCGAGCATTGCAAAAGACCGGCAAAGTTGTCTCGCCAGCAAATCAGCAATTATCAGAAAATGAAAATGGATGTGAGCGGCATCAACGAAGCTGTTGGGTGCAAAGCTTGTCGCTTGACAGGTTATTCCGGCAGAATAGGCATTTATGACGTGATGGTTATAGATGACCATGTGAAAAATAATATTTTGCATAATAATATAGCAATTTCACAGCTTAGAAATGAAGGTGATAAAAGAGGAAAAAGCAATCTTCAGAAGGAAGGCGTAAGACTTGTTGTGAGCGGTATCACCAGCATAGATGAGCTTAACAGGGTAATAGGCTGACGAATATGATATTTTGGCTGGGTATTTTGTTCTCGATAGTTTTTATGATTGCGGTAATGAAAAAAGGCCTTTATGAAATATGGGGCATTTTTTTCAATGCCGTGATATCGGTTTATTTATCCATAATTCTAAGCCCTATTATCGCAGATTTGCTTCCCAAAAATGCCGGCGGTGCGTTCGGGGACGTACTGACTCTGCTTTGCTTGGCAATAGGATTTTTTGTACTGCTGCACAGCATTTTGTATATACTTGTGCTTAGTCAATTTAGAGTCAATATGGGAAAATTACTGGATTCCGTCGGTGCGCCTATCTTAGGATTTTTACTTGGATTTCTTTTGTGGAGCTTTATCCTGCTTGCTGCTTCTTATAGTCCTTTGACCGAACACAGAATCATTCAGAAAATAGGACTGAACAGCGAAGATTTAAAACCTAATATTTCGTATATAAATCTTTATGCCGGCGTTATCGAATCTTTTACTGCATCAAAACCAATCAATCCGGACAAAACAATCGTAAAGATTATTGACAACCTCATTAAAAAACATTCTCAGCCGAAAGCTGAAACCCCAGAAGATGAAAAAATAATTCCCCAAGATAAGTATATCGAAACAAAAGAGCCGGATGAACCGAACATAGTTCAAACATCAGATGACTAATTCAATCTAACACATCTGCTCTTCAACGATATCGCAAATTATATGATACGCCAACTGGTGAATTTCCTGGGCTGCTGCTGAGGTTGGAGCATCTATGCTAAGACATAAATCTGACATTCGTTCCAGCGGAGTATCGGTACGGCCGGTAAAAGCAAGTATTTTGGCTCCTTTACTTTGAGCCAATTGAACCGCCGCCAAAATGTTAGGTGATGAGCCGCTCGTTGATAATGCCCACAGAATATCTTTTGCGGTAACGTGAGCTTCGACCTGCCTTGTGAAAATATCTTCGAAGCCGCAGTCATTTCCGACAGATGTTAAGATTGAAGTATCAGTCGATAGAGCGATAGCCGGCAGACCTTTTCTTTGGCGTCTGAATTTGCCGACCAGCTCACCGGAAATATGCTGACAATCCGCAGCCGAACCTCCATTTCCGCACAGATATATTTTGCCGCCGCCTTTGAAGCAGGCAATTATCATTTCGGATGCTTTAGCAACAACCTCAAGGCCGGTTTTTTCGAACTTCACAAGAAGCTCTTTGTGGATTTTAATTGCTTCGATAATATTTTGTTTCATCCGTGACCAATCCTGTTATTTAAGCAAAAAATAAGGCTCGTGCGTTCAGTGCCGGACAGCAACACACGAGCCATTGTATTTTCAGCTTCTCGCTTGGTCAAGGATAAGGTCTTTGACTTTTTGGCTGGGAAGATTCAGGGCACCGAATACACTTGCTGCGGCACCGCGAATTTGAGGGTCGGTCTGCTTGGAACCGACCAGCGAATAAATCGAATCAATTGTCGGGTCATTGAGCAAACTGCCGTTTATTTTGGCAGATGTAACCAACGCGTCAAAGGCTGCTAAGCGGATATTCATCGGATTCGATGCCGTCAAAGCTATCGATGCGATAGATTGCTGAGCTTCCGCTGTTCTGAGATGTGCTAAAATCTGAATTGCCAGCAATCGGATTTGTTCACGTTTATCGTTAGCGGCATTAATAAGAGCATTTTCCGCTTGTCCGATATCAATAACCGGATTACGTTCAATGGCAAGCTTAAGCAGAACATTAGCCGCTCTTAAGGCATACGACTCGGCCTGCTCGGCGGTAAAATTATCCGTTTTTTTAGAACCGTCTTCAGCCAACGCCTGACTGAGATTCTTTATTACGATTCTATTTTCCGCAAAAATTTCCTGAGGCCCCGCGGCGGCAATTGCTATAGCGGCACTGTAGCGAACAGCTTTGTCGTCAAATGTTAAAGCAGCAAGAAGCGGCTGTTCCGTGGCGACTCTGAACATCAAAGATTTTTCGCCGGCGTTTACCGCAAGAGCTTCTACTACATTAAGAGCAATATGGGCATTGTTATCTTTTATAGCACGAGCTAAAGCCTGATGCAGATATTCCGGCCCGGCAGTTTTTGCATAGGTCATCGCATCGGCATGTCCTTGACCGAAGTATTCCGGCATCGACAGTCCGACAGACTCGGCTTTGAAAAATGCCGCTATCCACAAGCCTATGGCTTTGCCAAAATCAGGGTCTGCCCGCAAAGCCCATTCACAGGCCCTCATAGCCATCAGCTCGTAAAAATATTCACGGCTGACCTGCATTTTTGTTAGATTCCTGCCCTGTGCGTCCCAGAACCAGATATTGGCGAAATCGGCATCTTCGGCGGGAGACAGTGAATCGATTCGATAATAATAGCTTTCGGCAAGCTGATAGAATAATTCCGCCGCTGGCAATACGCTTGCGGCAGGGTCGATTTTATGGATACTTTGAGCTGCAAGCTCGCGTAAATCCGCGGAATTGTCCTGCTCGACAACAAATTTCAAATAGGCAAGAGACTGAGGATATCCGATACCGCCAAGAGCTTTTATAATTTCAGCTTTGACGGCTGTGTTATCTGTTTGCAGCGCAGCGGCCAGAGGGCGAATCGCATCGCGTCCGATTTGCGGCAAAGTCCAAATAATATTCGGTGCTTCTTCTCTTCTGGACGGGTCAGCCAGAGCATCAAGCATAAACGGGATAGCATATTCACCGGAGTTTCTAAGTCTTTCAACAGCGGCAAGTCTGCCCCGCGTTGTCGTGCTGAGTCTGCGTATTTCTTCAGCAATTATCGAAGAGTCGGTTCGTCTGCCGAATTTCCCCTGCTCGATAAAACCAAGCACCTGAGATGCTAACGAAGCAAGTTCTTTGTCATGTTCGTTATCAGCGGCTCGCTGCAGAAGTATTACGGCATTAGGGTTATTCCGTGACAACTCAAGAATAACTGCCGGGTCAGGATTGCTGTCAACTAAATCGCGTCCATAACCTTTGGCCATGTCCAGCCGGCCAATTTTTGTGTAGTGCAAAAAGTCATTCCAGTTATCGGAAACTGAATCCGCAGAAGCTATCGCGGTTAAAAACAGACCTACAAACAGTAATCCTGCGATTGCTGCACTTTTAGACATGTCAAATATCTCCTAAAGCATTGCTTTTAAAAACACGTACCGTCCGATAAAACCATCCCCATCAATAGCTTTTAAAGCTTCGCCGACGGTAGCGCTTGAAATAAACATAACTTTTCTAAAACCGTAGTCTACAAGCACTTATACTAAATCGGCACTAAAAGCCTTATGCTACATTAAATTACCTATTCTGTCAACAAAAAACATGCGTTAGAACAGCCCAAATAGGTAAGATGGGTAAAGCCGGATTTAGGTTTACATAGCTAAAATTGTTCTATTTTTCGGCTTTGCGATGTTCTTTAAGCCATTTCATTACCCAATTGCGGGCTTGTTTGGCGGTTTTCAAATGTCCATTGAGCTGAGCTGTGTACATTTCACCCGCCAGATGCCCCAGAGCAGGCCCTTCAACCGCGCCAAAACTAATAAGCTCGTGTCCATTGAGCAAAGGTTTGGGGGTTAGCTCAATATTTCCTAAGGCTTTTATCCGCTGTTTGATTTTGATGATAGGGGCAATTGCCTTTCTGCCACCGACTCGAACCTTTTGGATAGCTTTTTCCAGCTCGCACAGGTCGTCAAAAAACGGTTCGGCTGCGAGTTTTCGCAGTTGAGATAAAGGCATTTCGGTACTTAGAAGAACGCCCCTGTTATTCAACAATGATTTGAGGTGGTGGGATTGAGCACAGCTTAGTTTCAAAATATCACATTTCTTCATCGCATAGTCACTGGGCCAATCCGAAAAAAAGGCCGCTAAAGCCAAACAAAAACCGATGTTTTTATTGAGATTTTCTAAAACTTCTACCGAGTTGGTGCAATTATCTGAAAAATCGGGGAATACAGCTTGGGCAAGGCCGCTTTCAATCAGCATTTTCGCGCCATTTGAACGGTTCGGGCAGGTTAAAATACCCTCCAGTTCCATTGCAATACGCTCGCCGCTGATTTTAGTTATATTATGAGCTTGGCGGCAAATCGCCCGCCACGTCGCAGGCTCGATACTAAAACTCAGCTGAGCAGAAAAACGAATAGCTCTGAGCATACGCAGATAATCTTCCGCAAATCTTCGCTGCGGCGAACCGATGGTACGGATAAGCTTTTTTTTCAGGTCGGCTTTACCTTGGACATAGTCAATAACCTTATCCGCAATCGGGTCGTAGAACATTCCATTAATAGTAAAGTCCCGCCGTTCGGCATCTTTTTTCGCGGTAACAAACTTTACACCGCTTGGGTGACGGCCATCTTCGTAGTTAATATCACTTCTAAACGTAGCAACTTCGACCTGCTCACGGCCGGTCATAACAATGACCACGCCGAATTTGCTGCCGATTTTTATTGTCCGCCTGAACAGATTAATTACCTGCTGCGGCATAGCATTAGTAGCTACGTCATAATCTTTCGCATTTCTGCCAAGCAGCATGTCGCGCACACAGCCGCCTGCCAGCAAGGCTTCGAATCCGGCCTTTCTAAGCTGTTTCACTATTTCTATAGCTGCTTTGCGATTACTCATTTTGCTCTGCCCGTAATATTGTTACAGCCATCGAACCCCAACATCGCCGTTCGAGGACTTTAATCTTTCCATACTCTTCCAAAAGTACGATATTTTCTTCCGTCCTTACAACAACAATTGCCCCGCAAGGTAACTGCTTGCTTAAAATAAGTAAAAGACCGCCAAGTGCCGATTGCTCCGAAACATCACGGCTGTACACATACGGCGGGTCAACAAAAACAAGGTCATAATTTTGTATAGTTCCAAAGGGTTTAACTCCGGCAAAAAATGCGTTTGTTTTTATAATTTTAGATTTATCGACAAAACCGCATTTTTCTATATTTCTTTTCAGAACGGATGCTATTTGCGGGTCTTTTTCAATGAACAATGCAAATTTTGCTCCTCTGCTCAAGGCCTCAAGGCCGAGCGAACCGACCCCGCAGAACAAATCGGCGACTATCTTACCTTCGGGCATCCCGTAATTATAAAGAACATCAAAAAGCGACTGCTTAACCCTGTCAATGATAGGCCGAGAAACATCGCCCGTGGGGCTAAATAACTTTGTAGCTCTTTTGGAACCGGCTATTATCCGCATTCGGATAATATACAAAAACACGCCAAAAACAGCGAGTATTTTTATAAAAGAAGGTTTTGAAGCTGAACCGCACAGCGACGGAACTTATCTGCGGGCAGATTTACGGTTTGCCATTTGGGACTGCGGGTCTTCATAAATTTTTTATAATCATCGAGATGGACCGCAAAAAACACATATTTTACGGTTTTGTAATCGTATGTGTCCCTGCCGTCAAAATCGACATCAACATTCTCGATTTTATAAGCAAAAACAATCACCGCTCTGTGGTCTTGCCCCAGAACCTTTTGCCACTGGGTCAGGCCGTCAATATCTTCTGTCGATACCCAGCATTCAAAACCTCTTAAGTTTTCGAAGCTGCTGCCTTTGAATGTGCGGCCTTTGATTTCGGCTATGATGACAGGCTGATTGGGGGGATATACAAGAAAATCGAAGCTTTTAATTTTAACATTATTAAATTCGGCGCGTTTGGCTTGGTTCATCACGGTATATTTAACACCGTTGTCAATCAGCCAATTTTCAAACACAAGTTCGTAATGGTCTATCTGCCGCATCTTGTCGGGATTTAGATGAGTAAATCATCGATTGAGATTAGCTGCTGAGTTCCGTCGGTCATATTTTTAACAGCGACTTGACCGGATTCTATTTCGCTTCCGATTATTAAACATTTTTCGGCATTCTGCGCCGAGACCTGCTTGAGCTGTTTGCCGAGATTACCTACTTTGTAATTCAGCGCAACTGAGATTCCTTTTCTTCGAAGCTTACTGGTTAATTCGACAGCTTTGGCAAAGTATTTCTGGTCAACACATGCGGCAAAATACTGGGTCCGGCTGTTTTTCGAAGCTTGGCCGAGTAATCCTTTTTCTTCGAGAATAATCCCAAGCACACAATCACCTATTCCAAATCCTGTAGCAGGTATGGCAGGCCCGCCGAAAGTTTTTAATAAATCGTCGTATCTGCCTCCGCCGCCGATGGCTCTAAGCTCGGCTTTTTTATCGAAGATTTCAAAAACAATTCCTGTGTAATAAGCAAGACCGCGAACGATTCCTATATCGAACTGACAAAAATCAGATACTCCCATCGTATCTAATATCTCAAACAATTTTCTTAATTGTCCCAGCGCGGCGTCAATCTTTTCGTTAGATTTTATTATCGAAGCTATTTCTTCAAAAGATTTAACGGACATAAGCTTTATTACGTCGGCTCTTTTGTTAGAATCAGTAATGCAAGTCATCAGCATTTCGATAAACGCATCTTCCGGAATTTTGCTGCGTTTATCGAGAACAGAATAAACGGCATTTAGCTGTTCTTTTTCTATTCCAATCACAGCCAGCACTTCAGCTAACATTGCCCGGCTGGAAATTTTCACCACTATATCGTTTGAAGTAAGACCGACAGCCTGAAGATAATCCAATGCGCAAAAAATCACTTCGGCATCGGCGATTTCATCTTCAACGCCGATGACATCTATATTCCACTGGAAAAATTCGCGCAGTCTTCCTTTTTGAGGTCGTTCAGCCCGGCAAAGTCTCGGCACCGAGAACCACTTTATAGGTCTGGGCAGTGAATTTATCTGCTGATTGACCATCCTTGCCAGCGTCGGAGTTATTTCAGGTCGAATGGCTAATTCCCTCCCGCCGCGGTCAACCAGATTAAAAAGCTGCTCGGCAATTTCATCACCGCTTTTGAGCTGATACATCTGGAGGTACTCGAATATAGGCCCGTCGTATTCCTCGAACCCGTTGCGAAGTGAAACCTTTTTCCAGCCGTCGATTATAAAGTTGCGAATCCGCATATCGGCCGGATAAAAATCTCTCGTGCCTTTTACGGGCGGTATCTTCATTTTTTCTTCTTTCGTTTTTTAAGCTTTTTTTTGCTGAATTTTTCTTTTATGTACTCTTCCAACTGTTTATCGTTTTTAAAATGCAGCTCATAGTCGTAACCTCCGTCGGTTAAATCGCAGCTATGAGTTTTATAACCGCGGCATATTCTCGGCCTTTTTTCATAAATAGCGCAATGATGGCTGCTATCGTCCAGATACCTGCATTTATTATCGATATTAATATACCAATCGCCTTCTTCGACAAAAACACTTATTTTTTCATGACAAAGAAACCAGCGAATATCATCGAAATCCTTGCGGGTCTTGGGTGTATCAATAGGCAGAGCAAAGTACCTGCAGCAAAGCCCGTTGCAATTCTTACATAAACCGTTTTTTTCTTTTTTCATACAGCCTTTCCAGCTAAACCTTAAACTAATACCAAAGTACACTTCATCTAAAAACGCTTACTTTAACCGTTTTAAAGAACCCCTGTCAAGGATAACTGGAAAATCAAATCGTCTATGCTTATAATAGCCGCCTTATATGAGTAAAAGAACAATAATCCAAATACTTTACCAAAACGATGATATCTTAGTGGTGAATAAGCCCTCAGGGGTATCTGTAACCAAAGACCGCACGGATGCCGCCCAATTAACAGATTTGCTTGCTCGTCAGATGGATAAGGAGGCCGTTAGTCAACTGCGGCTCGTTCATAGACTCGATAAAGATACCAGCGGAGTTATGCTTCTGGCTAAAAATATAGATGCACAGAGATTTTACAGTGACATTTTCGAGCAGCGGCTGGCTCAAAAAACATATCTGGCTTTGATACGCGGGGCAATATCAGATACATCGGGAACTATTGATTTGCCGCTCGGTGAGGACCATACAAAACCTAACGGTATGCGTATCGACCGGAAAAACGGCAAACCTTCCGTAACAAAATGGCGTCTTGCCGCTAATTTCGGTAATCTTAAACTTTTAGCTGTTCAGCCGCTTACCGGCAGAAAACATCAGATTCGCGTTCATCTTTGCTCGATGGGCATTCCGCTTGCGATTGACCCGCTTTACGCGTCAAAAAACCCTTTGCTGCTATCCGAGACCAAAGGAAATTATAATCTCCGGAAATTTCAGGAAGAACGTCCCTTGATGGAAAGGCTGACGCTTCATGCTTATCAGCTTGTCATTCCTGAAACCTCTGCCGTTTTGAACCACGATAAATTTGCGAAGCAATCTCACTGTTTTGTTGCGGCTTTGGATAAAAAATTCACTGCTGCTGTCAAAATGCTCACCAAACACAATTCCAAAGGCCCAGATGCTTTTGTAAATCAAAGTGAACTTGAAATAATACTTAAAGCTCAGCCTTTGCTAACCAGTTGACTATTAAGGTCTAAAAACATAAACTACGCTGTTTAATACATAATGTAGTGGACAGCGAGAAGATAAAAATGCAGCAGAAAACTGTAAAAATCGGATTGGTTGGTTTCGGGACAGTAGGAACCGGCGTAGCCAAAATAATCTTAGAAGACTCGGCTTTAATCGAGGCCAAAACCGGCTTGCGTCTGGAATTGGCGGCTGTGGTGGATATGGATACCAAATCCAAGCGGAATGTAAACCTGCCGAATGGAATCTTAACCAGCGATTTGAATAGGCTTTTGGAAGATAAAGCTATCAATATCGGCGTCGAATTAATAGGCGGAACCGGCCCTGCAAAAGATATTCAGCTTAAAATGCTGGCGGCGGGCAAAGATGTCGTAACCGCCAATAAAGCCCTGCTTGCTGAGCAAGGAAGCGAGCTTTATCAGGCAGCTCGCAAAAATAACAGGTGCATCGCCTTCGAAGCAAGCTGCTGCGGAGGGGTGCCGATTATTTCGGGTCTGCGAAGCGGGTTAGCTGCAAATAGAATCGATGCGATGTACGGCATAGTCAACGGCACTTGCAACTATATTCTCTCGAACATGACCGCCAAAGGGGAAGATTTCGATACAGCTTTGAAACAGGCTCAAGCAAAAGGCTTTGCCGAAGCCGACCCTGCCTTAGATATCAGCGGCGGCGACAGTGCTCATAAACTGGCAATTTTAGCTTCTATAGCTTTCGGCTATGAAATACAACTCGAAGATATATATGTCGAAGGCATTAAGGAAGTCTCGAAGGATGATTTGCGTTTCGGCTGCGAAATGGGATATGTATTAAAACTTCTCGCGATTGCTCAGCGTGAAAACAACGGTAAGGTTTCACTTCGAGTGCATCCTTGCTTCGTCCACAAAGAACACCCGTTAGCAAGAGTTAGCGGTTCGTTTAATGCCGTAAGCATTCTGGGAAGCAGCGTCGGACAACTAATGTACTACGGCCGAGGCGCCGGGATGATGCCGACTGCAAGCGCGGTGGTATCGGATATTATCGATGTTGCGCTGGGAAATTCCGCTATCTCGTTTAAACATATGAATCTCAAACCGAAAAACGAGGTTTCCGGACTTATTGAAAAAATCGATAATATAGTAAGCCGATTTTATATTCGAATAATGTGTAAAGATATCCCCGGAGTTATAGCCAAATGGAGCAAAGTTCTTGCTGACCATAATATAAGTATTTCCGGCGCTCTTCAGCACGAAGGCACCGGCCCAGATAATACCGTTCCGATAGTTATCGTAACTCATCCGACTCAGCAGAAAAATATCGACGGCGCTATGCTTGATATGGCAAAACTCGATGCAATCGGCGGCAAACCGGTATGCATAAGAATCGTCGATATACCGGAGGACAGCGATTGAGCGCTAAGTACGTAATTATAATTCCAGACGGAGCAGCCGATGAGCCTCTCGAACAGTTCGGAGGTAAAACTCCGCTGGGTGCTGCGGTAAAACCTAATCTCGACCTGATAAGCTCAACAGGCAGACAGGGGCTTGTTAAAACCGTTCCTGATAATTTCGAACCGGGCAGCGATGTCGCGATGATGAGCCTTATCGGATATGACCCCGCGAGGTATTATTCGGGAAGAGCACCCATCGAAGCGGTAGCTCTTAATATAAATTTGCAGCCGAGCGACTGTGTCTTCCGCTGCAATCTTGTAACTATCGTTGACGGAAAAATGTTTGACCATAGCGCCGGTCATATTTCAACTCAGGAAGGAACTGCGCTGATTAAGGAGTTTCAGGAAAAGTTCGGCTGCGAACAATACTGTTTTTATCCCGGAGTCAGCTACAGACATTTACTGGTGTTTAAAAACACTGATTTTGATGTTCAGACATATCCGCCGCACGACAATATCGGAACTAAAGTAGAAAAAATTCTTCCTCGCGGAAAAGGTTCCGAAATCCTGAGAGAGCTGATAGCAAAATCACAAGAGCATTTGGCCGAACACGATATTAATAAAGTTAAAGCTGACTTGAACGAAAACCAAGTTAGTTCAATCTGGCTTTGGGGGCAGGGCAAAAAAGCGGTTATGGAACGTTTCAGCAGCCGCTTCGGACTCAAAGGCTGTGCAATTACCGCTGTCGATTTGGTTCGCGGCTTGGCCAAGCTGATTGGTTTTGATTTGATAGAAGTAGAAGGTGCGACCGGTTTTATCGATACTAATTTCGAAGGTAAAGGTCAGGCGGCAATCGACGCCCTCGAAAAATACGACCTCGTTTTTGTGCATATCGAAGCTCCCGACGAAGCCGGACATCAGGGCAATGCCGAAATGAAAAAAAAAGCTATCGAGCTGATTGACGAGCATATCATCGGGCCGGTTTATCAAGCTCTTAAAAAATACGAAACATGGCGAATTCTGGTCATGCCCGACCATCCCACACCTGTAAAAGATGGCGCTCATTCATCCGATGCCGTACCTTTTGCCATGGCAGGAACCGGTGTCAGCGGAATTATCAATGCCCCGTTCTGCGAGGCAAACGCCGCCCGAAGCGGTTTTCGCATCGAAAAAGGCTGCGACCTTATGGAGTATTTCCTGAAAAGCTGAGCATTTACACTGTTTTGCCTCACTCATAACATTGCAAAATTTTTCTTGAAAACCGCAGGTTATTTGATTATAAAATTGCTTCTTTTTTAGGATGTAATTATGGCAATACTCGTACAGAAATTTGGCGGAACAAGCGTAGCTGACGCTGCTAAAATCAAGAAAGCAGCCCAACGCGTGATTGGCGCGGTAGAAAAAGGCAATCAGGTAATAGTGGTAGCCTCCGCCCGCGGCCATCAGACGGATGAACTTATAGCCGATGCGCTCGAATTGAATCCTAATCCTTCACCTCGTGAAATGGACCAGCTTTTACATACAGGTGAGATTCAAACGGTCTCGCTTTTCGCGATGGCACTGGAGGCTATGGGTTATCAGGCAATAAGTCTTACCGGCGGACAGATAAAAATGATAACCGATAATGTTCACTCCAAAGCCAGAATCAAAAGCATCAGCGCCGAAAGAATCCGTCAGGAACTGGATAGCGGCAAAATAGTTCTGGTTGCCGGTTTTCAGGGTATCGATGAACACGGCAACGTAACAACACTTGGCCGCGGCGGCTCGGATACGAGCGCGGTCGCTCTGGCTTCTGCGTTGGGAGCTAAAGAATGTGAAATTTTCACAGATGTCGATGGAATATATACTACAGACCCGCGAATTTTCAAACAAGCTGTGAAGATGAAACAAATAAGCTATGATGAAATACTCGAACTTTCCAGTCTTGGCGCGGGTGTTATGCATAGCCGTTCTATCGAATTCGGTAAAAAATATAACGTAATCATTCACGTTAGAAGCAGCAGTGACCCTATCGAGGGGACTTTAATTACTGGCGAGGTAACACAAATGGAAAATATCGTGGTATCAGGTGCGACAATACAAAAAGATATGGCTAAAATCAGTATGGTCGGGGTTGACAACAAGCCGGGCAATGCTGCGAAAATATTTTCTAAATTAGCCAAAGCCAAAGTCGTCGTCAACGACATCGTTCAGACCGAAGTCAGCAAGGAAAAAGCAAACGTTTCGTTCACTACAAACAAGGGCGACCTTAAAGAAGCTCAAAAAGCTATCGATGCCATTAAAAACGAAGTTCACTGCGAAAGCGTTTTTGTCCGCGATGACATAGCCGAAGTTTCCGCGGTCGGAATCGGAATGCGAACACATTACGGCGTAGCGGATAAGATGTTCGGTGCTTTGGCAGAAGCCAAAGTTAACATCGACTCGATTACTACCAGCGAAATCCGTATAAGCTGTATCGTTGAAGAAAAAGACGCAGATAGAGCTCTTACCGCGGTTTGCAAGGCGTTTGAGCTGGACAAACCCGCAGACAAACGCCAGAAATAAAAGCATCGCGGATTTTCGGAAATAAAGGTGAGGTTTTCAGTTCTTCATTAAAGGAACATCTGATGAAAAACTATTCTTTTTTTCTATTCAAACTCGCGGCGGGCATTTTGATATTATCCGCAGCTGCAATTGCGTCCGAACCGAATAATATCGAGGACATCTTCAAAACTAACGGATTTGAGTGGCTATGGGGTTCATGGCAGACAACCACCGACGCCAACGAAATAGTTACAGCAAAATTCGAGCCGATTCTCAACGGACACGCATTCAAAACAGAAGCACAGATAGGCGAGTCTTATCATTATGCAGGATTGGTTTATTATGACCCTGCTAAAAAAATCATTGTTAATACTGGGATTGATAATACAGGCCGAATTTTCGGCGGAAACTGGGAAATTACCGAAGCAAAGCTGCTTCTAAATATTGAGCAGACATCGCCCGACGGCACGGTAAGCCACTTTATGAGGTATCTTACGCAAGTCAACCCCAATACAATGAATTCGGCTACTTATTCCGTTTTCGAGGGCCGCCGTTCAACAAGCCCGATTAATGTTTTGGATTTAAAAAGAATAAAATAATTTGAGCAATTATTGACTGTCTGTCCGAATCCGTATAAGAATCTTCGGCTGAAAGCATTTTATAAACCATGGCTGACAAACCAAAAAGAACCGCTTACGCTATGAGCAGAAAAAAACGAAATCTTATTTTTATTTCGGCATTTATTCTGTTTGCAGTCATCAGTGCTTGTGACAGAATCAGCAATAGAAAAAATGTCCCCGCGATTTCTTCTGAATATCAAAGCTCCGACATCAGTGATTTAAAAAAATATCACGGCCAAAAATTTACCGTTATAAATGTCGTTGACGGTGATACTATAGATATCGATTCTCCGGACGGAAAACAGAACCGAACAAGAATAAGATTGCTCGGCATTGATACGCCGGAAATCGCAAGGGCTTCTAAAGAATCTATGCACTTCGGCGCCGAGGCCAAGCAATTCGTAATAGACGTCGCCGAAAAGAAAATGGTTACTGTATATTTAGATGAGGACCAAAACAGCAGAGATAAATACGGCAGGCTTTTAGCTTATATACAGCTTGAAGACAGAAGTTCTCTCAATGAATTGCTTTTAACCGAAGGTTACGCCTATGCCTATCTGCCGTTTAAGCACAGTTTCTACTACAAGTATATCGAACTGGAAGCAGCCGCGCGAGCTGTCGGCAAAGGCCTCTGGAAAGACGTTACCTTCGAGCAGCTGCCCGAATGGCTGCAACGCCGAAAACCAAAATTACTCAAAAATTAACCGCTAATAATATAACGCAACTGCTGTGAATAAGAAAAAATCAGACAGAAACATAGTCGCAGATGGCGTATCACTGATTAAGCGGAAATTTTCACCACGAAGAAAAGAAAAAATACAAAGTTTAACCGCGGATTAGCACGGATTTTATTGTTTTTACCATTAAGAACGTGAATGAAGAATGTAGAATATTCAATAACCAATGCAGAAATAATTAAATTAGACACGGAAGGACACTGATTTAAACACGGTTTTTTAGGATTAGAAATGGGTTTGCATAAAGAGGTTTTTGGGGGTAAAATTTGAGTTGCATGAGTTGCCTAAACGAACCAGATCCGAAAAAAGCTTGGGAGTTATTCAAGAAAGAACTATTAAGCGGAGAATGCCGATGGCTATTTTCGTTCTTAGCTTTAGTCGGAATAGGTTATATTTCATATCGTATGATATCTAAAGAAGAACCTGTCGCTTATTTTCCAATATTTCTGAAAGGCAAAGCTGTCTTGATAATACTGTGGTCAGGTTCAATTCTTCTCACTGTGCTTGCGATACTAAATTGGAAAAACTGGAATAAAAGGAATACCTAACAAGGAACACGGATTTAGAAGAAAGATAGGCAACTGTCTAGAGTTTTAGTTTTTCCAGTTTTTTCGGAATTGTTGCCATTTATATGGTTCTGGAATATAATTCTAAGTCATGGAACAGGTTGAAATACAGAAGGCATCGATTGCCTTGAGTGAAATATAAGTTTTAAATGAGAGGAAAATGTTGTGAATAAAAAACAACTCATAACTATGTGGTCAGGGACAATATTGGTATCTCTAATTTGGCTCGAGGGCCTATCTTCTGAAATAAGAACATATATTCCTCTCGTTGTAGTTATGACGGTAGTTCTCATTCTAAGCTTGAGTGATAAGAACTATATAAAGGTAAAAGAGATTTTTAATTCTGTTAAAGATAATGTGATGTCTCAGAAAAAATCCAAAGATGAACAAGATAATAAAAAAATATCGAAAATGGAAATAAGGAATCAAACAGAGAAGTAAAAGTATAATCGGGAAAGCGGTGCGACTAACCGCTAAGCGGTTTGAGTTGTGGTAAGGTTTTATGTTTGCGTAATCTATCATTGTTCAATAGAAGAAAGGCCAAAAAATGCCATTCTCAAATCAAGTAGAATAGCAGGTGGTCACAAATTGTGACCACCTTGCAAAGCTTAAGTTTTCTCCGCTGAGATGGAGATGTCAATTACAAATAATAGTTTATCGTATTAGAGAGGTAGAAGATGAAGTTGACCGCTGAAGAAAAGGAAATTGGTAATAAGGCTATATTGAAATATGAGAAAGAAGCCCAAAACTGGCGCAGACATCTTTTTGTTTTGTTGATTCTCGTATTACTTGCGCTTTTAGGCGGCATTTTTATGTTGATAGATGGATTTTATGTCGGATTTGAATCAGCAGAAGAATGTATCCAGAGATATAGAGATGAAGCAGACCGATTGCCAAGCGGTACGGAACGAGATTTATGGATGGTCGGTACTTTCCGCAAAGCAGCAACTATACTTGAGAGCAGGTTTGAACTGTATAAAATTGCAACGGCGGAAATAGTGTTCGGATTACTAATGACGTTAACTGGAATGAGAGGAGTATCAATTATTTTTATTCAATGGAACAGAGGTCCTCAGAAGCTTTTGCTTGCAAAAATTCTCAGGGCCAAATGGGAAGAGGAAATCGCTAAGAATTAAAGAATGGGAAGAAAAGTTTAGACGTGGATTAGCTAAGAATTTTTGGTTGAGGCCGTGCCACGAAGCAATCACGGACGGAATCAGCGAAAAAGCGGATTCAGAAACAATATCGGGACGCGCAATGATAAACCGTCTTTTTAATCAGCCTTTGGTTTCTTTCGCAGAGATTTGAATAGCAGGATAATGTAAAGTATTATGGCGGCTGCCCAGAAGGCGAGGCAAATTTGTTTTACTTGAGACTGGCTTATAATGTTCCATAGAGGTCTTGCGTTTTGATTCGGCCAGAGCAGCTGAACATCCCAGTGGTATATCGCATCGATGAAAACGTGAAAACAGGCACCGAGAGAACCTGAGATTACGAATTTTAGAAGCGTCGGTTTATAAGACAGCCTCAAAAAATTCATAATCCATTGAAATATTCCGCGTAAAGGATAAATCGCCAGCCCAAATAACGCGCCCACCACGGCGGAGCCTAAAAGTGTGTGAAAATACCAGCCTCGATGCGCGAAAGGCCCGCCCGCGAAAAGAACCTCCAAATCGATGATGACATTTGCCAACACAAAAAGAGGTATATCGATGTATTTTCTAACGACCAGCCCGATAAATCCCGCAGGCCCGAAATGGTATGGAGTAAAAGGCATAATTATTTGCTCGATGAGTATTATTTATGCAGAAGAAATATCTTTGTTCAAATAATTTCGTATGTAGTCCGAAACAGCAGATTCGAGAGGCATGGTTTTTTTGTTATATCCGACCAAATCGAGCTTGGTCATTTTGGCTTCGGTAAAATATTGGTACTGTTTGCGGAGATTTTCGGGCATATCGACAAATTCGATTTTGACCGGCTTATTCATCGCGGCGAAGCAGGCTTTTACCATATCGTTCCAAGTTCTTGCTTGGCCTGTGCCGATATTAAACAGCCCTGATATTCCGGGATTATCCAAAAAGAACAGGGTCATATCGACAGCGTCTTTTACGTAAACAAAATCGCGCTTATATTCACCGTCTGCATATTCGGGATTACAGGATTTGAACAATTTTACTTTGCCCGAAGCGTTTATCTGCTCGAAAGATTTTAAAATGAACGAACGCATATCGGCTTTGTGATATTCGTTCGGCCCGAAGACGTTGAAATACTTCAAGCCGACAATTTTTTTCAGCAATCCTGTTCTCTTTGCCCACAGGTCGAAAAGGTGCTTCGAATAACCGTACATATTCAAAGGCCGCAGCTCATCGATTTTATCTTCGTCATCATCGAAACCTTTTGTCCCGTCGCCGTAAGTTGCCCCGCTTGACGCGTAAATAAAACGCACATTATTTCCGGCAGCCCACTGGGCAAGAAGCTTGGTGTATTCGTAATTATTCTTAATCAAATACGAGGCATCGGTTTCGGTTGTGCTGGAACAAGCTCCCATATGAAAAACAGCTTGGGCTTGAGAGGGAATTTTGCCTTGTAGGGCCATTTCCAAAAAGTCATCTTTTTCGATATAATCGGCAAAAGAAAGCCCCGCGAGATTCCGCCATCTTTTATCACTGCCAAGCAGGTCAACAACAAGAATATCGTCAATACCCCGCTCGTTCAGAGCGGCGATAATATTCGACCCGATAAAACCCGCACCGCCGGTTACTATAATCATAATTAATTAAATATTTAAAAATGAATATCAAATACTGTTAATTGTCAGACAGAGCATAATTCTTTATCTTTTGCGTGTCAACGATAAGTACTAAAACAAAAAAAACCGCCCTGCTTTCAGACAGGACGGTTCAAATGGAATGGTTCAAAAATGGCAAAATTTTATCAGCACATCGCTATATAGCTGGCTATCGCCAGTATAAGAATGCGTTTTTTCGTCGCTGTAAACGGCAGCCAGTATTTATAATAGAAAAATTCAATCTTCTTCATCACTGCATCCCCAAAGCCATATCTAACCCTACTATTGTATTATAGCTAAAGGGGCAGGACTGAATCAAGAATAAAATTCAATAAGACTGCATAAGTCCTTGTTTTATATGGACTTATATAATTAGAAGCGGGCAGATTTTTACCGGTTTAAAATAGGCACAGTTACGCTAATTTCCGGGCGGCTTCTGTCATAAGTCTGGAAATCGGCATATGCTGCGGGCAAAGGGCTTCGGCTCGGCTGTAGTCAGCCTGGATAAGTTTAGCTCGGACAGACGAGGGAATCTGGGCAAAAAGCTCGCGGGCATAAATAGTATCGCCATAGCTGTCATGATACATAAGATATCTCATTATATCTCTGACATAGGGCATTTCTGGGGAGGCTTTTTCGCAAATTTCAGCACATCCGGCACAATAACCGCTGCATATCGCTTTGGAATATACTTTTAGGGCTTCTAAATCATCAGATGTCAGCGCGGTCTTGTCAAGAATTGCCGCAACGTTGGATTTTAATAATGTCGCATCTTCCATTCTTATACAGACCGAGGCGATACGTTCATCTGAAAGAACGGCTTTTATCAGTGCCTGAGCACGGGTATAGCCTTTTTCAAGAAAGTGGGTCATTATTTCACATTCGGCATCCGGCTGTCTGCGGGTCATATTGAGAATTACCTTCATAGCAATGACACCTATACCCGCGTCGAAGCAGGCTTGGACGGCTTGCTGCATTTGAGGTCTTTGCATTTCAGCTGCATTATAGGTTGTCATTACAGCGTCAATCCAGTCGAGTTTAGAAGCAGCCATAAGACAATCCGCCATATTATTATGAGTGCTGAAACCGAAATATTTAATCAATCCGCGTTCTTTTGCCGAACGAACCCAATTTTCAAGGTCCTGGCTTAGCTGTCTGCCGCTGCTGCAGCCGTGCGGGGCGTAATACATATCAATATAATCGGTGTTCATTCGTTTTAAAGATTCTTGAAGTCTTTGCTCAATTTGGCCGGAACTGAAGGCCCCTGATGCTTTTGTAACAATAAATAATTTTTTTCGCATTTCGGGGTGTTTTTTCAGAAACTTCCCTACTCCTAACTCGCTATTACCATTTCCGTAACTGTAAGCAGTATCCCAGTAAGTAATACCGTGCATTAGATTAGCTTGTAAAATGCCGAAATTGCTCATTACATCGAACATCACACCGTTAGCCAATACAGGGATGCTAATCCCGGTTTTACCCAGCTTGCGACAGGGTAAAACAGAGGATTTAGGGGATTCGGCAAGCTGCTCGGTATTAAGCCCTGAAGGCTGGTTTACATCCGCGAAAATCTTAGAAGTTATAAAAGCCGATGCCGCACCGGCTGTACCTAATGATTTTAAGAAACTTCTTCTATCTACGGGTTTTTGGGGGGAATTCATCAATCCGGCTCCTTCGTTTATTATTTAGCTTTAAAGTTCTTCACAAATAACAATCAATATATCATGTCCTTGGTATAGCAAGTACGACAAAACCTTGCATCAGGTTTTATCTTTTCTGCTTTATAATAAAACCTTATAGAAAATTTACCCCCTAATCGTCATTAGTGTTCACAAGTTTCACAAATGGTGCAATTATCCGCTTTTATTAAGGTTTCGCGGGAATAAGAATTATTAAACCTTTCTTAGCGGCCGTAATGGATATAACCGTATTATTCGCCTTATGTAATGTCAATATAAGCACCTCGTTAGCAGCATTATCCGTTGACGATTAAGCTATACGCGATTACAATAGTCGATGTAATTCGGGGCAGGTTCAATAGAACCGGCTGTCGAAGTTTATGCCGGAATCAAATACGGCAGACCAAGTTCCTTAAAAAATAAGGAGACTGAAATGTCCGATAGTTTACAGGGGATTTTGGCTTTAAGCTGGGGTTGGCAGGAATGGCTGCTTATTCTTGTTCTGGCTTTATTGATATTCGGAGGCAAAAAGTTACCTGAGCTTGCTCGGAGTATAGGCAAAAGTCTGACTGAGTTTAAAAAAGGCATCAAAGAAGCTGAAAAAGCCGGTGATGACGTTGAAAACGAATCCGGTCAGGCCGCCGAGAATAATAAATCACAGGATGACTCCGACCAGGATGCAGCAGTCTGAAACATTCACCTTTAATTCCAAGCGTTACAATGAACACTAATGACGAGCTTTCCAAAAGCACGATGAGTCTGGAGGAACATCTGGAAGAACTGCGCCGGCGTTTGATTTACGGATTGGCGGGGTTGGGGGTTTGTACAATCTTCTGCCTGATATTCGGTTCGCATCTTGTGCAATATTTACAGCAGCCGTACCGCGTTATAGAACCCGATAAACCGCTGACAGCGCTGGCGCCGGCGGATGCTTTTATAGGGTATATGAAAGTATCGCTTATCGCCGGAATAATCGTATCAAGCCCTTGGATATTTTATCATTTGTGGAAATTCGTAGCTGCGGGGCTGTATAAAAAAGAAAAACATTATGTGCTGATAGCTGTGCCGTTTTCAACAGCTTTGTTTATTATAGGAGCGTTATTTTTCTTTTATGTCGTCGCACCAATCACGCTGCGGTTTTTTCTGAAATTCGGCGACATCGTCGGGGTCATGCCCGCATGGACATTCCAAAAATATATTTCGTTTATGACTATTTTGATGCTGGTTTTCGGTTTGGCTTTTCAAACACCGGCAGCTATCTTGATTTTAAATCTAACAGGATTGGTTTCGATAACAGCTTTGAAAAAATACCGCAAGTATGTATTTCTCGCAATGTTCGTAATAGCAGCTACCGCAACCCCGCCTGATGTGATAAGCCAGATTATGCTCGGTTTGCCGCTGTATGCCCTTTATGAACTCGGAATTTTATTGTGTTATATTAAATCTTCATACAAAGCAGCGGACAAATAATGATTCATCTCGGCAAAATAGTTTTAGATGTTCCTTTTTTTCAGGCTCCTTTGAGCGGATACAGCGACTACGCAATGCGCAAGCTGGCAAGAAAGTTCGGCTGCCCTTTAACATATACCGGAGTAATGCTCGCAAAGAGTGCCGCGATTCCGAAAATATTAGCCAAACAGCATTTTCGGCCATACGACGACGAACATCCCGTAGGCGCTCAGATACTCGGAGAGGAACCGGATGTAATGGCCAAAGCCGCGAAAGATTTGATTAAAGCGGGATATGATATAATCGATTTGAATTTTGCTTGCCCTGCGCCGAAAGTTTTACGGCGGGGCCGAGGCGGAGCCCTCTTGGACGATTCTTGTTCGGCGATAGAAATTTTTCGGCGAGTTCGCGATGCGGTAAATTGCCCTTTAACGGTAAAGCTTCGGTATGGTTTTAATACATCCGATGAAAGCAAAGAAAATTTTTGGAAAATAATCGAAGGCATCAGCGATGAAGCCGATGCTATCACACTGCACGGAAGAAGCGTTTCAAAACGCTTTTCGGGAAAATCCGACAACAACATCATCAAGGAGCTTAAACAGCGATTACCGAATAAAATTATATTCGGAAGCGGAGATTTATTCACAGTGCAGGACGCAGCCGAAATGATGAACAGCACCGGAATCGACGGTGTTTGCATAGCGCGCGGAGCTATAGGGAATCCGTGGATATTCAGTGAACTTCGAGCCTATTTTCAAGGACACCCGGCCCCGGAAGAACCTTCATTAAATGAACAAAAACAGGTTATTCTCGAACATTTAGAGCTTGTCAGTCAACTTTATCCGCCAAGAAAAGTTGTTCCGTATTTTAGAAAGTTTATTGTAAATTATTGCAGTAAACGGCATCCGCAAAGAAAAAAACCTCAAATGGCTATTCTGGCAGCGAAAACCAAAGAACAGATTTTGGCTGCGATAGATTTTTGGTATAACGGCTAAATAAATTATTGCATTTAAAATTATTTGGCTGTAAAATACCGTCGCTACTGAAGGGCTAACAAATCAATTTTGAGGAATGATTGACATGGGCAGGGATAAAATCAAATTAGCAGATGAGGTGAAAAAATTTTTAAAACAGAGTTTTTCGCCTAAATTCGGCAAACTGCAGAAAACGTTTCGCAAAGACCCTCTCTGGCAGAAACTTCTTGATGTCGGAACCGAGCTTTGGCTCGATACCGGAAATATCGAAGAAGCACAGCAGCACTGGACAGCAGAGTTTTCGGCTCTGACAACAAATAATACACTGCTGAATAAAGAAGTTCAGAGCGGCAAATATGATTCTCTGATTAAAGATGCAGATAAGCTGCTTACCAAGTACGAGCTGAACGATACTGAAAGGCTGCTTGAAATCGCATTTATCCTTAATGCGTGGCACGGCCTTCGCTTAGTCGAGAAGTTCGATTGTTATGTATCTGTGGAAGAACATACCGCTTTAGCTCATTATGTCGGACCTGCCGTTTACTACGCAAAAAGATACTATGAAATTTGTCCGGAGCGGTTCATAGTAAAAATACCATTTACTCCGGCGGGTCTTATTACGACGCGAAAACTTTGGGAAGAGGACGTTCCGGTCAATCATACGCTCGGATTTTCCGCCCGCCAGAATTATCTAATAGCAAGAATCGGCAGACCTGCTTATGTAAATGTTTTTTTGGGCAGGCTGAACAGCTTCGTAAAAGAAAATCAGCTCGGTGACGGTGAATACGTTGGCGAGAAGGCAACGTTAGCTTCTCAGCGTATTCTGCGGCAATTGAAAGAAATTGACCCGACCCAATCCAAACAAATCGGCGCGAGTTTTCGCGGCGGGGAACAGGTGCGAGATTTAGCGGGTATCGACGTAATGACAATGCCGCCTGCGGTTGCCGGACAATTCAAAGATTTGAAATTGCCGCCTGATAGTATTTATAATATGTCGGGTCTGGATTATAGGGCGGGCGTCAAGCCCGACGTTGACCAGCAGGAAATCCGGCTTGACACACTATGGAATATACCATGTGAGCTTATTGACTGCTGCGATGCTTTTGAAAAAAAGTGCTTCGACGATATGACAGCTGAAGAATTAGTCAAGTTCTTCGGGGAACATAAATGTGCTGATATTCTGGTCCCATGGACAGACGAACAAATGCGATTCAGCAGCAAAGAAGGTAAAATACCCAAATTAGAGAACTGGAAACAGCTTTTGAAAGATAAAACCATAGGGCTCGACAGCCTGATGAATCTTGCAGGATTAATGAGCTTTACGCAAGACCAAATGGCTATGGACGCAAAAGTCAAAGAAGTCCTAAGAAAATAATCTGTCACAAAAAAATGACAGTCTTGCTAATAAATACAAATCAGATGCAGCCGCCGATTGCGCCTATAGGGCTGGACTATATAGCAGGCTCGCTGCAGGCATCGGGTATTCAAGCGGAAGTTCTTGACCTTTGCTTAACCGATAAACCAAACGAAATTTTAAAATCATATTTTGCAAATAATAATCCTGAATTAGTCGCGATGACGTTTCGTAATATTGATGATTGTTTTTGGCCGAGCGCCCAATGGTTCGTTCCACAGCTTAATAACTTTATCGAGAAAATCCGTATCGCTTCCAATTCGCCTATTGTTATTGGAGGCATAGGTTTTTCGATTCTACCTAAACAAATTTTGCAATATACCGGCGCTGATTATGGAATTAGAGGAGATGGTGAACAGGCTTTGGTTCAGTTAGCACAGCAGCTAAGAGGTAGCTGCGAATTAGAAAAAGTTCCGGGGCTGCTCTGGCAGGAACAAGGCCAAATCAGGGAAAACAAACCCTCTTGGCCTGATGAGCTAAAACTTCCGGTAAACCGCGACGCAATTGATAATAAAACTTATTTTCAGCGAGGCGGACAAATAGGCCTCGAGACAAAACGAGGCTGTAATCGTAAATGTATTTATTGCGCTGACCCTTTAGCAAAAGGTAATAAGCTTCGCCTTAGAAAACCAGAGGATATTGCTGACGAGGTCGAATGTTTATTGAATCAGAGCATAAACGTTTTTCACTTATGCGATGCTGAATTTAATATCCCTATAAGTCACGCTAAAGCAGTTTGCCAAGAATTTATTCGGCACGGTTTCGGTGAAAAAATTAAATGGTATACATATATGGCTGTAACGCCTTTTGACGAGGAATTGATAAAATTGATGAAAAAAGCCGGTTGTTCCGGAATAGATTTCACCGGAGATTCAGCAAGCACTCTTATGCTGCAAACATATCGCCAGCCGCACGTCAAAGAAGATTTGGCTCGCGCTGTCGGCTTGTGTAAAGAAAATAAGATTAAAATAATGGTCGATTTGCTTTTAGGCAGCCCGGGAGAGACTAAAGAAATTCTCGCGGAAACAATCGGTTTTATGAAGCAAATCGGGCCGGACTGTATCGGAGCAGGACTGGGCGTTAGGATATATCCTCAAACCCAAATGGAGCATATTGTTAAAAAAGAAGGAACTCTGGAAAATAATCCGAGTTTAAAACGTAAATATGACGGCTCTGTCGATTTTTTCAAGCCAACTTTTTACATATCCCATCTGCTCGGAGAAAAACCTGCTGAACTAATTTCCAATTTGATTGGCTCTGATGAGCGTTTCTTTAAACCAACTCCGGAATCAGCGCGGCAGGCAACCGACCACAATTATAATGACAATACCGAACTGCTCAAAGCCATCGAATCCGGCGCCCGCGGGGCGTACTGGGATATTCTCAGCTCAGGCCGAAAATGAAATTTTAAAAAAATAAATGCTGGATTAATATTTTCAGCCCAAGACCGATTAAAACAAGTCCGCCGATGGCTTCTATGCCGCTTTCGAAGAAATGGCCGAATTTTTTCCCTATATAAATGCCGCAGTATGAAAGCATAAATGTCACTAATCCGATGACAATGACCGCAACTGCAATCGAGTGCGTTATAAGTGAAAGTGTTATTCCAACCGCTAATGCATCAATGCTTGTGGCTATCGAAAGAGCAAGCAGCATCGGAAGATTCGCAGGATGCATCGCCTTTCGCTCGGATTTGATTTTGAAAGACTCGTAAATCATTTTTACACCCACAGCGGTCAAAATCGCAAAGGCAATCCAGTGGTCATAATCCGATATGTATTGGCGAACCGTCAAGCCGGCAAGATATCCGACAATAGGCATCAGCGCCTGAAAGATACCAAAAAAGGCTGCCATTCTGAAAACATGTCTGATATGAAGCTGTTTATACGCCGCCCCTGTTACTACAGAAACCGCAAAGGCATCCATCGACAAACCGAAAGCCATAAAAATAATTACCAGCAATTCTCTGGGCATAATCAATTTTTCAATTCATTAAGAATAAACCGCTGATAATCTTCGGCGCCTACTCTCAGCCCTGTCGGATAGCCGCGAGATTGAATCGCCTGACTTATATAACCGACTCTGTTTTCCGGCGACGGGTGTGTCGAGAAAAATTCTATCTGCTTGGTTTTCTGTTCGGCTTCAAGCATCTGCATCGTTTTTACCATTTGCCATGGGTCAAAACCGGCTTTAACCATATAATCCAGTCCGCCCAAATCAGCTTCCCTTTCCTGAGAGCGGCTGTAGCTAAGGCCGATTATCTGTCTGGAAATTCCCGCAACCTGCGTAGCGGCTCCGGAACTTTTAGACAGCGCGACCGAAAGAGCTACTTCCATTCCGATTTCCCTGCTAATCGAGGCCGATGAATGACGGGCTACAACATGGATTGTTTCATGGGCGAGTATTGCAGCAAGCTGAGCTTCGTTTTCCAGCTTTAAGAGCATCCCCTTGGTAATAAAAATATAACCGCCGGGAAGCGCAAAAGCATTTATCATCTCGTCATCGAGCGCGATATACTGATAGCTGAAATACGGAGGCTGATGGCTGACGCGGGCAATTTGCTGGCCGATGCTGTTAAGATAGTTTTGAACAACAAGATTTTGAATTTGGCCTCCCAGTTGTTTTTCAATTTCCGGCGCATAGTTTTTGCCAAGCTCGACATCTTGTTCTTCCGAAAAAATTATAAACTGGGACTCGCCGCTGATAGGGTTCGTAACACAACCTGTTAAAAATGACAAAAACACAGAAAGAATAAGATATTTTAGTTTGTTATTCATGGCCGGCCCTCACAAATTTTTTATTTGAAAATTCGGCTTATATTCATTATAAACTTATGTTTCTTTTGTGAAACAAAAAAATGTCTTCAGATAAAGACTTATGCCAAAATTGTCCGCAGCAGCATAATTGCAAGGACGCTTATGCAAAGATGGGTAATTTCACAGGCCCGTCAGTGCTTCCGAAAGTCGTTTTCGCTTTTTTACTGCCGCTGGTGATTTTTATAGTAACTTTGGTAATTTTTGAGCATATTTTGGCAGAAGCTGTAAATGACAATAAATTCAGGACTTTTATAAGTTTTTCAGCAGCGGTGCTGGTTATATTAGCTTATACACTTATTATTGCGAAATTTAACAAGAAAATCGCCTGCGAAGAAGATAAAAAGATATGACAATACAAGCACATAGGAAGTTTAGTTTTTCCGGCGGGGTTCATCCGCCTGAACGCAAACATCTTACAGAAAATCGCAAGATACAGCACTGTTTTGTCCCGAAACAGGTCTCGATAATGCTCAGCCAGCATATCGGAGCGGCTGCAAAGCCAGTTGTCGCCAAGAATGACCAAGTTAAGGCAGGTCAATTAATCGCACAAGCTTCAGGATTCGTCTCGGCGACGATGCATTCTCCGGTCAACGGAAAGGTTAAAGAAATTTCATTGCAGCCCCATGCGGTTTTGGGAAGAAGTCAAGCTATCGTCATCGAGACAGACCAGCAAAATAATCCCCTTAAAACGCCGCCGAAAGATTTCAATGAAAATTTCGATGAAAGCTCGTTTTCGATCGAGCAGATTTGCAACGCGGTCGCAGAAGCGGGGATTGTGGGAATGGGCGGTGCGGGATTTCCAACGAGAGTTAAAATTGAACCAAATCCAAGCCAGCCTAAAGACACCCTGATAATCAACGGTTGCGAGTGCGAACCGTACATTAGCTGTGATTATCGTATGATGCTGGAAAGGACAAATACGATAATCGCCGGAGCAAAACTCGCCGCCAAAGCCGCCGGCTGTTCGAGAATAATAATAGCCGTTGAGGACAACAAACCTCAGGCTGTCGAAGTATTCATCAATGCGCTGCACAAAAACGGGAAAAATATAGAAGTTTTAAAACTCAAAACGAAATATCCTCAGGGCGGTGAAAGGCAGCTAATTAAATCCGTGCTGAATAAAATCGTTCCGACCGGCGGTATCCCCCCCGCTATAGGGCTTGTCGTTCTAAATGCGGCGACCGCCGCGGCAGTGGCGGAAGCTGTCGTTTTTAATCAGCCTTTGACCCATAGAGCCGTAACAGTAACCGGAGAAGCCATCGCCAAGCCGTCTAATTTATACGTCTCCATAGGAACGCCGGTAAGCGAATTGATTGAATTCTGCGGCGGAGTAACACTAAAAAGCGCAAAGGTAATTCTGGGCGGGCCGATGATGGGGCTGGCAATCGCCGATTTATCAACACCTATAACCAAAACCACCAATGCCGTTACGATTCTAACAAGAAACCAAATCGGAGACGCCAAATTCGCCAGACGGGTAACGCCTTGTATCAGATGCGGACGATGTCTCGAGGCTTGTCCGGAACATCTGAACCCGACAACAATAGCTCACGCGGTCAAAAATAATATGCTGGATTTGGCTATTGATTATTATATGACTGCCTGCATTGAGTGCGGTTGCTGCAGCTATGTCTGCCCTGCCAATATCGAACTGACAGGATATATTAAAACAGGCAAAATTCTTTTAGCCAGACAGAAAAAGAAAATGCCGCAATGAGAAATTATTAATTTTTGACGGAAAATTAATTAGATGCTAAGTGAAATTATAGTTTCGCCTTCACCTCATATCAGCGGGCCGTTTTCGACCCGCCGAGTAATGGGCGATGTTATTATCGGATTGCTTTTGCCGTTTATCGCGGCGATTTATTACTTTAGGCTTTACGCAATAACATTAACGGCAACTTGCGTTATTTCCTGTGTAATAACCGAATATATTTGCAATATCATCAGAAAAAAACAAAACCCGGCCGAATCACTTGGCGATTTAAGCGCGGTCGTAACAGGTATGATACTGGCATTTTCGGTACCGCCTTCTTTGCCGTTATGGTCGGCTGTAATCGGAAGTGCTTTTGCGATAGCTATCGGCAAGATGGTTTTCGGCGGTTTGGGTTCGAATATCTTCAATCCGGCTATGGTGGGCAGAGCGTTTTTGACAGCCTCTTTCGGAATGCTAATGACAACGTGGACGGTACCGGCAACTATTGATTCGGCAATGCCGAATATCGGTTTGGGCACTAATTCTTCGTATAGTGACGATGTTATTGCCCGTACACAGGCCACTCCGTTAGGCTATAGCAAAGAAGCAATTAAAAGTAAAACGGGCGCAAAAGAAGTCGAAAAACAATTCAGACCCGCCCTTTTCGGCGAGGTCGGCGGATGTCTGGGAGAAACCAGCGCTGTTGCGATTCTAATCGGCGGCATCTATATGCTGATTAGAAAAACTATCAATCTGCATACTCCTTTAGCGGTTCTTATAAGTACGTTTGTTTTTGCGGCAGTCGTAAATCTTATTAAACCTGACGTGTATATTTCGCCGCTAATGCACATAGCCAGCGGCGGAATTTTATTGTGTGCTTTTTTCATCGCCACCGACCCGGTAACGGCTCCGCTAAGCGTTAAGGGTATGTGGATTTTCGGAATTGGAATCGGCACGATTACTATGATTATAAGAGTTTTCGGCGAATATCCGGGCGGCGTAATGTTTTCGGTCCTGCTGATGAATTCGATAACTCCTCTGATTGACCGTTTATGCAAACTGACGCCCGCAGGAGGAAAGCCAAATGCATAAGGTAATTTACTTCCTAAAGCAAAGCTGGCTGCTTATTACAGCAGCGTTTATATTCGGTTTACTTCTGGCAATAACCAGTGCTTCTTTAGACCCCATAATTCGTCAAAACGAAGCTAACCTTTTAAACGCAAAGATGAAATCACTTATACCTGATGCGAATGAATTCAAGACGGTGATTAAAGATTTCGAAATTGCGAACACTAAAACAGATATTTATCAGGCTGTTGACGCAAAGGGCAATACTATGGGATTCGCGTTTATCGCAGTCGGTTCAGGTTTTGCTGACAAAATCAAACTTGTCATAGCCGTAGATAAAAATTTCAACAAATATTATGGTTTTGCGGTATTGTCCAGCAACGAGACGCCCGGATTCGGAAGCAAAATTATAGAACCGTATTTCAGCAGCCAATTTATAGGAGCACCTGCAGAAACATTGCAGCTTAGCAAAATCGGAGATGATAAAAAAATCGACGAAAATATTGTCGCGATTACCGGAGCTACCGTCAGCAGCGACGCGGTAGTCCGAATTTTTAACCGTTATAACGAGCAGATTAAAAACGAACTGAAAGATAAAGGTTTTATTGAAAAATGAACGGTGAACAGCCGAATCTCGGAAAAACTTTTATAACCGGTCTCTGGCGGGAAAATCCCGTTTTTAGGCTTTTGTTAGGAATGTGCCCTACTCTGGCGGTAACAGCCGCGGTTAAACCGGCTCTTACGATGGGGCTTTGTGTCGTATTTGTTCTGACATGCAGCAATATCGTTGTCAGCCTGATGAGGAATCTTTTGAAACCGCATTTACGGATTCTGATGTTTACCCTGACAATAGCGACATTTGTTACAATCGCAGATATGCTTGTCAAAGCTTATGCCCCGCAAATGAGTGCAACGCTTGGGCCTTACATTCCGCTGATTATCGTTAACTGCATTATAATCGGACGAGCTGAAGCCTGCGCCAGTAAAAACGGCTTAATAACAAGTATTCTTGATGCACTTGGAATGAGTCTTGGTTTTACATTCGCTCTGTGCGTACTTGCGGTTGTTCGGGAATTATTGGCTGCGGGTACGATTTTCGATATTAGCATAATGCCGCAGTGGTTCGTACCGTGGGCCGCGATGAGTATGCCTGTAGGAGCATTTATAACATTAGGTCTTATACTTGGACTGATAAATTCTATTACGAAAAAAGCTTAAAGGCTAAAGTATGGATACAGTAACAACTTTAATATTGGCATTCATATCGGTTGTTTTGGTAAACAATCTGGTACTTACCAAGTTTCTGGGTATATGTCCGTATCTCGGTGTATCCGGCAGGATAGATATGGCCTTCGGGATGGGGATGGCGGTAACATTCGTCGTAACGCTCAGCGGAACTTTAACATGGCTGATTGATAACCTTGTTCTTATTCCTTTGAATCTGGAAGTTACCCGCTATGTATGTTTTATCCTCGTAATAGCCGGAGCGGTACAGTTAGTCGAAATGTACCTTCGAAAGTTTTTCCCTTCTCTTTATGAAAGCTTCGGAATATTTTTGCCGCTGATTACTACAAACTGTGCGATACTCGGGCTGTGTCTGTTTTTGAATCTTTGGGAAATAAAAAATTTCGCAACGGCTGTGGTTTTAAGCTTCGGGGCGGGCATAGGTTTTACGCTGGCGATTTGCATAATGGCCGGAATCAGAGAAAATCTGAAACTTGCCGATGTCCCCAAGCCGCTTAAAGGCGCGCCAATAACACTTATCACAGCAGGTATTATGACACTGGCATTTATGGGTTTTGCGGGAATGATTAAATGATATTGGCAGATATTATAGAATTATTGAGTAATAGCTGGCAGGCCGGTGTTATTATGCTCGGTCTTAGCATGGTATTCGCAATTGTACTTCTTGTCGCGAGCATCAAATTCAAGGTTCAGCCGGACCCGAAGGTCGAGCAAATTCACAAAGTCCTGCCCAACATCGACTGCGGAGCGTGCGGATATGCCGGATGCGCTTCTTATGCGAAAGCTGTTGCCGCAAATCCTGACTTAATCGGGCTATGCGCTCCGGGAGGTTCTGCCGCAGCCGCTAAAATCGCAGCGGCCTTAAATCTTCAAATCAGCGATTCGGGCCCGCCGCTTAGACCGATAGTTCATTGCCGCGCACATACAGAAGACAAAACATCTTTCGCCCAATTTCAGGGAATCGAAAGCTGTACAACCGCCAACGCTTTTGCAAACGCTCAAGCCTGTAAATTCGGATGCCTCGGTTACGGCGATTGCGTCGCAGCTTGCAAATTCGATGCTTTGCATATTTTTGATGGATTAGCTACGGTAGATTACGCAAAATGTACAGGATGCGGAGCATGCGTCAAAGCATGTCCACGAAATATTATTAAAATGGTTCCTTTTGCTCATGAAAATATGATAACCGTCGCATGCAGCAGCAAAGAACACGGCAAGGCTACCCGTTCGATGTGTCAGGTAGGCTGTATCGCCTGCGGATTATGCGCAAAGCAGAGCGATGTTTTTTCAGTCAGTGACAATCTTGCTTTCGTCGATTATAAAAAATATCAGCCGAATGAAAAAACAGAAGCTGCATATAATAAATGTCCGACCTGCGTGATAGTATATCGAGGCAAAACCGCTCCGCCTCCGCGAGAAACAAAGAAAAAAACCGAAGCGGCAAAAACCTAAGGTTTATAAATATATCTGTCCGCTCCGCCGGTTAATATCTGGCGATATTCAGGAGCAGGCGTTATCAGAACAGCTTCGATATCTTCGAGTGCCTCTATAAGCTCGATTCCCTTTTTCTCTCCGAGAATACTCACTGCCGTTGAAAGAGCATCTGCATCGGCTGCATCGGCTGCGATAATAGTAACACTCGAAAGCTTGCTGCTGCTTTGACCTTGGGCAGTATCAATTATATGGCTGTGTTTTTGTCCTTCGATAACCGTAAATCGGCGATAATCACCGCTTGTCGCGATAGCTCGGTCTGGTATTTCCAATTTCAAAATTAGTTTTCCAGATGTGAACTGCAAATTATCTGTATTCGGGTCCTGCAAACCAATCAGCCATTTACTTTTCTTGCCTGCCGGAATTCCGAAACACCGGATATTACCGCCCAAATCAACCATGCCGCCGAAAGCACCGGCAAATTTCATCGCTTTAACAGCTCTATCAACCGCATAGCCTTTAGCAATACCGCCCAAGTCAATTTTCATACCTTCCTGAGCAAATTGCACTGTCCGATTATCCGAATCAAGCAGTAATTTTTGATAACCGATTTTTTCGCGGGCCGAATCAATTTGTTCGGGCGTCGGAGGGACATTAGTATCACCGCTGATATGCCATAAATCAACCAAAGGCCCGACTGTAACATCAAACGCCCCGCCGCTAAGTTCACTGAAATATATAGAGCGCTCGAGCAGGTCAAAAAGATTTTTGCTTATTTTTACAGGTTCACTATAAGCCAAACGATTTACCCTGCTAAGCTCCGAATCGACATCGTGAAAACTCATTGTCTTTTCGATATTTCGCAACTGTTCAAAGGCCTCTTCGATACAGTCTTCGGCTATTGAAGTATTAGGGGCAATTACAACTACTCTGGCAAAGGTCCCCATTATTTGCCTGTAGCCGCTGTCAGCTTCGACCGGCACTTTAGGAATAAAATAAAACAAAACCAAGATAACAGCCGTAAAAACAGCTATTCTTGTGATGCGTCTTATTTGCATAGGACATACTCCTTTACAATATGCCGCTTTAATATCGATGTATTTTCTGTATAATACGAACGTGATTAAAAGGCAAATAGAAATTATTGGTGAGCGAATCGAAAAAGAACTGCTGCCGTTGGTGCGCAGCCCGAGCCGATATATCGGCGGAGAAATCAACCATATCAAAAAAGACCTCGATAAGTGCTCTGTCTTAACGGCATTGTGCTTTCCTGATGTTTACGAAATAGGCATGAGCCATACCGGAATGGCGATACTTTACGATATACTCAATAAAATCGAAGATGTCGCCGCCGAGCGGGTATTTTGTCCGTGGATTGACGCGGAAAAAGTGATGAGAGAAAAAAATATTCCGATGTTCAGCCTCGAATCCAAAGCGGCCTTGAAATCTTTCGATATCATCGGGTTTAGTCTTACCAACGAGCTTTGCTACACCAACATCCTGAACATCCTCGATTTGGCCGGGCTTAAATTGCACAGCAGCGAGCGAAACGAAAATGACCCTATAATTATCGCCGGCGGACAAATGGCAAATTGCTGTGAGCCGATTTCGGATTTTATAGATTTGTTCGTTCTCGGCGAAGCCGAAGAAGCAATTGTAAAACTAATTCAGCTTGTCCGAGAAGGAAAATTGCATTCAAAAACTAAAATCGATATTCTTTCAGAAGCGGCGGAAAAATTCGATTGGGCCTATGTACCGAGATTTTACAATACTGCCGGCTGCAAAAAACTGCTGAATGCCTTCGTCGAAGATTTTGAAAACACGCCTGTTCCTGCTCGGCCTATAGTTCCTTTTACGGAAACCGTACATGAACGTGTCAGCGTCGAAGTTATGCGGGGCTGTCCGGGACGATGCCGGTTTTGTCAGGCGAGTTTCTGCCGAAGACCAATCCGATACAGAAGCGCAGACAAAATTTTCGAGCTTGCCAAGACCGCCCAAAAATCAACCGGTTTCAACACAATCAGCCTATTAAGTCTTTCTACGGCTGATTATCCGCAGCTCGAAGAGTTGGTGCGCAAATTACTTCATTATTTCGCGGGGAAATATGTCGGTTTGTCCGTTCCAAGTCTGCGTGTCGATAAAAATCTCAAACTACTTCCGGAATTCGTTAATACCGTTAGGAAAAGCGGTCTTACCATTGCCGTCGAAGCCGCCAGTGAAAGACTTCGTCAAATAATAAATAAGCCGCTCAAAGACCAAGACCTTTTTGCCGCAGTCGAAGCTGCGTATAAAGCAGGCTGGCAGAAACTAAAATTATATTTTATGGCGGGGCTGCCGGGAGAAACAGAAGACGACATCAAAAATATCGTAACTCTTTCACAGAATCTCGCAAAACTGCGTCAAAGTGTCGACGGGAAAATTGCATCTATTAATATCTCTGTAAGCTGGTTCGTACCGAAACCCCATACCCCATTCGGCTGGTTTGGACAAAAGCCCGCTGAATATTTCGACAAGATAAAATGGATGATTATCGAAGAGAAAAAAAGAATCCGGGCAAAATATCTTCAATTCAAATTTCATCATATCGACCGTTCCGTTCTCGAATCAGCCATCGGCCGAGGGGGTAAGAGTCTTGGGCCTGTTATCGAGACTGCATGGAAAAACGGAGCAAGATTCGACTTGTGGGATGAAACCTTTAATATGGAGACTTGGCAAAAAGCATTCGCGGAAAATCAGCTTGATATTAAATATTTTGCAGAGAAACAGTTTGATGATACTGAAACACTACCTTGGGAACATCTGGGCGGCCCCGAAAAAGATTATTTATTAAACCATCTTAATGAAACACGCAGCAAACTATCCGGCTGATAAATTATCCCTACCTAACAATAACATTAATTATGTTTTCTTTCTTAATGACGGAAGCTGAAAACCGACATCGCCTTCGGCATCACGGAAATCACTGATTATTTGCGCGGCTTTCTTTGGGTCATCGACCATCGTAAAAACATCAATATCTTCAGGTGAAATATAATTATACTGATTAAGCATAGTATCCTTAAGCCACTCAACCAGCCCTGCCCAATAATCACTGCCCATCAGAACCACCGGAAATGACGCCTGTCTAAATGTCTGTATCAATACAAGAGCCTCGAAAAACTCATCCATAGTTCCGTAACCGCCGGGAAGCACGATAAAACCGTGCGCGTATTTCAGGAACATAACCTTACGGGTAAAAAAGTATCTGAAGTTCAGCGCGATATTCTGATATTCGTTGGGGACCTGCTCCATTGGAATTTCAATATTCAGGCCGACACTTTTTCCGCCTGCTTTGGCGGCGCCTTTATTAGCTGCTTCCATAATACCGCCCCCGCCGCCGGTAATAACTGCAAAACCGGCTTTGACTACTTCTTCAGCTGTCTGTTCGGCAAGCTTGTAATACTTTTCATAAGGCTTAGAGCGGGCAGAACCAAAAATGGATACGGCAGGCCCAATATTACTCATCTCCTCGAAACCTTCGACGAACTCGCTCATTATTTTAAATATTCGCCACATGTCCTGAATAGGTCTTTCGCCGAAATCCATCATCTATCTCCTTTCGAAGCTATACAAATCACATCACCATAATTGCGGGTTATTCGCAGCCGGACAATATATACTAACCGGACAATTTTCACAATCCGGTTTTCGGGCTTTGCAGACATATCTGCCGTGAAGGACCATTGAATGGCTGAAAATCGACCAATCTTTTTTAGGAACTATATCCGCCAAATCAAATTCGAGTTTTACAGGGTCGCTGTTAGCTGAAAGCCCCAGCCTGCGAGACAATCTTATCACATGAGTATCACAGGTTATTCCCGGAACACCAAAGGCATTGCTGAGAATTACATTGGCAGTCTTGCGTCCCACGCCCGGCAGAGAAGTCAGCTCTTCCATAGTTTTCGGGACTTCTCCGTTAAAATCGCTGATTATTTTTTCACAGGCACCTTTTATATTTTTAGCTTTATTTCGGAAAAAACCGGTTGATTTGATGTCCTGCTCGATTTCACTAATAGGAGCTTCGACCCAGTCACCAGCAGATTTATACTTTTTAAAAATTACTTTAGCTACCATATTAACTCGAACATCGGTGCATTGCGCCGAAAGAATTGTTGCGATTAGCAATTCGAGCGGATTATTAAAAATAAGCTCGGTTTTGGCGTCAGGATACGCTTTTTTAAGAACAGGAAGGATTCGTTTAACTCGCTCGGCAGCCTGTTTTTTATCGACTTTCAGCTTCGGTTTTTTCACAGTTGCGTTTTTAGCCATCGCTCGGGATTTTATTAAAATTCCTTTAATGCTTGTATCAGTTCATCGCCGAAAGTTTTATCACGCCATCTTTTTTCACCTCTGCCTTGCGGCAAAAGCAGTATGCTTACAGGGACGCCGGGTTCATTATAAATTTCCTTCAGCGCTATTGTAGCCGGATAATCTCTGGCTGTAGTATCAGCCTTTACGGCAACGACATTTTTATCTTTTATTATACGGGCAACATCTCCTCGTTCATATACAAGTTTTTCGACGGCTTTGCAGCTTAGACACCAATCAGCAGTAAATTTTATCAGCACAGGTTTATTATCAGAAAGTGCCTTTTGTATGATCCCTGAATCATACGGATGCCAAGCTATAAGCTGTTTCGGTTTAGATAACAAATAGAAACCTGAAATAACCGCAAGCAGCACAGCGATTGTTCTAATAATTATCTTGCTGGAAGTTTTAGAACCAAAACCAACCCAGCCGCCCCACATCCATCCGCAAAACGAAAGGATGACCGCAAAATACATCGCCCCTGCCCGAATCTCCTGCGGAATCACAGTTATCATCCAGACGGCTATACCAAGCAGGATAAAGCCTACCGCCTTTTTGAAAATATCCATCCATTTACCGGGTTTCGGAAGTTTTTCGATAAATCCCGGAATCAAAGTTAAAATCAGATACGGCAAAGCCATCCCTATCCCAATGAACATTATCGCAATCGTAGCAGGTACAAGCGGCTGACTCTGGGCCCATGCAAAAGCCGCTGCCAATATTCCGAAACTGCACGGAGTACTCAAAACGGCCGCGAGGAATCCCATTCCGACAGTTCCGCTATAACCTTTGGCCGAAGCGGTTTTGCCCGACAGCGACCCGGGCAAAACAATCGTAAAAACATCGAACATAAATAATGCCAGTACAACCAAAACCATTGTCAGCACTGTAACAAAAATCGGATTGCGCAGCTGGTCGCCCCACTGCAAAGCCGTGCCGTAAACAATATGCAGGACAATATTAACGGCTGCAAGGCATGCAAAAAACAAAAGTATTCCGAGGCAAAACAGAAGCCCCATCGTTATTTTTTTCTTTTTTTGGTCCTCGGCCTGCCCAACTATACGCAGCACAATCAACGGCAGTACCGGCCAGACACAAGGCATAATATTAAGGGATAATCCCGCTAATAACGCCAGCCCCAATGCATACCAAAGAGAATAACTAAGAGTCCGGCTCAAAATTTCGACCGAAGAAACCGGTAAAAATGAGTCTGGAGAAGGCAAAACAAAATTTGTCTGAACCGCCGATGCGTCTTGTGCAATTCTTAACTCTATATCTAAAGGCTCATAATCAGGGACACGGCATTGAATATCCGAACAAACCGCACCCTCAATTTTGACCTGAATCTTTACCGCGCCTTCGGGTTGTTCCTCATTTACAGTAAAAGGAATATAAACAGCAAAATCATTACTGAACACATCGAGTTTTATGCCGAGGGATTTGTCGAAATACGGTACACCGGGAGGAAATATCGGTTTACCGAAATTTATTTTTGCCTGTGAAGAAGCATTTACCTGTAAATTCATTTCGCCCGGAGCAGTCTCCGGCGATGCGTAAAAATGCCAATCTTCGGCCATATTAAAACGCACCGCCAATACCGACTCCCCGCCCGGAACGACAACATCATGCTGAAGCTGAATCGTCAAAGTAACAGTGTCTGTCTTTAAAGTCGGTAAATCTTTAGCCTGCAAAAAACTTCCTGCGGCAACAAAAAAAACTATCCCAAAAATTATATTCCGTTTAGACATGGACTGACTCCCAACTCAATTATACCCGATAAAACTAATCCTGCGATTTCTGCTCGTCTTGTTTCGGCTTATCATTATTCGGGTTTGTCTTAGCCTGCTCTACAGCCAAAAGGTCCGACACGGTCGGTTTGTCGAGCTGTTTTCCTTCGAGAATCATCTTAACATCATCAGCATCGAGCGTTTCATATTTCAACAGAGCCTTGGCAATATTCTCGAGCTTGTCCCTATTAGCCTCGATTAATTCTTTGGCGTTTTTATAAGCTTCTCCGGTTACTCGTTTGATTTCGGCATCTATCTCCTCCGCCGTTTTATCGGAATAATCCTTATCTCCCGGCCAGCCGTACATCATCTGGCTCAACCCACCGTCGCCTTCGTAGCTGATAAGCCCTAACTTTTCACTCATACCCCATGTAACAATCATCTGGCGAGCGATTCTCGTAGCCTGCTGAATATCAGCCTGAGCCCCGCTTGAAATATCATCACAGAATAATTCCTCGGCGATACGCCCGCCGAAACATATCTGTATCTCCGCCATGCAGTATTTCTTCGTAAATATCGTACGGTCTTTTTCCGGCAAAGCAAACGTCGCCCCGCCCATAGGCCCGCGAGGAATAATACTAACTTTATGCAGCGGGTCGGCATCTTTAATCAATGATTGAACAAGAGTATGCCCTGCTTCGTGATAGGCTGTGATTTCTTTTTCCTGCTGGTCGCTTACCCTGCTCTTTTTGGCGCGTCCCCATCGAACCTTATCGCGAGCTTCTTCCAAATCAGAAAGCTCGACATATTCTTTATTAGCCATCGTGGCAAGCAGTGCTGATTCATTTATAATCGCAGCCAAATCCGCACCGCTGAACATCGGCGTGCCGCGAGCTATACGTTCGAGATTAACATTAGACCCAAACTTGACTTTCTTCGCGTGAACTTTAAGAATTTCCAAGCGCCCCTTCAAATCCGGCAAAGGAACTATAACCTGACGGTCAAATCGTCCTGGACGAGTCAGAGCATTATCAAGAATATCACCGCGGTTGGTCGCGGCAATAACGATAACCTGATCGTTGGTATCGAATCCGTCCATCTCGACAAGTATGGCGTTTAGGGTTTGCTCGCGTTCATCGTGTCCGCCGCCGACATAGCCGGCTCCGCGTTTTCTGCCGATAGCGTCAATCTCATCTAAAAATATAATACAAGGCGAATTGTCTTTTGCCTGTTTGAATAAATCGCGAACGCGAGAAGCTCCGACGCCTACAAACATTTCAACGAAATCGCTTCCCGATATGCTGAAAAAAGGAACATCAGCTTCGCCTGCGATAGCTTTAGCAAGAAGCGTTTTTCCGCAGCCCGGAGGCCCGGCAAGCAAAACACCGCGAGGGATTCGACCGCCGAGTCTCTGAAATTTTTTTGGGTCTTTGAGAAATTCTATAATTTCCGCAACTTCTTCTTTGGCTTCCTCGACCCCCGCTACGTCTTTAAAAGTAATTTTGACTTTATCTTTATTATGCAGACGGTGCCTGCTTCTTCCGAACGACATCAGCATTCCGCCGGTGCCGCCGCGCATATTTCTTATGAACAGAAAATAAAATATCGCGCCCAATAAAACAAAAGGAAATATCAAGTTTACCAGAAGAGGCAGCCATATACCCTGCTGAATATATGTTATTTCGATTTCTTTGCCTTGGGCCAGTTCTTTCAACTGTTCGCCTACTATGTCCTTATTAAAATCAACCGAAAAAGAATCCGGTAGTTTTTTGTCATCGACTACGGCATTTTCTCTAAACTTTCCTTTGATGTTCGTATCACTGATGGCCATAGATTTAATATGGTCATTCAGAAGATAATTTTCGAACTGGTCCCAGCGAATCTTATCGCTCGGAAAAAGACGGAAAATCAGTAAAGCTATCGATAAAACAAGAAGAAAAAATATCAAACCAAACGGATTCCGTTTGGGCATTACAGGCTTGGGACCTTTAGCTCCCGGACGAGACGGCCCGGAAGGCTGCTTAGATTTTCGTTGTCCATTAGGCATTAGATATTATCAAACCCCACATACGCAAGGGCGCAAAAAAGTCTTCAATAGTTATTACAACCGAAAATCCCTTCTACCAGGGATTTTCCATTAACTCTACGATACCTTTGGCAAGTTTGTTTGCCGCTAAAGCCGAACCATATGCTGTCCCCTGCTGCTGCCATTCGGAAAAGCTCGCCGCGGCGACGACTTGCTTGTTGTCAATTAACATCTTGCCGTTACGAATATTCTTCCAGTTCACCACAGCCGTAAGGGTTATTTCCTTTTCCATAGGCCGGCCTGTTTGCCGCTCGGCAGTCAATACGGCTTTTTGCTCATTACTTATATATCCGCTAATTACGGTATCCGCCCGGTCTCTGCTCGAGACAATTTTATAAGGCGTCGCAGCTTCGATACGTTTTGCTAACGCATCGGTCAGTTCATACTCGACTCCCCGTTCGAATGTTCGATTATCAAACATCTCAACATAGACACTTGTAATTTGTTCGTCGAACAGGGATTCGGTTGTGTAGCCGCGTGACTCTCCGCAGCCGCTCAAAGCTGTCAATAAAACTGCGGATATTATGCCGATAGCTACGAAATAACTTTTATGCAGTCTATTCTTCATTTCTTTTTTGCCTTTTTAGTCTCAGGTTGTTGATTTTTGTCTAATATATCTCTTGCTCCTCTGGCCGCAATCGTATCAGGCCATTGGCCAACTATCATATTAGCGTAAATATCAGAGCTTTGTTTATTACCGGTACGCTGATAAAACTCCCCGATTTTATATTCCTTATAAGCAATCTGCTGGCGAATCTGTTCGAGTCTCTTGTCGATTTCATACTGCTTGGCTTCTTCGGGATATCTCTGCCTGAAATTTTCATAGTAGCTTTTCGCGCTTACCAAAGCAGACACATCGTAATCGGGGCCGCGATACGCCGCATGCTTGCATCGGGCCATAGAAAGTAAAGCTTCTTTTCCGGGTTCACCAAGAGGCCATTTAGACGAAACTTCAGACCATCTTTCATATGCTTCTTCGTATTTTCCGCGACTTTCATAACTTTCCGCGATTGTTCGGGAAGCTTTCAACCCCAAAGGCGAATTGCCCGCACGGTCAATTACCCTGTCCATTATTTTCACGCCTTCGGAATACCCTGCTATCCTGAATACTTTCAAGATTGGTTTTTTCCGTCCGCCCAGATACTCCTTGGCAATAGAGTACTGCCTGTCAAGAGCGACAAAATAAAGCGGGCTTTGAGGATAGCGGCTAAGCAATGTATCATAAGCTCGTACCGCATGCGTTATTTTATCCTCGGCATAGAACCACTCAGCCTCGACAAAAAGGTCGAAATCAGGCGTGTTAATCTCAGGGTACTTCGCTTTGAGCATAGCCACTGTCGGAGCTATTTGCTCACTTTTTCCCTGACTGACAAGCATTTTCAGCTCGCTGACCGCCAGCGAATATTTATCTTCCGGCTGTGAGGTAACCTCTTTCCAGTCCTGACCCTGTTCGAGCTTTAAGGTCGTTGCGGAAAAAACCTGGCCCGCCAAAAGAAAAACCGTCAATAAAACTAAAATACGCGGAATCCATTCTTTATACATTGCCGTTTTCCCTTAACATAGCGTAAAAATTACGTTTAGAAAAACCGCTATATTATAACTGCTTGCCGGTACAATGCAAACCTGTACTTGAAATATCTTATTAGGTTATTATTAGAACTCAGCTTTTCTAAAACCCCCCTCTAAAAATATTGTTTTTTTTACAAAAAACCGACACAGTTACGGATATGAGACTGTACCCTAAAAAAGCCCAAACCTCCCATATTAACAACCTTGAAATCGAGTATTCTCAGATTTCGTAAAGCTGCTCGTCTTCCAAAATCTCGAATCCGGCATCTTTGACGATTTCAGCGGCGCCGCTCTGTTCGAGATTCTCAATTTCCATACAGCAAACACCTACATTGTTGGATTGAATCACAAAACCGTAAGCGTCAAGAATATTGATTTTGGCTTGAGCCAGCGCCATAGTTAGTTTATGCAGATTTCCCGGCTTATCAGGAATTCGAATCGCCAGAACATCTTTCAGAGCACATGCACAGCCTAAATCCGCAAGGGCAAGATAGGCTTTGTTGGGGTTGTCGACGATTAGTTTCATCAAGCCGTAATCGCCTCGGTCCTGAATCGTAAATGCTCTGACATTAATTTGGCTTGCATGCAGATTTTTGCTTATTGCTTCAAGTCTTCCGGGACGGTTTTCTACGAATATATTAAGTTGTTTTGCCATATTTGACCTCTATTCTTTCGGGCGGTTATCAATCACTCTTTTCGCTTTACCTTCTGAAACCGGCAGGAAACCCGGTTCGTGCAATTCTACCGACGGGCTAATCGTAATCGAAGCACGCAGCTCATCTTTAATTTTACCTTTGAGGGCATCGAGCTGTGAAGCGTCGCCTCGGAACATCTTCGAATAAATCTCGACCTTAACGATAAGTTTGTCGAGCGCACCGACTTTATCAACCTCTATCAGATAATTAGTCCCGACTTCAGGTATCTTCATCACAACTTCTTCGATTTGTGACGGGAATACATTCACGCCGTTGATAATCAGCATATCATCAGTTCTGCCGGTTATCCTCGATAATCTTCTGTGCGTTCTGCCGCATTGGCATTTTCCGGGTATAATACAGGCCAAATCCCTTGTGCGATAACGCAAAAGCGGAGTTGCCCGCCGAATTACATTCGTAAATACAACCTCTCCGATTTCTCCGTCCGGCAAAGCTTGGCCGGTCGCAGGGTCGATTATTTCAGTTATATAAGCATCTTCCCAGATGTGCATACCGCATTTATAAACACATTCGAATGCCACACCCGGCCCGTTCATTTCGCTAAGACCATAAGAATTATAAGCATCTATACCATAAAGCTGCTCGATTTTCAGGCGGATATTCTCCGAATGAGGCTCGGCTCCGATATAAGCTTTGCGAAGAGAAAGCTCGTCTATTTTTATTTTTTCCTCGGCAAGAACCGAATGAATATGCAATAGATAGCTCGGCGTGGCATGTACGACTGTTGTCTGAAAATCCTTCATCGTCTTAATCTGCCGTTTTGTATTGCCGCCGCCGATAGGTATCACTGTCATACCGACACGTTCGGCTCCGTAGTGCAGACCAAGCCCGCCGGTAAACAAACCGTATGTCATCATATTCTGAAAAACATCGCCCGGCCCCGCGCCTGTAGTAACAACACAACGCGCGACCAAATCCGACCAGTTATCAATATCCTCGCGTGAAAAATATATCACCGTCGGAATTCCGGTCGTACCGCTTGATGAATGAATTCGGACAATATCTTTCATATCCAGCGATAAAAGGCCTTTGGGGAAATTCTGCCGCAGGTCGTCTTTTGTGGCAAAAGGTATCTTTTTCAAATCATCGAGGCTTTTTATATCATATGCCGAATTAATGCCGACTTTGCCGAGTCTTCGTTTATAAAAAGGTGTTTGCAGTGCCCAGCCGATAGTTTCTTTAAAACGTTTTAACTGGAGACTTTTAAGGCTCGAATCATCCGCTGTTTCAACTTCTTTATTCCAGTATGTTATCTGCATTAAATAACCTCGCCGATTGCTCTTAACGTCCGTGTGAGTCAGTGTTAAAACATCCCTATCAGGCTGTGCTACAGACCTTCGATTTCCTGTTTGGTGACAACTTTAACTTTGTTTTTTACAAGGATGTCCGCCGCTGTTTGCGCATCTTCGAAACGAAATACAAGCAGCGCGTTTTCGCTGAATTTCTCGACGAAACCGTACATATATTCGATATTAACATTATTATCGTTCAGAATTTTCAATACCGCAGCCAAGCCGCCGGGCTTATCTCCGACTTCAACGGCGACAACATCGGTAACATTGGCCGTGAAATTATTTTCAGAAAGCAGTTTAGAAGCTTGTTCTGTTTTATCCACCACTATCCGCAATACTCCGAAACTTTCCGTCTCGGCTATGGTAAGAGCACGGATATTGATTCCATTAGAACCCAGCAGCGAACAAACATCGAAAAGCCTTCCCTTTTTATTTTCCAGAAATACCGAAAGCTGTTTAATCTTCATTTTCAAATTCCTTAAACACTCAGCCACAGAGTTTACTCTTTTTCGGCCACAGAGGCCACAGAGAAATTACTTTTAAAAGCCACAGAGAGCACAGAGCACACAGAGAGTTAATTTACATAAATTTTCTTCTGCTAAAATCTTTAACATCACTGCTTGATAAATTAAACCACTCGCCTTTTTTCCTTTTGTCCTTAAATACTTCATGCCAATAGGACTCTGCTTCAAAAGGATGATTTGTTTTAATTTTATGAATTATTTTTAATTCTTCCGGAAGCTTAATTCCTATTTCATAGTTCCGCTTTTCAACACAATCGCCTTTACCTATTTTATAATATTGCCCTGATTTCATAAGGTACACGTAGCTAAATCGTGGTTCAGCTTCTTCAAAATCAACCTCTCTTTCTGGCTTTTCTGAAGAATCAAGAACTTTTTCGCAAATCTCAATAATGTCCTCATATCCAGAATTGCTTTTGCAATAGTCGAGAATTTTTTGAGCCATTTCATATTTTTTTCCCAACCGACGACTAAATACATCATGAGATGGAAATTCTGGGGTGTCATGACTTTTTAATCTAATCTCACCTGTTGTAGGAAATTTCTTTATTTCTCTAATTAAGGTAATTACATATTCTATCAGCTTATTTTGGTCGTAGGCGGATTGAAACTCATTTGGCTTAAAGCCTGCTTCTTTAATAGCATCACCCCACTTGGTCCAATATACCCCAAACCAATCCGAACGCTTAATGCCGGTTATACGTTCAAATTTCTGTACTCCTAATGGTTTACCATTGTTTTCCTTAGCTGCTCTGATAATTTCATCGATGATATGCTTTTTGTTCATATCTTTTATTCTCTGTGCTCTCTGTCCGCCGAAGGCGGATAAATGTCCTCTGTGGCTTAAAACTTATCCTTTCTCTGCGGCGGATTATAAAACCACGCGTTTTATTCCATCTACAAGCCGTTTTTCTCCGAAGTTTACTACCAGCCCTCGCCGGAGATTTGTAGCTTTTAGATACGAAAGAGTCTGAGCCAAAGCAACTTCCGGCATTTTAGAAAGCGATTTTATTTCCACAACCACTTCATCTTCAACAAGAAGGTCTATTTTCTGTCCTTTGATAACTTTTCCTTTGTACGCAATATCAGCAGGAACTTGTCTTTTACACTTTATTCCCTGAAGTTCAAATTCATAGCAGAGTGCTTCTTCATAAATTGATTCAAGAAGTCCGGGGCCAAGCTCCCGATGTACTTCTATGGCTGCTCCGATTATCTGCTCTGTCAAATCATCACTCATTTATTTTTTTATCTCTGTGACCTCTGTGTTCTCTGTGGCTAAAAAACCTATTTTCCCTCTGTGGCAAAATTTTCACACAGTTCGCTTGTCCACTACCCGCTTTGCTTTTCCTTCGCTTCTCTGGATAGTTTTAGGTTCGACCAGCGTAACCTTAACACCTATCGAGAGTATCGACTCGATTTCTTTTTTAATTTTTTGAGACAATTCGTTAAGTTTCTTTATTTCATCCGAGAATATGTTCTGTTCTACTTCGACAAGCACCTCGACCTCATCGAGGTGATGCGCTTTTCGGTCAACCACAATTTGATAATGAGGTTCGGTACCGCGAATTCCCAAAAGCACATGCTCGATTTGTGACGGGAATACGTTAATACCGCGAACGACAATCATATCATCGGTTCTGCCTTTTATCTTACTGATTCGCGGACTTGTCCTGCCGCATTTGCATTTTTCATAGCTGATGCTGACAATATCTCTTGTGCGGTATCTCAAAAGAGGAATAGCTTTTTTAGTAAGCGTTGTTATCACAAGCTCGCCGTCTTGACCTTCTTCGACCTCCTCACCGGTCTGAGGATTAATAATCTCAGGGAAGAAAACATCACTGTATATATGCAGCCCGTCTTTGTGCTGACATTCCTGCGCAACGCCTGGGCCGATTATCTCACTCAAACCGTAAACATCTGTCGCCAGCATATTCCATGCTTTCTCGATTTCGTTCCGCATCGACTCGCTCCAAGGTTCGGCACCGAATATCCCGATTTTCCAGTTGCCTTTTCTCGGGTCGATTCCCAAATCTAATGCCTGCTCGGCCATATAAAGAACATAGCTCGGCGTACAGGCAATTATTCTCGGAGCAAAATCCTGCATTATTTTGAGCTGTCTGGGAGTTTGGCCGCTCGATGTAGGGATAATCTTCAATCCCATCTCCAAAGCACCATAATGAAAACCAAGCCCGCCGGTAAACAGCCCGTAACCATAAGCAATCTGAATCGTATTACCCGGCTCGGCTCCGGCACAGCAGAGAGTTCTGGCCATCACATCAGACCACAACGCTATATCTTCTCTGGTATAGCCGACTAATGTCGGGTTTCCGGTCGTGCCGCTTGAAACATGTATCTCGCGTACAAGATTCTGTTTGGCGGAAAATAGACCGTAAGGATAATTATCCCGCATATCCTCTTTGGTAGTAAAGGGCAGCTTTTTAATATCTTCGATGCTTTTGATATCCTGCGGTTTGACTTTAGCAGCGTCGAACTTGTTCTTATAAACATCGCAATTTTCATAAATATAAGATGCAAGCTCTTTGAGATAATTACCCTGCAGCTCGGCCATTTTTGCCGGCGGCATACATTCGAGTTCTTCTTTCCAAATCATTTTTTGCTCGCTTGTCGTGCTTCAATAAATACCTGTTTATTCTCTTCCAATATTTTCTTTTTCAAAACTTTTTCCAGTGCCTTCATCCAGCAGTCCGTATCGAACGGAAGATACGATGAAAGCACACCGACCAGATAAGTGTTAATATGCCGGGGGTCTTTTATTTCACTTTGGCCTTTTGCAAGCCATTCGAATAAATCAACTCCGCCGGGTTTCAGAAATGTCTTGAGTCTTTCGTGTTCTTCTTCATGAAAACATACGAGAAAATCGCCCTGCCCCGAAGATACCAGCGGAGAAAAAACTTTCCTGCCGAATCTCAAGTGCGATTCGACCGAACCGCCTCGCTGAGCCATACCGTGTACTTCACTTTTTTTGACATGAAACCCCGCGAACATCGCGGCCCAGCCGCAAACTTCAGAAGCCGTAAGTGTCCCCTGTCCCCCGATTCCTCCGAATGTAATATTACATACGCCGTCTTTCATTAATTCGTCGCCCGCCAATTAACAATTTAACTGATTATTTTTTTATCTTTTCAGCAGCTTGCACGGATGCCGCGAAATAATAACGCTAAGCTCATCGGAATTAATCCGTTTTTGGACAATTTGCTCGAATTCTTCACGGTTTGTCGGGTCAATAACATCCACGTTATCAGCTCCGCAGGCTCTGCATATAGCCTCAAGGTCAAGCTGTTTTGTAAGTTCGTTGCGGATTGTCAAACCTGTCGCAGGATGCTGCTGGCCGCCTGTCATCGCCGTAGTTGAATTGTCGAGTATAAATATAACTCCTTTGGCTTTGTTATAAACAGCATTAATCAGGCCTGTGATTCCCGAATGAACAAACGTCGAATCTCCGAGAACGCCGACTATCTTACTGCCGTCTTTAGCACCTCTTTTAAGACCCTCATGAAATGTCACTCCGGCTCCCATGCACAAACAGCTATGTAAAGCCTCCAGCGGAGGCAAACAAGCTAAAGTATAGCAGCCGATGTCGCCGGCAACGAAAAAGTTGTTTTTCTTCAATGTTGAAAAAGTAAACCAATGCGGGCACCCCGGACACATTCTCGGTTTGCGCTTGGCTGTTCTAACTTCTTTTTTAACTTTACCCTTAGTTATTTCGTCAATCAGTTCAGGACTAAGCTCGCCTATCTGATAGCTCGGGTCTTTTGCAATAAATTTCACGCCGAGAGCTTTAATATGCTCTTCCAAAAACGGGTCAAGCTCTTCGATTACATAAACTTTTTTTACGCTTTTTGCGAACTGTTTGATTTTTTCATCGCAGAAAGGATAAGACATACCGATTTTCAAATAAGACGCATCGGGGAAAATCTCTTTGGCATAATGATACGCTACACTCGAAGTTATAAAACCTATCTTGCCGCTGCCTTTTTCTATTTTATTGAACTTGGTGCGCTCGGATAATTTTTTCAATTCTTTAAGGCGTTTTTCAACAAATATATGCCTGTTATAAGCATGCCCCGGAACCATAACATATTTAGCAGGATTTTTTGTAAATTCCGGCTGCTCGGGCAGCACTCTTTCATCGATTACCACATCTTCTTTGGTATGAGAAATTCGCGTAGTCATTCGTAAAAGCACAGGGGTATCGTACTTTTCGCTTATTTTAAAAGCTTCTTTTACAAATTCCCTCGCCTCAGCCGGATTGCTCGGTTCGAGCATTGGAAGCTTAGAATAAATGCTCACCCATCGGGTATCCTGCTCGTTTTGCGATGAATGCATTCCCGGGTCATCGCAAACGACTACAACAAACCCCCCCGAAACACCTGTATATGAGGCAGTCATCAAAGGGTCCATTGCAACATTCAGCCCGACATGTTTGCAGGCGAAAAGACTTCTTACACCTCCTATTGCCGCCCCAACAGCAACCTCAAATGCCACTTTTTCATTGACCGACCACTGGGCGTCAATTTCGCTGAATTTGGCAAGTGTTTCAAGAATTTCTGTCGAAGGAGTACCCGGATAAGCACAAGCTACCTTCAATCCCGCTTCCCATGCCCCATATGCCAAAGCCTCATTGCCCGACAACAATAATTGATTTGTTTTGTTTTGTTTAGCCATAGACTTGGGATTATACCGTTAAAAACGTCATTATTCAACAAAAAAAGCCCGGCCAATCGGGCCGGGCTTTGATTTGTGAATAATACGCGTTTTTTAGAACACATACTCAATATTAAACCGCAGGAAGTATGCACCATCCCTGTTGCTGCTGTCATAATAGCTTCCCGGCGAGAAATACTCAGTCAGCCAGTGCCAGCTAAGCTGTTTGCAGCACTGCCATTTAACCCAAAGAGTGAACAGATGTCCTCTGAACTTGCTGCTGTTGGACGTCTGAAGCAGCGGCGAAGCCCAAGGATAATTATAATCAGGATTTCTTGAGGTGTTCTGGTCAGCCCACAGCGCGTGATAATCAGTATTAATCTGCCAATTTTTCCAAGGCTTAAATGAATGACCTACGTTGAAACGATGAAGGTTTGTCGTCTCGCCTATCATTGTTTCGAGATTATAGGTATAAACATAAAGCTCACTCCACTGAGGCCAGTGACCCCACAGAGGGTCGAACTGTTCGTTTTTACGAGTACCGGGTTTGTCACCGGAAAGATATTCGTAACCTATGTGCAAATTGTTCTTGTGCTCGTCGTTGAAATCATAGTCCAGCCGAGATACAAGTCCAAAAGCCTGAAGGTCTGCGTGCCTGACATGCTGGCCTACGCCTCCGCCGATATTATTTTTAACCTGCTTTGTACCGGTCTGTACCGCACCTTCAACCCTCGTGCTCCAGTTCTCGTCAAATCTGTGCTGTATCGCACCGCCTAAAGTATATATTTCAGCTTTGCGACTCCAGACGGTATTCGGCCACGGTGTCGGTTCGTCTCGCGAAGTAGAATTAATGGGATTATTATTCTTATAGATGAAATAACCTTCTAACTGTGTTTTTTCGAGTGACTTGTTCGTAACATAAAATATGAATGCGTGCTCATCTTGCTGCATAAAATGTCTGTCGCGGTCATTGATGGGTTTCAGCCAAGCATCTTGAGCGGCTCTATTAAACACATAAATCATATCGAAAGTCGTAGCTTTTTCTTCCCAATCATAAGTAAATCTCAAGGCGTCGAAATGAATTGTTCTCGAACCGTCCAGCGGTGTACCGTCAAGAATCAGCCAGCCCCTGCCGAAGATAAGATCTTGCCGTCCGAATACACCTGTAAGAGGCATACCGAACATATTTCTGACAGTCAGGTTAAATCTATCGAAAAGGATTTCGTCGAAATCGGTACTTTTATCTTTGCCCGGGCCTTCGTCCCAATTTCTAAACTCCCATACAAAACGTGTGTTAAAATCGACATTCTCATCGAATTTAAATTTCTGCCACCATCTTGTACGATAGCGGTTAAAATTCCAGTGATTCTCTCTGTTTCCTAAAGGGTCATCATTGAGGCTGTCAATGTTCTTGGCCCAAATGGTTCTAAAACGAAAATCCGCACCCATTTCAATCCAGTCAGTAGGATTGTGGAACCAGTCTAAAAAATCACCTTGCAAATGATGATGGGGAGGCGGCTCAGCACCTGCGGTCGCTTCAATACGCGTCTTGTCCGCTGCTAAAGCCATCGGAATCAATAGCAAAACTGCGAATAATCCTAAGGCAAAAATCAATTTTTTCATTAGATGTCTCCTACCTGTAAATTAATAATTTTCATTATATAGACCGATTAGTCTTTTTAAATCCTTGTAATAACAATTCTATTTTTTAAAACATTTTGCCAAATGATCTTTTGAAGGCGGCTTAGTCAAAAGACTTACAACTACCGCTACTATCAGAGAAATCGGAAGCGCTACAATCAGCGGGTCAACATTAGGCCAGTTCGGCTTATCAATAAGTATACTGGCTTTCCCGCCGGTAAATCTTTGAACGATTCCGATAGCACCTGCTTCGGCGGATTTCACAAAAACCAGCCAGAATAATGTCACTCCCGCACCGACAATCATCGAACATATTGCTCCGGCACGGGTAATCCGTTTGAAGAACAATCCGCCTATAAAAGCAGGCAAAAACGCCGATGCACACAAACCGAAGAATATCGCCGTAGCACGGGCAACAATATAGCCTCCCCTGGCTGTGTAGCTGAATACCACTGCAAGAATAATACCTATCACAATTCCTGTTCTGGTTATATTCGTGCTTTTTCCGTGCTGGCCCGTAGCCTGCTCGTAAACATCTCTTCCGATGCTCGTTCCCAAAGCGTGGAACTGACTGCTCAATGTGCTCATCGCTGCCGCTAACAATGTCAGCAAAAACAATGTTCCGAACCACGAAGGCAGCGCACTGGTTATATAAGCAGGAATAATTGTTTCTGTATTAAACATCCAATCACCCGATTTAGTCTTAGCCAAAGCCCTAAGAAACGCCGGTGACTTCGGACGAACATCGACTTTTCCGTCTTCACGGGGGGTTATCTCTGCGGCAGGCATCAATTTTGAAAACGGCGTAACCTTGCCGTCTTTTTCGACATCATGTCCTTTACTAACCACGGTAACATCCATTATATTATCGCCGTTTGTATCGATATGAAGCAAGGTGCAGGGAACCCGAACTTCGACGCCTCGTTCTTTTTTAGCTATTACCCCGACGTTTTCGCTCGTAGATACTATATTCCCCGTAATTACTTCATGATTATAAAAATATACATTGCTAAGCGACCCAACCGTAAACGCCACACCGGTCATAATAAGAATGAATATTCCGCCGATTAGAACAGCGCGGTTAAGCTCTCGTTTTGACTTGACTGTCATAAACCGAACTGCCAACTGAGGCTGAGCAAGAACACCTATGCCAACCCCCATTGTGATTGTGCTGACAACTATCCACCACAAATCGTATTTAGCGTCCCCCCAGCCGAATTCCGGCATATTTGTCCAGCCTCTAAAACCCATCCTGCTGAATAGGCTCGGTAAATTTCCTATTTCTGTCAATGCCGCGTGACTTTCAGCGACGCCGCCGAGTTTAGTATAAGTCCAGCTAAGCAAAATAATCATACCGGCAAACATAATTGTGCCCTGCAGAGCATCGGCATACATAACGCCTTTCAATCCGCCGACTACAACATAAGCTGCGATAATTATACTAAACACAAAAATTGCTACAGAATAATCGATGCCGAATTTGGTTGCGATGAATTCGCATGCACCAATCAAAACCGCAGAAGCATATAACGGCATTGCGATAAAAATCATCAAGCCGGCAAATATCTGAATAAATCTGCTGTCATATCTTCTGCCGAGCAATTCGGGGAATGTATGGGCATCTAAACGATGTCCCATTTGACGGGTCGGCCCGCCAAGAAAAACAAACGCTATAAATATACCCGCAAAAATATTCAGAAACGTCAGCCACAGCAGACTCATCCCGAACATGCCCGCTACACCGCCGAAACCGACAATAGCGCTGGTGCTGATAAATGTCGCACCATAACTCATTGCCATAACAAACGGGTGAATCTTACGGCCGGCGATAAGGTAGTCAGACGCCGTTTTTGTCCGCATATAACCCAGCCAGCCAAGCCATACCACTATAAACAGATATGCCAATACAACTACAATATCTACAATCGCTACCGTTTGTCCTAACATTGTAATGTCTCCAAATTAATAGGCTTGTCCCAATGCAATTTTGCATTGTTTGAACGATAGGTAAAATGATGGATTTTGCCGCCAAGCATTTGAATCCGCAACGGCTGCCTGAATGCTGCAAAGCCGTTCTCTTCTTTTCCTATAATTCCTGTTCTACTTTCTTTTCTTCCTGTGCCCACTTTACATCTTCTGCGGATTGTTCCGGTTCTGAGCCTCGATTCCAGTTTATCAATCCGTAAATCACACACAACGCCGTACTAGCAACGCATAAAATATACGCAGCCGCAACATACTTATCTTCAATCCCAAGAATTAAACCTAAGAACATAGATGTGACCTCCCACAAAGTTTTTTCCTTCTCAAATCCATAAAGCCTCCGAACGCAATCATCCCTAAAATCACGTTTTAAAAAACCTGCAAAGAACAATAAAGCCCGTAATACAGATTAATATCGAAGTAATTTGCGCGAAAACAATAGAAAAAACAAGCTTTTTTTTTGTTTTTTTGCTATAAAATCATTTTTTATATGCTTTTAATTTCATCACGATTGCTGAAAAATCTCGAGTTATACTTAGTTAAAATAGGCAACTTGGAGATTTAAGGCAATCTATTAAAGGCAAAGCAGTTTTTCAGCATTGATATGCAGGATTTTTGAAAGTCGTTCCGCAGGCAAATCAAGACTTTTTAACAAATTAAGCGTATTATGCTGGTCAGTCCATGGAGAATCCGTACCAAACAAAATATAATCGTCGGGGTGCTTCATAAGCATATCGCGAACTTTTTGAGGTTCAAGTTCGTCAAGAGCAAAAGAAATTTCCATATAAATCGGCAGACCTATCAATTTTTCCTCCACCTCGTCCCACTGTTTCCAAGCTCCCAGATGCGTCGTTATAAGCTTCAATTCTGGATACGCCTTGAGTACCTTCAAAATTTTATCGCTATCTCCGCGCCGGTCATATTCGAAAGCTATATCGTATCCGGTATGAACGACAACCATAAGACCAAGTTCCGCCGCCCTGTCGTAAATATCCATCATTACACCGTCATCGAGCTGAAAATCCTGATAGTAAGGATGAAACTTAACCCCTCGAAATCCTTCTGCGGAAATCACTGAAAGTTTTTCACGGTGGTTTTCATCTTGCGGATGTATCGATGGAAACGGATAAATTCGCTCGCTGCGGATTTTCCTGCACCAGTTTAATATAGTGTCAAACTGCCCCGGACGAGTCGCAATGCAGCAAAGAACTGCCTTTTCTATCCCGCTTTTGTCCATCGAATCGAGTAATTGGCCTATCGTACCGTCCAGATACGCTTTAACTCCCGGAGCTTCGTCAATAAGTTTTTTCATCGCTCGCGGCGCAAGAGCGTCAGGAAATGCGTGAACATGAAAGTCTATTATTTTCGCATCCGGCATCTACTTGTTAATTCCTTATCTATTCCCGAAAAGATGATTGGAAGTTATTGAGGCCTATAGTATTTCATAGCTTCGGGCATCAGAGCCTTGAGATTGTTTATCCGCGTCTGGTCCGACGGATGCGTACTCAAAATCTCAGGCGGCTGAGCTGCGTCACCTTTGGCCGCAGCCATTCTTTCCCAGAATAATATCGCCGCATTAGGATTATATCCCGCCATAGCCATAAATATCAGACCCATTCTATCAGCCTCTGATTCGTGTACGCGGCTGTAAGGCAGCAAAACACCAACTTGTGTCCCCATGCCATAAGACCGCATAAACAAACTTTTTGTCTGGTCAGGATATTTACTCAAAGCCGTCGATAAAGCCATCCCTCCAAACTCGACAATAAGTCCTTGTGTCATTCGCTCGGAACCATGCTTAGCAACCGCGTGAGCAATTTCGTGTCCCATCACAACTGAAAGACCTTCTTCATCTTGGGCAACTGCCAAAAGCCCCGTATATACAACCACTTTTCCGCCAGGCATTGCCCATGCGTTTACAGCGTCATCTTCGACAAGATTAAATTCCCATTTATATCCGGCGATTCTATCGGAAAGATTATTTTCGGCACAGTATTGCTCGACCGCTTTTTGAATCCTCGTCCCGACCCGCGTAACCATCTGCTGCTTGTTTGTATCGGAGCTTAGCTTGCTTTGTGCAATAAATTCCGAATACTGCTGAAAGCTCATCCGGTGAATTACGGAATCAGGAACAAGATTTAGCTGCTTTCTGCCGGTTACAGCCACTTCACTGCATCCCGACGAAAAAATCAGCAAAGCAGCCAGAGCAATAACCTTTAATGTGATTGATGATTTCATTTCCATACTCCTTAATATTTGAAATTCTCGATGCGGCATTTTACCCGATAAACGCCCCTTTATCAACAAATCCTTTACTAAGCCCCGCGGCTCTTTGCGGACTCGGATATTAATCCGAACTTAAATAATCTTAGCCGTTTTAACGTCCTAACCCCCCCCTAAACCCTATTCTATTGCTATGATATCTGAACAAAGATTGCGCCGCAAACCCCTGCGATTTACTTCATCTGGCACGACAAAAAAGTATCAAAAATCAATTCTTTAAAACTAAAAAAATATTTTTTCGAAAATTTTTTATAAAAATAAAAAAATTTTACACACCAAAAAACACTATTATGTGTCCCTGTTTTGAATACGAGCTTATACACAACCCGCACAACACAAATTAAATAAACCGCTCATAATTAATGCACTAAGCTTTGTGCAGGCCTTATAAATTTCTTGTTTTTCCGCTTTATTTATTAAAGTTTTCAATATCGCCTTCGGCGATTCCAAAACTGCCGTTATAAACTTTATAAAACCAAAAAATTAACGCTTGCCTATTGACAAAATTTCCGAAAAATGGTATTTTCTAATTTAGGTTAGTGTCTTGTTAATAATTTGCGGGGGACGTTGCTCGGAAGCGTAATAATTCCGGAGAATGGAGGTGTCTCGGCATAAAAAATGCGTATGAAAGACACTTTTTAACGTCTAATTTCACCTGTCTTTCAAATCATAAGTTATTGTCAATCCAACAGTTATGGAGAAGAATTTATGAAGAAGTTTTTATTAGTAATAGCTTTAGTAGCCGTCTGCGCCATGGTCGCCAATGCAGGCAGAACCGATATCAGCTGCAGCGGTACGGTGACAATTAGAGCCACCAATGCGGCTTGGGTTGGTGGTCACGGCTGGAGCAGCGGCTCGGGCAGAACTATATCATGGTCAGCCAGCTGCAACATGTGTCAATTTGGCCCTGCCATTTATGGATGGGGGACGAACCCTCTCGTAGAATATTACATCGGCAGAGGCGGCGGAACTAACAGAGGCTCATACAGTACCAGTAAAGGAAATTTCACCCTTTATACGAATAACTGTAACGGCCCTAACATTACCGGCAGCGGTTCTTTTCAACAGTACAATGCCAGCGGCAATGGCTCAAGCGGCCAAAATATGAGCCAGCACAATAGCGGCTGGAGTAATTTAGGCAGAGGTACAAACATGGGCGGCGGCTACCAGATAGTAGCTGGCGAGAATTATGGCGGCGGCAACGGCACCTTTACTGCCTCGGTCAGCGGCGCTAACTGGGGTACAGTTTGGTGGGGTTCGGGTTCGGCTTCCATTA
>CAYMOE010000018.1:0-51626 GCA_964391985.1 uncultured Pirellulales bacterium
AAAATGGATTTTATTTTGCGAGCATGGTCGGAATATTGGTTTTCGCCAACTGGGCCAAGCCGGATTCGCAAACAGGCCTTTGGTTTTACATACATTCGGTCAAGTGGCTGATAACAGCAATATTTTTCGCTGCATTGATTGTTATGCTTGCGATGTGGTTTAAAAAAGACGAGCTGGGCCAATGGCTCGAATCGACTTGGGGATTCGCCAAACAGATACTGCCGCTTTTATTTTTAGGTGTTCTGACTGCGGGACTGCTTTTGGGCAGACCAGAAAATGAGGGGCTGATTCCGTCCGAATGGGTACAAAAAGCTCTGGGCGGAAATTCGATTAGGGCAAATCTGTTTGCCTCTGTCGCGGGGGCATTTATGTATTTCGCAACGCTTACGGAAGTTCCAATAGTGCAGGGGCTAATCGGCTCAGGTATGGGAAAAGGGCCGGCATTGTCTCTGCTTTTGGCAGGGCCGGCTTTGAGTCTGCCGAATATGCTCGTTATTCGTTCGGTTATAGGGACACAGAAAACAATCGTTTTTGTATTGCTGGTAATTGTTATGGCGACAATTTCCGGAATAATTTTTGGAACATTTTTTTAACGGAAAAATAAAATGGAATTTAAACCGATAGGAATTATTCATTCACCTTTCAAAACTGCCCAAGGCACACCGATTCAGGCGGGATTGGCTAAAGAAAGTCAGGGCATAGTTGAAATTTTTCCCGAATATGCGGATGGTTTAAAAGATATCGAAGGTTTCGATAGAATCTGGCTTTTGTTTTGGATTGACAAGGCTGCTCCTGCGAAACTTTTAGTTAAACCGTATCTCGACACCGTGCAAAGAGGTGTTTTCGCGACCCGTGCTCCGTCAAGACCGAATCCGATAGGATTATCGTGCGTAAAACTTCTGCGAAGAGACGGATGCCATTTGTATATCGCAGAATTAGACATTCTCGACCAGACGCCGCTGCTGGATATTAAGCCCTATATTACAAAAGCTGATGTGTTCAAGGTCAAACACTGCGGCTGGCTCGACAAAGTCTGGGATGAAAACACCAAAGCAGATAACCGTTTTTACGAAGATAAGGAAAAATAAAATGAAAAAGATTCAGATACTCGGAACCGGCTGTCCGAAGTGCAAAAAACTCGCTGAAAACGCCGAGATTGCCGCTAAACAAGCAGGCGTCGAATGTGATATCGAAAAAGTTACTGATATTAACGATATTATGAAATTCGGGATTATGATGACGCCGGCACTGGCAATTGACGGACAGGTGAAATTTGTCGGCAAAGTGCCGAGTCCTGAAGAAATTAAAAAATTATTGGGATAAAATTGTTATGGAGAAAATGCTCTCTGTCATTCTGAGGCGCAGCCGAAGAATCTCTGATTCTAAGCAAGATTCTTCATCCCGACAAGTCGGGATTAAGAATGACAATTCATATTATTCTTCGCATAGTAAAAAAGTAAAAATTTAAGGACTAAACAATGAAAGCCAAAAAAATTGTAACCATTTTGCTGCTTGTGTTTATAGCCGGCAGCATTGTGTTTATGATAGCTAAAGAAAGTAAAACAGAACCTTCCCAAGACCGGATAAATCCGCCGGAATCAGAAGTATCCGCCGAATCTAATGATTCTGCTCAAGCAGAACATAAAACCCAAATCATTGTTTATTACTTCCATGGAGATATGCGTTGTGTAACCTGTCAGCGGCTGCAGAATTATGCAAAAGAAGCTTTGGATACATATTTCGAAAAAGAGCTTGCTTCCGGAGAAATCATCTGGAGTGAAATAAATGTGGACAGAGCCGAGAACAGACACTTCATACAAGATTACAGCCTTGTTACAAAATCAGTTGTGCTTTCTAAAAGGCAAAACGGGCAGCAGGTAGAATGGCGAAACCTCGACCAGATTTGGCAGAAAGTCCGCAGCAAAGAGGATTACATTAAATACATTCATGAAAGCGTTTTGGAATTTACTGAGGAATCAAAATTATGAGTGAATGGCTGATTTCTTTAGCGGGGGCTTTATGGCTTGGAATACTTACTTCGATAAGTCCCTGCCCGCTGGCAACTAATATCGCCGCGATATCCTTCATAGGACGTAAAATCGACAAGCCCGGATATGTCTTCTGGACAGGCTTGCTTTATACAATAGGCAGGACGATAGTTTATATCGCTCTGGGTATTATTTTAGTCAACAGCCTTTTGTCTATGCCGCAGGTTTCTCAATGGCTTCAGAAATATATGTACAAATTATTAGGCCCGATTTTGATTCTCGTAGCTATGATTCTTTTAGATTTACTGCGGTTTAATACCAAAGGCAGTTCCATAGGGCAGTGGGCGCAAAACCGCGCTGAAAAATTCGGTCTCGCAGGAGCATTGTTTCTGGGAATTATATTCGCTCTTTCGTTTTGTCCGGTATCGGCAGCCTTGTTTTTCGGAAGCCTGATACCGTTATCGATACAGCATTCATCAGGTTTTATTTTGCCGCTTGTTTACGGAGCTGGAACTGCGATTCCCGTTTTTGCGTTCGGTGTGCTCATAGCTCTGGGGGCAAATTCACTTGCAAAAGCCTTTCAGAAAGTTACGCAATTCGAGGCTGTCGCCAGAAAAATCACAGGAATTATTTTCCTTGTCGTCGGAATGTTCTTCACCTTTGCTTACACGCTCGGAATCATAGGTTAGAAAATATGACAGAAAAATTAAACACAAAAAGCCTAAACGTTTTCGAAAGATACCTGACAGTATGGGTAGCACTTTGCATTATAGGCGGGATTATTCTCGGCAAACTCGCGCCGGGCTTGGCGCATGCGCTTGACTCGATGGCGATTGTTGTAAACGGGGCACCGGTGGTTTCGATTCCGATTGCAATCGCACTGTTTTTTATGATGTATCCGATTATGGTCAAAATTGACTTTGCCGAAGTTGTCAAAGCAGGCAAAAGTCCGAAACCTGTTCTTCTGACGCTGATTGTAAACTGGGGCATTAAACCTTTCACAATGTTTGCTATCGCGTGGTTCTTTCTCGGAGTTGTTTTTAGAGGATTTATTCCCGGAACTGAAATTGTAAAAGACGGAACAGAGGTCGAATTGTTCCGCTCTTATATATCAGGCGCAATTCTTCTTGGAATAGCTCCGTGCACCGCAATGGTTCTGATGTGGGGGTATCTTTCAAAAGCAAATCAAGGACATACTCTTGTAATGGTTGCGATTAACTCGCTGACAATGCTTGTGATGTACGGGCTGCTCGGAGGCTGGCTGCTGGGAATCAATCAAATGCCCGTACCTTGGCAGGCTTTGCTGCTGTCCATCGGAATTTATGTAGCTTTGCCGCTGATAGCCGGATACTTCTCGCGAAAGTGGATTATCCAAGCCAAAGGTATCGCGTGGTTCAAATCGAAGTTTCTGCATATTCTTACGCCCGTATCAATTATTGCCCTTTTGGGGACATTAGTTTTGCTGTTTTCGTTTAAAGGCGAAACGATTCTGAATAATCCCCTTACAATTCTATGGATAGCCGTCCCTTTATTTATTCAGACAGTACTGATTTTCGCAGTTACATACGCATTGGCAAAACTGCTGAAATTCTCATACGAAGATGCCGCGCCTTCAGCTATGATAGGAGCTTCGAATCATTTCGAGGTAGCCATTGCAACTGCGACTATGCTTTTCGGATTATCCTCCGGCGCAGCTCTGGCGACCGTAGTCGGCGTCTTAATTGAAGTGCCGGTTATGCTGATGCTGGTCAGAGTATGCTTAAGAACGCAGAATTGGTTTAAACATTAATAGATTACCGCAAACAGCCGAATCTATCTTTGCGTATATTATTGTAAGTCATGCCTTTTGACGGTATAATGAATATAACTCTTTTAAAAGTAAATACGGGGGCGACCGGTATCGACCGGATAGCTGAACGTTAAGCTGCATGCTCAGGATGACGGTTGGCCTGAATAAAAATCCGTTAAAACACTTAATTGGCAACTACCAGTTGCGAATGGCTGCCTAATTTAGGCGACCCGTCCTTCTTGTTTTTGTCTGCGGGATGAGAAAGGGCGTCACATAGCAGGCTGCTCCTGAAGGTTGTTCGGGCCTAAGGGCTAAGAAAAATTCCGAAATAGCCGACTGCAGAGCCTGTCTTTCGGCGCTGCATGAGGCGAATGCTTGCAAATAGGATGACTAAGCATGTAGACGCTTGACTGGATGTATCTCGGGACGGGGGTTCGAATCCCCCCGCCTCCAGTCTTCGTTCAGAGCAAATGCGATGAATGAAGACTGTTGCGTCGAAGTCCCATAGTGACGAAGACGAACTTAATATTTATAAATGAAAGCTCTGAACTACGACTCGGCAGGCCGGTTAATATATCGAGCAAAGATAGCAGGACAATATGAAATTTCATTATGTCTATATACTGCAATCCGAAACCAACTCGGAAAGATTTTATATTGGACATACTGACGACTTGCAAAGTCGGCTTAAAGCTCACAACCAAAAAAATGCAAGCACACATCGAAATATATTCCATGGAAAATCAAAACAGCCGTTGCTTTTGCAGATGAGAAAAGGGCTTTGGCTTTTGAAGAATATCTTAAAACTGCCTCCGGCAGAGCCTTCACAAAAAAACGATTATAAAATTCCAGCTACTCCTTCTCAAAAAGACAATCCCGGCAGTTTATTCGATAAAAATAAAAGCATAGCGGCCTAACACCGCTATGCTTCATTTGTTTTAAACATTAAATTCTAATCGCTATTTTGACGCAACTCTTATTTGGTCAATGATAGCGTATTCATTAGAAAGACTCATCTTGCCCCTGAACCTAATCCGCAAAGTTCCGCTGGGAATGCCTGTTACATCGATAGTAGGATGGTCATTGCTCACACCACCTGTCTTTTGGGCTCTTTGCGTCCAAGTATTCCCGCCGTCGGTCGATATGTCTAAGGCTATATATTCTCCGGCATCCAGAGTATTTGCAGCAAACCACGAGAAACGCACAGAAGCATTAGTACGGCCCGGCAAATTGATAATAGCAGAAGTCAAAGTCGCGTCGGACGCCGGCCCATCAACCTCCGCGCAATATGAACCATGCATAGGATACCGCGTGGAACGGAACCAGTCATTCTGCGAGTCCTGCGTCCACATATTATTCCACTGGCCGACCTCAAAACTGTCAAAGAAACCTTCTCCGCTGCCGGTAACGCCTGCCGTTGCAGATGCTTCGTTGCTGTTAACGCTTACAAGACCCGCTTTATTAACCGCTCTGATAACATAATAATAAGTTACTCCGTTAACAAGGCCTGTATTAGTATAAAGCATGTTCAACAGCGGCCCTGATGCAACGACTTGATAACCGCTTCCGCGGGTGGTAGAACGGCAGATTTGGTAATACCAAAAATCGGGTTGTCTCGTATCATGGTACCAATTCAGATGGACCGAGCCGGTACCGGCAACTGTTACTAATCCTGCCGGCGGAGCCGGTGGTGTAGGAGGCATAGGCGTTATGTATCTTATCGCACTGTTAGGACTTTCATTGCCGCAGGTATCCACAGCGGTTACGTAGTATTGGTATGAAGTTCCATAAGTTACACTGTAATCGGTGTAAAAGTTATAGGGAACATTAGCTCTTAATATAAATTGGTTGCCCGGAACTCCGCCTTTTCGATACACATTGTAACTGGCAATATCACTTTCGCTGTTGGCATTCCATTCGAGTATCGCACAGTTAACCCCTCTGTAGATATTTAAATTTGTCGGAGCAGCAGGAGGCGGGTCCATAATCACTTGCCCCTCATACGGTCTATAATAGGGCGGATTTGTAACGGTAACATACATTACGCCACCGGGCAGCGGGTTGATTTGAGTCTCAAACTTTCCCATGCCGTTCACACTTCCGGTAATATATATCTCGTTATCTTTGTACAGACACACCTTGGCGCCCGGATAACTCGATACCACAAAGTTCTGCAGTCCGGGACAAATTGTTGACGGATGGCTTGCGGACAACTGACTGGGACCGCTTGTATAAAGCGGCATTTCAGGATCACCGAGCAGATTAAGGCTGTACTGAAGCCAGTGCATAGCGTCATACCCAAAAATCGGCAGTTTAGATGCCTTGGCAAGTGCAAATACCTTTCCTATATTAGATCCATATTGCTGGCTGAAAAGATAATTATAAAAAGTTTGATTATATTGAAGAGAAGGACCCGGATAAGCAGTTCCGGAATAATCCCAGCCGTACCGGCTTGAGCCGATGTAGCTTACAGCCCCGCCATTGGGCTGTTTTAGAAAGGCCTCGCCAAGACAATTTCCTATAAACCTGTCAAAAGCGTTTGATAAGCACGCGATTGTTGCTATGTTTGTATATACACCGGGACTGTAAAGTGAGGCTACATGGCTTGTTGTATATGAGCTTCCCTCGACACCCCATGAAGTTTCACTGCCATGACATATCATATGGAATAAATTACAACCGGCATTTATTCGAGCATTGATATTGGTCGGATTGACATTGTAAGAAGCACCGCCGGGAAAATCCGTATTCGTATCATAAAAACGATACCTGCTGCCCCACCATGGAGGTTTGATGTAGTTATTCCACATACGTTCACTTTTAGCTTCGGCGTCCGAAACACCCCCTATGTATCCCCACAGACGGGCACCTCCGAGCAGCATACTGTCCGCCAAGCCGGATGGACAATTTTTTTCATATGCCAAAATTTTATTAACAACGTTAGTAACTTCTGCTTCCTGTTTGACAGAGATTCGTCCGACAAAAACGTCCGGCCCCATATCCACGCCGTCGTCCAGTTCACCGGCAATACCATTTCCATTACCGTCCCAGTTAAGAACATCTATATCGGAATAGTACAAGTCGGCAGGAATATCGTATATAACTTCTTCGCCCACACGAGAATAACAAGCTTGTTCCGGTATATAATCACGGTCAGCACCTAAAACTACCCATATTGTTCCTTTGTTCAGTGCGTAATCACGAATACAGCTTTTAATCCTGTATTGCAGCGTAGGACCGGTGTAATTGGCATTAATTGTAGTAATCGAAACTATTTCAGCGGGCACACCTTTTTTGGTTTTCCAGTCCGCAAGGGGCTGAAATTCATCGACCATGTGAGCCGGTGTAATGATTAAATACTGAACAACATTAGTAGGAGCACCCATCACAACGAAATCTGTACTTTCTTCGATTTCAAAATCCCGGCCTAACTGCTCATCGTACGAACTCATTGCCGATGTATTGAGAACCGAATCACTCAACATGCGTGTAAAGACATTATCTTTTTTCTCCTTGCGATAATTCACGATGTTTTGCTTATCTACTGTGTATTCGACATAAATGCGAATTTTGTTTCGCAGTATCAGCTTGCCTTCGGCAGGAATATAATCAACAGGGTGCACTCTAACAGGGGCGAGATAATGACCTCGCATGATTTTTCTTGCTCCGGCTTCGACGGCATTTTGACGCTGGCGGGAAGCGCTTTTATATACCTTCGAGTTGGGTAATACAAAATCCGTTTTTTTATTGGCGGAGACCGGAACAAGCTTTTGGGTGGGCATAATCAAAAATTTCCCTTCAATTTCAGTCTCTTGCTCCACCTTTGTATAAACATCGACCACTTCTGCTCCGGCAGGCAGAAGAACATTGGCCGTTACGACAGGCAAAAAAGGCTCTCCTTCGATACCATCGAGAAAACTTCTGTCAGAATCAATTTCGACAACATCGTACCCGTCTAAACTGCTGAAAATCAGGTCATCTTCAGAAAATTCTATGACCGTCTCCGCGGTTTGCGCAAAAACCGGGCACAAATAAACCGACATAATCATACAAACAGTAAAAATAACCCACGAAATGCTTCTCTTTTTCATCTGTTCCTCCTTTCAAAACATTCTTGCCATCTTGTACATCCCCCTTATGTATGACATAATATATAATATTATTATATAGATACCCTGCCGTTTGTCCAGCGCTATTTTGGATTCGAATATCCGCCTTTGGCGGGTAAATCGAAATAAACTTCAAGTAAGTAATTGACCTGCTGGGTTATAAAAAGTAAGCTTTGGGCAGGAACGGCTGCTTTTTGTAAGTGCTTTATTTTTCGATGAATTCTGTTCTCAAAACGCAAGGAGAAAAAATGAGCATCTTAAAAAAAACCCTCGCTATCGGATTTATTTTTTTAATACTGAGTGTTTCCTGCGTGCAGCATACCGCTTCGGCGCAGCAGCAATGGATAGGAACTTGGGCGAGCAGCCAGCAGCTCGCCGAATCCCACAACAACCCGCCCCCGCCGTATTTAGCTGATAATACTCTGCGTCAGGTAGTTCGGGCAACTTTAGGCGGCAGCAGAATACGAGTGCAATTTTCCAATAAGTATTCTTCCGGCGCGGTAACTATTAATGCCGCGCATATAGCGGTCTCAACCGGCGGCAGTGCGATAGATACGGCTACCGATACGCCGCTGACGTTTGACGGTTCGCCATCGGTAACTATCAGCGCCGGGCAGGAAATTTATTCCGATGCCGTAGATTTTAATGTAACACCGCTGAGCAATCTGGCGGTAAGTATTCATTTCGGAGAAGCCTCATCAACCAACGTAACAGGGCATCCCGGCTCGAGGACAGATTCGTATATAAAAACAGGAAACACAGTATCTGATAATTTTACGCCTGATGCAGTAAAAGCAAATTGGTGGATTCTGAGCAGAATAGATTTATTGCTCGATGATTCCTATGCATGCATTGTAACGCTGGGTGATTCGCTCGCCGACGGCAGAGGCTCGACTACTAACAGAAACAACCGCTGGCCCGACAATCTGGCCAATCGCCTGCAGGCAGAACCAAGCACAGCTAAAATCGGCGTAATAAATCATGGAATAGGCGGAAACGCCTTGGTATCCGGCGGGCTTGGGCCGACTGCACTGGCGCGTTTTGACCACGATGTACTCGAACAGCCCGGAGTTCGATGGCTGATTATTCTTCACGGGGTCAATGACATCGGCGCCGGTCAATCAGCAAGCAAATTAATTGCCGCATATCAGCAGTTCATAGACAAAGCCCGTGCTAATAATATTTTGGCGTACGGAGTACCGATACTGCCTTTCGCAGGGTCATCTTATGACAGCCCTGCCCACAGAACCGTACGCGATACCGTTAACGATTGGATAAGAACCAGCGGCAAGTTCGATGCGGTAATTGACTTAGACGCAGCGGTGCGAGACCCGCAAGACCCTAACAGATTGTCAGCGGAATATGACAGCGGCGACCATCTGCACCTCAACGCGGCAGGCTATCAGAAAATGGCCGAGGCGATTGACCTCGATTTGTTTAAATTAAAAAACCGCTAATTATTTGCTCACCGGCTTTGGCGGTTTCGAATCCGTTATCTGAAAGGAGATAAACGATGCAAATTTTTCGAGTCCGAATACTCCTGACAGCAGCTATTGCCGCAATTGTATCTCAAGGCGGCTGCACTACATCCGCAGAATTCCATCGCGAACGAATTTCCATCAATGATAACTGGAGTTTTTACAAATACGGCGAACAAGAAAAACCGGACAGTTTGATTTACGATGTTCGGCCTGAAGTAAAGGACACAGACAGCGAAGTAATTGCGGACGAAATGCCCGCCGAAGCGGTGAAAGTCCGAGCAGAACAAATGGTTTTCAAGCCTTGGATTATGCCCAGCGCAAACGCTTTTATCAAAGACCCGAACAAGCGGCATATCCGTCCTCAAGGAAACCCCGGCAGTGATTTTCCATTCGTCAAAAGTGATTTCGATGACAGTTCATGGCAGAAAATAAATCTTCCGCACGACTGGGCAATCGAAGGGCCTTTCCAAAAAGGCTGGGACTCCCCTGTTGACGGAAGTATGGGACGTCTGCCAAGCCCCGGCGTGGCGTGGTATCGCAAAAAACTATATATACCCGCGGGCGATGCAGGCAAATCGATTTTTCTCGATATCGACGGTGCGATGTCATACGCGATGGTTTGGCTAAACGGCAAATTGGTCGGCGGCTGGCCCTACGGCTATGCCTCGTGGCGGTTGGATTTGACGCCTTACGCGGTGCCCGGCGGCAAGAATCTATTAGCGATTCGTCTGGATAATCCGCCTAATTCGTCACGATGGTATCCCGGCGGCGGCATTTATCGAAATGTATGGCTGACCAAGACAAACCCCGTCCACATCGGCCAGTGGGGAACTTTTGTTACAACGCAGGATGTTTCCAAAGACTCGGCCAAAATCAATATTGAAGTTACAATTGACAACGACTCAAAAACCGATGCCCAAGTCACTGCGGTGACGGATATTTTCGAACTGAATACCCAAGGCCAAAAAATCGGCACTGCCGTCGGGAATTTTAAGCCCGTCGAAATATCGGTTGGGGCGGGCGACAGCGCAAAAATCGAAAGTTCTATAATCCTCAAAAATCCCCGTCTTTGGGGGCCGCCGCCTACACAAACTCCAAATCTGTACGCAGCGGTAACTATTTTGCAGCAGAACGAAAAGCTTATAGATAAATACGAAACACGCTTTGGCATACGCTCTTTGCGTTTCGAGCCGGATAAGGGTATATATATTAATAACGAGCACATATACATCAAAGGCGCCAACCAGCACCATGACCTCGGTGCTTTAGGCGCGGCATTCAATACCCGCGCAGCGCAGCGTCAACTCGAAATACTTCGAGAGATGGGCTGTAATGCTGTACGAATGGCTCATAATCAGCCCGCACCCGAGCTTCTGGAGCTGACAGACCAGATGGGTTTTCTGGTGGTAAACGAAATATTCGACGTCTGGGAACGCAAAAAGCGTACGCTTGATTTTCATTTAATCTTTCCGGATTGGTATGAACCGGATATGCGGGCATTTATTCGAAGGGACCGTAATAACCCTTCGGTAATTATGTGGAGTATCGGAAATGAGGTCGGCGAGCAATATACCGCCGAGCAAGGTGCGGCAGTAGCGAAAAAACTGCACGATATTGTCAAGCAGGAAGATACCACGCGCCCCACAACTATCGCAATGAACTGGGCGAAGCCTGATATGCCTATGCCGAAAGTGCCGGACGTTATCAGCTTGAATTATCAGGGCGAAGGAATCCGCAACGCTCCGGCGTATTCCGGACTAAAAGGTATTACCACGCCCCCGCTTTACCCGGCCTTCCACGAAAAATTTCCCGACAAGGTGATAATCAGCAGCGAGAATGCCGCCGCCCTGAGCAGCCGCGGGACATATCTGTTTCCGGTCTTCGACGGAGTAAGCGCACCTGTGAAGGACGGATTAGGCGGAGACCCGAAAAAACAATACGTCAGTGCGTATGAGCTTCATACCGCTGATTTCGGTTCATCGGCTGATAAAGTTTTTGCCTCGCTGGAAAAGCATCCGTACGTAGCCGGAGGATTTGTCTGGTGCGGGTGGGATTATCTCGGCGAGCCGACTCCTTACTACTCCGCTCGCAGTTCCTATTTCGGAGTTATCGATTTAGCCGGTTTCAAAAAAGACCGGTTCTATCTATATCAGTCACATTGGCGGCCTGAACTTCCTATGGCACACATTCTGCCGCACTGGACATGGCCCGACCGAGTCGGACAAGTTACGCCGGTCCACGTCTTTACTTCCGGAGACGAAGCGGAGCTGTTTCTTAATGGCCGGTCGCTTGGAAGAAAGAAAAAAGAGCAATACGAATACCGCCTGCGATGGGACGATGTAATTTATGAACCGGGCGAACTCAAAGTTATCGCCTACAAGGACGGTGAGCAATGGGCAACTAATATTGTGCGTACAGCCGGAAAACCTTACAAAATGACTCTCCTGCCCGACCGCTCCGTTATAAGCGCTGATGGTTATGACTTATCATTTGTTACTGTTAAAATTCAAGACAGCAACGATATTACCGTGCCGACAGCAAACAATTTAATTCGCTTTTCTGTCAGCGGCCCCGGCGAAATTGCGGCTACTGATAACGGAGACCCGACCGATTTCAATAGCTTTTCATCCAGCCGCCGCAAAGCCTTCAACGGCCTTGCATTGGTGATTATTCGCAGCAAGCCGAATGAGTCAGGTCAAATCACGATTACTGCAGAATCACCGGGGCTTAAGCAAGCACAGGCGGTTGTCAAAATTGAATTGAAAAAAGAACCTGTGTTCGTTTCAGAGGTTGACCAGCAGTCGATAACGTTAAATAAAGAGAATAACAACCTGGTTCAGTTCAATGTATCGCCTTTGGTTCAAACCATGTACACGGCAGACCCTGCTCCGATGGTATATAATGATACCTTATTTTTATATACCACACATGATGAACATACCACGGAAAATTTCTTCACAATGTATGACTGGCAGTTGTTTTCTACAAAAGATATGGTCAACTGGACCGCACACGCAAGAGCAGCATCTTTGGAGGACTTCAAATGGTCCGAACGGGATAACGGTGCTTGGGCCCCGCAATGTATCGAACGTAACGGTAAATTCTACCTGTATTGCCCTATTCATGGAGACGGAATCGGCGTATTGGTTGCCGACAGCCCTTACGGACCATTCAAAGACCCATTGGGACGAAGGCTGGTTCAAAGCAATCGCATCTGGGATGATATTGACCCGACGGTATTTATTGATGATGACGGGCAGGCCTATTTGTATTGGGGCAATCCCTCCCTATACTATGTGAAACTAAATGAGGACATGATATCATTTGACCGCAGTGTCGGCAATAATGGAGTGGTTTCGGTAGAGATGACCCCTGAAGCTTTTGGGCATAGAGAAAAGGCTGATGAAAAGTACAAAACCAATTATGAAGAGGGTCCTTGGCTATATAAACGCGGTGATATCTACTATATGATTTATGCTGCCGGAGGAATTCCTGAATACATTGCTTATTCAACAGCTCCATCTGCCACCGGGCCTTGGACTTATAGAGGAATTATTATGGGCAGGCATCCGGAACTTGCATTTACGAATCATCCTGCGATTATCGATTTTAAAGGGAATTCCTATTTCTTTTATCATAATGAGGCATTACCCGGCGGCGGTGGTTTTAATCGTTCGGTATGTGTAGAACAATTTGAATACAATCCCGATGGTACAATCCCCCGTATTATCCCGACCAAAGAGGGAATAATAAATAGTGTTGCCAATTTAAACCCTTACACTCGTGTTGAGGCTGAAACAATTGCTTGGTCAGAAGGAGTTAAAATCGGGTCCGACAATAAAATAGGAGTTTATGTAACCGATATTAGCAACGGCGATTACATAAAAGTACGCAGCGTTGATTTCGGCAAAGGCGCCAAAGGGTTCGATGCCGGTGTTTCTTGTGATTCGGCAGGCGGCAGCATCGAAATACGTCTTGGCGGTATCGATGGTACTTTGTTAGGTGTTTGCGAAGTAAAGAATACCGGCGGCTGGCAGAACTGGACGGTTCAGTCATGTAAAGTAGAAGAAGTAAAGTCAGTTCAAGATATCTATTTTGTTTTCAAGGGCGACGGCAGCAATTTGTTCAATTTCGACTGGTGGATGTTTAATTAAAAATTATAGATACGAAGACCAAACAGCTTATTATCAAAAATATGTTACTTATCCCGACAGAATGTCAGGCTAAGTTAGAATATGAGCATCTTTTCCAATGAGGTTAACAAAAATTTAAATGAAGAAATTGAGGTTCACTATGAAAAAGCTGATTTATTCGATTTTTATCTTACTGCTGTTCGGTTTTCCTGCTAACACCAATGGTGTTGTAAAACAGGCTCCGCCCGGTTTTGACAAGCTGCGTGCTGATATAGCCCGCGGAAAAATTGATACCATCACTTACGAATCAAAAACGGTCGGCACTGAACGTAAAGCTGTCATTTATACTCCCCCGGGATATTCAGAAGAGAAAAAATATCCCGTGCTTTATCTTTTACATGGTATAGGCGGTGACGAGACTGAGTGGTTCAATGGAGGCAAACCTCACGTTATTTTAGACAACCTTTACGCCGAAAACAAAGTTGAGCCAATGATTATCGTTATGCCCAACGGCAGAGCAATGAAGGATGACAGAGCCGTCGGCAATATTTTCGACAAGGAAAAAATCGATGCCTTTGCAACTTTTGAAAAAGATTTGCTCGATGATTTGATTCCCTTTATAGAAAAAAATTATCCGGTTTATACCGACCGAGAAAACCGTGCAATCGCAGGTCTGTCTATGGGCGGCGGACAATCATTGAATTTCGGATTAGGCAATCTGGATAAATTTGCCTGGGTTGGAGGCTTCTCAGCGGCACCCAATACCAAAAGTCCGGAATTGTTAATTCCTGACCCCAATGAAGCAAGAAATAAACTAAAACTGCTTTGGATTTCCTGTGGTGATAATGATAATCTGATTGCAATAAGCCGGCGCACCAGCGATTATTTAAAATCAAATGATGCTCCTCATATTTTTTATATCGAGCCGGGCGGACACGATTTTAAAGTCTGGAAAAACGACTTATACTTGTTTGTACAGCTCCTTTTCAAGCCTGTAGATATTGCAACATTCTCTCAATACAGCGATAGCGATGAGCAGGTTTCGACTGATGAGGCGGAAATAAAATCGCACAGCGACAACAAAGACGGGACCTATACTAATCCTGTGATTGCTGCGGATTTTCCAGACCCCGATGTTATCTTGGTAGATGATGTCTATTACTTCGTGTCAACGACAATGTTTATTTTTCCCGGCGTAACTATCCTCAAATCCTATGACCTTGTGAACTGGGAGTTTTGCGCTAATGCCGTACCGCGTTTTGATTTCAGCCCCTGCTATGACCTTGATGGCTGCAGCCGATACGGCCGCGGCCAGTGGGCAACCAGTTTAAAGCATCATAACGGCAAATTTTATCTGTTATTTATGACGTTAGACGAAGGCGGTTTTATCTGTACGGCAGATAAAGCCGAAGGACCTTGGCAAATCAAGCATCTGCCCAGAGGATTCTATGACCCGGGTTTGTTCTTCGATGACGACGGTAAAATTTATGTGGCTCACGGTTATAATAAAATTTATATCACCGAACTTGATTCGAACTTCATCGCAAAAAATGAAGATGTTCTGGTATATACCGGCGATATTCGCAGCGGTCTTGAAGGAGCCCGTGTATATAAAATCAACGAGTATTATTACCTATATTGCACATACGGGGGCCTGGACGGATTTCAGGTAGCGCTTCGTTCAGAAAATATATACGGGCCTTATGAACAAAAAGTCGTAATCAGAGATACCACGGACGGCCCGAATTATGGAATACATCAGGGAGCTCTTATACAAACACAAACCGGAGAATGGTGGACCATGCTTTTTGCTGACAGCGGCCCGTTTGGACGATTCCCTTCATTGCAGCCGGTTACTTGGCAGGATGGCTGGCCGATGGTTGGAATTGACGGAAAAGCGGTTTTAACACATAAAAAACCGGATGTAGGAAAAGAATACCCGATAAAAATTTTACCGACTTGTGATGAATTCGAAAGCAAAGAATTAGGGATGCAGTGGGGATGGAACCATAATCCTGAACCTTCGAAATGGTCCCTGACAAAAAGTCCCGGAAACTTGAGGCTTGAAACTGTCAAAGTAGTTGAAAATTTAACCGAAGCCCGCAATACGCTGACCCAAAGAATATTTGCTTACTATTCGGATAAAATCGCCACCGTTGCTGCAACAAAAATGGATTTCAGTAATATGAAAGAAGGAGATATTGCCGGCTTGGCTATTTTTCAGGACCCATATGCATACATTGGAATAAAGAAAATAAACGGACAGAATTATGTCATTATGGTTAATAACGGCGAAACTATCGATTCAGCAGCGGTAAATGCTTCGACAATCTATCTTCGAGCTGACCCATTTTATGGCTCCGGTGCAGCCATGTATTACAAAGGTAAAACGGTTCCCGGTACAGGGATTGCTGCTTTTTCATATAGTTTGGACAATGAGTCCTTTACAAAGCTCGGCAATGAAATGCAAATGCAATTTAACCTTACTGTTTTCACAGGGAATAAATTCTGCTTGTTTAGCTACGCCACAAAAGAGCTTGGCGGTTATGTCGATTTTGACTGGTTTCGGGTAACCCCGACTGTTAAGAAGTTTTAACTCAAACTATCCCAGCAGTAAAGCCTTTAAAAATAAGACTTTATGATTATACCCCCCATTTTAACAACGTCCTATAAACCTTTTTGACAGCAATAATTTTTGTGTTTTTTTCAAATAACTTGTGAAAAATATCACAACAATTCCCTTGACAGGTTCGTATATAGAGATTATGATTTATATATAAGTGTTTATATTCACAAAATAATTGGGCGTGTATCGTACTGAAGAATTATAGCGGATTTTAGTTCTGATTGGAAGAAAAATGTTAAATAGAAGTCGCGTATTACGATTGTCAAGGTACAAAAATGCGGTACTTCGTTTAAAATCGCTAAATTTCGTGCGGGTTTTTTCTGATAACCTTGCTGACGCAACCGGCGTTACCGCTGCTCAGGTTCGAAAGGATTTCTCGTTTTTCGGTATCTCCGGGAACAGGCGAGGCGGATATGTAGTCGATGAACTGCTTAGCCAGCTTAATAAAACGCTCGGTAAAGACCAGTTCCATGATTTCATAATAGCCGGCATCGGCAATATCGGAAAGGCTTTGCTGCGGTATCAGGGATTCGAAAAAAGCAGTATCCGAATAGCCGCCGGTTTCGATATTGACCCGATGAAGTATAATCCGAATGGAACTGTTCCAATACTTCCCTTAGAACAAATGAACGAATATATCGTGAAAAACGGAATTAAACTTGGTATTATTGCTGTTCCTGATTACGCTGCCCAGCAGGTTTTGGAGCTGATGAAGTCAGCAGGGATAAAGGGGATACTTAATTTTGCTCCAATTTGTCTTCGTGAGACATCTGATTGTGTAATTAATAATATAAATCTTGTAACAGAGCTTGAAAACATTATCTATTTCGTTGAGAGCGCAGAAGCCAAAAAAGGAAAATAAATGCGTTCGTGGTCGTTAAAAAATCGTATTCTTTTCTCAATGTTCGCGGTGATATGCGTTCTAAGCGTGTCTATCGGCGTGCTTGGTTATTATATCATACAGGCTGATATTCTGGACCGTGCACAGCAGCAGGTGCGGGATACCCTTAAAACCGCTCATAGTTTTTACATCGGCGAAATTGAGCGAATCGAATCGGCATTCAACCTTGTTAATCTGGACAAGGATATTTCCGAGCTTCGAAGGAGGATGAGGCTTCATTATCTTCGCAAGATAGATGCCGCTGATATAAATAAAATTCCGAGCGTACTTGTACAGGCTGCATTCGAAACCGGCGAAGGTGTCGGCGGAACGCGCATAATGCCTGATTCGGAACTTTTGGAAATAGACCCTGAGTTATTTGCGGCTACCAGAATACAAATAAGACCGACCTATAAAGCTGTTCCTACGGACAAGACGCATCTCGAAGCTGTGGCAGTTAAAGAATATGCTATGCCGATTCTGGACGAGCAGGGCAACATTACAAAAGTTTTTTACGGCGGCAGAATAATTAACCGCGATTATGAGCTGGTTGACAAGATAAAGATGCTTGTTTTCGGAAACGAGCGGTATCGCTCCAAGCCGATAGGAACTGTAACAATTTTTCAGGGCGACACACGAATATCGACCAATGTTGTCGATGAAACCGGCGAGCGGGCAATAGGAACGAGGGTCTCGGCAAGGGTTTACGAAGAAGTTGCTGTTAGGGGTAATATCTGGGATGACAGGGCGTTTGTGGTTGACTCGTGGTATTTGACAGCCTACGAACCCATAAAAAATATACATGGTGATATTATAGGAATGCTTTATGTAGGCACGCTGGCAGAGCCTTTCGATATACTTGCTCGCAGGATATTATTGGCATTTATAGCAATCGTAACGGTCTCGACAATCTTTGCGGCGGTGCTGTCTTTGATTCTGGCGGAACGTGTTTCGAGACTTTTGTCCGGCCTGCTGAATGCTACGAAAAAACTTTCCGAAGGCGATTTAGGTTATTCCATCGCCGAACGCACAGATGTTGACGAACTCGATAAACTTGCCAAGTCTTTTAATGAAATGTCGACAAGGCTTAATGAGCGCGAACAGAGCCTTAAGATTACCAACGAGAAACTCGAAGCCGCGAACAAAAGCTATATCGATTTAATCGGTTTTGTCGCACATGAACTAAAAGGGATTTTGGCATCGGCGATTATGAACGCGTATGCGGTTCGAGACGGGCTTTTGGGGCTGGTGAATTTCAAACAAAGAAAAGCTCTCGATTCGATTACGCGAAATATGGATTATCTCGACGCCACCGTCAAAAAGTTTTTAAATCTCGGCAGAATCGAGAAAGGCGACATCGAGGTTCACAAAACAGAGATTAATCTCAATAAAGATGTTTTCAAATCTGCGATAGACGCTCTTAAGACATCGGCGGCCAGAAGACATATACGGATTGATAACAAGCTCGATGATAATATTGAGGTTTTAGCTGATGCCGATTTAATGCAGGTTGTAGCGAACAATCTGGTCGGCAATGCAATAAAGTACGGTATCGATGGCGGAGAGATATCGCTGAAATCGTTCGTTGACGAAAATAAAGTCAAAGTTGAAGTGTATAACGACTCGGTACCGATTACCAAAGAACAAAAGGAAAAATTATTTAAAAAGTTCAGCAGACTTCAAACGCCTGAAACTAAAAAAGTTAAAGGTACCGGTTTGGGTTTGTATATAACAAGACAGATTATCGAGAAGCACGGCGGCAGTATCTGGGTCGAGCCGCGTGAAAAAGGCAATTCATTTATATTCGAGATTGAAAGGAACTAAGACTGTGACTAAGCCAATAGACATCATAAAAAAGAAACGGGCTGAAGCGGTCGGAAGGATTATAGGCAAAGGATACCTTTCGAATAAAAGGGTTTATGTCGGAATGGCAACTTGTGAAATAGCCGCCGGCTCTAAGGAAGTAATGGAGGTCTTTAAAAACGCTGTTACAAAAGGCGGATTGATGGATGTCTATCTCAGCCAGAAAGGCTGTGCCGGAAGATGTAATCTCGAACCGACCGTCGAGGTTATCGAAGCCGGAAAAAATCCCGTGCGATACGGCAGAATAAATCCGCAGCGGGCAGCGGAAATAATCGAAAGGCATCTGAAAAAAGGCGAAGTCATTAAAGAATGGATTATCGATTAGAGAGGAAACATAAGTGAAAAGAGAATATGTAATAACAATATGCGACGGTACGAGCTGTCTTCAAAAAGCAAGCTCAGAGCTTCGCAAGGTTCTCGACGAGCAGCTCGACAAACACAATCTGACCAAAAACGTTCGGATTAATCTTTCCGGATGTTTGGGCATGTGCGAAAAAGGTCCGATTGTAGTAATCAATCCGGGCTATACGATATACGGAAACGTCAAACCGCAGGATATACCTGAAATAGTGGAGCAGCACATTTTAAAAAACAGGCCTATCGCCCGTCTTGCGATACAGGAAGACCATCTTTATAACCGGTTTTACCGTGTGTTCGGCGACGCGAAATTTTTCGGCAAGCAGATGCGAATCGTACTGCGTAACTGCGGCATCATTGACCCTGAAAACGTAGATGATTATCTGTCGCTTCGCGGGTACGAGGCTCTTGGAAAAGTTTTAACGGACATGACGCCTAAACAGGTTATCGAAGAAGTTAAACTTTCGGGTGTTCGCGGACGCGGCGGAGCCGGTTTTTCGACCGGTTTGAAATGGCAGTTAACCGCTGATGTCCCCGGCGATGAAAAATATGTTATCTGCAACGCCGACGAAGGTGACCCGGGCGCATTTATGGACAGAAGCACCATCGAAGGCGACCCTCATACGGTTATCGAGGGAATGACCATCGGCGGATATGCTATCGGAGCAACAAACGGAATAATATATATTCGAGCCGAGTATCCGCTTGCGATTAAGAGACTCGAAAAAGCTATAGCAGACGCTATGGCACACGGATTTCTCGGAGATAATATTCTCGGTTCCGATTTTTCTTTCCATATCGAGATAAGACTCGGAGCCGGAGCGTTCGTATGCGGCGAAGAAACAGCACTTATACATTCTATCGAAGGCGCCAGAGGAATGCCGCGGCCTCGTCCGCCGTATCCGTCGGTCAGCGGTTTATTCGGTAAACCCACTCTTATAAACAATGTGGAAACATGGGCGAATATTCCGGTGATAATTCTCGACGGAGCAAAATGGTTTAAAACAGTCGGAACTGAAAAAAGCAAAGGCACAAAGGTCTTCGCGCTGGCAGGGAATGTCGTAAACACCGGATTAATAGAAGTGCCTATGGGTACAACCTTAAGAGAAATTATATATGACGTCGGCGGCGGAATACCGAACAACAAAAAATTTAAAGCCGTTCAGACCGGCGGACCTTCGGGCGGATGTTTGCCTGAAGATTATCTTGATACATCGGTTGATTACGAATCACTGGCGAAGGCAGGCTCGATTATGGGTTCGGGCGGCATGATAGTTATCGACGAAGATGCCTGTATGGTGGATATCGCAAAATTCTTCCTCGAATTTACACAGGACGAATCTTGCGGGAAATGCACACCCTGCAGAGAAGGCACGAAAAGAATGTTCGATATTCTTACGAGAATAACCGAAGGCAAAGGTCAGCCGGGTGATATCGAAAAATTGGAACGATTAGGAAATATGATTAAAAAAGCCTCGCTTTGCGGGCTTGGGCAATCGGCTCCGAATCCGGTTCTCAGTACGATTCAAAATTTCAGAGTCGAATATGAGGAACATATAAATGAGAAAAAGTGCGGAGCCGGAGTTTGTGCTAATCTTTTGACTTATTTAATTTTGGAAAATTGTGTCGGCTGCGGCGTGTGTAAAAGAGCCTGTCCGGTCGGGGCGATAAGCGGAACAGCCAAAAACAAACATATTATCGACCAGAACAAATGCATTAAATGCGGCGTGTGTTTTACAAAATGTAAATTCAATGCTATCAGCAAAAGCTGAGGAAAATAAAAATGAGCGAAAATATTACTATAACAATTAACGGTAAAAATTACTCGGTCGAAAAAGGTCAGACAATCATGCAGGCTGCGGACCAATGCGGATTTCGAATTCCGAGATTATGCTATCATCCCAAGCTTTCTATTGAAGGAGCTTGCCGAGTCTGCATCGTCGAGGTCGAAGGAATGAAAAATTACGTAGCTTCCTGCGCGTATCCTGTTGCCGAAGGTATGAAGATTCATACAAACACTAAAGAGCTTCGTCAGGCAAGAAGAGATATTGTCGAGCTGCTTCTGGACAATCACCCTGAAGATTGCCATACCTGCGAACGTGACGGAAATTGCGAGCTTCAGAGACTCGCTTATGCAATGGGTATCAGACACAGGCATTTCGCGGGCCAGCGCAAACATTATGAAAAAGATTTGTCCAGCCCGTCGGTTATAAGGGACCCTGATAAATGCGTTCTTTGCGGTCGATGTGTTAGAATTTGCTCCGAGATTCAGGGTGTTAACGCTCTTGGTCAGGCAAACAGAGGTTTTCATACAGTCGTTATGCCGGCTTATGACATGCCGTTCGCCGAAAGCGTATGCACTAATTGCGGACAGTGCATTAACGTTTGTCCGACGGCATCTTTTGTCGAGAAGAACTATACACAGGAATTATTCGCGGCACTGAATAACAAAGATGTTATTACAGTTGCTCAGGTTGCTCCTTCTGTTCGGGCGGCCATAGGTGAAGCGTTCGGATTGCCGCCGGGAAGAAATATGGAGGGTCAGCTTGCAGCTGCTCTTCGAAAACTTGGTTTTACCTATGTTTTCGATACACAGTTTGCGGCAGATTTGACGATTATGGAAGAAGCCAGCGAATTTCTCGAACGAATTCAGGAAAAAGGAAAGCTGCCGATGATAACATCCTGCTCGAGCGCTTGGATGAAATATATGGAGCAGTTTTATCCTGACCTGATTGAAAATATATCGACATGCAAATCGCCGATGTCGATGGGTTCGGCTATAATTAAAACACATTTCGCGGACCAGATAAAAACCGACCCGAAAAAAATTGTAAGTGTCGCGGTAATGTGCTGTACAGCTAAAAAGTACGAAGCACAAAGGCCGGAGCTTGACGTAAGAGGTATGAGAACTACCGATATGGTCGTCGTAACAAGAGAAATAGCATGGATGATAAAATCGGCAGGTATAGACTTTTTGAATATCGAGCCGGAAGAATTCGACGCACCACTCGGTTTTTCGTCCGGAGCCGGAACTATTTTCGGCGTAACCGGCGGTGTTATGGAAGCAGCCATCAGAACTGCTTATGAGTTGTACACCGGAGAGACGCTCGTCGATATCGAGGTCAGCACGATAAGAGGGTTTGACGGTATTAAAGTCGGGAGCATCGAATTAGAAGGTCAGGAAATACGGGTTGCTGTGGCTCATGGTCTGGGAAATGCTCACGCGCTTTTAGATATCGTACGAAAAGAACCCGACAGGTATCACTTCATAGAGGTGATGGGATGTCCCGGCGGATGTATCGGCGGCGGCGGTCAGCCTTATGCCACAGCCAATATCATTCCGCTCGATACGGCTTCATTAAAATTAAGAGCAGAGGCGCTTTACAGCAGCGATAGAGAAAAAACCGTAAGAAGAAGCCACGATAACCCGGAAATACAGAGGCTTTATAAAGAATTTTTAGGCAGACCTTTGAGTGAAAAATCGCATGAGCTGCTGCATACTCATTATAAGAAGAAATTACCTGTAGGAATAATCTCAAAGAATGTTCGAGTTTTTTAAGTGACGTTAAAAATGGCTACGGCTGAAAGAATAAAATTAAATAATAACGAAACCGACCTCAATCGATGGATTCGGGAGCGTATTAAACCCCAGCAGATATCCCGTTACCTTGAGGACGGGCGCTGGTTTATCGACGATGAGCTTATCGAGCGCGAGCTTGCGGCGAATCAAAAACCCGATTCCGGACAAGTGCGGGATATTCTGCAGAAATCTTTGTCGGTACAGACGTTAACTCCTGCTGAAACGGCGGTTCTTCTAAATGTTACCGAACCTCAGCTTATCGGCGAAATGGAAGATGCCGCGGCAAAGGTTAAGAAAAAAGTTTACGATAACCGTATTGTTACTTTTGCCCCTCTTTATATGGGCAACCTTTGCGTAAATGACTGTTTATATTGCGGTTTTAGAAAGAGCAACAAGACCGCAAAAAGAATTAAACTGAACATCGAGCAGATAAAAAATGAAGTCGAAACACTCGCCGGCAGAATCGGCCACAAGAGGCTTATCGTGGTTTATGGCGAGCATCCGATGACTGATACGGATTATATCGCGAATACAATAAAGGCGATTTATGACGTTAAGGTTAAAACGCACAAAGGCATCGGACAAATACGAAGAGTCAACGTCAATGCCGCTCCGATGAGCATCGAAGATTTGCGGATTCTCAAAGAAGTCGGATTGGGGACATTTCAGGTGTTTCAGGAAACTTATCATCGCGGCACTTATGAAAGCCTTCACCCCAAAGACACAATAAAGGGTGATTATCTCTGGCGGCTTTACAGTATGCACCGCGCGATGGAAGCCGGAGTAGATGACGTCGGTCTTGGGGTGCTTTTCGGTTTGTATGACTGGAAATACGAAGTAATGGCTCTTTTGCTTCACGCGATTGAACTCGAAAATAAATTCGGTATCGGGCCTCATACGATTTCTTTTCCGCGATTGGAACCTGCGGAGAATACGCCTTTTACAGATAATCCTAAATATCAGGTCAGCGACCAAGATTTCAGAAAATTAGTTACGGTTATTAGGCTTGCCGTGCCATATACCGGAATGATTCTGACTGCCAGAGAAAACGCGAAAATCCGCAGAGAAATTCTGCCGCTTGGCTGTACACAGACCGACGCTTCGAGCAGAATCGGAATCGGAAGTTACGCTGATTCGGGGGAAAACCAGCAAGGCGACAGGCAGCAGTTCATACTTGGTGATACGAGAAGTCTGGATACTGTTGTAAGGGAATTAGCTCAGGCCGGATATATTACGAGTTTCTGCACTGCAGGTTATCGATGCGGCAGGACAGGAACAAAAATAATGGATTTGCTTCGCTCAGGCAAAGAAGGATGTTTCTGCAAACTAAACGCGGTAATTACGTTCCGCGAATGGCTCGACGATTTTGCAAGCCCTGAAACTATAGAAGCAGGTGAGAAAGTAATCACTGAAGAAATAAAGCAGATAAAGCAACGATTGCCTGAGATATACGGACAGTTTATTAAATTTTACAAGAAGACAGCCATCGGTTCGAGAGACCTTTATTTTTAATCAGCATATTTTGAAAAGGATTAATTAGTATGGCAGTAGCAGAAAAAGACAAACAGCAGGAATTGCGAGAATTTATCGATACCGTAAAACAAAAGAAATATTGTGATTCTTATCTGATTGCGGTTCTTCACAAAGCTCAGGGGCTTTACGGTTATCTTCCGAAAGAAGTGATGAATGATATTGCCGAGCAGATGCAGATTCCAACCGCACACATTTGGGGTGTGGCGACGTTTTATCATTATTTCAATCTGAACCCGCCGGGAAAACACGTTATCAGTATTTGTCTTGGTACGGCCTGTTATGTCAAAGGCGCCGCAGCGGTTCTCGAAGCAATCAAAAAGGAGCTGAAAATCGATATGGGACAGGTAACCGAAGACGGACTTTTTTCGCTTCAGCCTGCCCGATGTCTCGGAGCTTGCGGAGTAGCGCCGGTGGTGATGGTTGACGAAAAAATTCACGGTGAACTTACGCCGCAATCGGTTATCGAACTTATAAACCAATATCGCAAAGCTGCAAAAAAAGCGAATGAACAATAACGATTTAAAATTTGTTCTAAACAGAGTTTACTCGTCGGATTCGCCGGACAGAGCGGATATCGAGTATCTTCTTAACCTAAGCGATGAATCGCAAACGGCGGAGCTTTTTGCTTTTGCAGATGAAATTCGGCGGCAGTATGTCGGAGATGAGGTTCTTCTTCGGGGTATCGTGGAGTTTTCCAATAATTGCGATAATACCTGTCATTACTGCGGTCTGAACAGAACTAATAAAAATCTGATACGATACAGCTTCAGCGACAGTGAAATATTAGGCTGTATAAAACACATAGCCGATTCGGGGATTAAGACGGTTGTTCTTCAATCCGGCGAATCGGCAGAGCTTGACGCCGGCCGGCTTGCGGATATTATTCGCATAATTAAAACCGATTTCGATATGGCTGTAACGCTGTCGGTCGGCGAAAGAAAATTTGAGGATTATAAACTCTGGAAACAAGCCGGCGCCGATAGGTATTTGCTCAAAATCGAGACTACAAATAAAGATTTATATCGGAAACTTCATCCGGGGATGAGTTTCGATAACAGGCTCGAATGTTCGAGAAATCTCAAAAAACTCGGTTATCAGAACGGTTCGGGAAATCTTGTCGGTCTTCCCGGCCAGACGATATCCGATATTGCAGAAGATATTTTGTTTTTTAAAAAAGAGCGTTTTGATATGATAGGCATAGGGCCTTTTATACCCCATCACGATACGGTTTTGTGTAATAATAGTACCGGTGATATTAAGCTGACGCTGAAAACAATTGCGATAACGCGAATCGTAACTCGTAACAGCCATTTACCCGCGAGTACCGCGGTCGGAAGCGTCAACGGAAAAGACGAAAGGATAACCGCTTTAAAGGCAGGTGCGAATGTTCTTATGCCGAATTTTACGCCGCTGCCATATAGACAATTATACGAAATTTACCCGAACAAAAGATGTTCGACCGAAGAACCGGGAAAATGCGGCGTTTGTATGGATATAATGGTAAAATCGATTGGAAGAACGATAAAATATTCCAGAGGAGATTCGCTGAAAAAGGCTTTGGAATATGCTTAAAAAACAAATGGAAAAATAATTAGTTTTCAGGAGCACAAGAAATGGCAAAAAAAGTACTTATGATTGATGATGACCATGAACTGATTGAGGCGATTTCTAACATTCTCGACGCAAAGGGCTACGATGTTGTCAGTGCCAATGACGGAAAGCAGGGAATAGAAATGGCCAAAAAAGAAAAACCCGATATTATCCTGCTCGATGTAATGATGACTACAAAGAGCGAGGGATTCGATGTCGCAAGAGAGCTTCACAAAGACGCGAATCTCAAAGATACTCCGGTTATTATGCTGACAGGAATTCGCAGAGAAATGAATCTGCCGTTCGGGTTCGAGCCTGATCAGGACTGGCTTCCGGTAAAAGGTTTTCTCGAAAAACCTGTAAAACCTGAAGTACTTCTTAAAACTATAGAAGAAAACATTAAAAAATAACAGCGTTTATCCGTCGTATTGCTGTTAATAGATTTATAACCTTTTCGTAAAGAGGTAAGTATTATGGTTAAAACACCAAAGGGACTTAGGCTTCATATAGGCGTTTTTGGTCGAAGAAACGTAGGAAAAAGTTCTCTTCTTAACGCTTTTGTAAAACAAAATGTTTCTATTGTTTCCGATGTAGCGGGAACAACGACAGACCCTGTCGAAAAGGTTATGGAATTAAAACCTATCGGGCCGGTGGTGTTTATCGACACAGCCGGTATCGATGACGTCGGAGCTCTCGGAAATGAACGAATCAGCAAAACACATAAGGTTATAGAAAGAACAGATCTTGCGATTCTTGTTACTGATAAATGGACGAACTACGAAGATGAGCTTTTGGCGATCTTCAAAAAACGTAATATTCCTCATTTCGTAGCGGCTAACAAGCAGGACCTTAGACAGGATAATTCCGTAGAACTGCAGGCATCTGCTGCCGGAGCGGGTTTTGTTGTAAGCACAAACGCATTGAACGGAGCGGGAATCGACCGGCTTCGCGAAACCGTTATTGCCGTTACTCCGAATGATTTTATCGAGTCGGCTCCTGTAATTTCCGACCTTGTCAAACCCAAAGATATTGTGGTTTTAGTTACGCCGATAGACATCGAAGCCCCGAAAGGCCGATTAAAAATGCTTCAGGTTCACTGCATGCGGGAAATCCTCGATAAAGGCGCCGCTGCAATTATAACCAAAGAAACCGAGCTGGCGGATTTGATGGATTCGTTAGCGGTTTCGCCGTCGCTGGTAGTATGCGACAGCCAAGTCTTCGATAAAGTTGCCGCTATTGTTGACGATACGGTGCCTGTAACGACTTTCTCTATTTTAATGGCAAGATTCAAAGGTGATTTGGACGAAATGATTCAAGCGGTTAAGACAATAGATAAACTCCGAAACGGAGACAGCATATTAATCGCCGAAGCCTGCACTCATCATCCTATCGGAGAAGATATAGGCAGGGTCCAGATTCCGAATCTTCTTGAAAAAGCCGTCGGCGGAAAACTGAACATCGATGTTCTTGCGGGACATGATTTTCCCGAAGACATAAGTGAGTACAAATTAATAATTCACTGCGGAGCGTGCGTATTTAACAGAAAAGAAATGCTCTGGCGCATCGATAAAGCTAAAAACGCAAGTGTACCTATTACAAACTACGGGCTGACAATAGTTTATTGCCTTGGCTTGTTAGAGCGGGCGATTGCCCCATTCGAAAAGGCTCGAATAGATTTAAGCTGTACGGTCGCTTAAGACCATACAGCCCGAATTAATTTTACATTGCGTTGGCTAATTCGATTTTCGCGTCAGCTACCGCCTGTTCGATGCATTTTTTCCAGTCGTCGCCATAGGCCTCTTTGTACTTAGGCTTTTCATACGCGTAAATAATCGACCGTGAAGCGTTTATCAGTGCGCCTGTCCCGTCTGATTTGCAGAACTTTACGCAGTCAGCCGCGGAAGCTCCCTGTGAACCGAATCCGGGAACGAGAAATAATATCTTATCATATTTTTTACGCATCTCGGCGGCGGCTTCTTTATCAAGCCCTCCGACCACCATTCCGACATCGCTGTAACCTGCCGCACCGATACGCTGCGGTTCGCATGCGATTTCATTGACCATATCCGCCATTTTCTCATACATCATCTTGCCTGAAGAATCGGCAAAATTCTGAATCTCGGCTGCGGATTTGTTACTCGAACGAACCCAAACAAAAATGCCCTTGCCCTGCTGGTTAGCTGTATCCGCAAAAGGCTTTACGCCATCGATACCCGCGAAACCATTCACAGTTATCGCATCAGGCGTGATTGTTTCTTCAAGTCCTACCAATTCCGGATTCTGCAAATGTGCATCGGCATACATCTGAGACGTATGTCCTATATCTCCCCGTTTGACATCTCCGATAATCTCAAGGCCAAGCTCCTCAGCCTCTGTAATAAGCGAATAATAGGTTTCGATGCCTTCCCATAGATATTTTTCGAAGAAAGCTATATTGATTTTTACCGCAGGAACCAAAGGAGCTAAAATATGGCTGACCTGTCTGCAAAAAGTAAAAATAGCATCGACCGCAGCAGCGGCATCGAATTCGTCGTTCATATCTTTATGACTTCTAATAGCTTCGGGCAGCCTGCTGTAAACCGGGTCAATACCTACTATCAACGGCGTTTTTTTGCTCTTTACTGCCTCACAAATCCTGTCGGCAAAATGGTTTGCCATTATTCGTATCCTCGCATTCTCAAATAAATTACTATATATAAGATAACATCTTTTCAATGAAACAGGCAGGTACTATAATCTCCGGAAACGGTTTCGGCAAGACAGAAATTAGAGATTGCATGCAAACAAGTGAATTTACACAAATTTTTGAGAGCGGCAGGCCAAATCGGCCGCCAAGAAAGAGGCTTTTCAGGCTTAGGAACCTGATTTGGCTTTTTTTGATGGCCCTTATTTTAGCAGCAGGTATTTTATTTTTAGCTCTTCATAAACCGGCTGATTACGTCCCTACCGAACCGATAATAGATAATCAGGTCAGCAAATACCTCACGCATGTTATAGTTCGTGATTTATATAACGGGGCACAGCTTCAGGAACCTTTTGAGCTTATTGTTACTCAGGAAGGAATCAATGACATCATAGCCCGTTTGCAATGGCCGATGCAGGTTGATGGAATAAGCATTTTGGTTCCGCAGGTTATCTTCGAGCCTGAATTGATTAATGTACGAGCGATGATTCAATCAGGCGGAGTGGATTTGCTGGTTTCGGTTTCGGGAAATGCTTTTGTCAACAACGGCGGCATGCTCAATATTGATATAAATAATGTTAAAATGGGAGCTTTGAATATCACGGTTCTGGCCAAAGCTATAGCCAAAAGCATATATGAAAAAGAACTTTCCAGACGAAGCGGCAGACCTGTTCGGGCAGAAGATGTAATAGTAAAGGCGATTTTAGAAAATCAGCCTTTCGACCCGACTTTTAGGATAGAAGGAAATTATCTTACTATTGAATCGGTCGATATTTTACAGGGCAAGATGATTCTTAAGATGAACGGCGCAAATTATCGAATGTATCCTGTAATTGTTAAAGAGCATACTAATGCCTATTGATTCTTTCGAAAACAAACGTGTTCTGATAATGGGGCTGGGGCAATTCGGCGGCGGTCTCGATGCGGCTATGTTTGCAGCTGAACGCGGGGCGAATGTGATTATCACGGATACGGCGGACATCGAAAAACTTCGGGATTCAATGGAAAAACTCCAGCAGTATCCGAATATCGAATATCATCTCGGCGGACATCTCGAAAAAGATTTCGAGCAGACGGATATTTTGATAGTGAATCCGGCGGTACCCAATGAAAACAAATATGTTCTGGCGGCACTGCAAAAAAATGTTTATGTTACCTCGCAGATAAGCATCTTTTTTGATTTGTGCCCTGCGAAAATTATCGGCATAACCGGCTCCAACGGCAAAAGTACCACAGCTTCAATTACCGCTCATCTTCTCAGCTCTGAAAATAATCGAAAATATGGTAACGTCCGGCTCAGCGGAAACATAGGTAACGCTCCTTTATTGATGCTGTTGACTCAAATTAAATCCGATGATTTGGTTGTGCTGGAATTATCGAGTTTTCAGATTGAACAGTTAGCTTTGCATAAACAGGCTCCGCAAATCTCGCTGATTACGAATTTGCTGCCTAATCATCTTGACCGATACGGAACTTTCGAAAAATACTGTCAAGCCAAAGAGCATTTGTTCAGATTGCAGAAACTTGACGAAACTTCACCGGCTGTTTCGATTTTCAATACTGAAAACGATATAACGCTCGGCTGGTATGAAAAATACAAAAACGATAACGGAAGAAAATGTCTTATGTTTTCTGCCGACGATATAAATGATTCTATAATAAGCAGCTTCAGCCTCCCCGGAAGAATAAATCTTTCCAATCTTGCTGCGGCGAGGTCGATTGCACGATGTTTCGATGTTAGCGATGAAAATATTGAAAAATCAATAAACAGTTTTAAGGCTCTTGCGAACAGACTCCAATTCGCAGCCGAAATTAACGGCGTTAAATGGTATAACGATTCTAAATCTACTACGCCCGAAAGCGCAATGGCCGCTATCGAAGCTTTCGATAAACCGGTAATTTTGATTGCCGGCGGGTATGACAAACACCTGCCGTTCGATGAACTGGGTGTTTTGATAGCCCGCAAAGTCAAAAATACTTTTTTGATTGGTCAAACCGCTTCGAAAATCAAAGCGGCTGTTGAAAACGCAGGAAATAATAACAGCTATATATGCAATTCGCTCGAACAAGCGGTCGAATCCGCCGCAAAAATCGCCTCTGAAGGGGATATCGTCGTGCTAAGTCCCGCCTGTGCCAGCTATGATATGTTCGAGAATTACGAGCACCGGGGACGGGTTTTTTGCAGGTTAGTAAATGAATTGACTAAGAAGTTATAGGAACATAATTTTTTAAGCCTCACAAAATTTTTAAAATCTTTATCACCCGATACGCACTTACGTCTCAAAAACACACAAATCAAGCATAACACCGTCTTGTTCTCATTATTTTCGGTCTACGCCGATTAAGCAGCTTGGTTTTTTGGTCGATTCCGACAGTACTGTTCATTTATATTTTGCAGGAGTCGACAATATGCAGCAAACTGATGAGAGAAGAAAAGAGAGAAGGCTTCGTTATCATTGGCCCGTCTGGTTCGCCGAGGACTTTAATCACATGCTCACGCAAGGACAAATGCTCGATGTTTCAAGCCGGGGGGCTGCGTTCACTTGTTATGCAGACCAGAACTGTCCTTATCCGGGGCAAAGTATAACAGCACGGTTCAGCGTTCCGAAATTCGAAACAGATGAATCCTTCGGAATGGCCAGTTTCATACGCTCTGCAAGAGTATGCAGGGTCGACGATGTAAGCGGCTACCTGCGAAAAGTCGCATTGCAGTTTTACGAACCGCTTCCGATGCGTCCGGGAGAACAAGCGGAAACAGAAGTCGATGTCCAAGAGCGGCTTAAAGCTGTAACCATATAAGCTGTCGAATTAAAAGAGAAAAATCCGCAAGCCGGTCATTATCTATGGCCTGTAAAACCATAGTTTAGAACTTAAAACATTTCGAGTTTTAAACTATGGTTTTTCAATTGAAAGTTTGACCTCATTCAGCCTTAGATTAAACGAGCATACCCAACAGCCCTCATATTCGGCGGATTCACACTATAATCGCTTTGCATTGAGGAACTGCGGATAAAAATCTTTGGCCGTATTGCTTGTTGATTATTCTGTTGTCCAAAACCGCGATTATGCCCGTATCGGTTTTGCTTCGAATCAGCCTGCCGAAACCCTGCTTAAATTTAATTATCGCCGAAGGAAGCTGATAATCAAAAAACGGATTGCCGCCCGCCTGTTTAATCTGCTCTAATCTTCCGGCTATTAAAGGATGATTCGGCACGGCAAACGGAAGCTTAACGATTATTACGTTTGTCAGCGCGGCACCGGGGACATCGACCCCCTGCCAGAAACTGTCTGTACCGAACAAAACACTGTTAGGAATCGCTTTGAATTTTTTCAATAGAGAGCTTCGGTCGTATCGGTCGCCCTGCCTGAGAAGATTCATATTTTTGCTTGTGAACCAGCCGGATGAGGCGTCGAAAATCTTTTCGAGCATATCATAGCTGGTAAACAGTACAAACGCCGAGCCTTGCGTCATTTCGACATATTTTTTCACCGCCTGCGAAGCCGATTCGATAAACTCGGCGCTGTTCGGGTCAGGCAAATCTTTTTCTATATATAAAGTAACCTGTTTTTGATAATCGAACGGCGAACCGAGCGCCAAAGTATCGAAATCTTCGAGACCGATTCTGTTCGCAAAGAACCCAAACCCGCTTTTTTTATTTGTTCCTTCACAGCTCAGCGTCGCGCTGGTCAGCACTACCGATTTATGTGTATCAAAAAGAGTTCTTTTAATATCCGGCCCGACATTAATCGGAGCGCTTTTCAGTCTTATCGGCGATGTTCTTTTCTGTCCCGACTCGACCCAATAAATATGTTCATTTTTTTTCTGAAGCAGAAACTCATCCAAATCCAGCAGTATTTCGCCGCAAAGATTGACATACCTGTTAAACTCGAGATTTTCATTAAGCTCTTTGGTCTTATTGGCCAAAGATGCAAGGCCTGCCCGCAGTTTTTTGAGGTTTCCTGAAATAATATCATCGACAAAATTGACGTAACAGCGGCCTGAGTTTTCCTCTTTATTATTCTGATACCAGTCGTATATTTTAGAAAAAAATGTTCGCGAGTCGGTTCGGATTTTTGCGATGTTATCGATAAGCTCCGAAGCTTGGGAATTATAAGACAGCAGCCCCCTGCGGGTTCGATGGCTGTAAAGCCTGTCCAGTAAATACGATAACCGCCGGTCGCTTATATCGATTCCGAAATGGTCTTGGGCAACGCTTTCCATATTGTGAGCTTCGTCGACAATTACATATTGATATTTCGGCAGCAGCGAAAAACCCCCGTCTTTAATTACAAGGTCGCTGAACATCAAAGCATGATTTGCGACAATGATATCAGCACTGTCGAGTCTTCTTCTCGCCCGCCGCCAGAAACACTTATCGAAGAATTCGCACTTTCTATTTGCGCAGTTGCCGTGTTCACTTTTTACGCTGTCCCATGCCGCAGAAGAAGGGATAAAAGGCATATCGCTCAACGAGCCGTCTTGTGCGGTTTTGGCCCAGATTCTGATTTGATTCAGCTCATCCGTCAGTTCACTGAAAAGCTGCACGCTTTTTTGCAATGCAAAATTTAACCTTCGCATGCACAGATAATTGCCTCTTCCCTTTGCAAGGCATGCAGTAAAATTATCTTCCAGACAATCACTTAAAAAAGGTATGTCCTTAGCGATAAGCTGTTCCTGAAGGGTAATAGTAAAAGTGCTGATGAGTATTTTGCCGCTTTTGTGTCCGACGGCTTTAATAGCCGGCAATAAATAAGCAAAGCTTTTTCCGACGCCGGTGCCTGCTTCTACGGCAAGGCGGTGATTATCCAGAAACGCCTGATTTACCGCGACAGCCATCTGAATCTGTTCGGGACGCGCTTCGAACGAAGGTAAAGCTTTTTTGAGCGGGCCGTCATCGGCAAACAATTGTTCTATCACATTTTGAGGATTGGGTTTTATCATCGAGGAAATTAAAACAGAGCCGAATATAAAATGCACGGAAAATTATTTTCCGGCTCTTTGATTGATGGCGTTCTTCAGAATTTCAACCGGCGCGAATTCCGGCATTCCGTCATAAGCCGCTGTTATTGCTTCTTGGGCTCTGGGCAGCCGGTCAAGCTGCATATATACATACGCCAGCAGGAAATTCAGCTCCGGTGCACCGCTTATCTTCAGCCATTCGTTTATATCGGTAATTCTCTTTTCGACCGTATCGACATTTCCTATCATAGAGACAATATCAATCTTAAAATTGACGTATTCAGGGAACATCTCGATAGATTTGGCCAAATAAAGAGCGCTGCTTATATATTCACCGGCTGCGAACAAGGCATGGCTTTTACCGGCAAAAGCGAGCGGGTCTTCGGGTTTGTAAATCGAAGCCAGCGTATAGGCGTCGGCTGCTAAGTAAAATTTTCCCTCTTTCATATATTCTTCAGCAGCCCGCATAGACCGATTAAACCTGTCTTCGGCAAAAGACGCAAAGGTTTTATGCTCTTCGAGAACCACTCTGGCCTCGGCTTCGAGCATTTGGCCTTCAACGCTTCTCTGCTCAGAAACAGGACTCTGAGACGGTCTTGCCGAACCTGTTGTGCTTCGTGAATATCTAAGCCTTCTTTCTTCTTCCGGCAACGATTGGTCGGTTCCGGTTTGCTCTTGCGCCCGTTCTTCGATTGTCATACCGAAAGTTTCTTCGTAAGCTTGATTGAGCTGCTGATATTCCTGCATCATTTGAGAATAAATATCGGGCTGTCTGGTCTGAGTACTCGGTGTATCCGTATCTTTTTCCTGTGTATCCTTTTGTTTAATAGTTTCCGATGAAAAATATTCCGGCAGAGAGGCATCCATCGGGACAGGCTCTACCCTCAAAGCTTGCGGGTCATAAGAACGAAGTTCGACATCGAGATTTTTCTGGAGGTCTTCGACTTTTTGGCTGACCTGACGAAGCTCGCGGCTTAACTGTTCATAATGCTGCTGATTTTGCTGCTGTAATAAATTGATATTCTCTTGTGTTTGTTCCTGCTCTGCCAGCATCTGCATCTTCCATGATGTAGGCATATTTATAAAACGGCCTCTGCCCATCGAAGCAATTCGCAAATCAACTGCCGAAGTTTGCTGTGCACCGCCCGCCTGCAAGTCGGAAATCGAATCAAGTCCGACTCCTCTTATCCTCGGGCTTGGCGGGACCATTACCGAGTTTGTCAATGGGTCCATTCTCGTTACGGTAGAACTTGAATAATAAGGCGTAGCGCCTCCGCGGTAATAATTATCAGAAATCGACGAATACCTGTTAAAATAATCAAGACTTCCCGACGGAATATTCCCTGCAAAATCAGTAGTAGCATTATACGGCAAGACACCGCGGAAATGCCTTCCGCCGCCGATATTTCCTGACATAACAAGGTCAGCGGTGTTATCTATCGGGTTTGGCGAACGGACAAGGCCGCTTTGGTAAGTCGTAACGGGCATATTGCCCTGTCCGACAGGGTTTCTCATAGCAGGATTTGTCAAAGCAGGGTTAGTTCCCACAGAACTGGTTTGACTTAAAAGCTCAACCCCTGACAAAACGCTTATAATCATTACCAAAATTGATATTTTTCTAACTCGCATATTATTTTCTACACCAAAATAAAAGGCTTGGTTCGCGCGCAAATTACTTTTAGCTCATTTTATATCTTGGTTTTTCCGCCCAGCTTAACTTGGTCGCCAAAGTATCCCACTGAGTTCTCAGCGGGTTATTTACTATCAAAAAGCTGCTTTTTTCGCGTTCTATCATAACCACATCATCGGTATTAATTTGCACTGACAATTGTCCGTCTATTAAAACCGCACTTCCGTCGTTGAGTTTTATACCGATAATCTCAATCTTACTGTCGGCATTTATCACTATAGGCCTAAAGCTCAGTGAATGGGGGCAAATCGGGGTTATTACCATAGCTTCCATTTTTCCGGCAAGTATAGGCCCGCCGGCAGAAAGGTTATAGGCCGTAGAACCGGTCGGGGTGGATATTATGATTCCGTCGCTTACACACCCTGCCAGCGGCTGATTATTAACCATGAGTTTTAACTCAATCATCCGAAAAGGCGGGCCGGATATAATGCAAACATCATTGACTGCTTTAGAGAATAATTTCTCTTTGCCGTTATGAACAATACGGCATCCGAGCATCATTCTCTTTTCAATCTTCAAATTTCCTCGAACGATGTTGTCAAAATTTGTTTTCAGTTCAGCAACATTGAATTCAGCCAGAAACCCCAGTTTACCGAGGTTTACGCCTATTACGGGTATATTGGCCTGACTCAGAGTTCTGGCTGCGGATATAATGCTTCCATCTCCCCCGAATACAACGGCAAAATCACTTTGCTCGAGCAAATCCATCGAGCATTTATCGATGTGGCAGTTGGCAATAATCTGGGCTTTGCCTTTGGCAAAATCAAGGAAATCGTTTATCGCGTCCTTAGTACTGCCTTTTGCCGGGTCTGCAAAAATCACGAATTTTTTTAATGCTTTGTTGTCCATTTTGTCATCAGACAAAAGATTTTCGCTGCATATTGCCGATTGCCTTTTTATCGTTCACAAATCTTTTATTTTCACCGGAATTTAGTAATCTTTTCGCGGTTTGAACAATATTATCGGCATTTATCCCGACCTGTATAAGCTGGTTATTTCTCGTATCGTGTTTTATGAAAGCCCTCGGAACAGCCTGCGGAATTATCGGTTGATGTGTGATTCCAAGTTCGGCGGCCTTCTCGAGCAAAGCCGAGCCGAACCCGCAGGCCAACTGATGGTCTTCTACAGTTATTACAGGTTTATTCCGTGCTGTTACCGTAATAATTTCCTCATCAATCGGAGCAGCGAATCGAGCGTTTATCACTTCGGCTTCGATTCCCTGTGATGCTAAAACATCAGCTGCATTAATCGCTTCTGTCACAACCGCCCCATAACTAACAATCGCAATATCCGCCTTATCCACCTGTCTAACCACAACGGCTTTTCCAAGTTCAAAGGGTTTTTCACAAGCCTGTCTGCTATCATCGGTTTTTGGAATATAATCCTTCGGATATCTGATGCAAACAGCCTTTTCCTGTTTTAACGCGAATTCGAGCGCTAATCTCATTTCTGCATCATCAGCAGGAGCGGTTAAGATGAGATTGGGCATCATTCTCAAAAATCCGATATCCATTTGCCCGTGATGGGTCGGCCCGTCGTTTCCGACCAATCCGGCCCTATCGATACAGAATACAACCGGCAATCCCTGCAAAGCGACCTCTTGAAAAATCTGGTCAAAGCATCTCTGCAGAAATGTTGAATATATGCAAACGACAGGCCTAAGTCCGGTCTTTGCCATTCCTGCTGCAATATCCACCGCGGCACTTTCGGCGATTCCGACATCGAAAAACCTATCCGGATATTTTTCCCTAAAATGTTCCAGTCCGGTGCCGCTGCACATAGCCGACGTAATAGCGACTACTCGCTTATCCTGTCCAGCCAACTCGACCAGATGCTGACCAAAGGAATCCGTAAACTGTTTCTTTGTTTTGCCGCTCGACGGTTCAATGGCGTCCCCGTTAATTTTAAAAGGCCCTGTAGAATGAAATTTATGAGGTTCATCACCCGCAGGAGTAAATCCTTCGCCCTTTTTCGTGTAAATATGAAGAATCGCAGGATGGTTAAGATGCGACATCGATTTTAGTATTTCAATAAGCGAAGCTACATCATGACCGTCGACCGGGCCAAAATAAGGAATATTGAGACTTTCGAAAAGCTGGCTTGCGGGAAGCATCATACGAATATGTTTCTTTACCCGCTCGATAGCTTCCTCGACACTTTTACCGATTAAAGGAGTATGTTCGAGAATCTTCTTGGAGGTAACCCGCATATCTTCATATGTTTGGCTAAGACGCACTTTCGAAAGGTATTTGGCCACTGCTCCCTGAGTGGGGTCAATCGCCATAAAATTATCATTCAAAACAATAAGCATCTGCCGTTTGACTAATCCGAGATTATTCAGTCCCTCGAATGAAACACCGTTTACAATACTGGCATCACCTACCACGGCAACGATTTTATCGTTTTGACCGGTGCAATACTGCCCCATCGCCATCCCAAGAGCAGTTGCGACAGCAGTACCTGCGTGGCCGACGGCAAACTGGTCGTAAGTACTTTCGCAAGGATTGGGAAACCCGCTTGGCCCGTCAACTTGTCTGAGCTTGGCAAATGTGTCTTTTCTGCCTGTTATTATTTTGTGCGCGTAACATTGATGACCGACATCCCAGAGAAGCTTGTCTTTGGCGAAATCAAAAACATAATGCAAAGCCAAAGTCAATTCGACAACTCCAAGATTACTGGCAAGATGACCGCCGGTCTGGCTTACAGAAGCAAGTATAAACCTGCGGATTTCCTTCGCCAAATCTTTTAGCTGCGAAGCTTCAAGCTCTTTAAGATTCTCAGGCCCTTCGATTTTGTTCAATAATTCATACATGGCAGCCCATTAGTATACATAGAAAAACGCCTTTTCACAAGGAAGCATTTAAAACGCAATTTTAGGCCGATAATTTTCAAAGCGGCACTAATAAACAGTTAATAACTCATTATCCGCAAAATAGCGGATATTAACAGTTCCAACGCATATTTTACGCTGAAAAACAAACCTGTGCTTCCTTATGGGACTTCGTCTTGAAATCTTCCATTAGAACCATTCCTAAAATAAATTAATTTTGAGGTCGATATGCGATTTTAAGGTTTTTTAGCAGGTTTTTATTGCCGATAGAACAGCAGGTCTTAAATGTAAATAACTTTTAAACATAAAGCTTTGCAAGGAAATAATTAACAAAACCAAACAGGGTTTTGAGGGGATATAAAATGAGGCAAAAGAATAAATGTGCTGAAAACAAAATAGCTTATCCAAGCAGTTTGTTTTTAATTATCTGTACATTTTTGTGTTTGCTTGGTCTTGCCGCAGGCAAAGAGAAAGAGGATATGAAGGTCAGCTTGCTTGATTTGTCTCTTGAAGAATTGATGGAAATCGAAATAAGACCTACGGCAACACTCACCAAAACCGAGCGCAAGCTAACTCCTGCAGCGATGACCATTATTACCAAGCAGGACATCGAAAACAGCGGAGCCAGAAGCTTAGATGAATTATTGGATATGTATGTTCCTAATTTCCAAATGGCTTTGCACGTATGGGAGACACGGCATCTCGGCCTTAGAGGTACTATTTCCGACCGCGATGATAAATATCTGCTGCTGGTCAACGGACGAGTTATGAACGACCGTGTTCATTACGGAGCTATAAGTGAAAGAGATTTGCCTATGCTCGGGGATATAAACCGTGTCGAAGTAGTTCGTGGTCCCGGCAGTGCTATGTACGGCCCCGGTGCATTATTTATGGTGGTTAATATCATCACAGACTCGCCGAAAACTTACGAAGGCGCAGAATTCAGAACAAGACTCGGAGCTATCGACGAATTTTATACATGGGAAACAAAATTCGCTAAAAAGTTTGCGGATGATTCAGGCATATTAATATACGCTGGTGCCGCAGAGCAGCCCGGAACAGATTCGAGAAAAGCGCCTTTCGCTCCGGGAAGACCTTATACTTATGAGGGACAGAATTACACAGGAAGAGAAGAAGTCGGCTTCGGAAAACTAAGAGGGTATAATCAGTCATTTAGAGACCAGACAAAAATGAAAATTTACGGTCAATATATGAAAGATGATTTCAATTTCTGGACTCGATATACCCAAGGCGGAAATCACTACACGATGTATTCGGAAGACCTTGATTCCGCCGTAGTCTTGCCCCCCGGCGAAGGATATAGACAACTGACTCTTTGGGCAGGAAACAGACTCGAAGTTACAGATACCTTTAATGTCGATTATTCATTCAGCTACGACACCTTAGATTTTGTAAGACATATAGACCAGTGGGTTGAAAGCCACCGACAGGACGAATATCACACCAAAGTAATTTTGAACTGGAATCCGCATGAAGACCATTCTATAGCTGTCGGCGGGGAATACTCACATGAAAGATTCGGACGAAGAACACGAGGGTATCCCGGCACACCGGCCGGGTCAGCCGCTTGGGGATGGGAATCAGATTATATGCCCAAATGGGAGAGTGATACGATATCCGTCTTGGGCGAATACCAGTGGAAAATTTCTGATTACTGGACACTGTTCATAGGCGGGCGAGTTGACTGGCATAGTTACGTTAAAAGAGAAATGTTCTCGCCGAGAGCAGCTATTGTTTATACCCCGAACGAAAAAGATACGATTAAATTTATCGTTCAGCGCTCAACAAGAGCAAGCATGGCCGAGAGCATGAAGTTTCACAAGGAGCAGACCGGACGAAAAAGCAGCTATGAAACTATGGACTACTACGAGTTAAGATGGGAAAGACAGCATAATCAAAATTGGTGGTATGCCGTTTCAGGATTTTATTCTTGTCATAATATCATCGGATGGGAAGGAACTGGTTTCGGTGTATCGCCGCTGGGAGAATTGCAACTGTACGGCGTCGAAGCTGAACTTGCATACAAAACAGAAAAAGCAAAGATTGCAATTTCACACGGATATACAAAACTCCTTGATATGAAGCTCAAAGACCAAGGGGCAAACCAATTCTTCACAGCCAAACCTTATGGATACGGAGACGACTTGGCTAATTGGCATAATCACGTTACGAAAATTACCGCCAGTTATGATGTTACGGAAAAACTGAATTTATACGGTTCGCTCAATACTTATTGGGGGATTCCCGGAAAGAAAGATTACGTAGACAGGATGGGCGTTTATAACGTAGGAAGCACGCCGTATCAGCCGAGCTTTTTCCTGAATCTCGGTATGGGTTATGCCGTAACAGAAAATCTCAGCGTTAGAGCGCATGCTCATAACGTCTTAGGCTGGTTCAATCAAAGATTCAATAAACGCAATTTCGGTTTCGGCGATCAGGAAGCCGGTTACCTTCTCGAAGCTCCTTCGTTATCGTTCTCGATGCTTTACCGCTTCTAAAAATTATCCGAGATATTTGTAAAATTGCTCAACCCCGCGCCGGAATGTTCTGACGCGGGGTTTTATCTTGCCAATTTTCTCTTAATATTTATAATCGCCTGCTATTAATCGATTTTGTAATTTTATGCAAAAAAGGGGTTTCTCGTGACTAACGAACAATGGCAAAAATTATTACAGGTAATTGACGGCGAAGTATTTAATCCGGCTGCGGTCGGATTTATCATAGATTGTCCGTGGCTGCCGAACTGGGCGGGCATCTCGATAATGGATTATTTCACAAACGAACAGAAATGGTTCGACGCCAATCTCAAAGCCGTCAAGCAATTCCCCGAAATAATTTTTCTGCCTGGTTTCTGGGCAGAGTACGGAATGTGTACCGAGCCTTCTGCTTTCGGAACGAAATGCGTCTGGTCTGAGAACGAATTTCCGTCTCCTGTTAAACTTCCCGGCGATATTCAGCAAATCCTCGATTTAGGCAAACCCAACCCAGAGACCGATGGTTTGTGTCCGTTTGTATTAAAAAGACTGGGCAGCTTTCGCAAACAGATAGAAGACAACGGCCATCAAATTCGATTCGCTGTTGCGAGAGGACCTTTTAATCTCGCCAGTTTTATAATAGGTACAACGGAATTTCTTATGGCTTTGAAAATGCAGCCGGAACAAACAGGCGAGCTGCTGGCGATGATAACGGATTTCATTATTGATTGGCTAAGACTTCAGAAAAACTCCTTCGATTCCATAGACGGAATCTTTCTGCTTGATGACATCATCGGTTTTGTCGGGCCTGACGATTTCGAGTCTATGGCCAAGCCTTATTTGAAACGCGCATTCGCGGCTTTCGATGCGAAAGTCAGGATGTTCCATAATGACGCTTCAGGTTTGGTTTGTGCGCCGGGACTTGAGGATGTCGGAGTTAATATCTTTAACTTCAGCCATAACCATACTATAAACGAAATGCGTGAACTGGTCGGGCCTAACGTGGTTCTTTTCGGAAATATACCGCCAAGAGATGTTTTGGCTGCGGGCACTGCCGAAGAAGTCAAAGCCAGCGTCAAAGAACTTCTCGGTTCAATTCAAGATACAAAAGGATTGCTTCTTTCCTGCGGAGGCGGTATGCCGCCGAGCGTGAACGATGAAAATATCAAGGCGTTTATGTCGGCAGCGGGATATTAAAAATTAACCGGTTTTACTGTTTGCCTTTTCTAACAGGTTTTTCCTTAATATATCTGCTTATATTTCTAATTGCCTGACGAAGCCGCTGTTCGTTTTCCACTAAAGCGATTCTGACATAACCTTCGCCGTTTTCGCCGAACGCCCTTCCCGGAGCAACAGCTACTTCGGCGTGGTCCATCAAATCCATTGCGTAATCTATGGTTCCTTTTCCTCTAAGATGCTCATCGGGTATTCTCGCCCAGACAAACATACTTGCTCTGGGTTTTTCGACTTTCCAGCCGATTCTCGCAAGACCATCACAAACTACGTCGCGTCGCAACTGATATTTTTCATTTTGTTTTACGATATCTTGTTCACAGTGACGCATCGCGATAATACCGGCTATCTGAACAGCTTGAAAAATGCCGTAATCATAATAGCCTTTTATTGTCGCCAGATAATCGACCATTTCTTTATTACCAACCACAAAGCCGATACGAAAACCGGCCATGTTGTATGGCTTGCTTAAAGTAAGAAATTCAACTCCGACATCCTTAGCTCCTTTAGCCGAAAGAAAGCTCGGAGCTTTATATCCGTCAAAACACGTTTCGCCATAGGCAAAATCATGGATAACAGCGACACCGAATTTTTTGGCCAATTCAACTACCGGCTCGAAAAATCCTTCATCAACCGTATATGCAGTCGGGTTATGCGGGAAGTTCAGAATCAGCAGCTTAGGTTTGGGATAGAGATGCTCCATCACATGGGCGATATTATCGATAAATTTCTGGTCGGTTCCTAACGGAACGCTGATAACATTTCCGCCCGCCAAAGCCACCGCATAATTATGAATCGGAAACGCCGGGTCCGGAACAATCGCAGTATCACCCGGCCCCATCATAGCCAAACACATATGACTGAAGCCTTCTTTGGAACCCAGACAAGCCAGAACTTCGGTATTCGGGTCAAGCTGAACGTTCCAATTTTTAGCATATTTTTTCGCCATTTCCAGACGCAGGTTCGGAATACCTCTGGAAGCACTGTATCGATGATTTCGAGGGTCCTGAACTGCTTCACAAAGTTTGTCCACAACAATCTGCGGAGCAGGGTCCATAGGATTTCCCATTCCGAGGTCAATAATATCCGCCCCTGCCTGTCGCTTGGCAAGTTTTAATGCGTTTAAACGTCCGAATAAATACGGCGGCAGCCTTGTTATCCGAACTGCCGGTTCAATCTTATAATTTTCCATAGTACAATCCAAAAGCAAGTATAGTATTAAACAATCATCGGATAGTTTACCATTTCGGCATTATTTTTCAATTTAATTTGTACCCGTTCAGATTACCGGACCCGCGAAATAAAGGCTTAATTTGCAGGCTAATAGGCACAAACCTCTTGATTTAATTAATCCGATATGATACAATACTTTTTCAACCTAAGCGGGGTTTGTTCTTCTTATGCGGGGTGATATACGGGGATGAAAAAAACCTATTCAAAAACTTTATTGTGCTGCGGTCTGTTTGTTTATTTTTTTACAGCCGTCTGTTTTTCTCAATACGGCGGCGGCAGCGGAACGCCCGAAGACCCATACCTTATCTATACCGCCCAGCAGTTTAATCAAATCGGGTTGAACGTCGATGACTGGGACAAACATTTTGCGCTAATGTCCGATGTCAATATGGCAGACATCGATTCATATAATATCATAGGTGATTATCCTTCTTATCCGTTTACGGGAGTTTTTGACGGCCGCGGACACCGGATTCATAACTTTTGGTATTTTACTTACGATTCGGATTATGCTTTATTTAGTTATGTAAGCGGCCCAAATGCCCATATAAAAAATTTAGGATTAATAGATGTCGGACTCATTAGTGATGCACAATTTTTGTCGCTGCTGGTTAGCGTACTTGAAAACGCCAATATAAGCAACTGCTGGATAAACGGAGGTTATGTATCGGGGTTTAGCTTTGTCGGCGGTTTTGTTGCTGAAAACAGAGGCGGTCTGATTTCGAATTGTTATGCCGCGGTTTACGTCGCTGCCGGTGATAAAGCCGGCGGTATTGTCGCTCTTAATTCCGGTACTATAGAAAACTGTTATTTTGTCGGCTATGTTAATTCTGAATATAACGATGCAGGAACAATCGCCGGATATGATACGGGTGGGGAATACATTTCATGCTTCTGGGATAAAACAGAAGCTCCCGATATAAGCGGCTTAGGAAATCTTGACCCTGACCCCGCTGGTGTAATGGGCAAAACAACTGTCCAGATGCAAAATGCTTCGACGTATCTCAATGCCGGATGGGAATTAATGACTCCAAGTAACCCGCTCGATATTTTTCAGTGGCGGCTGTGCCAAGACGGTACGAATTACCCGCGTCTGGCTACTGAATTGTATCGCGGAGATTTCGGCTGTCCGGACGGCGTCGATGAAGCAGACCTTGCGGTATTGGCACAAGAATGGCTTTTTGTTAATTTCGAAGTTGATGTTGACTTCCATCAGGATAACCAAATTAATTTGCTTGATTTCGCAATATTTGCTAACGCTTGGCAAACCGCCCAAGGCGAACCTAATTGGAATCCGGCGGTAGATATTGCCGAGCCGTATGGCCAGATTGACGAACTCGATTTAAATCTGTTCCTTGATTATTGGCTTGCAGATGGAGCTTCTAAGCTGCAGGCAGATATCGAGCCTTACGGCGGCGATGGTTTTGTTGACTGGTATGATTTCGCACGCCTCGCAGCCAACTGGCTAAAAGAATATTAAAACTTGTAGCTGAGCAATTTGTAAATCAGCTTGGCTGCCAAGAAATCCGGGCCTTTGTTATTTTGATTCGGACAAAGCTCGACTACATCCAAACCTACGACATTTTTCTTTTCACAGACAGCTTTTAAAAGCCCTATTACATCGTACCAAAACAGACCTCCCGGTTCGGGCGTTCCGGTCGAAGGCATAATCGCCGGGTCAAACGCGTCCAAATCTATTGTGATATAAACATTTTTCGTGAGTTTCGAGACGACTTGTTTAATCCAATCTTTGCTTTTAACGATGTCTTCGGCGAAAAATACTCTATCGCAGTCCATGCTTTCTTTTTCAGAGCTGTCCATGCTGCGGATTCCGACCTGAATAATCGGAGCAACTTGTTTTGCCCTTGCCATAACGCAGGCATGATTGCATTTCGAACCGTGATATTCCTCCCGCAAATCACTGTGAGCATCGAGCTGTAAAATGGTTATATCTTTGAAAGCTTCTACATGAGCCTGAATCGCACCGATGCTGACGGAGTGTTCGCCGCCGATAAGAACGACAAATTTTTCATTTTTGATATGCTGGGCGACTTTTGCCTTAACAGCTTCGGTCATTTTCTCCGGCGACGAATCTTCTGTTATAGCTTTATCGGTAAAGATGCCTTGTTGATACACCTCGCTGTCGGTTTCGATATCGTAAAGCTCCATATTTGCCGAGGCATCGAGCAAAGCGTCCGGCCCTCTGTCAGCCCCTTTTATCCACGTACTTGTCGCATCGTAAGGAACCGGCAAAACAACAACTTTGGATTTTTCATATTGTGTGTACAGAGATTCAAGTCCGCCGAAATTCATTTTTTAGCTCTTTCAGAAAACTATCAGGATGTTCGAATATTTTTTACGATTTATTTGCCGGCTCATTTCCGTTAAAAAGCGGAAGGCTCTGAGCTTTGGCAGGCTCATCAAAAAGAAACATCGCTATCGCCACAACAGTCGTCCATAGACCCCGCTCGCCGCGGGCTGTCTGGGTAATATTCGATGTTCTGATGATAAGGCCGCTGGATTTGTAGACTTGTTCTTTTTCGCTCCACGCAGTATCGGCGTCAACTTCGAGACCGAGGGTTGTTCCTAACATTCCGGCTGCAAGGTCTTCACTCATATCAGCCGCTTGATCCTGATTCATACCGTGTGCGTGAACTTCAGAAAGATAGCCCCAATTATTGCTGTCTTTAGGAACTGCAAGCCCGACAGAAGCTGCGACTAATCTTCCGTGTTCGTCCGTATCCGACCGAGCCATGACGCAAAAACAAATCGAACCCGGAACCAATTGCGCCAAACCGGCTTCTCTGCTTATAATTTTGCAGCCCGGCGGAAGAATAGATGAAACCTGTACGAGGTTCTGCTGAGCCACACCGGCCATCCGAAGAGCTTCCTCGAACGATTTTAACTGATATTTATGCTGGCCGACGCCTTTAATCAGAAACACTTTACTCGGTACGAGACAGTTCATCTCTTTTTCTCCTGTACTATATTTTAATAACATAAACTACTTCGCCAACGCGTAGTATATAATTGCAGAATTGCTTGACAATAAAAATTACCCCAAATTAACCTCCCAGCGAAAAATTTTTTCTAAATTACCTGCAGGCATTTCAAAAATTGTGTCTGCCTAAACTTATGTTTGGTCCGAAATGCTTAAAGTAATTAATAAAAGTGTCATTGCGAGGAGGAAAACGACGAAGCAATCTGACGGTCATCCTGAGGCGACCTGTACCGCCGAAGCCTTGGCGAAGGGGCAAGCCGAAGGATCTCTTGTTTTTAGACACAAAGATGCTTCACTGCGCTCAGCATGACAAGTCGTATTTTTTTAGAGATATCCTCAATCCGAGCCCCAGTTGAATTTTTCAAAACTGCTTAACAAGACATAGCCCTGAAACCGGTTCGCCGTCGGTCGTACTTGTAAGAGGCAAGACATTAAACCCGGCGAGTTCGAGCTGTTTGTGCTTTCCGGCTACGGCGTGGCCTACAACCCAGCCCAATGCTGCTCCGAAAACTACATCGCTTGCCCAGTGGTCGCCCTCTTCAATCATTCGATAACCGACCATCGAAGCTAATACATAAGCGGGAATACCAATCTTCGGCCCATAGAATTCATCGAGAACAGCCGCAACGGTAAACGAACTCGAAGTATGCCCGCTCGGCCAAGCCCACCTGTCTCCGTTGGGATTGCGGTTATTGCGAGCGGCTTTTAGACCGACGGTTACAAGGCCGTTTATCGCCAAAGCCGTCATCATTGTCCAAGCACGATTCTCGTTCATAACATCATTGCTATCTACAGACAGAGCATACCAAAGACCGGCTGCGGCAAAGTGCGTTCCCGGACAGCCTAATACATTTAAACTTTCGCTTGAGAAACCTTCGAAGACGCGATTAGTTTCAAATTTTCTCTGGAGGCTTTTATCGGCCTTTGTATTGTGCATCGCGATACTGGCGCCCCCTGCCAGCGATAACAGCATAATATTATTTTGCTGAGTGAAGGTATCTTTGGAATCCTCCCAGATTCTATCCGGCCAAGTATGACGCTGATTCCATGTTTCTTCGAGCCAGTCTCTTTTAGGGCCGGTATTTTCACGCTGTTCGACACAACCGGAAAGAAGCAAAACTGCGCAGCATGAAATTCTTAATAACAACCCGTGATGTTTAAGCTTTTTCATTCTTTCGCTCCATCAGCATTAAAATCCGAAATTCGAAATCCTAAATCCGAAACAATACCAAAATCCTAAATTCAAATATCACAAAAAAAAACAGCAAACCTGAGAAACAATTTTGTTTTTAACATTTAATTTTAGTTCATTCGAATTTATTTCGGATTTCGATATTCGTATTTCTTGCTTCTCGATGTTTCTCATCGAGCTATTCCCATTCAATCGTCGCGGGCGGTTTGCTCGAAATATCGTAAACCACGCGATTGACGCCTCGAACCTCGTTAATTATTCTGCTGGAAATCATACCAAGCACATTATATGGAATCTGCGAAAAATCGGCAGTCATAAAATCGACCGTTTCAACGCATCTCACCGCGATAACGTCCTCATAACTTCTTTCGTCTCCCATCACTCCGACAGTAGATATCGGAACAAGCACGCATAATGCCTGACTGATTTTACGGTAAAGACCTGCTGATTTAATCTCGTCAATCAGAATTTCATCGGCTTGGCGTAAAACTTCGAGCCGCTGAGGAGTAATTTCTCCGATTATTCGCACTGCTAATCCGGGTCCGGGGAAAGGATGCCGCCAGACAATATTTTCCGGAAGACCCAGATACTCTCCGACCAGCCGAACTTCATCTTTGAACAAATCCCTAAGAGGCTCGATAAGCTCGAATCCGAGCTGCTCCGGCAGACCGCCGACATTATGGTGAAGCTTTATATTCGCAGCGGGATTTCCGTCTTTGTTACCGGATTCGATAACATCAGGATACAAGGTTCCCTGAGCGAGGAATTTTGCGCCTTTGATTTTCTCGGCTTGGGATTTGAAGGCTTCTATAAACTCATGTCCGATAATCTTTCGTTTTTGCTGAGGGTCGGTAACGCCTTTCAACCTCGAAAGGAATTGATTCGACCAGTCAACAACCCGCAAATCGATGTGAAAATGGTCTTTGAAGGTTGAAACGACTTGATTAAGCTCATTTTTTCGCAAAAGACCATTATCAACGAAGATGCAGACTAACTGTTCACCGATTGCCCGATGAATCAGCGAAGCCGTAACCGACGAATCGACCCCCCCGCTCAAGCCGCAAATTACGGTCGAATCGCCGACCTGTTTAACAATACTGTTAACGGCATCCTGCACAAAATCACTCATTTTCCAATCGCCGCTGCACTTGCAGATGCTGTAAAGGAAGTTTTGTAGAATTACAGTTCCCTGCGGGGTATGATAAACTTCGGGATGAAATTGCACGCCGTAGAATTTTTTAGTCTTGTGACGAACTGCGGCGAATTCGCAATTATCAGTATTGGCAAGGCTGACAAAATTCTCGCTAAGCTGACCGACTTGGTCGCCGTGAGATGCCCAAGCCTGAATCGCCTCGGGAAGATTTGCGAATAAATCTGCGGTATCAGTGATTTTCAGTACTGTCCTGCCGTATTCGCGTTTTTCGGCTCCTATGATTTTGGCTCCGAGAATTTGACATCCAAGCTGCATACCATAACAGATTCCGAGTATCGGTACCCCAAGCTCGAATATCTTTTCGTCACATCGAGGAGCATCTTGCTGATTCACCGATGCAGGCCCGCCGGAAAGGATGATTCCTTTGAGATTCATCTTGGCGAGTTTTTCAGTACTAATATCGGCACTGCAAATCACCGAATAGACATTCTGCTCGCGCACCCGCCGGGCGATGAGCTGAACATACTGACTGCCGAAATCAATGATAGCTATCGTTTCATGACTCATAAGTTTCACCGCTGAGAACACAGCCGCTCTGCTATGAATTAACCTTCAATTGTAAACGAAGCAGAATAGTTCGGAGCTTCTTTAATAATCTGAATATCATGCGGGTGCGATTCGCTGACCGAAGCGGCTGTTATCGCTACGAACTGGGCTTTCGTTCGAAGCTCATCGATATTCCGCGTTCCGCAATATCCCATACCTGCCCGCAACCCTCCTACAAGCTGATAAACGAATTCGCTTAAATGTCCTCTATACGGCACCCGCCCTTCCACGCCTTCGGGAACGAGCTTGTCCTGTTGTGTCGAGCTGGCTTGGCCGTAACGTTCGGCTGAACCTTTGACCATTGCCCCTAACGAACCCATCCCGCGATATTCTTTGAATTGTCTTCCTTTGTATATGACTCGCTGGCCGGGGCTTTCGGCTAATCCGGCGAAAAGCGAACCAATCATAACGCTCGAAGCCCCTGCCGCGATTGCTTTTGTAATATCGCCCGAATGTCTGATTCCGCCGTCGGCTATGACAGGTATTCCGTGTTTATCAGCGGCTTGGGCACAATTCATAATAGCTGTAGCTTGAGGAACTCCGACGCCCGATATAATTCTCGTTGTGCATATAGCTCCGGGGCCGATACCGACTTTAACAGCATTGACACCGGCGTTTATTAAGTCTTCGGCTGCCTGAGCAGTTCCGATATTTCCGGCGATGACATCTATCTTATGTTTTTTCTTTATGGCCTTAACAGTATCAATAACGTTGTTCGAGTGTCCGTGAGCGGTATCGACAACCAGCACATCGGCTTCGGCGTCAATCAAAGCTTCGATACGCTCGTAATCATTCACCCCCACCGCCGCTCCGACTCGCAGTCTGCCGCGGTCATCTCTTGCGGCTGTTGGATACTGCTGAACACGGTCAATGTCACGCATAGTTATTAATCCCGCAAGCTCGCCGCTGGGATGAACCAAAAGAAGCTTTTCAACCTTATGTTTGCAGAGAATCCCTTTGGCCTGCTCCAGCGTCGTATCAGCCGCGGCTGTAACGAGATTATTTTTGGTCATTACCTCGCTGATACGCATATTAAAATCTTTGAGGAACTTCAAATCTCTGCTTGTCAGGATTCCTACGAGCTTTTTACCGTCAACAATCGGAATACCGGAGACGTTCTGCTCTTTCATTAAATCTCTGGCTCTGCTGACAGGGTCGGCGGGAGTTAATGTCACCGGGTCGAGAATAACGCCGTTCTCGGTCCTTTTAACTTTGGCGACTTCGCGTTTCTGAGCTTCGACGGAAAGATTCTTGTGTATTATTCCGATACCGCCCTCTTGTGCCAGCGCGATAGCCAAAGTCGCTTCAGTGACAGTATCCATAGCCGCCGAGAGAATCGGAATGTTAATCTTAATGTTGTTTGTCAACTGAGTGCTTGTCTGGGCTTGGCTGGGAACAAAATCGCTGCGGGCCGGAACTAACAGAATATCATCGAATGTAATTGCTTGGCCGATGATTTTCGGCAAATTGAGTTGGTGAGTCATTCTGGGCTTCCTTTTTAGCCCATTATATATAACCACATTTGCCTCTGCGGTCAAACCAAAAAGTGCTCAGATTGCAAATATTTTGGTTTTGTTTGTTAATGCAAACCGATTTTTGGCGAATATCTCAGCGAAAATCTAAAATAAAGCAAAATATTTGCTTGTTTGTGTTCTATATAACTAATATAATGCTTTTGCTTTATATATGAAAAAGCCCAAGCTGAATACAATTTGCGGTTCGGTTCGAATTAAAATAATGCCGGAACAAAAGAATTAACAGTACCACCCTGCTCGGCTGCAGCGAATCGGGAAAAGACTCTGTTTCACGTGAAACATTTGATTTTGAGAATGAACCTGTCAAAGAATCGAAGAAACCAAAGAAATACTTACAGCAAAAGAGATTTCCTCAACCGAGCTTGAAATATTAGCTGAAAATGAAGGAATTTCTTCAAGAACATTAAGAAGAGCTAAGAAACAGCTTCAGGTTATATCTTCTCTGATGAAAGATGCTTATGGTAAAAAGTATTGGCTCGTAAGATTACCAGATACTGACCACAAAAACGTTGGCCACCTTAGGCCAAGTTTGGCCAACAATGCTATCTTAACACCTGTATAAAATAAATATTAATATAGGAAAGACGGCCAAAGATAGCCAATGTTGGCCAAGCTTTTTGAGGAGCAAGCAATAAGCGTATCGCATTTTCAGTATCAAAAACCCCGATTCGATACTTGATGCTGGATTCTGGATACTCGATACTGGATACTTGATGCTCGATGCTTGATACTTACTCGAGGCTAAGCTTTTGTACCAGACTTGTCGCTCTGTGCGATAGCGAAGAGTCTTTAGCGCATAGAAGTCTGCCGCGATGTTCGCAATTATGCCTAATTCTAAGCTGCAAAGATTCTTCGGCTTCCACCTTCGCCAAGGCTTCGGCGGGACAGGTCGCCTCAGAATGACAGTGTCACTGCTCGACGTTTTACTCAGCATGACAGAGTCGATGCTTAGCGTTTTACGCAGAATGACAGGGTCGATGTTGGACGCTGTGTTAGAATGACAGAGTCGTTTCTTGACGCTTGCACTGGATTTGTCGCTCTGTGCGATAGCGAAGAGTCTTTAGCGCATAGAAGTCTGCCGCGATG
>CAYMOE010000019.1:0-46560 GCA_964391985.1 uncultured Pirellulales bacterium
GAACCGCCGCAAGAATTATTCTGCCATACGGCTGTGTTGTAGCTCTGCTGTTCGGCCTGACGGGTCGAACCGTTAACCACCAGATAATCTACCTGTACATCTCTGCCGCTTGCATCATTGAAGAATTGCAAATTGATGCCGCCAGAGTTGTATGTGGTAGCTGTGCGGTTTTGCATGCTTGTGCCTAATGTCCATGTTGCAATTGTGGTGCCATCAATTCTCAAATTGACCTGTTCGCTGCCGTTTGTTCCGCGTGCCCTTAAAACAAGGGTCTTCTGGCCGCCGCCGCCACCGCTTGTGGTGCTTGTCGAGCTGCTGCTGGTCGTTGTTGTCGAGCCGCCGCCACCGCCGCAGCTAATGGAAGCCGAACCCGAACCCCACCAAACTGTAGCCCAGTTAGCGCCGCTGGTTGCGACAGTCATGGTGCCGCTGCCGCCGCCATAATGCTCTCCACCTACTAACTGATAGCCGCCGCCGATGTTTGTGCCTTTTCCTCTGCTGCTCCAGCCGCTATTGTGCTCGCCCATATTTTGGCCGCTTCCGCCATTACCGCTGCAATTGTACTGTTGAAAAGACCCGCTGCCGGTAATGTTCGGACCGTTACAGTTATTTGTATACAGGGTGAATGTGCCCTTACTGGTATTATATGTACCAGCATTAGAGCCGCCGCTTCTGCCAATGTAATATTCTACGAGAGGATTCGTTCCCCACCCATAGATACCAATACCCCATTGACACATGTTGCAGCTGCCTGACCATGATATAGTTCTGGTTGAACCGCTGCTCCAGCCGTGACCGCCAACCCAAGCCGCATTGTTGGCATTAATTGTCACTGTACCGCTGCAGTTGATATCGGTTCTGCCTGCATGGGCGACCATAGCGCAGACGGATACTAAGGCTATTACTAATAAAAACTTCTTCATAAATTCTTCTCCATAACTGTTGTACTACTAAATATTTAGAAATGAACGCTAAACTACGTTAGGACACATCAGAAAATGTGTCGGAAGGGCAAAAACTTGTGACCGACCACCTCCGTTTCTTGGAAAGAAATATTTCAGTTTCTGAATAATGTCCCCTATGGGCATCACTCCAAGCTATTGTTGAGATTGCCAAAAAAAACAAGAAAAGTCAAGTGATAAATTTTCATTTTTATAATATTTATTCGGTTTATTGTGCCGTTTGAGGTTATATTTTTTTACTTAATGATTAGCGATAAGTAATTAAAAGACCAAAAAAGCTTCTTTTAGATATGATTGCACAATGCTTGGTGTAACGTTTATAATTCATTTATAGACAGTGCTATATCCGGCCATAAAAACATAAAATTTAGGTTTTATTTTGATGCTTTCGGTTTCAACAAAAGATTAAAAAAAATTTAATTTCTCTGAAAAATTAAGCAAAATTTCCTTATCAGAATCCATAAACCGGCCGCATTTGCCGCCGTGCAGGAAACGTCGGAGAAACACCATCTATTGGACCAATACCGCCCTGTCTGCCGGCTGGAAGACGGATAAAATATACCATTGCCATAGGTTAGGAACGAGACATAAAATATCTTGTCAACTATCAGGGAAAATGCTATATATTTAGCGGCGGACCTTTGTAATATCGAAAGTATGTTTTTCAAGCAGGCATTTGATGGCAAAGACTGGCAGTAATACCCCCGTAAAAATCTTTAAGGCGGCATTGCCGTTGACGGCAGTATCTTTAAACCCGGCCGTCAGAATATTACCAAATTTGATTACAAGCGTGTGTTTTCGATGAATTTTTCCGAGCTTAATAAAAGGGAAATTATCAATGCTGATTTTAGGAATATGGGACGGGCATGATTCAGGGGCGGCTCTGCTGAATGACCGCGACATTCTTTTCGCGATTAACGAAGAAAGACTTACACGAAGAAAACTCGAAATAAGATTTCCTGAAAAATCCATTGAATACGCACTGGAATACACCGGCTCTAAAAAGGAAGATGTCAAGGCGATAGCCGTCTCGACATCTGAATTCGCTAAGACACTTTGGCGAATGTTCCCGTCTTTAAAAGAAAATTACTATTTGATACGCAGAAAGAAAAAAGATTATTCGAGCCTTTTGGCGTTTAAAAAGAACATCAAGTATAAAGTAACCGAGCTTCAGCTTGACCCTATATCCAAAAGCATAAGCACCCGCATACTAAATAATAAACTGGAAAAAATGGGATTTAAGAATTATCAATTATTTTTTAACGACCATCATTTATGCCATGCGGCCTGTACGGCTTTTACGAGCGGTTTTGATAAATCTCTGGTTGTTACAATAGACGGAATCGGCGACGCTTTGTCGGGTACGATAAGCAGATTCGAAAACGGTAAATTAGAACGGATAAAAACGATATCCGGCAAAAACTCTTTCGGCATATTCTTCGAGCATGTAACCAATCTTATGAATATGAGAGAGCTTGAAGATGAAGGCAAGGTTATGGCTCTGGCCAACTATGCTCTTAAAATCGAAGATGAGAGCAACCCTCTTCTGGATTTTTTCAAGCTCGACGGCATAAATGTCAAAACCAAGTACAGCAGCCTTAAAACATATAAAGAATTGAAAAAGGTTTTATGGAAATATCCGTCCGAGCAGTTTGCGTATATGGCGCAGCGGGCATTGGAAATTCATATGACCAAGCTGATTCAAAACGCCGTTAAAGAAACAGGTCTTACTAAAATATGCTTATGCGGAGGAACCTGTTCGAATATTAAGGTCAATATGCTGGTAAAGAATCTGCCCGAAGTTGAGGATATTTACGTATTTCCTCATATGGGCGACGGCGGGCTGGCTATAGGCAGCGCTATGCTTGCCAATTACGAATTGAACGGCATCTCGAAATACGAGTTTAAGAATGTGTATTTCGGCCCGGAATATTCGAATGATTACATTAAAAAGGCTCTGGACAACAGCGGTCTGAAAAATATCGATGTTCGATACAGTGAAGACATCGAAAAAGAAACAGCCAAACTTCTTCATCAGGGCAATATAGTTTTATGGTTTCAGGGCAGAATGGAGTTCGGGCCGAGGGCATTGGGAAGCAGAAGCATACTCGCGCCGCCGCATTCGGAAGAAATTAAAAACGAGCTGAATCTCATACAGAAAAAAAGGGTATGGTATCAGCCATTCTGTCCATCGATGCTCGTAGATGACGCGAAGGCGCTTTTGGAGGATTTAAAAGGGACGCCGAACGCTTTTATGACTATGGGCTATATGGTGAAAAAAGAAAAGCAACATTTAGTAAAAGGCGTAATGAACATCGACGGCTCATGCAGGCCTCAAATCATAACAGACTATAACTCGAGATACGCAAAACTATTGTTGGAATATAAAAAATTATCCGGTACCGGAGTTTTGCTTAATACGAGCTTTAATCTTCACGGCGAACCGCTGATTTGCTCGCCGCAAGACGCTTTAAGCACTTTTTCCAGAACACCTGCCAAATATTTAATATTAGAAAATTATATTGTAACTAAAAAGTAAGAGAAAAAAGAAGCGCATACGGAATGCGAAGAAGATGAAGTTCAGTCAATAATTTTTAGATATTGCGAAACCTATTTAAAATAGTCGATTTGAACATATGCCCGCTAACAACTTAACAATTTTTCTGTCTAAGTATTATGTTTACCTGCTTGAGGTAAACTTTTTCCTGATAATCATCGCATTAATATTTAACTATACATATATAAAAAAATTGTTCACGGCAATTCCTAAAAAACAAGCGGTAATGCTCGCGGCTATCGCTGTCGGCGCGGTGCTTTGGGGGCTGCTTAATCCGAAAATTCATCGAATTTATTACGATGAAGATATCTATTGCAGCATTGCGCAGTGCATCGCTCATCATAAACGGGCAGTGATGTGCAATGAAGGATATTATGAAAACAACGAGTTAACGGTTTTCGCAGAAGAATATAACAAGCAGCCGGCATCTTATCCTTATTTGCTCAGTGTTATTTTTAGAACTTTCGGCACTAATGAACTATATGCTTTTATCTATAACAACCTCATCTACGGTCTAATGGCGATAGTGGTATTTCTAATAGTGCACATGCTTTTTGACGACGTTTTCGCGGGTTTGGCGGCGTCGCTATGTTATGTACTTATTCCCGTCAATCTGCAATGGTTTAATACCTGCGCGGTAGAACCATCAACGACTTTCTTCGCGGGTTTGACAATATTAACCGCTTTAATCTATATAAGGAACAAAAAGCCCGCTAACCTTTTCTTATTTACTACAGTTGCGGCATTGGCATTTAGTTTCAGGCCGGAGAGCTTTTTAATAATCCTTGTAATCGGCCTTATATTTTTATTCAAAGACATCGGGGTATTTAAGAGAAAAGAACTATACCTGTGCGCGGCGGTTATGCTTATCCTGTCGTCTGGAATTTTGCTGCATATATATGCTACAAGAAACCAAAGCTGGGGGGCAAGCGGGGCAAAATTTTCAATGGAGTATTTTAAACATAATTTCCGCACAAATTCTTTGTTCTATATTAATAACAAAATGTTTCCGGTGCTGTTTACAGTACTGGGGGCTGTCGGCTTGTTCTTTTATCGGTTTAAAAAATTAATAAAAGAGAAAATAATAATACTTTGCTGGCTGCTGCCGTTTTGGGCGATTTTTTTGTTCTTTTACGCGGGGACTTATCTGCTTGACGAGGGACTGAGCCTGCGTTTTTCCGTATTATCTTATGCCCCTATTGCGATTTTTGCCGGTTTGGGAATTTCTTTTATAAGGACTCTTTTAGAACGCAAAATTAAATGCATTTCATTAATACTTATATTGTTCGTTGTCTTTAACGCTGTTTGGTTTTGGCCGTTTGTTCGCTCGCAGTCAAAAGGTGAAAGCGCTGCCTGCCGAATGGACCATTTTTACGCGATGAAATTCCTTCGGCTTCTGCCTGAAAATTCAATCATATTCACGCATAATCCTAATATGTTCCTAATACACAAACAAAGTGCTCTGCAGACTTCGACAGAGCTGTTTAATCCGGGTACGGTCGAAAGACTCCAAGGCAGGTTTACCGGAGGCATATTTATTCATTTTAACTATTGGTCCGGCGTACCGTATGACGCGTGGCAAAGATCTTTTACCGAGCATCTTTTAAACAGTTTCGAGTATGAGATTCTGGAAGAATATTATTATAAAAATTATAACTTCGGGCTATATAAAATAAACGAGCGAAAAAGTTGGTGATAAATTTATAATACAATGGGTCTGCTTCAAAAAACAAAGGGCTATTCGGTATTTTCGGCAAATATAATGCTGTCAGCTTTTAACAGCCTAAAGCACCCGTACAAACTTACATTTGCTATTACGAGCAAATGCAATCTCAGATGCAAAACATGCGACATCTGGAACAGAGAACCCGCGAACGAATTGACGTTCGAAGAAATAGACAGGTTTTTCACGACAAATAACTTTTTTAACTGGATAGACCTGACCGGCGGTGAAATATTTTTGAGGAAAGATTTGCTCGATATCACTAAGAGCATAAAAAAGAATGTTAAAAACCTGGTAATGCTTCATTATCCCACTAACGGGTTTTTAACCGAAAGAATCGTCCAAACTACCGAGCAAATAGCTTCGATGGATTTTAATAATTTAGTTTTAACGGTCAGCCTCGACGGAAATAAGGATATACATAATAATATAAGGGGCAACGAGCACGCCTTTGACAGAGCAATAGAGACATATAAAAATCTGAAGAAAAATAAACGGGTCAAGGTATATTTGGGATGTACTATTTCACCTTATAATATAGACAGCTTCAGCACAATGTTTACGGAACTAAAAGAATATCTGCCTGATTTAACCTACTCTGACATACATCTGAACATTTATCATTTTTCGGAAATACTGTATTCCAACAAACCTATGCCTTTTGATAAAAACAGGATTATAGAAATAATACACGGGTTCATAAAAAGCAAAGGCGGAAACCCCTTAAATCCTATTATTATGCTTGAAAATTCCTACCTTAAAAATATCCGCAGCTATCTGCTGACTAATAAATCTCCTTATAAATGCAAATCAGGCAAAATATCCTGTTTTATAGACCCTATCGGCGATGTTTATCCGTGTACGGCTTTTAATGTGGTACTGGGCAATTTGAGAGATAACGATTACAATCTTTCAAAAATTCTGAAAAATGAAACTTCGGTTTCGATAAATGAAAAAATTAAAAAGGGCAATTGCCCCCACTGCTGGACGCCCTGTGAGGCCTACCAGAATATTCTAAGTAATTTATTTTTTAGGAGCAATAAATGTCATTAATTGAAAACCTCTGTGTGGTAATACCGGCCAAAAACGAAGAGGCCTCTATCGCCGAGATAATAAAAGGCTGTCAGAAATATACCGACAAAATTATTGTCAGCGACGGCAACTCGAAAGATAAAACAAGGGATATAGCAGCCGAGCTTAACGCGAAAGTGATTGTTGACCCGGGAAAGGGAAAAGGCAGCGGCATAAGAACCGCGGCAGAACACGTGGAAGATAACGATATTGTCGTTTTCATCGACGCTGACTGCTCGCATGACCCTGAGGACATACCAAGATTAATAAAACCTATTCAGGACGGGTTGGCGGACCATGTTACAGGTTCGCGGCTGCTGGGCGGCTCAAGCGAGCTTCACGGCGGTTTCGATGAATTTATGCGGCTGACAGGCAGCTCGTTTATTACGTTCTGCATTAATCACCGATTCAAGAATAGAATCAAGATTCGGCTGAGCGACAGCCAAAACGGTTTTCGGGCTATTCGCGGGGCCGTATTAAAAGACCTTGGTTTGAAGGAAAATATTACTACTATAGAACAGGAAATGATTATAAAAACACTCAAGAAAAATTATATAATGGCTGAGGTTCCGACCCACGAGCATAAAAGAAAATACGGCGAATCAAATATTAAAATGCGCAAAGTATTCTTCAGATATATTTATAGCTTCGTTAAATACCTGTATTTCTAATTGGAAGGCAAGACTATGTCCAACATACATAAATTTATATCAGTTTATTATGTGTACCTGCTTGAGTTCAATTTTTTTCTTCTTGTTCTTGCTTTTATATTCAACTTTAAACACCTTAAAGAAATATTCGCAGGCATCGATCGCAAAACTCTGATTTTTTTATTATCAATTTCTGTCTTCGGTATGTTAGCAACTTCATTTATCGCTCCGAGGGTTCATAGAATTTATTACGATGAGGATATTTATAATAATATCGGGCAATGTATCGCTCACAGCGGACGGGCCGTAATCTGTAATGAAGGGCATTATGAAAACAACGAATTAAGCATTATCGCGGAAGAATATAACAAGCAGCCCCCTGCCTTTCCTTACTTAATAAGTATCGTTTTCAGAATTTTCGGAACTAATGAATTATTTATTTTTATTTTAAATAATCTTGTTTACGGGTTGATGGCTGTCGTCATATTTCTAATAGTATATTTGCTGTTTAAAGATACTTTTGCGGGCTTATTCGCGTCTTTATGTTATATACTAATCCCTGTAAATCTTCACTGGTTTAACACCTGTGCTGCAGAGCCGTCAACAAGCTTTTTCGCGGCTTTGACAATACTGTCCTGCTTAATCTATATAAGAAACAAAAAGCCTGTCAGCCTGTTTTTATTTATAACTGCAGCGGCATTCTCTTTCAGCTTCAGACCTGAAAGCTTTTTGATAATATCTATAGTCGGACTGATATTTTTATTGAAAGACTTGAGGATTTTGAAGCGAAAAGAATTGTATATGTTCGCGATTCTTTTACTTATTCTGTCTTCCGGGATTGCAATTCATACCCAAGCGATGAAAAATGAAAGCTGGGGGGCAAACGGGCCTAAATTTGCGATGGATTATTTCGCGGAAAACTTTCGCGTAAACTCTATTTATTATTTAAACAACAAGACTTTTCCTTTGTTATTTTCTATACTCGCGATTATAGGCCTTTTGTTTTATCGGTTCAAAAAAACTATAAAAGAAAAAATAATTCTGCTTAGTTGGTTTCTTGTATTCTGGGGTATATTTCTTTTCTTCTATGCGGGCAGCTACGAATTCGGACAGGATATAAGATTTTCCTTATTATCTTATGCTCCGCTGGCAATTTTAGCCGGTTTAGGAATTTCTGCCATAAAAAATGTTTTAGAAAACAGAGCTAGATCCATAACGCTGATATTGGCATTGCTTATTGTGTTTAATTTTAGTTGGTTCTTACCTTTTGTAAGAGCAGAAGGCGATGAAGCATGGGAAGCAAGAAACGGTCATAAATATGCGGTTGAGTTTGCCAAATTAATGCCTGAAAATTCGATAATCTTCACTCATACCCCGAATGTTTTTCTTTTAAATAAGAAAAGTGCCGTTCAAACCTCGGTCGGAACCTATAATCCCGGAATCATCGAATCTTATATGCAGCAATTCCGCGGCGGTGTATTTGTTGATTTTAATTATTGGTCCAATGTCGAAGATCCTGTCCAAAGAGGTTTTACCCAGTATATTTTAAACTCATATACTTATGAATTGATAAGAGAGTATTACTACAGGAACTATTTATACGGCCTTTATAGAATTACCGGCACTAAAAGCTCTTATGAATAAAATTATTCGAACTTTTTATAATGAACAAAAAAATCAGTATACTTCTGCCGACGTACAATGAACATGGAAACATTATTCCGTTAATTGAAAGGACCATAAAAGCCGTACCGCAGGACAAAGAAATTATTGTCATAGACGATAACTCCCCTGACGGCACAGCCGGTTTAGTAGAACAAAATTTTACAAATAATCCGGCTGTTCGTTTAATCGTAAGAAAAGACGAAAGAGGTTTGTGCTCCGCCGTGCAAAGAGGAATTAACGAAGCAAACGGAGATATTATAGCATGGATGGATTGCGACCTTTCTATGCCGCCGGAAAAATTCCCGGAATTAATAGATAAAATAATCGAAGAAGATTATGATGCGGCTGTAGGGTCAAGATATGTAAAAGGAGGAAAAGACAGAAGAACCGATTCAGGAAAATGTATTTTGCATTTTCATACGGCTTTAAGCTCAATAATAGTAAAATTCACATCTTTCGTCCTTGACAAATCTTTCAAAGACTGGACGAGCGGTTTTATAGCTGTAAAAAGTTCTGTAATAAAAACTATACCTCTAAAAGGTGATTACGGCGAGTTCTTCATTGAAATGATGTACCGTTTACTGAAAAAAGGTTATAAAGTTATCGAGGTTCCTTACGAACTAATCCCTCGGCAGCAGGGTCAATCTAAAACAGCAACTAACATCTTCGGATTTTTCAAGAGAGGCTTTAAATATGTTTTTTGCGTATTAAAGCTCAGATTTTCTAAAATAATATAAATATTTACAAAATCGGATGCAAGGTGACTTATGGTGAAAAAAAAACAAAACGACAGCTATGAAGAAATTAAGTACCGTAAATCATTAATTGCGATAATAGTTCGGGCCGATTATAAATGCGAACGAACAACTTTCTTCAGCCCCAACAGCTTTTCGCAGCAGCTCGGATACATCATATATAAAAAAGGCGGAGTGATAAAAGCTCATTTTCATAAAAAGGTTCGCAAAAAAATAACTTTGACGCAGGAGGTTTTGTTCATAAAAAAAGGCAAGCTGCAAGTAAACTTTTATACCCCTGCGAAAAAATACATATCTTCAAGAACGCTGAAGAAAGGCGATACAATTTTTCTCTGTGCGGGCAGCCATGGTTTTAAAATGCTTTCCGACACCGAAATTATAGAAGTGAAACAAGGGCCGTATTCAGGCGTGGAAGATGACAAGGAGCTCTTTGATGGGATTGAAAATGAATGTGTTTAACAGATATGCCGAATATTATGACGCGCTATACGCAGATAAAAACTATAAACAGGAATGCGATTTCATCGAAAAGGCCCTGCGTAAATACTCCAAAATTAAAGTAAAAAGTATACTCGAGTTAGGCTGCGGAACAGGCGGACATGCAATACCGCTGTCCCTGAGAAAGTATGAGATGACCGGCATTGATGCCTCTAAGGTTATGCTAAATGCGGCAAAAGATAAAATAATCAGTTCAGGAATGAAACTTAATTTAAAACGCGGTGACATCAGAAATTTCAAATTTACCCGGAAATTCGATTCTATTATTTGTATGTTTGCCGTTTTAAATTATGTAACAAGCAATAACGACCTCGAAAAAACTCTGAAAAATGTAAAGCGTCATCTTAAAAAAGGCGGGCTTTTTATCTGCGATATTTGGAATGGTCTGGCTGTAATGCGTATTTTGCCCTCGATACGAACAAAAACAGTCAAAAAAGGAATGACAAAAATAATACGCACAGCCGAGCCTGAACTTGACGCAGCCAATCATCTTTGTCACAATCATTTTACAATGGTTATTCTTGAAAAAGATAAGGTTGTGGAAGAAATCAAAGAAACTCATAGTGTAAGATACCTTTTCCCGCAGGAAATAACATACTACCTTGAAAAGGCCGGTTTTGAAGTACTGGAAATATGCGAATTTCCAAAATTAGGCTGTCGTGTTGATGAAAATATCTGGAACATCTCTGTAATTGCGAGAGGATAAAAAAGGAAAATACTTGAAATGAAGCATCAGCATTTAATTATGATACTTCTCTTGGCGCTTTTATGCCTCAATCTTCGCATCGTAAATTTTGTCGGAATAGGAATAAACGATGATATTGCGTATATTCAAAACGCCAGAGCATTGGCACAGGGAGACAATCCCATCGAAACCGGCTTTAACCAGCTCGGATTTCGGCTCGGAATGGTTTTTCCGCTCTCTTTGTTGTATAAAGTATTCGGATATAACGAAGTCGGCTTTTCGCTATATCCTATAATCTGTTCTCTAATTACATGTTCATTAATATACCTGACCGCGTTAAAATTATGGGGTATAAAGGCCGCCGTATTCGCAGGTCTGCTCTGGGCTGTATATCCGCTGCAGATTGTTTTCGCCACGCAGCTGTCGCCTTCGAATCAGCACGCAACTTGTGTAGCAGCGATTCTATTTTTCTACTTCTATGCGGTTAATAATAATGAGGATGATATTTCCAGTAATTTAAATAATAATTCAAACAGGAAATTCTTTTTAACTTTTAGAGCCCCTGTTTTATTATTTATTTGCGGAGCATTGCTCGGAGTCGGATGGCTTATCAATTCCATCTTCATTACTATTATATTTGTGATTTTGCCCTTCCTTTTTATTGTCAGACCTAAAATCAAATATCTGTTATGGATACTTTTGGGATTTATATTTCTGATGCTGCTTGAGCTGATAATAGTAAAAATAGCGTGCGGCTCATGGTTCGCCAGATTCAGCTGTATCCTTCAAACCGAAGAAGCCGTTGAAAGCAATACTAATTACTGGTATTACCCAAGAGCTTTGTTTAAACTCTTCAATACGAACCCATTGGATGATGAAGGCCATTTCGGAATAATTTGGTATCTTTTTGCCGTGGTAACAATCACAGCCTTATTGCTAAAGCAAAAGACGGTTTTTGCTCTTGCGATGGGATGCTGGCTATGGATGGCATTTCTTCAATGGGGATTCCAGTCGCCAAAAGGATGCCCCATAGCTAAACATATCCGATATATATCTATGATTGCACCGATTCAATGTTTGGTCATCGTTGCGGTATTAAACCGTCTTTCTAATTATTCCAAAATTCTCAGCAGGATTATAATTTGTTTATTCGCTTTGCTGCTTCTGCATCTGGGCTGGACAGGCTCAACCGCCGTAAGAGCCGTAAGAATACATACCCAAGATTTCAAAGAAATCGCGAGGTTTTTCACTAATTTGCAGTTAGATGAAGATGAAGTGATTTATACAGATGATATGACCGGCAATTTTCTCAAGCTGTATTCAAAAGGAGAGTTAACTATCAGGAGAGTAAACCACAAGAAGATAGACCTGCCGAAAAGCGGTTATCTTGTTCTTGATGGTTCATGGTATGCCGTTTTTCTTCCGGAGTATCGAGCTCAAATGCCCGAATGGAGCTTAAATCCTCCTCCGATAGGAGAATTACTTTACACTGTGCATGGTAAAGACATTTGCATGTATGGGCATTTTAACCCAAAAATTTACAAAATTTTACCCGAATACCAGCCGTAAATACTAATCCTAAAAAACAGAAAAAATCAGAGATATAATAAAAAATGAATAATAAAAAAATATTAGCCGTACTTTTGATTCTTGTCGCCGTCTGTTTTGCAGTGCGGTTATTCAATTTCGTCGGTATCGGGACAAACGATGATGTTACATACATCCATAACGCACGAAGTTTGGCTGGGGGAAATTTTCAACAAATACAGACTCAAATAGGATTTCGCTCAGGGATGGTTTTGCCGCTGGCGGTATTATATAAAATATTCGGTATGAATGAAGCTGCCTTTGCAGTCTATCCTATAATCTGTTCTCTTTTAACCTGTACTTTTGTCTTTTTAACGGCTTTAAATCTATGGGGTTTAGCTCCCGCAATTTTTGCATCTTTGCTTTGGATTGTATATCCGCTGCAAATTGTTTTCGATACCCAGCTTTCACCATCCAATCAGCAGGCTACCTGCGTAGCAGCCGCCTTATTTTTCTATTTTCACGCCGCTAAGAATAAACTCTTTGATTCTAAGCTTCCTGAAATTACAGGATGGCATAGACCGGCACTGTTAGTACTCGGCGGAATGTTTCTCGGATATGCATGGCTGGCCAATGAAATTTTTGTGACTTTTGTATTTGTAGTCCTGCCTTTTCTCTTTCTAATAAGACCTAAAATAAAAGACCTATTATGGATAACAGCCGGATTTGCAATTGTGTTTTTCATAGAAATTATGGTGCTCAAAATCGTAACCGGTTCTTGGTTCGCCAGATTCAAATGCATTCTTGATACAGAGCGGGTTATAACCAGCAACAAAGAGCGAAGCTACCTGCCGAGAACTCTTTTCAAGGTTTTCGGCGTTGTTCCTTTATACGAAGAGGGGCATTTCGGCATAATCTGGTATTTATTTATTATAGTAACCATTTTCACATTCTTTATGAAAGACAAGCTTCCTCTTGCATTAGCATTGGGATGCTGGCTCTGGCTTGCTTATATTCAATGGGGGATTCAATCTCCTGAAGGAACACCGATTGCCAGATATATCCGTTATATTTCTATGATTGTCCCCCTTCAGTGTTTAGTCTTTGCAGCCGTATTCGGAAAGTTTTTAAAAGTATCTAAAAAATTCAGTCCTCTTGTCATAATTATTTTTGCGCTGCTTGCGGTGAACCTATATTGGTACGGAACAAAAGCAGTCCGGCAGATTAAAATCCATACGGAGGATTATAAAATAATAGCTGAAATCCTTTTAGATTTAAAATTAGAAAAAGATGAAATTGTTTATACCGATTTTTTAAGCGGTGATTTTATTGAGGTTTATACGAAAGAAAAAGTAAAATTCTTAATGGGGACCATTACTGACAAAAATGTTATGACTGATATGCCCGAACCTCAAAGAGGAATCCTCCTCTACAACGGCTCGAGAGCCGCTTTTGAGTTAGAACCGTTCCGAAACACGATGCCTCAATGGTATTTGAATCCTCCGGAACATTGGGAGATAATTGCCGTAGTCCGAGGCCGCGATATGGACATATATCAAAATTTCGACCCTGTAATTTATAGAATCCTGCCAGATGAATCAAAAGGAGACTCAAATTGATACCGGTATGTGAACCTTTTTTAAACGGCAATGAATTGGAATATGTAAAGCAAGCGGTCATATCTAATTGGATTTCCTCAGGCGGCGGCTATGTCAGTGAATTCGAACAAAAATTTCCTGAATATATCGGTGTAAAATACGCAACTTTAACAACAAGCGGAACAACCGCTTTGCACTTAGCATTAAAAGCTGTAGGCATCGGGCCGGGCGACGAGGTTATTATTCCGGCTTTTACTATGATTGCCTGCGCCTTTTCCGTCTGTTACTGCGGGGCAAAACCGGTTTTTGTCGATTGTGACAGAGAAACTTGGAATATAAATCCCGATTTAATCGAAGACAAAATCACTGCGAAAACAAAAGCTATTATGGCTGTTCATATATACGGTCATCCCTGCGATATGGACTCGATTCTGGCAATAGCCAAAAAGCATAATCTGGTTGTTCTGGAAGATGCCGCCGAGGCTATTGGCTCTAAATATAAAGGTAAAAATTGCGGTTCGCTCAGCGATATAGCCTGCTTTAGTTTCTTTGCAAATAAAATGATTACCTGCGGCGAGGGCGGCGCCGTATTAACAAATAATCAGGCTTTTTTTGATAAATGCCGCTATTTCAAAAACCTTTGTTTCGCTATTGATAAGCCAAGAGAATATATGCACAATAATATAGGCTTTAATTACAGGCTAACCAACGTTCACGCGGCGATTCTGCTGGCTCAATTGGAAAAAGCCGATACATATATTAATTTAAGAAGAAAGCATGCTCATCATTATAATGAAAGATTAAAAGAGGTAAAAGGCATCACCCTGCCCTGCGAGAAAGATTGGGCTTATAATTCTTACTGGATGTACGCTATTTTAATAGAAGAGGATTTCAGGCTTAATCGTGATTCGCTCGCTCAAAAACTAAAAGAACAAGGCATCGACACCCGGCCTTTCTTTATTTCTATGCACCGACAAAAATCTCTGGCTGATTTCGGCTGTGACTGTTCGGGACAATATCCGGTAACCGATGACATAGCTCAAAGAGGTTTATATCTTCCATCTGGTTCAGGACTTAAAGCCGAGCAGATAGATTTTATCTGTGATACAATCGCAAAATTGAATAAATAAATATCGAGAAGCTCAAAACGCCATAAATTGCACAATCGGCTTTTTTATTGTGTCAACGGTTCTGCTTTGGGGAAGCTTTTTTTATTAAAAACAAAATACCGTGAACCTAAATAATTAAAAACAGTCCCGAACGCCACTCCGCAAAACTGAGCAATAACCTCGTAAGGCAGCTCATAGAGGTGCAATACAATATTCAAAACAACAAGATTAATTACAAGCCCCAGTGTCGCGGTAAGATTAAATTTAACCCAGCCGCCGAAAGAGAATTTTTCACCGCTCATAATTTCTCTGAACGTCCAAATATGATGCAGAAAATAATTTTGTGTGCCGGCTATCAAAAACGCTGCGATTGCAATTAAGTTTGCCCATAATTTTAAGATATCTACGAAAATGAAAAATATAAATAGATTCGTAATCATCCCGCCAAAACCAACTATGGCAAAAATGAAAAAAGAATGACCCAGTATTTGCTTCAATTTGTTAAACATCGCTTTTTGCTCCGCCGAAGCCTAAATTTAATTCTGACAGAGATTATATATATTATTAGTGAATGAGTCTAAAAAAAACTGACTCGCTTTTGACCGAGCGGTAATTCCCAATTCCTTCGGCAGTATCAAAAAACTACTGGGTGCTGCCGAATCCAATACTACCGCTGCATTTGCGGACGGCGGGGTATTTACTGATAAATCAAGTTATACAGATGCTCTGCCTGTCCGGCGTCGAGTATTTTTAAGATTTTGTATGTTTCGAAAGCCGAAGCCCTGTCGCCGGACATTAAATAAGTAATACCAAGATTATAGTGCGCATCTGCCCAATCCGGCACAATACTTACGGCCTTCTTAAAAGAATCTATTGATTCCTGATAACGGCCGAGAATGCCGCAGGCCAAACCAAGATTATAATATGCGTCGGCAAAATCAGGCTTAATTTTAACAGCCTGCTTGTATGCGTCGATTTCTTTCTCGGTGTTGTCGATACTGCCATAGGCGGCGCCAAGATTAAAATATGCATCAGCCCAATTCGGCTTAATACGGATAGCCTGTTTATAGTTTTCGAGCGCATCCTGCCGGCGGCCCAAGCTCAGGCAGACATTACCAAGATTATTGTATGCATCAGCATAATCCGGATTGATGTTAATGGCTTGCTTAAAAGCTTCCGCTGCTTCCTGATAGCGGCCCAAACCGACATAGATATTACCAAGATTATTATATGCTTCGATATAATCCGGCTTGATTCTGATGGCTTGCTTAAAAGCTTCTGCCGCTTCCTGATAATGGCCAAGTTTTCCGTAAGCATTACCAAGATAATAGTGCGCCTCGGCATAATCAGGCATTATTTCAATAGCCTTACTGCTGGATTCGATAGCATCGTGGTAGCGCTCAAGGTCGAAATATGAATTGCCCAGATAATTATGCACAACAGCGTTGTTGTGCGTAACTTCGATAGCGTGTGAAAACAGTGTAATACTGTTTTTCCAGATGCCGACCTGCCGATAAGCGACAGTACCCAGAGCTATAAGCAATATTGACGCTGCCGCACCTATGATAATTTTTCGTTCCCGCCATCCTGAAAGCAGTTCCGGCAAACCCCATGCAAGCATTATGAAAAGACCTGTATACGGTATATAAGTAAACCTGTCGGCATATGATGAACCGGTAAACTTCACAAAACCAATAACGGGGATAAGCGTACCGATAAACCAGAACCAGCCCACCGCCAAATACCTTCGTTCCCGTCCAAAATAAATCACAAGAGCTGATATAACAATCAGTAAAACAATACTCGCAGCTGCCTGCCAAAAAACAAAGCTGTCAACATCGTAAGGATAAAATACCGCCAGATTCCGCGGCCAGAACAGTTTGCCTATATATCTTGCGTAAGATAAAAAAGCATTGGCAATTCGGTCAGCAAGCGGAACAGTTGTTATGTCAACGATTAAAGAGCCGGCCCTCTGAGTCAGAAAAGTGATGATGCTCGAGACAGCGGCAAGTATGAAGAATGGGAGTTTTTCAATAATTGAATTGAGAATTGAGAATTTAGAATTTAGGAAACGGTTTAGCGGCCAGTAATCAAGAAGAATCAGAACAAAGGGCAAGGTTACAAGCATCGGTTTTGACATAAGGCCCAGTGCAAAAAAGATAAGGGCTGTTATGTAGCACGGCCATCCTGACCGTGTCTGCACGGGCTTCAAGCCCGTGCCGCATTTGACATAGCTGGTATAAGCAAATAAAGTGAGCAGCAAAAATAACGTGCTGAGAACATCCTTTCGTTCGGATATCCACGCAACCGATTCTACGTGCATCGGATGAATCGCGAACAGAGCTGCGACAAATGCACTGGGCCAGATTGCGGAGGTTATTTTTTTGAGGAGCGCAAACAACAGCAAGGTATTAGCGAGATGTAAAAAGACGTTTACCAGATGAAACCCGCCGGGAGATGACCCAAACAACTGACAATCCGCCATCAGGGACAGCCACGTAAGCGGCTGCCAATATCCCATATAGTAGTTTGTAAAAGCCCAAACTATGCTGTCTTTAGTCAGGCCGTTTAGAACGTGAGGATTTTCGTAAACATAGACAGGGTCATCATAATTGACAAAGTCGAAATTGCGGACCTGCCAAAAAACCAGCAGTGTGCTCAATATCAAAGCAGAGTAAACTAAAATAACAACGTTTCTCTTAACTAATGCAAGTATACTTGCGGTGTATTGCACATTGCTCATCTTGAGGTCAGCTTTCTCTATTAATTTTGTATTTCACAAAATTGCTGCGTATTTATCTCTGAATCAAGTTATACAACTGTTCTGCCTGTTCGGCGCCAAGGATTACTAAGATTTCATATTCTTCAACAGCCGAAGCTTTGTCGCCGGTTATTAAATAAGTAATACCAAGATTATAGCGTGCGTCGGCGAAATCGGGCTTGATACTGACGGCCCGCTTAAAGGAATCGATAGATTCCTGATAGCGGCCAAGAACACCGTAGGCAACACCAAGATTATAGTATGCATCGGCGAAATCGGGCTTAATTCTAATAGCTTGCTTATATGATTCTATTTCTTCCTGAGAGCCGCCTAACTTGCTATAGATAAAACCGATTTTATAATATGCCTCTGCAAAATCAGGGTTAATTTTGATTGCCTGATTAAAAGACTCAAATGCCTTATCGTATCGGGCGAGGCCGACGAATATTTCACCAAGGTTATAATATGCATCAGCGTAACTTGGGTTCAGTTGTATGGCTTTATCATAGTTTTTGACGGCCTTATCGAGGTCGCCTTTATCCTTATAAGCATTTCCACGGTTGTTATAAGCATTCGCATAATTCGGGTTCAGTTCTATGGCTTTATCATAATTTTCGATGGCTTTATCAAGGTCGCCCTTAGTTTGATAAAAAAGTCCCCTGTTGTTATAAACTCCCGCATAATTTGGATTCAGCTCTATAGCTTTATCGTAATCGTCAATTGCCTTTTCAAAGCTGCCGGCAGATGAATAAGCAATTCCCCGGTTATTATAAGCAACAGCATCCTCAGGGCTTAATGCAATAGCTTTGTCGAAGTCGTCAATCGCCCCCTGCAAATCACCCATATTAACTTTTATAGCTCCTCTGTTAGTGTACATTAAAGCATTATCGGGGTTTTGAGAGATAGAAGAATTATAAAAAGTAATCGGGTCGGTATAAGAACGGCTCTTTACAAAAGTTATAGAAGACAGCAAGGCAAAAACAGCAATCAGTACCCATGAAATTTTAATATCTTTTATTTCAATCCATTTCTTTGGAACACTGAATAGTACAAATAACAGTATGCCTATCAAGGGAAGAAAAAGACGATGGCTCAAATAATCTATGTCTTGAGTTTTATATAACATGTTCGGCAGCAGAAACAATAAAAACCATGAGAAACAGAATATTTTTTCCTTATTTGTTCTTTCATGATTTTTGAAAAATATTACGACAACTAAAATTATTATAACCAAGCCGAGCAGACTCTTAAAAAGAGAAAAATATGAAATCAGCGAAATATCGAAAAGTAAGAAAGGCCTTGCTAAGGATTCAGGTATCATCGGCAGATTTAATATCAGCGGCATTAATCCGTACTCATTCACATCCGAAGTATTTTTAAAAGCAATTGAACGCAGCCAAAGCCATGCTATCCCTGAAATAAGATAAAGTAAAAAAGCCAGTGAATATATTATTTTATCTCGACGGCTGACGGAATGTTTTGGATATACGAAGATAAAGTAATAAATAATGAAAACAAAAGGCAGAAACGCCGCGGGTTCTTTGCAAAACAAAGCAATTGTAAAAGCAAGCCAGTTTAAAAATAAGTAGATACCCTTTTTCGTTTGAAAATGTTCTATAAAAAACAAAAACGATAATAAAGAGAAAAATACAAACAGCAAATCTGCTCTTGCAGATATCCACGCTGTAAAAGGAATGAAAAGCGGATGCGCACAATAAATCAATGTACTTAATAAAGCTAACTTTAATGGTATTAAAAACTTCCTGAACAAAAGAAACAGCACGCAGGCTATTAAACCTAAAAGCAATATATTAGTGAGGTGGTACATCCATACATTATTTCCCCCCGATAAGTGTATATCAGCCATATATGATAATGTTAAAATAGGACGGTAAAAGCGGCTGCTCTTTACAACAAAGGCATCTGTAAGAAATGCCCGGGGGACATTTCTGAAATCGCTCAAAAAAACAATGTTACCCGTGGTTATATCAGTATCAACAAAGCCGGTAAACCCGAAAGTAAGGGTTTGCAGGTAAAGCAATACAGTAAGACAAAAAACGATAATAACGGGAAGGACTGCATCTTTCCTTTTTTTTGGAAAAGTCGAAAGTCTTTGCCTTGTTTTTTTGCGGGCAGTTAAATTTTTCGTCATTTTTTTATTCTGAAAGTTTTACTTGTCGCGAGCCAGACGAAAACCCGTATCGTAGTGCTTGCGATTCGCACCCAAGTTGGCTCGGAAAGACGGTTCGCAGCAGAAGTCGGAGCCGAGCCAGCCGCCGCCCTTCCAAACTATTCCTCCAAAGTCCTCGTACCAATCCCAGTACCAATCCCAGCACCATTCTCTTACATTACCTGACATATCGTAGAGTCCTAACTCGTTAGGGTTTTTTCTGCCGACAGGCTGTGTTCTATTCTTGTTATTTTGTATTGCAGGCCAGTTCCAAAATCCTTTTAAGTATTCATCTCCGGAATTTTGCCAATACCATCCTACTTCATCTAACTCATTGCTGCCGCTGTATTTATAACTCTTGCTCAGCTGACCTCCGCCCGCAGCATATTCCCATTCGATTTCGGTCGGCAACCGATAGCCGTTGGCTCCCGCATTAATAGTTACCGTCCATTTTAAATCATCCTCATCATCTATATTTTTCACGTCTCTATTATCTTTGTCTATATTGTAATACGGTTCTAAGCCCTCTTTTATGCTCTTTGCATTACAGTATTCGATACAGTCATACCAGCTTACCATTTCTACCGGCAAATCGTCGCCTTTGAATTTTGAGGGGTTACTTCCCATCACCTCGACCCATTCTTTTTGAGTTACCTCATATCTGCCGATATAAAAATCCGATACTGTTACATTTTTTCCATAGTAGCTGGACCTTGTGTTCCTAAAAGTCCCGCCTAAAACCAATACCAACTCATCAGATTTTTCCCGCAAACATTCGTAGAGAGCTACTACTACATTTTCACCGATATAAACAACTCTTTGCAAATTATCGGAATCCTGAAGCGGCATTAATCGCTGCTCATTGGATACCACCGTCATTTCAACATCTGACGGTGCTTTGTCAGTATCAACAGGCATTGTTTTGGATTCTTGTCCTTTTGGCACGATTTTACTTCGGCTGCGGAAAAGCCACCCATCGCGTTCAGCAAAGTATTCTATCGTGTTTTCAGTGATAGTCGGTTTAATCGCGAGGAACTTATCATATGCCGGCCCAAGCTGGCCATTAACCGCCATGTGCCATTTCTTATCTTTCAAGACTTGATAAATAAGATACCTGCTATCCGAAGTGAATGCGATAGAATTATGACCTATACTATCATAGCTGCCGTAACCAGATAAAAGTTGATGGTTTAATGTGATGAAAACCTTATCGTCCAATAATACGCCGTATGCGAAGTGCTTGCCGTCAGGGCTGAAAACAGGACCGTCCGCGGATATCGCATCGTACAACGGTCCGGGCTGGTCATTGACTACGACACACCAATTTTCATCTTTGTGGGCTGTGTAGGCGTGGCGTTCACCATCGACGCTTAGAACTAAACTCTTATCACCGATAGAATCAAACAACGGACCGGCGTTTCCGTTGACAATAACAAACCATTTTCCATCAAATCCCGTTACATATGCTACACTGTTATCATTTGGACCGAAAAGAATGTCTTGTTTCGGCAAATGTTCAAAGGTCGCTTCGGCATTACCATCAAAAACTATGAACTTTTCGTTGTCTTTCATTGCAAAATACGCGTAATGCTGACTATCAGGACTGAAAAACGGCTCAGCAATTGCATCATATATCCCATCTGGTTTTCCGTCCACCACCATAAACTTTTTAAAATTATTCTCAGCCGTAAATGCCGTTCGTTTTGAATCACTACTGAAAACCGGCAACCCGACTGCATCGTAAGCAGGACAAATTTCGACACCGTCAAGAACAACGGTTTGTTTGCTGCCGTTTTGCTTTCCGGCAGTATATATGAAACGTTTGCTGTCAGGGCTAAAAGCAAAATTGCTGACTAAATCGTACTCGGGCCCGGCATTTCCATCCACTACCGCAATCCATTTGTTACCTATCCGAGCGCCATATGCAATTCTTCTGCCGTCAGGGCTGAATGTAATATATTCTATACTGTCGTATTCAGAGCTTTCAACATTACCATCTACTATGAGGTGGTATTTCGAACCGTGCTTTGCCGCGTATGCGATGCGGTCTGCTTGCGGTCTAAATGCTATCGTTCCGATATCGTCGTGTTTGGGGCCTAACTTGCCGTCTATTCTTATACGCCAATCAACCTTTATATCCGTTTTAGGAGCATTGACGTCTGTTTGGGCGTCAGAACACGGCGTACAGATTATCTCTGCTATACGCAATGCTTCTAAAGCTTCTATATCTTCCAAAGACATTATACGCTGCTCAATAGGCGGCAACTGTTTGACTAAAGATGCTGATTGCCTATATGAAGATTCAAATTTCGGCTCTGTCTCAGACTTCTCGGCCTTCTTTGAACAGCCGAGCATCAGACAAATCAAAAACGCAGATATGGCAAACACAATTTTTCGTTTCATAAATACTCACCCTTTAAGATTGCCCATAACGAATAAAAAATTTTACTGTAAAATCGAACAAAAAGCAAGGTTTTCTTAAGTCAGATGACAAGTTTTAAAAAAGAGCCAAGTTGCGGGATATAAAAAACTGCCCGGCTTTCGGCCGGGCAGTGATTTTCAATTCGTTTGACAGTGTCAAAAAAATTACGGGGTGTTGCCGAATCCAAGAACTCCGTTGCAATGCATCCATTCGCTGTTGGAACCGCCGCAAGAATTATTCTGCCATACGGCTGTATTGTAGCTCTGATGTTCGGCCTGACGGGTCGAACCGTTAACCACCAGATAATCTACCTGAACATCTCTGCCGCTTGCATCATTGAAGAACTGCAGATTGATGCCGCCAGAGTTGTATGTGGTGGCTGTGCGGTTTGCCATGCTTGTGCCTAATGTCCATGTGGCAATTGTGGTGCCGTCAATTCTCAAATTGACCTGTTCGCTGCCGTTTGTTCCGCGTGCCCTTAAAACAAGGGTCTTCTGGCCGCCGCCGCCACCGCTTGTGGTGCTTGTCGAGCTGCTGCTGGTCGTTGTTGTCGAGCCGCCGCCACCGCCGCAGCTAATGGAAGCCGAACCCGAACCCCACCAAACTGTAGCCCAGTTAGCGCCGCTGGTTGCGACAGTCATGGTGCCGCTGCCGCCGCCATAATGCTCTCCACCTACTAACTGATAGCCGCCGCCGATGTTTGTGCCTTTTCCTCTGCTGCTCCAGCCGCTATTGTGCTCGCCCATATTTTGGCCGCTTCCGCCATTACCGCTGCAATTGTACTGTTGAAAAGACCCGCTGCCGGTAATGTTCGGACCGTTACAGTTATTTGTATACAGGGTGAATGTGCCCTTACTGGTATTATATGTACCAGCATTAGAGCCGCCGCTTCTGCCAATGTAATATTCTACGAGAGGATTCGTTCCCCACCCATAGATACCAATACCCCATTGACACATGTTGCAGCTGCCTGACCATGATATAGTTCTGGTTGAACCGCTGCTCCAGCCGTGACCGCCAACCCAAGCCGCATTGTTGGCATTAATTGTCACTGTACCGCTGCAGTTGATATCGGTTCTGCCTGCATGGGCGACCATAGCGCAGACGGATACTAAGGCTATTACTAATAAAAACTTCTTCATAAATTCTTCTCCATAACTGTTGTACTACTAAATATTTAGAAATGAACGCTAAACTACGTTAGGACACATCAGAAAATGTGTCGGAAGGGCAAAAACTTGTGACCGAGCACCTCCATTTCTTCAGAACATCGCCGTTTCTGAATAACGTCCCCCACAGACTTAGAAACAATCACACCTACTTTTCAAAGTACTATTTTAAAAATAATTTGTCAAGAGGTAAGAGGCAAAATTTTTGGGTTATAACGAACGCAAGGGGTTTCCTGAAGATTCGGCTGATTAGAAAAATAAGTCAAAAAATCACAGGTTCAAAACCGGCCCCAAAACGAAGGTATTTTATAATGCTTGCACAAAGCTTGGTGTATTAATTATAAGGGTACTTTTTAAAAACAGGGCTTTTATTTTTTCAAGGAGCTTTTAAATTTTTATACGAAAAAACGGTCTTTGAAAGCTGTAATTTTTAGACAAAAAATTTTTAAAAAACTTTAAAACCATAAAATATTTTCTTGGCGTTCATTATTTTTTCGGGAATTTTGCGGCAGGATTTGGGCGGAAAACGACTGCTTTTACTATGAAATAAATGCCCTGATACCATAGTACCGGAAAGAAGATTGTCTGCCATATAATTTCGCCGCTTAGTGACACAAGGCTGTCATTTTAACCGGCAATTCTATCATACCTTTTAGAACAAAAAAACTGATTAACGCATAATTACCCCCTGCCAAACAAGGCAGAAAACCTTGGTATAACAGGTTCAGAAACGGATTTTTGAAGATTTCTATATAATCAAAAGCTTAAGCGGAAAAGTCTATAAGTCATTATAAAATAAGTGTTTATGATGAAATTTTTTTGCTACTTTATTAATTTAAATGACTTAAGAGAGGTACGTTTTAAGCCGATAAGAAGTTAGTGAAAATAACAACGGAGATTAACCATGCAAGAGCCAAATGAAAAAGGTGGGGTAGTCAATCGCAGGCATCATCAAAGATGGACTGTTTATAATTTTCTGCGCGCAACGGCCATATTATCCAAGTCCTTATCACTTAAGGAAATCAAACAAGCCAACAACGAGTTCACATGGACAGGGCTGCTCGTAGATGTTTCCGAACACGGAGCACAAATGATAATGCCCGAGGAATGCGGTAAATCATTAGGCGTCGAACAAGAGGCAGGGCTTTGCATTAGGACATCCTTAGAGGAGACAGATTTCGAGGTTATCTCTAAAATCAAAAGCGTTGAAACAATCCAAGGAAGCAATGCAGTCCGGATTAACGTACAATTTGTCGGTCTTGAAAATAACGTCCATTCAAAATTTCGGGTCAAAGAACTTTGCGAACATATCGACAAACTGCAGGCTTCTGTAAGCGCGACCTAACCCCCTTCTTAAAGATATTAATCCCTGTTCGAACAGCTGTACTATATCCTTTTTTTAAGTTCCTCTGCAGCTTGTATAAGCTCTTCTCTGTCGGGGTGCTGTTTCGGTTCGAGCTTAAAAGACCATTCGTAGGAATCCACAATTTTATTCGGGTTAAGAAACTGCGCGAAGAAGTCGAACGGGAATCTATCATGCAGCGGACGTTCGAGTTTTTTATGGGTAACGAGGGTTTGATAACCCTCTTCGCTGATACGGATATTATAATCCCCATACCACTGAAAGTTAACGGTAACGGGGCTTCTTCCGATTTCTTCGTCATTTAAGGTTACCAAAGCGCCTTGCGGTTCGGTTAAAATTGTTAATCTGCGTTCTACGCAGCCGGTTAGGAAAATAAACCCAGCCAATAAAATTGCCAATCCCCAAGAAGCATCCGTTCTTTTCATAATAGTTACTCCCAAAAAAACTGCTGTTATTATAAGGGTTATTACAATATTGCAACAAGAAAAACGGTTTATTTGGGAGCAAATCACAATGAAAATGTTGCAAAAATGAGCAAGAAGGGTTATTTTATGTTTGGAAATGGCGGCGTAGCCAAGCGGCCTAAGGCGTCGGTTTGCAAAACCGATATCCGTGGGTTCGAATCCCACCGCCGCCTTTGACCATACAAATGGAGGTATTTTAATCCCTATCTTTTTCGTGCCAGTTTTTTAGCCATAGCGGCTAAATCGGCGAGTTTCGAGGGATTAAAGAATTCTGCCATGCTGATATTTTCATCTTGAGGCTGGGCCTGAGAATCTAATGCCTGAATATCCTGAGGTTCTGGTTGATTTTCGGGCGGGGTCTCAAGCTGCTGCGGCATTAAATTTTCATCTAAATGCATTCCTGTTTTGACAAGCAGGTCTTTTTGCTCTTCAAGCTGGGCTGTAAGCTGTTCCATCATACGTTTTCGCTGGTCAACTTCACCCTGAAGCAATTTGTTAGTAATATCCAGTTCAGAAATTTTCTGAGAGTATTTTTCCTGAGCCTGTTTGTATTCATAGGTAATTTTTTCTGCGCGAATCCTCTGAGTAGTCTGCTGTTTAAGCTGCTCTTTAATCGCGGCCAATTCTGTTGCTTTCTCGTCAATCTGCTGCTGCAGTTTTTCCTGCTCTATTTTGGTTTTCTTGTCAACCAACTCCGGTTTATTTATGTAGTCCTGAAGCTGATGCTGCAATCTTGTCTTTTCAGAAGACTGCTCTTGAAGCTGTTTATGTGCGGCATCAAGCAGTGCGTGTTTTTCCTGAAGCTGCTGCTGCAAATTCTCTTTTACATTATCAAACATCGCGATTTGCTCTTTTAGGCGATTGTTTACGTCGGAAAGCTCGGTAACCTTATAATTGAGCTGTTTCTCTGCAAGATGATGTTTGGAGCCCTGCTGGGAAATCTGCTTATGGAGAACCAAAAATTCGGAAGTCATTTTTTGGAGCTGTTCTTCGTATTGTTTTATCTGCTGATTTGCCTGCTCGTGCTGCTGCTGGGTGTTCTGGAGGTTTTCTGCGGTCTGAGCAAGCTCGTTCTGCTGCTGCTGGAGCAGAACTTTCATTTGTTCAACTAAGAGATTTTGCTCTTGATTTTGGGTGCTTAGCTGACTGTTAGCCGCGTCCAATTCCGAGATTTGCCAAGTGAGCGATTCTTCCGATTGTTTATGCAGTGCGAGCTTATCCTGAAGTACCGAGCAAAGATTAATCTTATCCTTTAGTTCGTTTTCGGCGGCATTGAGCCGAGAAGATGTTTCAGTAAGCTGCTGTTCAATCTGCTGATAATCCTGAACTTTCTTATCCAATTGCTGACGTGCCTGTTCGATAAGCTGTTCGCAATGCTGATTGACCGATATTTGTTCGCTGAGCTTTTTGTTAACATCATCCAATTGCGAGGACTTTTCAGAAAGACACTGTTCGGCGGCAGAACGCTGTGACGATTCCTTTTCAAGCTGCTGATGAACTTCATTCAGCCGAGCGTTTCTTTCATCTAATTGAACTTGAAGCTGTTGGCACTGGTCTGAAACCTGTTCCAATCTGCTTTGAGCCTGTTCGATAAGCTGTTCTAAATTCTGATTAGCGGAAATTTGTTCGCCGAGTTTGTTTTTAACATCGGCTAACTCATCGGAGCGTTCAGCCAAATTTTTCTGCAAATCCGAACTTTCGGCAGATTCTCTGGCAATCTGCTGATTAGCTTGGTTGAGTTCGGTATTCTTTTGTTCGAGACTATCCTGCAGCCGCTTAAGCTCGATAGAATTTTGTTCGAGAAGAGCGGATTGCTCCGTAATTTTTTTGTTTAACTCGGTATTGGCAGATATTTCCTCTTCAAGCCGTTTGCTGATATCGCTGATTTGGGAATCTTTTTCAGCAATTCGTACATCCGCCTGAGCACTTTGATTTTTCAACCTGCTCTGGTAATCATTTGCTACCGTCTGGAGCTGATGATTTGCTTCTTCAAGCCGGGCAACCAAGACATCTTTTTCAGAAATTTGTTTTTTAAGATGTTCCTCTGTAAAGGAAAGATTTTTCAGATTTCCATCATTTTGCCGCCGCAGGTCCTCGATAATTTTCGTATATTCGTCAACCTTCTCGAGCATCTGCCGGTTTTGCATGGCAAGATTATTACTTTTTTCCTCAAAAGATTTCTCGGCTCGTATCTGCTCTGTAAGATCATCGACAAAAACCAAAAAACCGTCAGGATTATTTTGTGCATCGTTAAGCAATACAATCCGTGTTTTTGCAGGAAACACATGGCCGTTACATTTTACGTGTTCGAATCGGCGGCAGAACTGCTTATTTTTTCTAATTTCATCAATAAAAGCTGATATAGGGCTGTTTGCCGTATCTGTATTCTGAAAGCTGTCTATGGCCTTGCCGATAATCTGCTTCTGGTTTTCATATCCATGCATAGCCGTAAATGCAGGATTGGCAAATTTGACCATCGCGTTATTATCGAGAATTGCAATACCTTCATTTGCAGCTCCGGCCATCGCAATAAGATGCCGCAGGGTTTTATCTATAAGTACTGCTTGTGAGCAATTGCTGTTTTTTGGGACTGGAACGATTTTGGTCGATGTTTTGTCAGACAATTTATTATCTCTCCATAATTTCAAGCAGAATCAGGTTTTAGATAAATACAAGCATAGTTTTATATCGACTAAAGCGGCCTTAGGCTTTGAAGTAGCCTTGCCTAAAAAATTATTTATTACGAATATAGCGGTTTAACGGCCAAGATTTAATTATAGGACCTGTCCAAGTACCGATAACAAAAGTCGAACCTATATTTTTGCGGTTAAACGCACTGAACAGAACTTGTATATATTATTTCGGCTGCGGCAATCTGCTTAGCGAGCTTTCCATTGTGTAAGCAGCGTCCCAATTCGGGCATTTATGTCTTTCAAATCCTCTTTTGTATCTGCTATTCCGTCTTTGGGTAATTTCTTTCTGGCTATAGCTTTTTCGTCGCAATTTTGAACCGGCTGTTTGCTAGGAATTTGTTTTGACGGACGTTTATCTTTTTTATTAACCGGAGTCTGCCGATTTTCAAGCTGAGTCTTAAGATGTTCTATCATTCGTCTTCTCTGTTCAAGCTCACCATGAAGCAATTTATTTTGAATATCCAGCTCTGACATCTTCTGCGAGTATTTTGCCTGATATTCATGGAGAATCCGCTCTGTTCTGATACGTTCGGCAGTCTGCTGCTTAAGCTCGTCCTTTACAGAGTCTAATTCGGCTGCTTTATCCCGGAACTGTTTATCAGCATCATTGAGCAGAGCAGATTTCTCATCGCAGATATTTTGAAGATTATGAAACTCGTAGGCATTTTGCTCCAACTGGTTTTGGGTTTGCTCTATAAGCTGTTGTAATTTATTGCTGACAGACATTTGCTCACTGAGCTTTTCTTTAACATCAGATAACCGTTCTGACTGTTCCTGGAATTGCTTTTCTAAAACCGAACGCTTGGAAAGTTCTGCATCAATTTGCCGATTAGCGTCATCTAACATGGCCGCTTTATCATCTAATTGATTCTGAATCTGCCGGTACTTATCGGCCAATTCCTCAAACTGCTGCCGCGTCTGCTCGACAAGATTTTCTAAGTTTTGGCTGACTGAAACCTGTTTGCAGAAATTTTCTTTGATACCGGTTAACTCGGCTGACTGTTCTTGGAATTGTTTTTCTAATGCCGCGCGATTGGCCAGCTCTGTTTCAAGCTGCTGTTCAGTATTATTCAGCCGGGCAGATTTATCATTCAATTGAACCTGAAGCTGTTCGAAATCAGCAGAAACCTGCTGCAGCCTGCTTTGGGTCTGTTCGATTGATTGTTCTAAATTCTTATTTACAGACATTTGCTCGCTAAGCTTTTCGTTAACTGCTGCCAATTCAGTTACACGTTCCGACAAATTATTTTCTAAAGCACATCGCTGGGAGATTTCCGTTTCGAGCCGCTGAGCGGTATCTGTTAATAAAGCAGTTTTTTCGTCGAAGCGATTCTGAAGCTGCTGGTGCTCAGCAGCTTGTTCCTGCATCTGGCGTTTGGTTTGTTCGATAAGCTCATTTAAGCTTTGATTGACAGATATTTGCTCATTGAGCTTTTGATTGACACTATCTAACTCGGCTATGCGGTGAGCAAGATTCTCTTGCAAGGCAGAGCGTTCGGAGATTTCCGTATCGAGCCGCTGATTAGTTTTATCTAACAGAGATAATTTTTCGTCGTACTGATTCTGAAGCTGCCTGAGCTCCTCGGACAATTCTTGCAGGCGATTTTGTAAGGCAGAACGTTCTGACACTTCTGTTCCGAGCTGCTGATTGGCCGTATTTAACTGGGCAGCTTGTTCGCCAAATTGTACCTGAAGCTTTTCGAACTTATTCGAAACTTCATCCAGCCTGCCCCGAGTCTGCTCGATGATATTCTCGGAGTTATGATTTATAGATATCTGCTCATTGAGTTTTTCTGTAACACGAGTTAACTCGCTTGACTGTTCTTCGATTTGTTTTTCTAATGCCGAACGCTGAGAAATTTCTGTCTCAAGCTGCTGCTCGGTATTGTTCAGCCGGGCAGATTTGTCGTCAAAATTACGCTGAAGCTCTTGGAAGTCTGCTGAAATCTGCTCTAACCTGCCTTGGGTCTGCTCGACTGACTGCTCTAAATTCTTATTCACCGAGATTTGCTCATTGAGCTTTTCATTGACTGCGGCTAATTCGGTGATTCGTTCCGACAGATTATTTTCTACAGCACAACGCCGAGAGATTTCCGCCTCGAGCTGCTGATTAGTATCATTTAACAAAGACAGCTTCTCATCGTACTGATTCTGAAGCTGCTGATGCTCCTCAATCTGCGCTTCCAATTGCTGATAGGTTCGCTCGATAAGCTGCTCTGAATTCTGATTGATAGATATTTGCTCACCGAGTTTTTCTTTAATGCCGGATAATTCGGCTGACTGTTCTTCGATTTGCTTTTCTAATACCGAACGCTGAGAAGTCTCTATCTCAAGCTGCTGTTCGGTATTGTTCAGCCGGGCAGATTTTTCATCGAATTGCACCTGAAGCTGTTCTAAGTCAGCAGAAACCTGCTGTAGTTTACCTTGAGTTTGTTCAATACGCTGTTCTAAATCACTATTGATAGAAATCTGCTCGGTGAGTTTTTCCTGAGTACCGGCGAACTGGGTCGATTGTTCTTCGAATTTCTTCTGCAGTACCGCGTGTTCGGATGTTTCTGCATCAATTCGCTGATTAGCTTCATTGAGCAGGTCTGTTTTCTCGTCTAAATTATTTCGAAGTTTTAGAAGCTCATCGCCAAGCTCTCTGGTACGATTTTCTAAAGCAGAACGTTCCGATGCTTCGGTTTCAAGCCGCTGATTGGCAGTGTTTAACAGCGCGGACTTTTCATCGAAATTATTCCGAAGCTCTACAAGCTTGCTCGAAACCTGTTCGAGTTTGCTTTGAGTTTCTCCAATAACCTGCTCGGATTTTTCATTTACAGATATTTGTTCGCCGAGTTTACCTTTAACTTCTGCTAATTCGGCTGACTGCTGGTCAAAATGATTCTGAAGCTGCTGATGCTCATCAGCTTTTTCCTGCAATTGCCGTTTGGTTTGTTCGACAAGCTCATTTAAGTTTTGATTGGCGGATATTTGCTCGTTAAGCTTTTCATTAACGCCGGCCCATTCAGCTATTTTCTCGGAAAGATTCTTTTCTAAAACAGAACGTTCGGCGGTTCCGGACTCAATCTGCCGCTGAGCATCATTTAGCTGCTCGACCTTCTGATTGAACTGAACGTGAAGCTGCTGAAGCTCTTCATTAGAAAGCTGTTCGAGGTTTTTATTTTTAGCTATTTGTTCATCGAGCTGCTGCTTAACTGCATCCAACTGCGCAGATTGCTCGGCGAAATGCGTTTGAAGCTGCTGATACTCATTTGTCCTGTTATCCAGCATTTCTCGGGTCTGATTGATTAGCTGCTCTGAATTCTGATTTGCTGAAATCTTTTCGCTTAGTTTTTGTTTAATATCATCTAATTCGGCGGACTGTTCTTGGAATCTTGCTTCTAATGCCGAACGTTCAGAATTCTCGGCCTCAATCCTTTGATTGGTTTGGTTTAACAGGGCGGTTTTGTCCTCTAATTGCTGCTCAATATGACGAAGCTCATTGGCAGTTTGCTGCAATTGATTTTGTTTCTCTTCGATAAGCTGTTCCAAATTACAGTTTTTAGATGTCTGCTCATCTAATTTCTGTTTAACAACATCTAATTCGACAGAGCGTTCGGCCAAAAGTGTCTGTGCCTGCTGATGCTCATCGGCCTGCTGTTCTAATTGCCGGCGGATTTGCTCGGCGGCAAGTTCCAAATGCTGATTGGCTGAAATTTGTTCACTGAGTTTTTCCTTGATATCTGACAACTCGGCTGACTGTTTATTCAATTGTTCTTCTAAAGCCGAACGGCTGGAAACCTCCGTTTCAATTCGCTGGTTTGCTTCGTTTAAATGAGCGATTTTGACATCGAAATCATGCCGAAGCTGATGCAGCTCATCGGTTCGCTCTTTAAGACGGTTTTGCAGGACAGAACGCTCGGAGGTCTCTGATTTGAGGCGGTTTTCCGCGTCGTCTAACTTGGCTGTTTTTTGTGTAAATTGGTTCTGAAGCTGCTGCAGCTCATTTGAAACTTGCTCCAGCTTGCTTTTGGTATGTTCGATAGTCTGTTCTAAATTACTGTTACGAGCCATTTGTTCATTCAGCTTTTGCTGAACATCCGAGATTCCGGATGTTTTTTCCGAGCAGTTATTGCGTAACTCGCAGACTTCGGCGATTTTGGCCTGAAGCTGTCCTCTGATGTCACTAATCTCTGCATTTTTGCCGTCTAATTGTTCCTGCATGCGGCTGAGCTGTTCCTGCATCCGGTTTTCGAAATTATTTTCGAGAGATTCGATATGCTTGTTCAATTGTTCAATTCGGGCATTGGCAGCTTCACTTTCGGCAGTCTTGGCCTGAAGCTGATTATTTGCCGATTCAAGTTTATCAACATTAACCTGATTTTGCTGCTGAAGATATTCGATGTTTTTTTGGTATTCAGAAATCTGCTCGGAGGTCTGTTGTTCATCCTGAACAATATGGCTGTTAGGTTCTGTCGATGCTTTTTCATTTTTTATCAACTCAGTTATATCATTGACAAAAACCAGAAAACCATCAGGATTATTTTGTGCATCGTTAAGCAATACAAGCCGTGTTTTTGCGGGGAATGTCTCGCCATTACATCTTACATGTTCGAATCGGCGGCAGAACTGTTTGTTTTTTCTCGCCTCGTCAATAAAAGACAAAATATCGTTGTCGGCTTTATCCTTGTTTTGAAAGCTGCTTATCGATGCACCAATAATATTTTGCTGAGATTTATAACCGTGCATAGCCGCGAACGCGAGATTCGCAAATCTCACAATTCCGCTATTATTAAGAATAGCAATTCCCTCATCTGAAGCTTCTGCAAGTGAAATAAGGCGGCGGAGAGTTTTTGCAATAAGCGCCATCTGCGTATTATGGGCTGTATGCTCGGTATTAACGCTATTTGATTTTTCTATAGACACCATGAGTTCTCCATCATTTCAATCAGAATCAGTTTTATGCCAATAAGTATGGTCTTATATCGACTGAAGCAGGTATAAGCTTTGGATGGGTCTTCTGTTTGGCACGATTTATGATAAATATGAGGTTTATGAGGGCTGAAAAAATAATTATAGGACGCTAAGGGCGGTCCATTGAGAAATGAATTTACCCGGATTTCGGACAGAACCTGTTCAAACAGTCAATAAACTCTAAATATATCTGCCCAAATCACAAACTAATGCTATTAGAAAACTTGTTAGTTCCAGCAGCAATATAGAAATTAATCCAAAGCCTGAATGCTATGCATCCAAGACAATGATATCTCCAAAACGTCAAGAGGAGTGCTTGATGTACCTCCGCCGGGTTTTTGTGCTGTAAGACTGATAGAAGTAAGCGATTCTCTGTATTTAATTACTTTGCCGGAAGATATATTGACTATTAATTCTCCGCTGAAGTCATCCTGAGAATCGAACAGCTCACCTAAAGGACTGGCTTGGGTTTGCGCAGCAGGAACAGCATTCATTTGAATTGTCGCAATATTTGAGGCTATATTTTTTACTGTATAAATTTTTTCAAAGGTTTTGGGTATCATCAAGCCGACTTGCGGAGTTTCTTTTCGGCTCCATGTATCGCCTACGGCAATCTTTCGATTCTTGGCTTCGGGGAAGGCTTTGACTGAATGTCTTTTCATTATTGATTCATCGACCAACAGATTATCTGCTAATTTTTTATCAGAAGACTCGGTTACAGCTTGACGAATATCTTCTGCATTTGCAATCTCAAGCACTTGTCCTTCGGAAGACATAGTAATCGTATAACTTTTTCCTATTAATGCGGCTAATGGTCTGTCAGCATCTTGTTGCCTTTGGCTGTCGAAATCGATGTTGATTTCGTCGTTTGCTTTGCTTATATACTTCAAAGATTTTATTTTGATATCGGCAACAATATTACCCTTTTCATCAGTATCTTTGGGCGTCTGCTCGTAAATCATTTCATACCTTGACATAGTTGTATCCTGCTTCTGCATCGATGCAGAAGGACGGTCGAATTTCACGCTCTTTTGCATTTGCATAGAAGTTTTATAAGTAACGGTCTGGCCCAATTCCGGACGCACGAATAACTCCGGTTCAGGGGTACAGCCGCAAACAAACGACAAAATTAACGAAATCAGGCAAATATCAGCTATAAACTGCCGGGTTCTCATAAGTATTCCTTTCTGAAACACAACCCCATAAAATCAATTGTTTTAAGTTTAATTTTAAGCTTTTTCCGAATTGATGCAAGGTATTTTATTTTCTCGGTTTAACACATAAAACAATGTTGAAATACCGGCTGTTAGAGGATATATTCAAGCATTATTTGTTAGGGTGCTAACAATTTGCCGTTTTTACGAGGGTTATCATGTGGTCTAAGATATTCAATTTTCTAAGTTACGATATCTGGCGCATCCGTCTTAAACATTTATCCCGCAGCAAATCGTTCCTCATCAGGCAGCTGCGAATTTTTGTATTGTCCGTTCGCGGTTTCGAGCAGGATAAATGTATGTTTCGGGCTTCGGCTTTGACATTTTATTCGCTGCTTTCGATTGTTCCGGTACTTGCGATGATGTTCGGAATCGCCAAAGGATTCGGACTTCATGCACATGTCGAGCAGACATTAATCAGCAAAATGCAGGAAATGCAGGTTAGAGAAGATGTTATTACCAGAATCATCGATTTTTCCAATGCCCTTCTCGAAAGCACCAGCGGCGGAGTCATAGCAGGTATAGGAATAGCATTTCTGCTTTGGAGCATTATTAAGGTATTAAGCCACATTGAAAAATCCTTCAATGATATCTGGGGGATTAAAAAGCCGCGTCCTTTTGCCCGCAAATTCAGTGATTATGTTTCGATGATAATTATATGTCCGTTCTTATTAGTATTATCAAGCAGCATAACCGTATTCATAGCCAGCCAGATACAGCACGCCACAGAAAGATTCGCGCTACTACATTCATTCGGGCCGCTGGTAATGCTGGTTCTGAAAATACTTCCCTACGGCACTTTATGGTTAGCCTTTACTTTTGTCTGTATTTTTATGCCTAACACCAAAGTTCGGTTATCATCGGCTCTTCTGGGCGGAATCGTCGCCGGAACAATTTTTCATTTCGCTCAATGGGGATATGTGCATTTTCAAATAGGCGCTGCAAAATACGGGGCGATATACGGCAGTTTTGCGGCTTTGCCTTTATTTTTAATTTGGCTTCAGTTGAGCTGGCTGATACTGCTGTTCGGAGCGGAAGTGAGCTTCGCACATCAAAATGTCGATACTTACGAATTCGAACAGGACTGTCTTTCGGTTAGTCCTTCATACAAAAAGCTGCTGTCGTTGATGATTACTCATTTGCTGGTTAAGGATTTTTCGCAAGCAAAGCCGCCTCGCAACGCCGAATCCATATCCCACGATCTCGATATACCAATCCGCTTGGTTAGACAGATATTATTTGAATTAGTCGAAGCCGGTATTTTATCGGAGATAAAAATCAACTCTGACAAACAGCAGGCATATCAGCCTGCGCTGGACATCGATAAAATAACTATTCAGTTCGTCATAAATGCCCTTGAAAATAACGGGGCAAGCTCGATACCGGTCGTAAAAACAGAGCATTTAGAAAAAATCACCGGAAGTTTACAAGAGTTAGATAAATTAATCGCGAACAGTCCCTCTAACATTCTGCTGAAAAATATATAGTGTTGGAAACAAAAATCAACAATACGTTTTTGATTCTGGCCGTGGGCGATATCACCGAGATGGATACGGACGTGATAGTCAATCCGGCTAATTCTATGCTGATTTTAGGCGGCGGGGTCGCCGGAACGATAAAACGCAAAGGCGGGCCTCAGATTCAGGCTGAGTGCATCAAAATCGGCAAAATAAAGGTCGGAGAAGCGGCAATCACAACAGGCGGAACACTCAAAGCAAAATATGTAGTTCATTCTGTAGGGCCTCGTGTCGGCGAAGGTCAGGAAAACGAGAAACTGCATAACGCTACAATCAATTCGCTTAAATTGGCTGATTCCAAAGGATTATCGAGCATCGCATTTCCCGCTATAAGCACAGGAATTTTCGGATTTCCGATAGATAAGTGCTCACATATTATGCTTCGCACAACTATAGATTATCTCAAAGGCAAGACAAAATTAGAGAAGGTAGTATTTTGTCTTTACGGCACGGACAGTTATGTAGCATTTGCCAAGCAATTAAAAAAGGAGCTTGAAATTGAAAGCGGTGGTGTTAAATAAACCAGCTCCGATAGAGAAAAAACCTTTACAACTCATTGAGCTGCCAATTCCAAAACCGCAGGATAACGAGATTTTGATAAAAGTCTCTGTCTGCGGGGCCTGTCATACCGATTTGGACGAAGCAGAGGGCAGACTTTTAACAACAAAATCGCCTGTAATACCCGGTCATCAAATCGTTGGAATCGTCGCAGCAAAAGGCAAAAATGCAAATCGATTTAAAACAGGCGATAGAGTCGGTGTAACGTGGCTGTACTGGGCCTGCGGTGATTGTTCTTTTTGCGAAACCGGACAGGAAAACCTCTGTGAAAATTCGAAATGGACAGGCAAAGACGCCGACGGCGGATATGCCGAATATATGGTCATCGAGCAGGATTTCGCTTATTCCTTGCCGGAGGAATTTTCTGATTTACAGGCTGCCCCGCTTCTTTGTGCCGGAGTCGTAGGATATCGTGCTTTACGATTGGCGAATATAACCGACGGTCAGACAATCGGGATGTTCGGTTTCGGCGCGTGTGCCCATATTATTATTCAGGTAGTCAAATATAAATATCCGAACAGCCCTGTATTCGTATTTACCAAGAGCGAGCATCACATAAATTTGGCTAAAAAACTCGGGGCGGACTGGACGGGCCGAAGCGGGGATAAGCCCCCTGCTCTATTAGATAAGGCACTCGATTTTACGCCGGCCGGTGAGTGCGTTAGAGACGCTTTGGGAGTTTTGCAGCGAGGCGGAAGATTAGTTATAAACGCGATTAGAAAAGAGACGCCGATTCCGGCGATGGATTACGCGGAATATTTGTGGCTGGAGAGGGAAATTAAAAGCGTAGCCAATGTTACTAAGGCTGACGCTGAGGAGTTTTTGCCTATTGCCGCAGAGATTGGGATTAAACCTACCGTGGAGGAATTTCCGCTTGAACAAGCAAACGAGGTATTGTTCAAAATGAAACACTCACAGCTCAAAGCCGCCGCAGTCTTAAAAATATAATTTATTTTATTAATCTTTAGATGTTAGAACCATTAGTTTATCTAATCAGTTTTTTCACAGTTTAGATTTTGTTCTGCGAAATCCCAATTGATTAATTTTTCGACTACTGTTTTCAAGTGGTCGTTCCTTCGGTTCTGATAATCCAGATAATATGCGTGTTCCCAGACATCAAGCACCAAAATCGCTTTTCCTTTTTTCTGAGACATAGGATTTTCGCCGTTAGGCGTTTTTACGATTTTAAGAACACCATCGTCTTCAGCAAGCCATGCCCATCCGCTGCCGAATTGGGCCATTCCGGCATCGACGAACTGCTTTAAGAAATTTTCATAACTGCCGAAGTCAGCCTCAATTTTTTTGCCGATTTCTCCTGACGGCCTGCCGCCGCCTTTTGGCGATAAACAGTTCCAGTAGAAAGTATGATTCCAAACTTGTGCGGCGTTATTGAAAATAGCTGCTTTATCAGGCCTGCCGGCGGTTTTGGTAATCACTTCTTCCAGCGTCAGATTCTCGAACTCGGTTCCTGAGACAAGCTCGTTCAGTCTGTTTACATAGCCCTGATGGTGTTTACCGTAATGAAAACTTAGGGTTTTGGCTGAAATTACCGGTTCTAAGGCATTTTGGTCATAAGGCAGAGGCGGTAAGGTGAAAATACCTGATTTGGTTTGTTCCATAGTTAAACCCCTTTCCTGTTTAACGTCTGATTTGGATGCTGCTGAAATAATAACAAGAAATACTATAAAAATAACTGCCATTACATTGTGTTTAGACTTTCCTTTCATGATATAACCCCTTAATTGCAGATTTAACGCTTAGCTGCACCGCCAAGCCTCCCGTCATTATCTTAACGATGATAACAATATTACTGTGAGATGCAGTAATAATCAAAAGAATTATTTATAATTTTGTCAGCAAGGCTGCAAAGTATTATCAGCCTTTTCTCCCAGCTCGACGGCGGTCGGTTTCTTTCAATAATCTCTTTCGTATCCGAATACTCTTGGGGCAGACTTCGACAAGCTCATCGTCCTGAATATATTCGAGAGCTATTTCGAGCGACATTATTCGAGGCGCGCGGACTCTGGCAGCATCGTCTTTGCCCGCTGCACGGATATTTGTAAGCTGTTTTGCTTTGGTTACATTTACCGGAATATCATTTTCTTTGCAATGTTCGCCGACAACTTGGCCTTCATAGACCATATCACCGGGGGAAACAAAGAAAATCCCCCTGTCATATAGAGCATCAAGAGCATAAGCAGTAACAGTACCGGTATCGGTGGTAATCATAACGCCGGCCTGACGCTGCGGGATTGAGCCTTTAAGCGGTTCGTAGCGTTCGAAAGAATGGTACAAAATAGCTCTTCCCTTCGTAGCGTTTAACATTCTGGCGTGAAGACCGAACAGACCTCTTGCGGGAATAAGAAATTCCATATGCACATAATCGGTCGTGCCTGCCTTGGAGTCCATCGAAAGCAGTTCTGCCCGACGGTCACCGATAAGACTCATCACGGAGTTTTGACAGTCAATAGGACAATCCACAACAAGTCTTTCGATTGGTTCGTGGCGATGGCCATCAACGGTTTTGATAATAACCTGCGGTTTACCGACGCATAATTCATAGCCTTCACGGCGCATGTTTTCGAGGAGTATTCCAAGGTGCATCAATCCCCTGCCTGAAACGATAAATTCATCGCTCGTCAGTCCCGGCTCGACTCTAAGCGAAAGGTTAGACTGCAATTCCTTTTCGAGACGCTCTTTTAAGTGTCTGCTCGTAACGTATTTCCCGTCTTTTCCGGCGAATGGGCCATCGTTAATTCTAAACGTCATATTCATTGTCGGTTCGTCGATTGCGACTATCGGCAAGGCACTGGGTGTTTCGGCACAGGCGATTGTGTCGCCGATATCGACAGGGTCAAGACCTGCGATTGCGCAAATATCACCGGCAGAAACTAATTCGGTTTCTTTTTTGCCGAGCCCGCTGAATTCGTAGAGTTTCATAACTTTTTGCTGGGTATGATGGCCGTCATTATCTATTAATGTTACATTTTCTCCCTGCGAGACGGTTCCGGCGAAGATTTTCCCGATTGCGATTCGCCCGATATAATCGGAATAATCAAGTGTGGTAACAAGCATCTGAAGAGGAGCATCTGAATCGCATTTAGGTTCTGGAATATGTTTTATTATGGCATCAAAAACAGGAATTATATTGTTATTTTTTTCTTCGAGTTTGCCGGTTGCCCAGCCGTCCCTGCCCGATGCGAATATTACGGGAAAATCGAGGGCATCATCGTCAGCCCGAAGCTGAACGAAAAGGTCGAATACTTCATTGACAACCTCGTGCGGGCGTGCTTCTTTGCGGTCAACTTTGTTTACGATTACGACCGGTTTGAGCTTGTGAGAAAGGGCTTTGGAAAGGACAAATCTGGTCTGGGGCATCGGCCCTTCGAAGGCATCAACAACTAACAGCACGCCGTCAGCCATTTTAAGAACACGTTCCACCTCGCCGCCGAAATCGGCATGGCCGGGTGTATCGATAATATTTATTTTGTATTCGGAACCGTCACGGTCGGTATAAAACACAGCGCAGTTTTTGCTAAGAATCGTTATGCCCCGCTCGCGTTCCAGCGGGTTGGAATCCATAATCAAATAGTGTTTTTCGCCGGCCAATTTATCAAGCTCGGCGGTACGAAACATACCGGACTGGTACAAAAGCTGGTCAACCAGCGTCGTTTTGCCGTGGTCAACATGAGCGATAATCGCAACATTTCTAATTTTCATATTCTGTTCGAAATCCTAAGAGGTAAAAAGCTCAATAGTGTAGCAAATCATAGGATTAAGTCAAATTAATTCGCCGTTAAAACAACGCTTATCGGCAGCGGATGAGCTGGTTTTGGTCGTATTTGACATTCGGGATAAGGGTTTGAATATCAGCGATAAAACGCTGGCCGTCCTGCCAATAACCGGCTGTGGGTTTTAGCGAAGGCTCGAAGCTAAGGAAATAACGGTTTATATCGGCTATAAGAATCTCACGCACATATTTACTAACCATAGAAGCCAGCGAAACCGCAAGAAAACGGTCGTCAGCTTTGGTAACAAAATGCACACGCATCGAGCGGGAATCGTCTTTTAATTCGTATGTACTGCAATTATCATTTTCAATTATTATGCTAAGCTGATGCTCAGGGAACAACCGCTGGAGATTTTTCCTGTAATGGCTTCTTCCGCCCTGCCTGTCTATGATAATTTGCAAATCGCTGCCGGGCAAATCGTCCCAGAGCTTTTGCATAAGAATCGCAGCGGTACTGAATAGCACATTAGCTTTATTTTTTGTGCGCGAAACAAGATTATTATAGTAACCCGTATCCAGGCAAATGCTCCTCAAAGTCACAGGCTTAATCTTGTTTTCGGTCATATCATCGATTAGGACCTCAGAAGCGATTCTGATATCCGCCCTGTCGTAATCGATTCTCATATTTTCAGTATTCTGATGCCAAGGATAATCGGCCAATCGTGAAAAACAATCGGGGCAAAGATAAGAAAGAACCTGATTAAAACTTTGCGGTTCGAAACCGAGAGCTTTCATAATAGCCAGCGTTGTTCTTTGGAGATGTTTTATTCCGATAGATGTGCTGTAAGCCTTTTTGCTGTCTGCAATTAAGACACGGCCGCCCAAATGTTTTCTGGTTTTGGCGACGCTTTTTTTCAAGACTGCCCACAAATCCGCGGCAACCATATTTTCGGGAATTGAAAACGCGCTGCAGGAAACCACCAGCGGCCCCAAAATCGGGCCGTAACCGGCTTCGTCTATTCCCGCCAGAATGACCATCTTTGCCGCCTCCTTGCAATGTGTAAAATATTTCTCCGAAGCACCTGATGAAGGTTATAATATATTAGAAAAACACTCTTTACAATAATCTATTTGGGAGGATATTTTTATTTTCACCGAATTGTCCCAGAGGTATAATATTATCGTTCAAAATTTAAGGCGTTTTCACGCCGAGCGTATATGCGAATATGCAACAAATTTAAGATGGAGGAAGAAGAATGAGCAGGACGCTTATAGTCTGCATTTTTTCGGTTTTAATTTTCATTTCAACCGGCTGTTCTAAGAAAAAATCCGACGCATCTGGAACCGCAGCAAAACCTTCAGAGCAAACCGCCGTTAATCAGCAGCAATCCTCTCAGACAATACAGAAAATTTCAGACAACCCCGGTTTTTTCACTGTATCGGCGGTTAGTCCTAAATCCGCCGAGGTAAAAGACCTCGATAAACTTCTAAGACCTATATTGATAGAACTTTTTGAAGACGCCAAGCTCGTTGAGCAGTCAGAGACTCCTGAAACAAGAGCTGACGGCGAAGTAATTAAAAACAAAATGGTTTATGTCGTGCGGATGATTCTAACACCTCAGGAAGGTGACAATCTGCATGCGGCTTTGACGGCAAAAGGCTTTGCAGCAAGCCCAAGAATGGGCCGCAAGCCGCTTCACTACAAATCGACTGTAACAATGACAGTAATGAAAACAACCTCTCTGGGAGGTTATTCGTTAAACATAATTGTTGACGCGAATAAACAGCAAATAGAAATAATATCTTATCAGCTCGGTTCGAAATATGACCAGATGCTGTAACATAAGGAGAGAAGAATGAAGAACACATCAAAAAATTTAATGTTATGTGCAGTAATTTGCTTGGTATGTTTTGTCAGTGTGTCGAATTCTCAGGCAGGCGAGGTAAGTTTTAATCATACATATCCGGGGGCGGAATGGAACTATCAGGGAAATCCTATCCCCGAGACATACTGGACGCCGTGGCTTCCAATCGGCGCACAGCAGTTAACCCGATTTCGAATCGGTTTTCGTTTGTCGTCAGGTACAATCGCCGTTAAATGTCCTGTTAAGCTGACCTTTAAATATGACACTGCCAATGCCCAGTCCGGAAAAGACCTGCCGATAAAAGTCAAAGCCGAGCTTGTCGGAGCGAATTATAAAACGTTCGAAAGCGCGTTTGGCTTGCATCTTCCCAACGAATTTCAAATCGGATTCATAGGAATAACCGGCGTTCCGGATTTTCTGCCGTGGTTTACGCTGCCGTGGGATTTATGCCAAATACTCGGCAGCATACCAGGTCTGCCCAGCGCTTTTACTAACAAAGTTACCGTAGTTTGCAGCGCGATTGAAAATTTCGGTGTGAATATGAACACCCAAAATGCCCTGCCTCTGCCCGGAGAAACCGCTTATCACGATACCCGCACGATTATTGACCTTAAGCTGACGGATTTTATGACCGAACAGCAGAAAACACAGTTCATTCAAAACGTCGGTATTAAATTTTTTAACGGCATCAGCAGCAAACTCGGCCCGGTAGGCATGAGCAACCTTTTACTTGTTATCGGGGCGTTCAAAAATCTGGATGAAGCCGGAGCGACAGAATTTCTGACCGACCAGTGCATAAGCGCCGCCGGCAAATTTACCGACATTCTAAATTTAACAACCATCGGAGACCCCTACTTCAAAGTCGAAGGTGTCGAATTGAATATTCTTTTACGTATGTATATTCCAAACGGCAAAGGCAGCGGAACATATCCCCTGACTTTCACCTCTTCGGGGCAGGAGCAAACCGTTACCTTCCGCGATATAACTCCTTTCATCCAAGCCGGAGACAAATTAGTCGTTGTCGCTGATTCAATATCTTATAAATTTAAGCTAAGGCAGTGCCTTAAACCTACAATAAAGATTTCAGTATTACCTGAATTCCCGATAGATACTTATGAAAAATATATCACCTTAGCTACTGCCAAAAAAGATTTTGCCGAAACCGAATTCAAAGGAGAGATTCAGTTAACTGCTTCGACAGACCCGATTCAAAGTCTGCGCGCCCAGCCGGGCTGTACTTCCGCTCAAGTAAACTGGACAAGCCCAATAGTGCCCTTAAAAGGGACAATCAAAGCCTATCAGGGAAACACACTTGTCAAGACTTTGACTGAAAACACATTTAAAGCCGCTCACAATAATATAATTACAGGCCTGAATAAAAACACAACCTATAGATTAGAGCTTAGCGGCGTTACCGAATCAGGTACTACGATACAAGGCGGCTCGGTGACAGTAACCACTAAAGAAGACTGCCAGCCAAGAACTCAACAGACAACCTGCAATTCACTGAGGTTCTCATCTACACCAACCGCAACGGCGAGCCAAAACTATATTGATTTTTCGTGGACAACCAACGAAAGAGCTTCAACCGAGGTTTTAATTTCTCCTTCACCAGATTTATCCGCAAATTACGTTGCTTGTGTGAAAAAATCGGACGGAACGGTCAATCAGGGCTGGGTTACTCAGGGCGGAGTAAGAGAGCTTGTAACCAATCATACTATCAGGATAACCGACCTCGAGCCGGGGACAAAATACTATTACAACGTTGTATCATGGACTTTTAAAAATAATAATCCTAATGACAATCCTTTGGACAGAGTCGGATATGTAGGCGAGATTACAACTTCAGCACCGCCTGAACAGCCGTCTATGAGAGTTAAAGTATTATATCAGAACCAGAGCGTTGTCGACGCAAAAGTCGTTGTTACCAAAGTCGGCGATTCATCGTATAAAGCTTCTTTAGCTACGGCAAGCAACGGAATGACCCCGCCTGTAATGCTCGATACGGGCAAATCATATATAGTAAAAGTTTTAGATTCCGGCTGCTATCAGAACTACAATTCATCATCAATGCTGATTCCATCCAACGCCCAAGGCGAGCAATCACCGTTTATTGTGAATCTTCAACCTAAGCCGAATTTCGGCGCATACGTTTACGATACAGCGGGCAGCCCGGTAAGCGGAGCGGTTGCTTCATTCTCCGGAAATACCGCAACCACCAATGTAAACGGATATTATTCTTTCGGTGAGGTCAGGCCCACAAGCAGCGTAACAATAACAGTTACCAAGGCAGGATATTTGAATCAACAAGTCGAAGGTAAAATCACGCCGTGCGGACGCTCACGGACATTCACAATAAGTAACTGCGTTCTTAAAAAGAATGAGGCGATAGTTGAAGCTTATGTGAAAAAACAAGACAATTCCGCCGTATCTGGGGCAACAGTTACAGTTAAGAAAGGTTCACAAACTGTTGGCTCTGCGGTTACTGACTCACAGGGCAAGGTAAGTATAGCTTTACCTTTCACAAATTTAAGTGAACAGAGCTTTGTCGTTACCGCGACCCCGCCATCAAGCTTGAGCGGCGCCGCTGCGGTATCGGAAACAATCCAGCTCGCCCCTGAAGGAAAACAAAGTGTTTATCTTAGTTTTATTATACCGCCTCCTCCGGATACGCAGGGGCCGGTTATTTCTAACGTTAGCTTCAAACAGCCCAGCAAAGATAAAATCGAAGTATCATTCAAGGCCAATGAACAGGTCTCTACGGTTTCATTGGAATATAAATTGCCGAACGGGCAAACCAAAAATACGTCTTGGTATAACCATAATTCTTCATTATTTTTAGGTAATGTAGCAGGCGGTTATACCACAGCTATAAGCGATTCGAGTCTAACCGAAGGCCAATATAAAATTCGTCTCAAATGCAAAGACCGCTCGGGCAATCTGACAGAAACAAACCAGTATGATTTTACGATGTTCGGCGGGACATTATGGAATTTAAAGGCCTCGAAGATAACCGCCGATTCAATAACACTTTCATGGACAAAATTCCCTAACTCGGCTGATTTCGCCAAATATACAATCACCCCCGAATCAGGAAGTGCAGCTTTTACCGCAGTTGACATTACAAATATTAATCAGACCAGCCATACTTTCAGCGGTTTACAATCCGGCAAAACTTACAAGTTTGCTATAACAGCTATTTCTAACACCGCCAGCTGGCAGCTAACTGTAAAGGGACTGTTAAATGCCGGCACAACCGCATTAGCTCCTCCGAAAATAAGCAATTTCTCAGTAACACCAAAACCACAGCAAGAAGCGAACAAAACCATCAAAATCACGGCAACTATCACCGATTCAGATTCTATGGTAAAAAAGGTAACACTGACCGCGACAAACAATCAGACTAAACAAGAAAAGCAAATCGCATCCAATACTTACAACAGCAATACCATCTCTTACAGCCAAAGTTTCACGCTTGACCAGCGGGGTACATACACTATCATCCTCGAAGCAGCAGACGAATCCGCAAAAACTTATGACAGCATAGAGTATAATGTTCTGCCCGCCTCGACTGCGCCAAATCAGCAAGCTGCCGAACAGGCAGTCCCGATTAGCGTCGGCATCAAAAGTATCACACTTGACGGCGAGGAAAAAAGCACCGTCCCTGCCGCAAAAGGTTTGAGCGTTAATATCGAAATGCAATCAAATGCTGATGTCGAAGGGCCTATTACCGTTTTAATAACCTTGAAAAGCAAGACTGAAAAACAGGAATTTAAACAGCAAATAAAAAATCTCAAAAAGGGCTTAAACAGCTTCAAATGGCCTATTGTTAAAAAGATTCAGGCCGGCCGGTACACACTGAATGTAGAAATAATAAACGAAGAACCGAGTTTTAAAACCAGTAAAACAAAGACATTCACCGCAGCCGAATAGGCTGCCAAGATTATTAAGGAATTTTAATATGACAGAAAAAGATTTAGGTAAAACATCGACAGGTCTGCAGGCAAATGTCGAGGCACTGCTTAGTTATGCCTTCGGCTGGGTAACAGGGCTTGTTTTCTTCTTAATCGAGACCGAAAACAAATTCGTACGGTTTCACGCACTTCAATCGCTTATTACCTTCGGGATTTTGACGGCGGCGTATATCATATTGGGGGTTTTTTCGGGCATTTTCGCTTTTATAGGCTTTTATTTTATCCTGCCTGTTATCAGTATAATTTATTCTTTATTAGCCATTGGCGGTGTTGTGGTTTGGATTATTCTTATGGTCAAAGCCTATCAAGGTGAATATTTTAAGCTTCCGGTAATCGGCGATATCACAGATAAGAATATCGCAAAGTAACATTCCTGATTGAACTATCGCATCCCGAGTACTGTTAAGTATTCGGGATGTTTGGTTTTGATATAAAATTTACCGTTGTCAAATGTCATCCGATTAGCAAATTTATCATCAAACTAACTAAGTTTGTAAATTTAGGCAATTAGGGCAATTTCGGCAAAATTAAAATGCTTTAGTAACCTTGTAAAAGTTACCAAAACCACCCATTCTGTTCGGAATTATTCATAGCGATGTGGAGAGTAATCTTTAACTAAAATCTACTTGTCAAATTTTCTCAAAAATACAGCCATGTCACTCTGTAAAATTTTTTACATAATTTTTGCGCACAACCTCTGAATTTTAAAGCTTTTATGCTCTGTATGCCGATTTAATTTGTGTAAAACCGAAGAAGATGCAATCCTTGATATAAAGTACTAATCGTATGTTCCCAATTTTTCGTAAAGGTAGTTTTAAAATTAAATATCGGGTTGTACTAAATATTAACTTTTTTACAGGTGGACTATGAAACCAAAACACACAAAATCTTTATCCCGCATCAG
>CAYMOE010000020.1:0-44590 GCA_964391985.1 uncultured Pirellulales bacterium
CCAAAGCGGTCTTCGAACAGGCGGTTCAGGCATATTTATCTGGCTGTTAGCTTTTTCGTTTTGCTCTTTACGATAAATAAGATGCATCAGTAAACCTATAACCACACTAAAGACAACAGCTCCGACCGCACGAGCGATGCCAAGCTCGAATCCCAATACTCTGGCTGTTAAGATAATCGCCAGAACATTTATCGCAGGGCCGGAATAAAGAAATGCCGTCGCCGGACCAAGACCTGCTCCCATTTTATAGATACCTGCGAACAGCGGTAAAACGGTGCAGGAGCAAACAGCCAATATCGTTCCTGAAACAGAGGCTACCGAATAAGCGAGAAATTTATTTGCTTTTGCGCCGAGATATTTCATCACGGAGGCTTGGCTGACGAATACCGATATAGCTGCGGCTATGAAAAAAGCAGGTATAAGACACAAAAGAACATGCTCGCGAGCGTACCATTTAACAAGGTGAAGCGATTCCATTACGGCATTATTGAATCGCTCTTTTCCGACAGGCAGATAGAAGCAAGCCAGAAACACAACAACGATAGCCGCCAGTTTTTTCCATTCACTTTTGAAGTCCAAATCAGTATCTCCTAAGAAATAGCTGACAATAAACGGCTGTTCTCCTTAGCCTGTTCTTTCAAGACGCCTGATATGCAGGAAAAGAAATCGAGTATGCAGGGGCATTTTAATCCATAGATAACCTTCAGTCCTTTTTTATGGCATTCGAGGATTCCTGAATTAACCATCACCGATAAATGCCTTGAGACGTTAGAGCGTTCCGCTTTTATATGTTTGGCGATATCGCAGACGCATTGAGGGCCGTTTTTGAGAAAGTCAATAATTTGAAGGCGAAGCGGATGACCGATTGCCTGAGCAATTCGGGCTTGTTTTTCGTAAAGCAGTTGTTTTTTGTTAGCGGCCATGACCGAAACCCTGTTATTAAACTATGTGATTATATAATCACATAGTAACATTAGGTTCGGTCTTGTGCAAATAAAATTTACATAAATTTTATGCGGAGGCAAAATACAGCTTGCGGACTTAAAAAACGGTTATTCCCCGATTTTTTGGGTCCATCGTCTGCCGTCTTTTTCGAATTCGACTCCGTCGGGGGATATTGAAACCACGCTGATTTTTCCCATTTTATCTCCGGGGCGAATTATCCGTGAACCGATAAACGCAGCCTGTTTGTCTTGAGAATAAACCACGCCTTTTATAGTTTCGCCTGATTTTTGCTTCGGCGGGTTTAGAAAATTATCTTTGAGCTTGTCTTCGAGTTCGGGCAGCCGGACGTTCAGAGCGTATCGTCTTTGTCTTTCGATTCGCTCGGCTTCGAGGCAAAACCGCCGTTCGATTCGATTGATTTGCTCATCTATATGTTTTTGGGCAATCGCCAAAAGCTTCGGCGGCTGCTCCAGCCTGTCGCGGGTTAAAACTCCGGTGCTGCGATAATTTTTCAGGGTTCGGGCAAACTCTATATCGTTTTTCAAATCAATTCCGTATCCTTTGAGAACCTCTTGGAGATACATTACCCTGCTGAAAAACCCGCTGCAATGAATATTTTGCTGAATATAAACATTTTGAAGCGGCAGCAAAAGACTTTGCCGTTTGTATTCAGCTTCACCGAGAAGAAGGGCATAGTAATCTTCGGCAGCCTGTTTTTGCGAATCTATATAAAGTTCTATCTCGTCCAATCGGGCGTTTTCTTCGTCTGTAATTCCGCCTGCGGGTATAGCGGCGGCTAAAATAATCAAACCCGCAATTAATGAGAAAATTTTCGATGTTTTCATAGCGCTCTCCCCTGTAATTTTCAATCGGCCAAAAAGTTATTATCCCCATCCCTGAGTTAAACCTGTGAATTTAACCGTGATTCACCTATATTCAAAGCTGACTGCAAGACGCATCAGCTTATTGCATTTTTTCTATAGCAGTAAATCTGACCAATGCTCCGGCTGTTTGCGGATGAGGCTCGATTGAGCCGATAAGCCCGACCTTTTGGTCTATATAAGGCGACAAATCTACCGAGACCGCATTTCCGACGGCTGCGGCATAGCAGATAATCTTTCCGGCAGGATTTAGAATTACATATTTCATTAAATCAGGCTGAGGACTGTAAACCTGAGACATTCTTAAAGTGCCTATTACCGCGAAACGTCCGTAATCGGGAATTTCCGCCAATTTTTCTTCGAGAGATTCGTCGAGGTTTTGATAGGTTTCCTGAACCTGCTGGCTGAGAATTTGACTTTGCCGTTCGACGGCGGCGGCAAGTTCATAACGCTTAATCTGCTCGATGATAAATTCGGCGTACCGGGCGGCTCTTCCGGAAGATTCGTCCTTTGCCAGTACTTCGAGCGAGCTTTTTATATTTAAAAAATCCTGCTCCGCAAGGGGTTTAGCGGCTTGCTGCTTGAATAATTCCTGAAGAGCGTAGAACTGCCTAAGAGGTTCGGATTCCGGAGATACGGTCGTCGGAACAAGAGAAGGAGCAGGTACCGCCGCGGGCTGTGCTACTGTCGGAGCCGGTTCGGCAACAGGTTTCGGTGCTGCAGGGGCTTTAACCTCGACAGGCTGAACAAGGACAGGTTCTGGCAGGGGTCTGGTATATTCAGTGCTTACCCATAGATATGCACCGTCCGGCGGCTTGATTTTGTAATAATCACCTATTTCTTCTCCGAGCAGACCGACTTTACTGCCTTTATTGAGTCTGACCTGAACTCTGTCGGAATGAATAGGAGCTACAAAATCCGAGCCTGCATAGACACGAACATCGTCTCCGGTAACAATTCCGATATCCGGATTGGTTTTATCAATCGTAACGTACTGTTTGGAAATCCACGAAAAACTTCCTTCGGGCGGGAGTATCAAGGACCATGTGAATTTATGGCTTAGAATTTTTACCGTAGAGCCTCTGTTGAGCTTGCCGGTGAAATAATGCTGAGTTCCCGGCCCTGAACGAACGTAAACATCGTTGGTTGTAATCTCGGCGTAATAAGGCGGTTCAGGCAATTTAACCGAATTGCTGTCTTGAGCGAGGCAAAAAGCAGCTAAGGTCGCGAATAACACTACAGTAACGAACGAGCGGGTTTTCATTTGAGAATCCATTTCTCTATCTCCGCAAAAATAACCCCATCAAATATCCTTATATCCTTTTTATGGTTTGCAGTATTAGAAATTATCATTAAGCCAACAAATTGTCAATGCTTATTCTGATTAAGCTTGAATAAGTAACGCATCAATAACCTCTTGCGGACAGGGAATTTCTGGGCTACTGATTTCTTTCGAGAAGCGCAATTGGAAGCTGTCTTAGAATATCCGCTTCATCGCCGAAGCAATCCAGTGCAGCCACAGCCTCTTGGGCGAGCTGTTTTTCTATTCTCTTCGATTCTTCGAGTCCGACTATTGCAGGATAAGTGCATTTGGAAGATTTAGCGTCTTTGCCTGCGGTTTTGCCCATTTCTTTGCTCGAACCGCAGACATCGAGAATATCGTCAGCTACCTGAAACGCCAACCCTAATTTCAGCCCGTATTCCCACAGACACCTGAGCTGCTGTGTATCAGCTTTTGCGGCGATTGCCCCGCAAACCGCCGAGCATTGAAACATTCTGGCGGTTTTATTGGTATGAATATATTCGAGCATATTTCGGCTTCCTTGGAGTTTCTCGGATTCCAAGTCAGCCATTTGTCCGGCTATCATTCCTGCCGCACCGGCTGATTCGGCTAACTGGGCAATCATTTTTACCGCTTTCTGAGCATCTTCGATTTCCTTTGCCAAAAGCTCGAATGCCATTGTCAAAAGCGCATCACCTGTCAAAATCGCGGTGGCTTCGTCGAAAGCTTTGTGGCAGGTCGGCTGGCCGCGGCGCAAATCGTCATTATCCATAGCCGGCAAATCATCGTGAACCAGCGAATAGGTATGAACCATTTCAACCGCAGCGGCGGCAATCTCGGCAGCGTTATTAACCGAACCGCTTATAAGCTCACAGCACCATAAAACTATAGCTGAACGGATGCGTTTGCCGCCGCATCTGAGTGTATAAAGCATAGCCTTATTCAAATTGGGGTGTATTTGCACCTGTTTATGCAGCAGCGACTCAAGTATATCATTTACATACTTGGCCTTTTTTTGCAGTTCGTTATGAAAATCCGTTTTTGTCACAATAAATTCGTCCGGTTTTGCTTTTTTGCTCCGAAAACCTTATTATATTAATCTAAACGATTTTTTACAGAAAATTTCGACGGCGGCGGATAAATATGAACAATCGAAAAATCCTGATTCTGGGCGTTACCGCATCGGGCAAAGGAAAACTTGCCTTGGAGCTGGCAAAAGCTCTGAACGGCGAAATTATCAGCGTTGACTCGATGAAGGTCTATCGCCGGATGGATATCGGCACCGCCAAACCAAGCAAAGAAAACCAGAAACAAATCAAATATCATCTAATCGATGTGGTTGAGCCGAGCGAGGAATTCAGTGTCGGAAGATTTTTAGAAATGGCCGAACAAGCTGTTGGCGATATAACCGCGAACGGTAAAATTCCTGTCGCGGTCGGAGGAACGGCGTTATATATCAAAGCTTTTCTTTACGGTTTGTTCGACGGCCCCGGCAGCGATGAGAAAATCCGAGCTCAATTGCAAAGGCAGGCTCAAGAAGAAGGCCTCGAACAATTGCACCGTCAGCTTGAAAAAATAGACCCTGCCGCGGCGATGAATATTCATCCCAACGATGCCAAACGTATCGTTCGCGCACTTGAAGTTTATAAAATTACCGGCAAACCGATTTCTTCGCTTCAAAAGCAGTTCGATTCCGATAAGCCTCGTGACAACTGGATAATTATCGGCCTGCGGAGAGAAAAAGAACAAGAAAGCAAAAGGATGAACGCCCGCGTCAAAAAAATGGTCGAGCTTGGTCTTGTCAATGAGGTTGAATCGCTTTTGAAAGAAAATAAACCCCTGAGCAAGCAGGCCCGCTGTGCAATCGGATATGCTGAAATCATCGAACATCTAAAAGGCAAAACCACTCTCGATGAAGCGGTCGAGCTTATAAAGAAAAACACCCGAAAATTCGCCAAAAGCCAGCGAACATGGTTCAAAACCTTCAAAAACGTCAACTGGCTGGATGTTGAAGCAGGCCAAACAGTCGATGAAGTTTTCGAAAGTGTAAGCAGAATAATTATTTAAGCCGTTTGAAGCTGTTTTTGTGCGTATAGAACCGCGGCTGTATCGTTAAGAACCAGTTGTTTTACCAAGCTGCTTGAAATGCGGCTGATTTGAAGCCCCAATATTTTTTCTTCTACCATCGCGGCGATTGTTCTTGCGCTGCTTCTGTCAAGACCTGTACGGTTCACCAAATCATCGATTATAACTGATTTCGACCAGACGCAGCGTGCGGCTTGTTCCTGCATTTGCATAAATTGTTCAGGGTCCGAAATTTCCTCGCCATCGACATAAACCACCTCAACTCGATTACGATTGAGTCTTCTGTGGTAATGATGTTCAGTGAGAATTTCGGCGGCTGCTTCATATCCGGTCGAAGCAAGCGAAATTTTAATCGCAGCTAAAATCTGGCTGCTCGGAACCGCCGAGCCTGCTCGTTCGCTATAAAGAAAATATGTTATGACTTCAGCCAGATGCTCGGCGATATCAGTATCATGCTCGCCTGAGCTGACAAGAGCTCTGTTTATCGTATGCAGAACTTTGGTGTGCATATACTCTTCGATGCTCGAATCTGATTTGATAACATTAAGCTGTGTTTTCATCGTCGTTTTGCTTCCCTGCAAAATATAACGAATACTATGTTTCGAAAAGCTTCGGCTGAGCCGTATTATCCGACTCGCCGATTGCCTGAGTTACTTCGTCGATAAGTTCGCCTGCGTCTTTGAAGTCACGATAAACACTTGCGAATCGTATATAAGCTACCTTATCAATCGAGCGAAGGTGTTTCATTACACTTTCGCCGATAAAAGTTGACGGAACCTCTTTATCGAAGCTTTTGAAAATATCCTCTTCCACTCTGTCAGCGATGTGCTGAACCTGCTCGGCTGAGACAGGTCTTTTATAACAGGCTTTTTGAATACCGGTTACAACTCTTTCTCGGTCGTAAGGAACTCTCGAGTGGTCTTTTTTCACTACGCTGAGTTTGGAGCTTTCACCGATTTTCTCGTATGTAGTGAATCTCCTTTTGCAGGCCAAACATTGCCTGCGGCGTCTTATCACCCGTCCCGTATCACTCGAACGGGAATCGATAACCTTATCGCTGTCTTCCTTGCAAAAAGGGCATCTCACAAGCCGCACCTTCCATTAACTGCCAAAATTCCTTCTTTGCCATACAATATCTGGAAGCCTTAGTCATTCTAAGCTCAATATGTAGTATGTCAAAAAGAATTTTCTAAATCATCGATTAAATTTAAAAGATTACCTGTGAGATTTTCTTTTTAGGTGTTCGCAATTAACGGCAGGTCAATGATTAAGGGCTTTTTGATAAAAAAATTTAACAGGTGAAAAATTTAAAAAAATTTCGAAATAAAAAAAGACTCCCGCGCGTGGAGCGCGGGAGCCTACTCGGAAAGAAACTTACACGGCCCCCCCATAAGGACGATTTTTTAGATTCATAAACGAACCTCTCCGCCTCAATGCCGTTTGTTCTTCCATAAGTAAAGTATAAGATAAAAATCACGACAGACAAATTCAGCTATGCCGGATAGGCATGAATTTTGAAAGTTTTTATTACCGCCCGATAAAATCTCAGCCGCTTGCTTTTGCGTAGAAATCAGGGTCTTTAGCAAGATTTTCTTTTGCTTCGGCGGTCATCATCTCGAACGCAGGATGTGTTGTTTCCCATGCCCGCTCGGTAAAAGGCGTATTTCTCATTTTTTCGATTTCAGCGGGAATGGTTCCGAAATAGCTGCCGTAAATATGAAGCGAATCACTGATATCAACGTATCGCCCGACAAGAACCTCTCTATTGATTTTTTCTGAGATTTTTTGCGAGATGATTTTTTGAAGCTCGGTCATAGCGTAAGCATTCATAAACCATGCTTTGTAAAGGTCCCTGCTTCGCCAGTGCGAATTCAAATCCAGACTCATCCTGCCGTCAGGCAATTCGACAAGCCTGCACCATATTCGCTGCAGGCAGGGCGGGTCATCGGTCTGAGGGTCAGCAGTCGGCATCCATGTAATTGCCTGCGCTCTTCGCGTATGAGAAGTCTTCGCCAGCGAGTCGATAATATATTGAATCTGGTTTACTGTTTTGAAATTATTATGCGAATCCTGCTTTCTGATATTTTCTAAAGGTCTATACGCGAAAAGCCTCTGATGATAGGTATAAGTCCATTTTCCCGCAGCAGGATTAATCCAATGGTCGTGTATTCCTTCGAGAACCTCCTGTAAATATGATTCGAGTTCGATAGGCCCGCCGGGGAAATTTTTATGTATTCTCGGTTCAGAAAAAGGCTCTGTTACGGCTACCATTACAGTTGCGTCTTTACTTGGCGGGTCATCGGGTTTGTCATATTGTGTTTTTATTTCAAGTCCGTTATCCCAAACAGCCAGAACCGCTTTTTCCCATGCTTCGGGCAGTGATTGTGCGCTGACAGACAAAGCCGGTGTTCCGGTAGAAGTAATTGCCGCCGTCATCAGTATTCCTCCTGTTCTGTGATAGTATAAGGTTTTGTATTCGGCCTTGGTTCGGTGAAAAATGTCATGTCAAGTTCATTGGGCTGAATCCGATACCTGTCTCTGTGGTGTTCGGGCATATCATTTAAGGCCCTTCTTGCTTTATAATCATAAATACTTCCCGGCCATCGATTCATAATCTGCCGACAGGTATCGACCATCAGGCTAAAACCTGTCATCGGCAGCCGGCCTATGCTTCTGCCGGAAGGAATCACCGCCATCAATCTTTCAGCTTCAATCTGTTCGATTTCGGAAAGTTCGGTAAAATAAAAAGTAATCGGCTCCGGCGGTGTTTGCAGTTCTTGTGTTTGAGTAATTGGCGAAGTTTGCCCGGTGAGGTCTGCGGCATTGGGTTCGGCAAGCAAATCTCTTTTGTCTTTTTCGACCATATCTGAGAATGTTGTCTCAGGGGTCATGGCTTGTTCGATTCCTTTAGATGTCCAGACAACAACAGCCCCCACAACTGCGACAATAACTGCGATAAGCAGCACCGCTTTGAGCCAAAAAGTGTCCATAGCCGTCTTTGCCTCTATATTTTTTGATAGTTGATTGAGTTAGCGTGTAATCTTATAATCTATTTTAGCTTTTGGGCTTATTGTTATCAATAACAATCAAACAATAATCTTTTTGGCTGAGCTAAAAAATGTTTACTGGAATAATAGAATGCTGCGGACAGGTCCGCTCGATTCAGCGTATGGATATTTCGATGCGTCTGGATGTCGATTTGGGCAAATGTGCCGAAGGCTCGAAAATCGGCGACAGTATCTGTATTAACGGTGTCTGTCTGACGATAGCGAATCTCCATGCCGGTATTGCAGGTTTCGATGTCAGCCCGGAAACACTCGGTAAATCCACTTTGCGCAATATGCAGGCAGGGGCGTTAGCAAACCTCGAACGGGCTATGCGGGCGGACGGAAGATTCGGAGGACATATTGTTCAAGGACATATTGACGGAACCGCAAAAATCAAAAAAATCGAGCCTCAAGGACAGTTCGCTCGTATAACCTTTGACGCTCCGAAAGATTTGCTGGAACAAATGATAGTAAAAGGCTCGGTAGCGATAGACGGAATCAGCCTGACGATTGCGGATATTGACGACAAAAGCTTTTGTGCGGCCGTGATACCGGAAACTTTGAAAAGAACAACTCTTAGCAGGGCAAAGCCTGCTGATGAAGTAAATATCGAGATAGATATAATATCGAAACTGGTTAAACGGCATCTTGGCAGTATTTTGCCGGAGCAGAACAAGCTTAGCATAGAAAAACTTCAGCAAATGGGATTTTAGCGAAAAGGTGAATAACAGCGTAAACAATTCGATAGCCGAACAGCTCGTAATCGGGATAACGATGGGCGACCCTGCGGGAATCGGGCCTGAGGTAATCGTAAAAACTCTGGCCGACCCTCAAATCCGCAAAGCAGCTAAATATATTGTCTTCGGTATGGACGAACCGCTTCGATACGCCGCTGACAAATGCGAGATTGAACCTTTTTGGGGAAGATGTCAGCACGAAAAAGTAACCAGAGAATCCCCTTATAAAGTTATGGTTGCCGATTACGACGAATACATAATTACTTCACGGTTAAAAGAGCCGAGCAAAACAGGCGGTCTGGCATCGGTAGAATTTTGTCTGGACGGCATTGAAGCTGCGAAAACCGGATTTATCGATGCACTCGTAACCGCGCCGATAAGTAAAATAAGCTGGAAATTGGCGGGCGCGCCATGGCCGGGCCATACCGAAATGCTGGCTGATAAATGTAAATCTAAACGAAAGGTGATGATGTTCGCAGCAGGGCCGCTGAAAGTTGCACTGGCGACAATTCACGAAGCGCTGTTCGATATTCGCAATAAATTTACAATCGGCTGTGTTTTCGAACCGATTGACCTGCTGAACGATGCCTTGAAAGATTACTTCGGTATTGCTAATCCTAAAATCGGAGTAGCCGCTCTTAATCCCCATGCCGGTGAAGATGGGCGGTTCGGCGATGAGGAAAAAAGAATAATATCTCCGGCGATACTTTTAGCGCAGGAGCAGGGAATTAATTGTATCGGCCCTGTACCTGCTGATTCGCTTTTCCGCAAAGCCAAAGACGGTGAATTCGACGGTGTCGTCGCGATGTATCACGACCAAGCTATGATACCGGTCAAGCTTCTTGCGTTCGAAGATGCTGTCAATATAACGATAGGCCTGCCGATAATCAGGACTTCGCCTGCTCACGGTACAGCCTTTGACATCGCAGGAAAGAATCTTGCCGACCCTTCGAGTACCAAAGCCGCTATTGTGACTGCGATACAAATGGCGAGAACGAAAAAGAATTTAGAATGTAGAATTTAGAATTTAGAGTTAACGCAGACAAAGAGCAATGAAAAAATCTCAAGACAATACAACGAAGAAGAATATTCAGCAACGAGCGTTTAACTTTGCCTGTCGTATAGTTATGCTTTATCAGCACTTAGCAAAACAAAAATCAGGAGGAGAAATACTTGGCAGACAAGTTTTGAGGTCTGGGACTGCTATCGGGGCAAATCTGGAAGAGGCTTCGGCAGGACAGAGCAGAGCCGATTTTATTCACAAATGTAATATCGCCCTTAAAGAAGCAAGAGAAACTCTATACTGGCTAAGGCTGCTTATAACAACACAACTTGTAGAGGAGAAAAAACTCAGTAAATTAGCAAAAGAAGCAGATGAACTAACCGCGATTCTAACAACGATTGTTCAGAATTCTCGTCGGCGGGCTATTTGTAATAAGTGAAATAATTTTTTATGTATTCTAAATTGTAAATTCTAACTTCTCAATTTCTTAAGATGCATACTAAACAGCAAATTCAAAATTTTCTTAGAGAAGCCGGTTTTTCACCGAATCACCGTCGCGGCCAGAATTTTCTTATCGACCTGAATCTGATTCGCGTACTGCTTGGTTTGGCGAATATAAGTAAAAACGATGTTGTTCTTGAGGTCGGCCCGGGGACAGGTTCGCTGACAGAAGAATTAGTCAAACTCGCCGGTAAGGTGATAACCGTTGAAATTGAGCAGATACTCGCGCAGATAACCTCGCGGCAATTGGCAGATGCTGAAAATTTGCAGATAATAACCACAGATGTTCTGCAAAGTAAAAATACGATAGATGCCGTCGTTATCGAGGCAATCGAACAAGCGAAAAAACAATTTTCCGGCAGATTTATGCTTGTCGCGAACCTGCCTTACAGCGTTGCCTGTCCGGTGATGCTCAATTTAGTAACAAACACTCTTACTGCCGATTGTATGTATGTTACCGTTCAGAAAGAAGTTGCCCAGCGAATGGCCGCCGAACCCAGAGAAGAAGAATACGGAACTATAAGTATTCTGCTGGCTGCGACGGGAGATGTAAAAATCGAACGGATTCTCAAGCCCACCGTATTCTGGCCCGAACCGCAGGTCGATTCGGCTATGGTAAGCTATATCCGCAATGATAATAAAGTCCGGCGAATCCATAATATGCGGATGCTTACCGAAGTGGTAAGCCTTTTTATGGGTCACCGCCGCAAAATGCTCAAAGCCTGCGCGAAACTGGCAACGGATGATTTGGCTAAGGTTCGCAACTGGTCTGCGGTTTTTCAGGAATGTTTTGTTGACCCGCATTTAAGGCCCGAACAGCTCGAAGTTACGGATTACGTCGCAATTGCCAACATCTGTGCCGAACAATTAAAATCTTCTTTGTCTTAACATTGGTTTATTAGTTACTTTATAATCCGAAATTTCATCTGCATTTATATAGACACGATTTCGAAGATGATAAGAGGTTAAATGAGGAAAAGTTTAAGAAAATCGCTGAAAGAAAAAGACGGTTTTATAGTTATCGCCGAGACATCCGGCGGTTCTAATTTCAGCTCCGCGCCTGTCGAGAGATTTCTGGACGGTTTTAACAGGCACGGTAAAGAGGTTATTCCTTACGGGTATAATTTTGTCGGGATAAGCGTCCCGCAAAATCCGGGAGGTATGGCTAATTTGGAGCCGGTAGATGTTTTGGCGCGGATACGATTAAAAAATCTGTTAGGCGATTTGGATTTTATCCCGCATCTGACCTGCAAAGACCATAACGCCGACGCCCTCGCGAGTGTGCTGGCTGCCTTTAAAAACGCACAAATCCAGAGCATTCTTGCGATGACCGGCGATAAACCCATCAAAGCCAAAGGAGTGTTTGAGCTTGAGGCTGTGGGGCTGCTGCAATTAATAAACCGGATGAATAATGAATCGCTGCTCGGCGAAAAAAAACCCAAAGATGCTTTCCGGTATTTTCCGGGTGCTGTCGTATCGCCGTTCAAATACACAGAAAGCTCGCAGATGCAGCAGTATTATAAAATGGAAAAGAAAATCAAAGCTTCAGCCGAATTTATCATAACTCAAATCGGCTGGGACTGGCGAAAATCTCAGGAGCTTTTCAGCTACCTTCAGGATAATCGTATTAATGTTCCTGTTCTCGGATATGTTTATTTATTGACGAATAATATTGTTCTTAAACGAATGCACGGTGTTGATATTACAGGCTGCTATGTAAGCGACGAGCTTTTTGAAAAGGTGCAGTCCGAAACTTTTGAGCAGCATATCGAGCGCGCCGCACAGCAAGTGGCAATGTATAAACAGCTCGGAGCCGCCGGAGTCGATATAGGCGGCGTGTATAATTTCGAGGTTTTCGCCAAAATACTGACAAAAGCCGCTCGAATTGCGGAAGATTGGGAAAAATACAAAGAAAATCTTTACTGGCCGATGAAAAACGGCTGGTATCTATACGATGAAAACGGCAAAAAAGCTGCTCTGTCCAAGCCGAAAAAGAAATTTAAACAGCGGTTTTTTAATTTATTTCATAGAGTGTTGTTTGACCGCAAATATCGAGGTTTTCGATGTTTCAAAAAAACGATGAGTTTTCTCGGCACAGAAAAGGGCAGGGGATTTTTCTATCGGTTCTTCTTTAGTTTCGAGGTAATTTTCAAATATCTTCTGTTTAACTGCGAGCAATGTGGCGATTGTTACTTGCCTGAGGATTTCGGAGTCTGTACAATCGGCGACTGCGAAAAAAAGATGGTTAATTCGCCTTGCGGAGATTCGACAGCGGACGGCAGGTGCGGGAATAATTTAGATATAATTTGCGTAGCAGAAAAAATATACAACGCTGCCGCTGCAGAAGAAAACGGCTTGAACAAGCTGCGAAATACTATTGAAAAACCGAGAAAAGCTCAGTTAGAACATACGGCATCGATACTTAATTACTTGTTTGGAAAGGATCACACGATGAAAAGCAGTTTCATCAGCATCGGCGAATCGATACACGCCTCAATCCCGAAGACCGGCGCGATAATGAAAGAGCTATTGGACGGCGGGCCGAATTCTTATACAAAAGATTCCGAGGCTTTGAATTATGTTAAAGCTCTTATTCAATCTCAGGCAGACGAAGGAGCCGATTATATAGCCGTGAACGTCGATGCATTCGGTGAAACCAATCCTCAGGCGGCAATCGATACGATGACGGAATATGTAAAGCTGGTTCGAAAATACGCTGACGGAGTCCCTGTTTGTATAGACAGCAGCAACGATGATGTCCTCAAAGCCGGATTAAAAGAGTGGTACAACACAGAGCAGGATGTCGCTCAGCCGCTAATAAACTCGATAAAAGTTTATACCATGGATAATATGTTCCCGCTGAAAAAAGATTATGATTATGCATTTGTCGGATTACTTATGAGCGAGGACGCTCCGACCGGCCCGGGCGGGTCACATTCGGTCGACGAGCTTTATTCGCTTGCAAAAAAGATATTCGAAGAAGCAGTGGGCAAATACGGCTTTAAGCCGACAGAGATATTTTTCGATTCGACGGTATTTCCGCTGGCGATTGATATGCCGATGCAGCCGGATGTGCCGGGATATACATATAGAACTTTCGAGACTATCAAGAAGATAAAAAGTGACCCGAAAATGAAAGATGTTCATTTTACAATGGGCGTCAGTAACTGTGCACGAGATTTGCCCTGCCGCAAAATCGGAATTATGCGGGCGTATGTCCATACGGCAATGAAATACGGCTGCGACGCGGGTATTGTAAATGTTAAGCACCATCTGTACGAAGGTCAGCCCGACCCCGACCTTTTAAAACTGGTCGAAGCCTACGCTTTGATGGACGGCTCGATGGATAAATGCACCGATGCGATGATGCTGATGGGCAAATTCTGTCAGGAAGCTAAAAAATAAGTCTTATAATTTTGTACTTGACCGCTAAGTCATTAGCTGTAATAGTATTAGGGTGAAAAATTAAGGTAAATGCTGCTTAATTTTTAAAGGGAGTGACATTATGGCAGAAAATGAAAATGTTCAGAATCCTCAGGATGTGCCCAGTCCGGCACCAGCCGAACAATCAGCCCCGATTTCCAAAGAGGCCAAAACAATGGCAATGCTTTGTCATCTTCTGGCGATTTTCACAAGCTTCATAGGCCCGCTGATTATCTGGCTGATAAAAAAAGAAGAACACCCGTATGTTGACGAACAGGGCAAAGAGGCGCTGAATTTCCAGATAACAGTGGTTCTGGCATCGATAGTTTCGGGATTGCTGATAATGGCTTGCGTGGGAGCTTTTTTACTGCCTGCGGTTCAGGTGATTAATTTGGTCTTCTGCATCATCGCGACCGTGAAAACCAATAACGGCGAACATTATAGATACCCGATTTCGCTGCGGTTAATCAAATAATTACCCGATAGCCGGTGCTTGAAAGGGGTCTTGATTTTTAGCAGTCTTGCAAAGCTTACTGCGCTGCTATATTATAGCCTTTAATGGCAGCCAAGACTAACCAAACAGACAAGCATAAAGACGAGCCGGTAGCGGTCAATAAGAAGGCTTATCATAACTTCGAGCTTGTGGAGAAGCTCGAAGCGGGTTTGTCTCTTGTAGGAAGCGAAGTAAAATCCCTAAGGGCTCATCAGGCGGATTTGAGCGGCTCGTATGCGCGGCTGGCCAACGGGGAATGCTGGCTTTGCGGGGCTACTATCGCTCAGTATGAACAGGCGGGCGAGAGAAATCACGAACCTTCGCGGAAAAGAAAACTTCTTTTGCACAGGCATCAGATTCATAGAATAACAACAAAGCTCGAACAAAGGGGATTCACCCTTGTTCCTTTGAGGCTTTATTTCAATAACAGGGGCTTTGCTAAAATCGAGCTGGCTTTGGCGCGAGGCAAGCGTCAGTATGATAAGCGTAAAACAATAACCGAAAAACAGCAGAAAAAAGACGTTGACCGTCAAATGAAAAAATATCGTAGGTAAAAAAGTTAACACGAAGACACAAAAGCAGGAATTAAATTTTAAAAGGTGTCATTCTGAACCCCGATAAATCGGGGTGAAGAATCTATGTTGCTTAGAACCTGAGATTCTTCGGCTTCCCCCTTCGCCAAGGCTTCGGCGGGACAGGTCGCCTCAGAATGACAGTAGGCAGTCAATATTATTTTGATATTAAAAAATGGAGCTTAAAATGGCAGACGAAAAAAAAGATGAAAAAAAGATAATTGTCGATGAAGACTGGAAAGCTCAGGCTCAGAAAGAAAAGGAAACACTCGCCGAGCAGGAGCAGACCGAACAACAGCAGCAAAGAGGGCCGCTGCCTAAGGGAGATTTGGCTGCCTTGATAAGCATGCTGACTACGCAGATTTTATTCGCGCTGGGCGTTCTGCATTTCGAAGGACAAGAACCTAAAGAACCGGATTTAGAGCTGGCGAAATTCAACATAGACATACTTGCCGCAATCGAAGAAAAAACCAAAGGCAATCTCTCCGAACAGGAAGAAAAAGTTCTCAAGAATACTCTAAGCGAAGTGAGAATGGCCTATGTCAAAATGGCCGGATAAATTATGAAACGAAATGATTACGTTCATGGATATTCTACTCGCGAGGCCAGAAGACTAACGGATCAGGCCAATACCCTTGTCGAGTTACTGCATCATGACACGATTTATAAGGCGGCAAGCAAAGTTCTCGAAGCCGGCTGCGGTGTCGGAGCTCAGACTATAACATTAGCTGCCAATAGTCCCGATGCAAACTTTCTTTGCATAGATATTTCAGCCGAGTCACTTGAAAACGCGAAAAAACTGACCCAAAGCAAAGGATTTACAAACATAGAATTTAAGCAGGCGGATATTTTTAATATGCCGTTTGAAGATGAAAGTTTCGACCATGTTTTTGTTTGCTTTCTTTTAGAACATCTCAAAACACCTGATAAAGCCCTTTTAAAATTGAAAAAAGTTTTAAAAACCGGTGGGACGCTTACAGCCATCGAGGGCGACCACGGCTCAGCTTATTTTCATCCTGACAGCGAATACGCAAAGCGGGCAATTGAGTGTTTAATAGATTTGCAAGCCAAAGCAAAAGGCAACTCTTTAATCGGCAGACAGCTTTATCCGCTGTTTTCAGAATGCGGTTTTAAAGATATTCAAGTGACGCCGAGAGTCGTATATGCCGATTCGAGCAGGCCCCAAATGGTTGATGGTTTTACAAGAAATACTTTTACCGCCATGGTCGAAGGGGTCGGAGAACAGGCCGTTAATTCGGGGATGATTGATAAAAAAGACTGGGAGAAAGGAATAGCCGATTTACACCGAACAGCGGAAGATGACGGGGTTTTTAATTACACTTTTTTCAAGGCTGTGGGAGTAAAATAGATTGTCGAATATACTCGAAAAAATAATCGAAGATAAAAAGGCTGACGTTGCCGAGCGTAAAAACAGGCTTAGCATCGACGAGCTTAAAGATTTGAGTTATCAATTGCCCAAATGCCGTAATTTTTATAAAGCTGTTACTAAATCAAATTTTCGCGGGCTTAATGTAATCGCGGAAATTAAAAAGGCCTCGCCGTCAGCAGGACTTATCCGGGAAAATTTCGACCCTGTTGAAATAGCCAAAATTTATAAAGAGTGCGGGGCAGATGCGATAAGCGTTTTGACAGATGAAAAATATTTTCAGGGCAGATTAGAGTATATCAAACAAGTCAAACAAGCGGTTGATTTACCCGTGTTAAGAAAAGATTTTATTGTTGACCCGTGGCAGGTTTATGAGTCGCGTGCCGCCGGTGCAGATGCAATCTTGCTGATAGCCGAGGCCCTCAAGCCCGCCGAGATTTCTGATTTGATGATTTTAGCTTCGCAGATGAGCCTAACAGTTCTGCTCGAAGTGCATAACGCCGATACGCTGCTGGCTGTTCGCAGTTTTATTGGTTTTCCCCAAAAAGGCTACAGCATACTTGGCGTGAATAATCGCGATTTAACCACAATGAAAATCGATATAAATACCACCGGCCGGCTGGCGGAGCTGCTCGAAGATAACAGCGAGCTTATAGCCGAGAGCGGTATTAAAACTCGGGAGGATGTCGAGAAGCTTATTTCCGTCGGTGTCAAAGCGTGCCTTATCGGCCAGACGCTTTGTGAAAATACCGATATAAAGGCAAAATTTACTGAGCTGTTCGGTTAATTATTCTGTAAATGGGACCTGAACAAATAATCTTATTGATATTTTTGGGAATCGCAGTCGGTACAGTAGGGTCTTTAATCGGAGCCGGCGGCGGATTTTTACTGATGCCCGCTTTTATGCTTTTATATCAAGGCGAAGACCCCAGTACGCTGACAGCTATTTCACTGGCCGTAATTTTCGCGAATTCCGTTTCAGGCAGCATCGCTTATGCCAAGATGAACCGAATCGTTTACCGAGCGGGTATTTTATTTTCTCTGGCGGCTCTGCCGGGTTCTATCGCCGGAGCTATGGTTATCAATTATCTTACCGTAAGATTTTTCGATATATTGTTCGGTTCGATAATGATAATACTGGCATTCTATATGCTCGTCTCCGTTAAAAAAAGAATAGACCCCTTCCAAGCCGACGCCCCGACAAAACCTCATTTCAACGCCAAGACCGGAATGGCTATCAGCGCTTTTGTCGGATTCTTTTCGAGTCTTCTTGGCATAGGCGGCGGGGTTATTCATGTCCCCATGATGATTTATATATTGAAATTTCCGGTTCATTTCGCAACCGCTACGAGTCTTTTCACGCTTTCGATAATGGCTTTTACAGGAACGATTGTTAATATTTACGAAGGCGATTTGAAGGGTCAGTGGCCGCTTGTGCTGATATTGTCCGTCGGAGTAATTATAGGAGCTCAAGCAGGAGCATTTCTCTCCGGCAAATTCAAAAGCCTTTGGATAATCAAAACTCTGGCTGTCGCACTGGCAATTGTCGGCCTGAAAGTCTTATCTCAGGTATTTTAACCGGCCTGCTGCTTTTGTATTTTAGCCCATTCATCACGAAGAGTTGCTGTTCGGTTGAAAATCAATTTCCCGTTGCCGCTATCAGGGTCGACACAGAAATATCCAAGCCTTTCGAATTGGAATCTTTGCAGAGGTTCGGCCTTTGCCAGAGAAGGCTCGATTTTGCAGCCCTGCAAAACCTCGAGTGAATTGGGATTAATGTTCGACTTAAAATCCTGACCCTCAGCGGCTTCTTCGGGATTTTCTTTAGTAAATAGATTATCGTAAAGACGAACCTCTGCATCGAGAGCGTGTTTTGCGCTGACCCAGTGAAGAGTCGATTTGACCTTTCTGCCGTCCGGCGAATCTCCGCCGCGGGTAGCCGGGTCATAGGTGCAATGAACCTCGACAATTTTACCGGAATCGTCCTTGATAAAATCGGTGCATGTAACAAAATATGCATAGCGAAGCCGTACTTCTTTGCCCGGTGAAAGACGGAAAAATTTCTTGGGAGGATTTTCCATAAAATCTTCCTGTTCGATATAAAGCTCGCGCGAAAACGGCACTTTTCTGGTTCCGGCGGCGGGGTCTTCGGGATTATTTATCGCATCCAGTTCTTCGACTTGACCTTCGGGATAATTTGTAATGATTACCTTCAGAGGCCTAAGCACTGCCATAGTTCGCGGACTGGTTTTGTTCAAATCCTCACGAAGACAATGCTCTAAAAGAGCTTTATCGATGGTGCTGTTGAATTTATTAACGCTGATAACTTCGCAGAAATTGCGAATCGCAGAAGGTGAAAAACCTCGCCTTCTCAATCCGCAAATCGTAGGCATTCGCGGGTCGTCCCACCCGCTGACTAATTTTTCCTGAACTAACTGAAGAAGTTTGCGTTTACTCATCACGGTATAGGTTAAATTTAATCGCGCAAATTCTATCTGCTGGGGGTGATGTATTCCCAGCTCTTCAAGAAACCAATCGTATAGCGGTCTGTGATTTTCGAATTCGAGGGTACAAATCGAATGAGTAATTTTTTCGACAGAATCTTCGAGACCGTGCGCCCAGTCATACATCGGATATATGCACCATTTGTCGCCTGTTCGCGGATGGCTGGCGTGAAGTATCCGGTACATAACTGGGTCTCGCATATTCAGGTTTGGGTCAGACATATCTATTTTTGCGCGAAGAACTCTGCTGGCATCGGGAAATTCACCCGCTTTCATCCGCTCGAATAAGTCGAGATTTTCCTCGATGCTTCTGTTTCGATAGGGACTTTCTTTGCCTTTTTCCGTCAGCGTGCCCCGATACTGGCGAATTTGCTCGCCTGTCAAATCGCAGACATAAGCTTTTCCTTTTTTGATAAGCTGAACAGCCCATTCGTACATCTGCTCGAAATAATCACTGGCGTAATATAATCTGTCCTGCCAGTCCCAGCCGAGCCATTTAACATCTTCGATAATAGAGTCGATGTATTCCTGCTCTTCTTTTACTGGGTTGGTATCGTCAAACCGCAGATTGCATGTCCCGCCGAATTGCGCGGCTATGCCGAAATTCAGACAGATGCTTTTGGCATGTCCGATATGCAGATAACCGTTCGGTTCGGGCGGAAAACGCGTTGCTACACGGCCGTCCCATTTTCCTGTTTTTATATCATTGGCGACTATCTGCCTGACAAAATCTAGCCGTTCGTTCGATTCATTTTCAGCCATTATTTTTCACCTTTGAAATAAGCCTTGGTGTTTTCGTGAACTTTTTTATCCCCGAGAATTTGCTTTACTTCAAACCAAACCAGATTGCTATGCTGCGTATCAGCAGTAGGTTCTGCATCAGAAATTAATTTAACCCGATGTGCCAAAACGACATAATGAGTGCCGAAACCTTCTTTTTTAGCGAAGTTGGTCGGGTATAAATGCTCGAAAACCCCGACAAATTCGGCTTGGTCATAGCTGATTTCCAAACCGAGCTCGTCTTTGATAATACGCTCGAAAGCATTGGCAATTCTTTCATTTTTCAGGATTCGCCCGCCCGGAACGAACCAAAAACCTTTGGCCGGTTCGTTTTCCCGCATTCCTAATAAAATCCGGCCTGCTTTATCTTCGATTATCAAATCAATCGAGACCAGCGGCGTCAGTTTTACAGCTAATGCTAATTCTTCGTGTTCGAGTTTTTTAGGGTTCTCGATTAAAGCCATAGCCGGATAATTTATCAAAATTTCCCGTAAAGGTACAGCAAATCAACCCTAAGAGCGGATTTCATTTATATAATGTACCAGCTTCGGGTATGAAACGGCGAAGGTGTAAATATAATATTTTTGCACTCAAATTGACTTGGACGTTATACCAACCTCATTTCGGTATTTCATTCCGCATCCGGCTATCCATTTATGGCTATGCCTTCATTTCTCGCAATTTCAAGAATGGCATCAGATTTATTATTCTCCCACTGGTCGCTGCCGCAGGGGATGGGTTCGATTCGGCTGTCGGTTCGAGCGGCTATACGCCAGAGTTTACTGATTATATCGCGGCTTATGCCGTTGTCGAACTGAGGCGAGACCACAATCAGGTCAATATCGCTCAAATCGCTCGCCTGTCCGGTAACCTGCGAGCCGAATAGCACCGCGAAAGCGACAGATAAGTCGTTTTGCGCAAGGCGTTTCAGATATTCTTTAACAGCGGCTATAACTTTTGGGTCAGCCATTCGAAAACTCCTTCGGTTCTATTCATAAATTCCTGAGCTTCCTGTTTAGTCGGAGGTGGAACAAAACTAATCGGGTACCTGCCTTCAAGATTAAATTCGTTCATTTCAGCAAGAATATCCAGCTTCTGTGATTCTAACTGAAGTTTCGCAATTTCAGACAAACGGACAAGATTATGAATTCTTGGCGCGAGTTTGCCTGTTTTTTTACAAATATGCGCTTTAAGAAGTTTTTCCAGAGCAAGATGAGCAAAGAACATCCCTTGTCTGATTTTACCGCTATGGATTAATTGATTAGCGGCCTCCAAGTCATCTTTAGCTCCATCTCGCCAGTATGCAACATGTTCTGAAATATCCACCATCGCAATTTCCTTAAAATAAACAGCTTTATGATAAAATCAATAGCTTTAAAATTCAATATTTCTTTTAGGTAATCCAAGGTAAAACCGCCGTTCTTGACAATAAGCAGCCTTTGGCTTATCCTCTGTTTTTCTATTAATTTACCACCGGATTTAGGATTGCAGATGACAGACAAAATTGTAACACGCTTCGCGCCGTCGCCGACGGGGTATCTTCATATAGGCGGAGCCAGAACGGCACTGTTTAACTGGCTTTTGGCGAGAAAAACAGGCGGAACTTTCATACTTCGGATAGAAGACACGGATTTAAAACGCAATACCCCCACAGCCACACAGCAGGTAATAGATGACCTGCGCTGGCTGGGCATTAACTGGGACGAAGGGCCTGAAATCGGCGGGCCGAACGGGCCGTATTTTCAATCGCAAAGATTAGATATTTATAACAAATATGTCCGTCGGCTTTTAGAACAAGGCAAAGCATACTACTGTTTCGAAAGTCCGCAAGAGCTTGAAAAACTCCGCAAAGAAGCAGAAGCGCAAAAAAAAGGTTACGTTTACCAAAGACCCGCTGTATTGCCCACCGAAGCTGATGTCGAAAAAGCCAAAGCACAAGGCAGAGATGTTACCATTCGTTTTGCTATGCCGGACGGAACGATAACCATAAATGATTTAGTTCGAGGCGAGGTCAATTTCAACTCAGCCGAGCTTGGTGATTTTATAATTATAAAAAGCGACGGTTTCCCAACATACAACTTCGCATGCGTCATTGATGATTACCTGATGAAGATTACTCATGTCATTCGCGGACAGGAACACCTGATGAATACGCCCGGTCAGCAGGCATTATGGCAGACTCTGGGATTCGGCGAACCGCCGAAATATGTTCATATGTCCGTTACAATCAGCGAAGGCGGCGGAAAATTATCAAAACGGGAGCGTCCTAAGACGCTTCGTAAGGCTATCAAAGCTCAAGCTGATATTGACCTGAATAAATTAGCTCAAGTCGGCCAAATAAGCATCGAGGAACTGAATGCTTTTTTGGCCGGCGACAGCACGCCCGATATGCCCGCGATAGAAGCGATAGCCGAATACTGCGGGGTTACTTTGCCGGAAATTAACGTTGTTGATTTTTGCAAAAGCGGCTACGTACCCGAAGCGATGGTCAATTTTATCGCACTGTTAGGCTGGAGCCCCGGCGACAAAAAAGAGGTTATGCCGCTCGATGAACTTATTCAATGTTTCGATATTACCCGCCTGACAAAATCCAACAGCCTCTTCGACAGGAGCAAACTTTTATCCTTCAATATGGAACACTTAAAATTGCTCTCAAAAGAAAAGCTGCGGGAGCATTTGAAAGCTTATTTAAAAGCGGTCAATTCGCCTGTCGCACAAGCCGATGACCAAAAACTTCTGCATCTTATAAAAATCTGCGAAGGAGCCCGAACTCTGGCGGACATCGAAAATAAGTGCAGATTTTTGTTTGTCGAAGATGATGAGATTGAATACGACCAGAAGGCTGTTCAAAAAGTTTTGCTGAAAGATAACGGTCTTGAAATGCTCAAAATCATCCGCGAAAGACTCCAAGATATCGGCGAATTATCCGAAGAAAAAATCGAGAATATGCTTCGCGGATTAGCCGAGGAAAAACAGGTTGGTTTGGGCAAAGTAGCCCAGCCTCTTCGCGTGGCTATCTGCGGAACAACAATCAGCCCTCCGATTTTCGATTCGATTCAATTATTAGGAAAAGAAAGAACATTTAAGCGGATTGATAATACTGTGCATAAATTCTCGTAGCCTTGAAGGCTGTAAAGCAAATAACAAAAAGTAAAAGGTAAAAATACAAAGCAAAATGCAAAAAGATAAAGAAAACATAAGAAACGCCTTTAAGAAACGATTATACAGTTTTGTATTGAGAGTGATTAAATTCATAGACTCTCTTCCAAAAGATAACGTTTCTCACAGGATAAGTGACCAATTGCTCAGAAGCAGTACAAGTATTTTAGGCAATTATGTTGAAGCGCAATCGGCCGCAAGTAAAAAAGAATTCGTCAATTATTTTAACATATCATTACGGTCAACAAATGAAAGTAAGTTGTGGGTTGCAATACTTAGAGACAGTAAAAGGGCGAAATCCCAATTTGTGCAGTGGTTTTTAAGTGAATTAGATGAATTCTCAAGAATTTTCGCTTCCAGCATTTTAACTGCAAAAGGGAAAAGGACTATTTGATTTTTACTTTGTGTTTTTACTATTTTCTATTTACTTTTTGCTATAGGAATTAGGATGTCATTATTAGTAACTGGTTCAATCGGGATTGATACGATAAAGACGCCGCACGGTGCAAAGGAAGATTGCCTCGGCGGGTCGTCAATTTATTTTAGTATGGCTGCGAGCTTCTTTTCGCCTGTGCGATTTGTCGGGGTAATTGGAGATGATTGCCCCTTCGATTTGGATAAAACATTCACTGGAAGAAACGTTGATTTGACCGGATTAGAAATTCGAAAAGGCTCAAAGACTTTCCGCTGGGCCGGTACATATCACGGGGCTATGAACGACAGGACGACGGATAATGTCGAGCTTAACGTATTAGCTGAAGCCCCGCCGAAAGTTCCAAAGAGTTTTCGTGACAGTAAATTCGTCTTTCTGGCCAATACCGCCCCGGCCTTGCAGCTTGAGCTTTTAGAACAATTGGACAAACCTCAATTTGTCGCGGCTGACACGATGAATATGTGGATAACCGGCCATACGAAAGATTTAAGCAAGCTTCTAAAGAAAATAGATTGTCTTGTCCTTAATGATGAAGAGACAAGGCTATTGTCAGGACAGACCAATTTGATTAAGGCTGCGGGCGATATACTTAAAATGGGGCCTTCGGTGGTAATAGTGAAAAAAGGCGAGGCAGGCTCATTTATGGCAACCTCTGACGGCGGCAGGTTTATACTCTGCGGTTATCCCGCGACCGAAGTAATAGACCCGACCGGAGCCGGCGATAGTTTCGCGGGCGGATTTATGGGTTATATTGCCAAGATGCAAAAAAACGATACGACAACCCTGCGAAAAGCAATTGCTTATGGAACTATAATCGCATCGTTTACGATTGCCGATTTTTCACTGAATCGCCTTGCGGCAATTACGCTGGCTGATATCGAAAACAGACTTGAAACTCTGCGAAATTCGATTCAATTTTAAGCCGCAGAGGTTCATTTTTTTAGAGCCACAGAGTACACAGAGATCACAGAGAATAATTTATCAGGTTCAACCTGCCATTTCAAAGTGTAAAGACACTATAGTTTCAAAGCGGGTAATTTTAACTCGTCCCTTAGTCTGAACCTAACCAATTTTATCAAATTGTTAATAGAAGTTGTTGCTGCGTCTGTATTCTGTTTCTCTATTGCTGAAACAAACTCTTCGAATAAATTAATTTCATCCTTATAGCCATATAACTGAAAATTTACCCTTGCATTTTTCAATTTTTCATTTAGAGTTGGGTCATCTATGAATGGTTGATGGGAGGAATTCATCGATAAGAAGACGGGCAAAAATGAATGTAAAGTATCCAATCGGTAAATCATCCTTTTTTTGGAAATCTCCTGTCTCCTACCAAGGTAGCTATTAACAAACCACCCAGAAACAATGATGATAGATGATATTATTATAGTGTAGTCGGCTACAAGCATTGTGTTTCTCCTTAATTTTTACTATAACTATTATTGAAGTATTATAATATTTTTAACCACTTAAAAAATCAAAAAATATAAAAAAATGAGGTTAGCCAATTAGAGTTTATTTGTGTTCATTCGTGGCTATTTTTATTTCAGCAGTGTAAATCTGCCTGCCTTGCCGTAGCCTTGGCGAAGGCAGGTGTTAATCCGTGTCGAAACCGGTTTCTTACCTGACAAAAGGAATCAGTGGAAATTTGGGTCATTTCCGGTTAAAATACCCTCTGGATTCCCGCTTGCGCGGGAATGACAAGAGAAAACTCTGCGTTCTCTGTGCCCTCTGTGGCTATACAAAAAAGTTTACTCTGTGGCGAAATATGCGGGTATTTATAGCGATAGATATTGAGAAAAAAGTGCTCGAAGCGATAACAAAGCTTCAGCAGCAATTACAGCGCAAGGCGAAAGTTAATGAAAAATTTGTAAAATGGGTCGAGCCGGAGAATATGCATCTTACCCTGAAGTTTTTGGGTGAAATAAAGGATAACGAGCTTGTAGAAACTTGCAAAATCACCGAAAAAGTTGCCCAAAAACACAGCCGATTCGATTTGGAATTCAAAAAAATCGGCTATTTCGGCGGAGCAAGCGCAAGGGTTTTGTGGGTCGGGACGGAACAAGGCAGCGAAAACTTGATAAAACTGGCGAACCAGCTTGACGAACAGCTCGGAGAAATCGGTTTTACCAAAGAAACAAGGGCATTCACAGGACACCTTACTTTGTGTAGAATAAAGGACTTTAAGGCAGGAGTAGAACTGGCCAAAATTGTCGATGGATTAGGGCCGTTTAAGGCCGGCGAGAGCGAGGTTGAGGCTGTGGCTGTTTATCAGAGCGAGCTAAGCAAAACTGGGCCAACCTATACCGCCTTAGGAAGATATAAACTTAGCTAAAAATATAAAGCGTAAAAGACAAATGCGAGATTTAAGTTTTGCAATTTTAACTTTAAGTTAATTCCGGAGGAAAAGTTTTATGACAAAGACAAAAACAACTCAGCAAGGCAAAAAAACGGTCGAGCCGCTGAGACCTCAAGGTTCAAGCCGCGAATCAGCTCTTCAGCGAGTCGTAGCCGAAATCGAAAAGCAATACGGCCAAGGCTCGATTATGCAGATGGACGAAAACCAGTATGCCAAAATAGAAGGCATCAGCACCGGCGCGTTATCGCTGGATATAGCTCTGGGCGGGCGGGGTATTCCGCGAGGACGAATAACCGAGCTTTTCGGCCCTGAGTCTTCGGGTAAAACCACTCTTGCTCTTCATATAATCGCAAATGCCCAGCGGGCAGGCGGAATTGCCGCGTTTATCGACGCCGAACACGCTTTGGATACGACATGGGCAAAAAGATTAGGTGTAGACGTAACATCTCTATTGGTCAGCCAGCCGGATACAGGCGAACAGGCACTGGATATCGCTGAGATGCTTATCCGCTCGAATTCGGTCGACGTGATAGTGATTGATTCGGTGGCTGCATTGACCCCCAAAGCCGAGCTTGAGGGAGATATGGGTGATACGCATGTCGGATTGCAGGCAAGGCTGATGAGTCAGGCGATGAGAAAACTGACCGGCGTAATCAGTAAAAGCAAAACCGCACTGATTTTCATCAACCAGATACGAATGAAAATCGGCGTTATGTTCGGTAATCCCGAGACGACCAGCGGCGGAAGAGCTTTGAAATTCTATAGTTCTGTACGAATTGACATCCGAAGGATTACCACGATAAAAGACCAGACCGGCGCTACCGGAAGCCGCGTCAAAGCGAGGGTAGTCAAAAATAAAATCGCTCCGCCGTTCCGCGAATCCGAATTCGATATTATGTTCGATTCGGGAATCAGTTATGAAGGAGACCTGATAGATTTAGCTATGAGCTGCAACGTAATAGAAAAAAGCGGCGCATGGCTGAACTACGACAAGGTTCGTCTGGGCCAAGGAAGAGAAAACGCCAAAAAATACCTTGCCGAAAATAAAGAATTACTCGAAGAAATCAAAAATAAAACCCTTGCGGCGAAGGGTTTAAGCTGAGTCTTTTTAGAAGGGAAAAAATTAGTGCTGACATCGAATCAAGTAAGAAGAGATTTTATCGAATTTTTCGAAAAGCGAGGACACAAATTCGTGCCCAGCTCGCCTGTTGTTCCGATAGGCGATGAAACTTTATTGTTTACCAACGCCGGAATGAACCAGTTTAAGGACATTTTTCTTGGATTGAGCAATCCTGCGTATAATCGTGCCGCTAACAGCCAAAAATGCATACGCGCAGGCGGAAAACATAACGACCTCGAAGAAGTCGGCGTCGATACCTATCATCATACTTTTTTCGAAATGCTTGGTAATTGGTCTTTCGGTGATTATTTCAAAGCCGAATCAATCGACTGGGCGTGGGAATTATTAACCAAAGTCTGGAAAGTCAACCCCGAAAGATTACACGCGACATATTTCCAAGGCGACGAGAATGACGGTCTCGAGCCTGACCGCGAAGCTCTGCAATTATGGCAAAAATATCTTCCGGCTAATCGGATTCACGCAGGCAGCAAAAAAGATAATTTCTGGGAAATGGGAGATGTCGGCCCCTGCGGCCCTTGCAGCGAAATACACTACGACGATACGCCGGATTTATCAGGCGGTTCACTTGTGAATAAGGGCAATCCAAACGTAATTGAAATATGGAATCTTGTATTTATTCAATACAGCCGCAACGGCGACGGCAAGCTAACATCTCTTCCGGCAAAACATGTTGATACCGGAATGGGCCTTGAAAGAATGACTCGATTTCTGCAGGGGAAAAAATCCAACTACGATACGGACCTGTTCACCGGTTTAATAGAAGCAATTTCCATACAAACCGGCAAAAAATATAAAGGCAGTGAAAATGACCAAGCTGATATCGCATTTCGCGTCATCGCCGACCATTTGCGGACGCTTGTTTTCGCGATAACCGACAACTGCACGCCCTCTAACGACGGCCGCGGCTATGTCATCCGAAGAATTCTGCGAAGAGCTTCGCGTTTTGGCAGGGTCCTCGGCATGCACGAGCCGTTTATCTATAAACTTATCCCCACATTGACGAATCTTATGGGCGATGCCTTTAGAGAAATCAGAGAACGCGCCGATTTTGTCGCGACCGTAATAGAATCCGAAGAAACGAGTTTCGGAAAAACACTCGACCGCGGAATCGATATATTCGCAGCAGCCGCTAAAAATGCCGCTAAAACCAAAACAATTTCCGGCGATGAAGCTTTTCAGTTATACGATACATACGGTTTTCCTCTGGACTTGACCGAGCTTATGGCGCGGGAAAGAGGCCTTAAAGTCGATACGAATCGTTTTAACGAGCTGATGGAAGAACAGCGAACCCGCGCAAGAAACGCTCAAAAAGATACGACTTCATTCGCCTCGGTCGCGCAGTCGGAATTGCCTGTTACGGATGATGAGAATAAATATAAAGAGGTCTGCTGCCAAAGTAAAATAATCGGTTTTATTGACAGCCAAGGGTTTCACAATACAGGAAAAATAGAATCAGGAACAAAAACGGCTTTGGTTTTGGACAAAACATGTTTTTATGCAGAAGCCGGCGGACAGCTCGGTGATTGCGGAATGATTGAGTCGTCTGACGCTAAATTCATCGTTGAAAATACGACAAAATTGGCTGACTGCGTTTTGCATCACGGCAAAGCTGCCGAAGGTTCATTTAACGTAGGTGACATCGTAACCGCATCAGTCAGCAAGGATAGAGATTCGATAAAAAAGAATCATACTGCCACTCATCTTCTTCAATGGGCTTTACAGCAGGTCGCCGGAAAATCGGTCAGTCAGAAAGGCAGTCTTGTCGGGCCGGAATATCTAAGGTTCGATTTCACCTGCCCCAAGGCACTGACAAACGAGCAGATTCAACAGGTCGAACAGCTTGTCAGAGAACGAATAGCAGCCGATGAGCCGGTAAGCTTTGCGGTGTTAAAACGCAAACAAGCTGAGAAGCTCGGAGCTATGGCGCTTTTCGGTGAAAAATACGGCGATGAAGTTCGTGTCGTTGCTATCGGAGCAGACGGCAAGGAAAAAATTACAGACGCCTTCAGCAAAGAATTCTGCGGCGGAACGCACGTTGACAGACTTGGCATAATCGGCGGATTCAAAATTATTAAAGAGGAAAGTATTTCCGCCGGCGTTCGAAGAATAACCGCGATGACCGGAAGAGGACTTGAAAGCTATCTCTTAAAAAGAAGCGATATTATTGACGAGCTTAGCCTGATTCTTAAAGTTCCAGCCGAACAAATTATACAGAGAACAAACGCTCTTCTCGAAGAAAACAAAAAATTGGCAAAGGAAATTAAATCCGCCGCCAAACAATCCGGCAGCGATGCCGTGAACGAAGCGAGAGAGTTTTTAGAAAAAGCACAAACCATCGGCCAGACCAAAATTGTCGTCGGAAAATTATCCGCAGCCGATACCGAGCAGGCACGCAGCGCAATAGATATGATAAAGAAAAAGGCAAAATCAGCCGCTGTTGTCTTCGGTTATGCCGAGCAGGATAAAGCAACGCTGATTGTCGGTGTGACGGATGATTTAATCGAAAAAGGATTAAAAGCCGGCGATATAATAAAACAAATCGCTCCGATAGTTGACGGCGGCGGCGGAGGCCGTCCGCAAATGGCTCAGGCAGGAGGAAAAAATCCTGCCAAAATCGACGAGGCTTTGAAAACAGCCCTGCAAATCGTCACTCAAAAACTGATTTGACAAAAGTGCAGATGAAATAATTTTTGCGATAAGATGCTGTAAACAATCAACTTGCATCTTTACCTTCATCTATTATTTGTGTTTGCCTTTTTATTTTGAAGAATCTATCCTATTGTTCGTCTTATATTATAGATTCCAATCAACAACGATGTTCGAAGAAAGGCGGCAGGATGATAATCTTCGTTTGTGAAAAATGCTGTCAAAAAATCAAAGTGCCGGATACCGCTGCAGGCAAGCGAGGCAAATGCCCTAAATGCGGCCATCTTATTATTGTTCCGCAGTCTTTTTCGTCTCAGCAGGAATTTGAACCCCTGCGTTTGAAGAGAGATCCTGAAGATACTCCAATTAACAGACCTGTATATATTACGACATTGCAACAGGAAAATAGAACCTCTTTCGACCCTACAGACCAAATCGTCACAGAAAGAATTGATTCGTCAATAACAGAAGAATACAAACCAGCCACACTGATAAATATTTTTACCTTCCCCTTCAGCGGATCGGGCATTATTCATCTGATAATTTTCTGGTTCACGCCTTTAATTCTCGAATTTTTTTATGTAGCATCTGCATTTTGCTGTTACGGATATATTTTCTATTTTGCTGCACATATTCTTTTGGCAGGATATTTTGTTTATTATATTAACAGTTGTATTATAGCTGCCGCACAAGATAAACGCTTTGCGCCAGACCTGTTTCTGGATGCTGCTCCTACTTGTGGCGAACTATTATGCCGGTTCTTTTATATTTTGACTTGCCTATTGATTTGTTTTGGCCCGTTGGTTTTTTATATTTTTTGCTTCTCTATTGTTTCACAGCAACAAAACCAATTTTTTGATTGGCAGTCTGAATATGAATATGTATTTTGGTCTCTTTTCGGCTTTGGAATTTTCCTTTTCCCAATGCTTCTGCTGTCTATAGCAATGTTCGATTCGATAACAGCATTGAATCCTTTTTTGTTAATCCGCTCAATTATAATCACATTTTTCCATTATATCGGCATAGTTTTGTTGTGTTTTATTGTATTTGCAGGTCAAATCCGTTCAGGAATTCTATTTAGGTCGCGCTTGTTGAACTTTTTTTTATGGGGTGCTAATATATATTTCATTTTCATTACGGCATATCTAATAGGAAGACTCTTTCGGCGGTATGAAAATAAGTTAAATTGGGAAATAGAACTCTAACTTCAGAATGCTATTTTTAATTTAGTTGTTACTTTCGAATTTCAACACTTTTCGCATGGGCATCGAGACCTTCGGTCGTAGCCAAACGAATAATATCATCGGCGTTTTCAGACAGCTTTTTCTTATCGTATTCGATAATGCTTGTTGATTTGACAAAATCATTTGCGCTTAGCGCGCTGAAAAATCTTGCGCTTGTTCCGGTCGGAAGTGTGTGGCTTGGCCCTGCCCAATAATCACCGACAGCCACAGGAGTGTAATCCCCGATAAAAATCGCTCCGGCATTTCGGATTTTTTCGGCAACTTGCCTGCTCTTGGCTCCGCACTGAATCTGCAAATGTTCAGCCGCAAAACAATTCGCTTCGGCTATCACATCGTCAAGATTATCGAAAACCGCTATTTGACTAAACTCGGCGAGACACTGTTCGGCTTGGTCCGAACGGCTTAATTCTTTTAACTGTTTTTTAAGCTCTTCAAGAGTTTGCTGTGCAAATTTAGACGAATCTGTAAACAATATCGCGCTGCCGGGTGCATGTTCAGCCTGACTGAGCATATCTGCCGCAACCCAAGAAGGATTCGCGCTGTCATCAGCAATTATTAATACTTCGCTCGGGCCTGCGATTGAATCGATACCGACTAATCCGAAGACCTCTTTTTTCGCCATTTGAACCCAAGCACTTCCGGGGCCGACAATTTTATCAACAGGTTTTATTGTTTCAGTGCCATACGCCAAAGCCGCAACACCCTGCACTCCGCCGACGCGATACACCTCGTGTATTCCTAACTCGAAACATATCGCCAAAATTACCGGATGAATACTGCCGTTATATCGAGGCGGCGAAATAACCGCTAACTCTTTAACTCCCGCAGCTTGAGCGGGAACAGCAGTCATTATTACCGTAGAAGGCAGCGGCGCCGCTGCACCGGGAACGCAAAGACCTATACGGTTCAATGCGGTATATTTAATTCCGCAATTATTAACATCATTTTTATTCTGACCGGTGAAAATCGACTGCTGATATTTTTTTACATTATCGGCGGCCTTACGCAATGATTCCAAAAGTTTCGGGTCAGTATTTTCGTGTGCCTGTTTTAATTGCTTTTGAGAAACTAAAAGCTCCTCGGCATTTAAGCGGACTTTATCGAATCTCTCAGTATATTCCAGAACAGCGGCGTTGCCTCTGACTTTAACCGCGCTAAGTATCTCGTGAAGCTGTTTATATTTAGCGTCTCCCGGTAAAAAATAAGAAGCATCCTGAAGCAGTCTGCGCAGTTTCAATATGCGATTATGGAAATCTTTACACGAAGATGAAATAATTATCTTATCAATTTCGCTGTTCATTAATAATTCCTATGTACCGAAATTACCGTAGCCGTAAGCCCGAGTCGCCTGCTGAACAAGCAAATAATATTTATCGCCGTATTTAGTAACAATCCCTGAAACTCTGTAACGTTTACGGCCCGGGTCAGTAGCCTGTCTGATTTCCGTACGTTCCAATGCATAACTCGGAAGAAGTTCGAGCGATATTCTGGGCATATTGCGTCCCAGTCCGTCAAAAATAAATTCGAGCGTTCCGTCTTCACGTTCGACTATAAAACCGGTTCGGTTAGCAAGTATCGAATCCTGTTTTAATTCGAATTTCCCCCTCATTGTCTCAGGCCGGATTACCCTGCGAGTCTGAAGCCTTTCTATAATTTCCTGCGGAATAACAACCGCATCTTCTGGTTCGTTGATAGCGACTTCATTTTTCAGCTCAGGCTGATTGACATCGCGAGGGACATCTTTTTTAGATACTTCAGCCATTGGTAAAAAATAATCACTGAAAATAAAATTACGACCTTTGTATCGTGTAACTAACGCGTTAAACAAACGATAGCTCGCGCCGGGACGTTCCTGTAAATCCGCTAACATTTTTTCAAGACCGGACGATAACAGCATTTCAATCTTTGTTCCGGCTTCGACGACGTTGGCACCGTCACTAACGTCCCGCTCCAGCTCGAAAAACCATTTCTGTCCCCGCGCAACCAGTTTGCCGTCAACACCGCTCAATACAAAACCGTCGCGCAAAAGACTTTGGGATTTTTGCTCGTCATTTGCTGCGAATACTGTTGATATTAATACAAGTATAAGACTCGCTATTTTTCTAACCATTACCAGACCCCAGTTTTAATTTCAGTAAATTTACCGCTTCTTTCGGATTTTTTACGCAATCTAAAAACCCTATGCTATCAGCGTCGTCTTGTGCAATAGAATTTAACAGATTCCGCCAGAAATCGCCTATGATTATAATGGATTTATCTTTCGGCATAAACCCTTTATTCTTCAGCTCCCAAACTTTGGCCAACTCCAAAAGAGTGCCGGTTCCGCCCGGCAAAACAATATAAGCGCTGCCAAGCTCAATCAGTTTCTCAAGTCTTTCATCGAGGCAATTGGTTATGATTTCTCTGCTGATATATTGATTGGCTTTGGCATTGCCGAACGCAGAACATGTTACACCGATAACTTCACCGCCTGACTCACTTGCTCCTTTAGCCGCTGCGAGCATCGTTCCGCCGTAACCGCCATTTGCAGCAGCAAAACCTGCCCGTGCAAGTTCAGTTCCTGCTTGATAAGCAATTTCAAAAATCGGCTCACCGGGTTTAGCTCGCGCGGTTCCGAAAATTGTAATTATCTTTTTACCCATTTTGATTTTTTCGCGTATAAGCTAAAAGACCGCCTGCAAGCAGAATTTCTCTGTCGCGTTTGGACAAGTTCAATCTCCCGGCAAATTCGAAATTTTTATTTATCACAGCGATTTTAACTTCGTCGGATTTCTTAACAGCATCGAGCAAATCAGTAATTTCGAGTTTGTCTTGAGGTTCTATTTTGTCATAGTCGCCGCTGTCGGCGAACTCAATCGGAACAATGCAGAAATTAATCAGGTTAGCTTTGTGAATACGCTCGATTGATTTAGCTATAACCGCTCGAACACCAAGGTACATCGGGCAAAGGGCCGCATGTTCGCGTGAAGAACCCTGACCGTAGCTTTGTCCGGCTATGATAACACCGACGATACCGTTCTTTTTAAGAGCAAGCCCGCGCTCGGCAAAACTTGTTTTATCCGGTTCATTAAAACAGTTAAAAACATATTTAGAATATTGAGGCACATTCGAGCGAAATTTAAGAAACGTTCCTGCCGGCATAATATGGTCTGTCGTGATTTTATCACCGACTTTTATTAATATCTGACCGTTTAATTTTTCAGAAAGATTCGGCGGAGATTCAGGCACAACTATCGTCGGGCCGCGTAAAACCTCGATAGTTTTGGCTTTTTGAGCAGACAGCGGAACTTCTATCATGCTGTCATCTATCAAAAATTCGTCTGGAAGATTTATCTTAGGATACTCAATTCCGAACAAGCCGGGCAATTCCCGCGGGTCGGTTATTTTACCCGTAAGAACCGACGCAACAGCCGTCTCGGGGCTGACTAAATAAGCTTTGTCGTTCTTTGTTCCGGTTCGTCCTGCGAAATTGCGGTTAAATGTTCGAAGCGTAACTACATCGTCTGCCGGAGAAAATCCCTGTCCGATGCAAGGCCCGCAGGAAGATTCTAATACCCTCGCGCCTGCACTTATCATATCCGCAATAGCTCCGTTTCGAGCAAGCATATTCAAAACTTCTCGGCTGCCCGGTGCTATCGCAAATTCAACCATATTATTAATATGCCTGCCTTTTAAAACCTGTGCAACTGTCATTAAATCCGTAAAGCTCGAATTGGTACAGCTTCCAATAACAATCTGGCCGACCGGCAACCCGGCTATCTCTTTTATGGTTTTGATATTATCAGGCGAAGAAGGACACGCAGCCAATGGCTCGAGCTTGGATAAATCAATTTCTATAACTCTGTCATATTCGGCGTTTTTGTCGGCAGCTAATGGTTTATAATCAGACCCTCTTTTCTGAGCTGCGAGAAATAATCTTGTCTGTTCATCAGAAGGAAAAATACTCGTAGTTACACCAAGCTCGGCTCCCATATTGGTTATTGTTGACCGCTGCGGAACAGATAAATTCGCAACACCTTCACCGAAATATTCGACAACCCAGCCTACGTTTCCTTTTGTGGTTAAGATGCTAAGTAGTTTTAATATAACGTCTTTGGCTGCAACCCAGCTGCCAAGTTTTCCGGTCAATTTCACGCCCAGTACTTTTGGGCAAGTCAGGTAAAATGGGCCGCCTCCCATGGCTACAGCCACGTCAAGCCCGCCTGCTCCTATTGCGATACTTGCGATACCTCCGGACGTGGGGGTATGTGAATCGCTGCCTAAAAGCGTCGCGCCTGGTTTGGCAAAACGCTCCAGATGAACCTGATGACAAATCCCGTTACCAGCCCGCGAATGATAAACGCCGCATTTGGCCGCGGCAGTTTGCAGATATAAATGGTCATTATGGTTTTCCGGCCCGAACTGAGACATATTGTGGTCAATATAGCTAACAGATAAATCTGTCTTGACCAAACCGTTTCCCATCGATTCGTAAAGCAAAAAAGCGGTAGTGCCCGTCGCGTCCTGAGTCAGCGTTTGGTCTATTCGGATGCCGATAGAATTGCTGCTTTTAAGCTCGCCGTCAGCTAAATGAGCTGCGATAATTTTATGTGTTAAAGTTCCGTTCATTTTGTGCGTTTCTCCATGCAAAATCAGCGGTCAAGTTTAACATAAAAGCCCTGCTAACTCAAATGGCATTTAGCTAGTGCGTGAACAACGGCCTGTCAATAGAGATGTATGATTATGATTTTGCGCAAAAAAGAAGCGGTCTTGCACCACCCCTTTACAAGACCGCTTAAAATACCTTTTTAAAAAACAACTCTAAACAACTGCTAAAATTAATTGCCATTCCATTCATTAACTAACCAAGCATCTGTTTCCGCCCTCGGCCCTACAGTGGTTGTTCCGACTACAGACTTATCATAAGGCCTAATCTCTCCAAATTGTTTCTGTTCCTCTGTAGGTGTACCTGTCGCAGGCCAATATTTATATATATGGTCTCTCTCGATGCCGCAATTAGGCAGCCTTTCCCAGTCTACATGTCCATCCACATATAATACCTGCATTCCTTCTCTTTGATGGCTAATAGGATTACCTAATCCATCGGGGTCATAGAAACGAGGGGTACCATCAGTTATCCACCTGGGCACCTGTTGATTACCTACAGGGAGGTCTACATTACCAGCAGCATTTGTATCAAGATAAGGATTTTTATCAGCAGCCATGGGACTTGCCGGACTACTTGCCGGGGTTAATCTATAATTAACGGAACCACCAGTCCCAGTGTAAGTGAACGGAAAATGATAAGAATAACTGTAATGTCCTGCCGGATGGGCTTCGGGGCAACGGCTCTGTAACCCTGCGCCGCCGAAATCCCAAACTTGAGTTATTGCTAAACTACTGCCTGCAGATACATGATCAGATAAGACGAAAGGTTTTGTTTTTTGGTCGCCGCTGCACACAAACTGTTTGGGTGTCGCATCAACGTATTTAATTAGGAGATACCAGCACGATCCAATAGTGGCTCCATGCCCCCCTTGTGGAATTGGATCAGGCCATACGTCTAATATAGATACCTCTCTCCAATTGGGTGAAGGCAGCTGTCCTGTTGTGGCCCATATGCTTCCCCGTCGGCCTGCTCTTGGGAATTCTTCTCTATAATCATTGGCATAAGCAACAATAGCAGTTCCAAGGCCTTTGAGGTTAGTTCCGCACATCATACGCTGGGCAAGGCGGCGAACCTGCGCCAAAGCAGGCATCAGAATGCCCATTAACAGCGCTATGATGGCAATAACCACCAAAAGCTCAACTAATGTAAAACCTTTTTTCCTTCTCATTTTATAACTCCTTACAAATTAAGAGATTCGCACCTAAAACCGCTTTGGACACAAATAATTTATTAACGATAAATGCTGTAACCTGCCCATTTTAACAACCGGAACGCTTTTCGAATCTCAAGCCTTAATTTTCCGTCCAAAAACAGTTTTTCAAACGGCAGGTATAGTCCTAATTATTTTTCGGACATCCAGTCGCTGCACTATCGAGCACATCTTGAGTAATTAAAGAACTAACAAAAACTCAAAAACCTATATCGACAGGCAGGTTAAGTTATATGAAACACCTTTTTGATATTATGATGGCTTTAAAATATATAAACTTGTCCGATAACCTGTACTGTCTATGTTAAAGTTAACACAGCCTATTAAAATTGTCAAATAAATTTTCGGAATTTTCTGTGAATTTCTTGAAAATTTGCGTTTTTTACCTAAAATTAAGGGGTTTTTAATGAAAATTTTATTGTTTTGTTCAGCGGAGAACAGGGATGACTCCAACAAATGACTTCAATACCGCCAAAAACCTGCTTGAAAAGCACAATCAAAGTCAGCTTTTAAAATTCTGGGAAGACCTCGATTCGGCTGAAAAACAGTCTCTTGTTGTTCAGATATCGGAACTTGATTTTGATTTGATAGACGAATGGATTGAAAATCTGGTTAAAAAAGCCCCTTGTGCGGCGAAAGATTCCGATTTAAATCCGGCCCCCTTTTATGCGGCTGTGCCGACCACCGAAAAACAGCAAAATTATTACGAAAAAGCTTGGTTTCACGGAAAAAAACTCATTTCAGAAGGAAAAGTCGCAGCTTTTATCGTTGCAGGCGGGCAGGGAACCCGGCTTGGCTTTGACGGGCCTAAAGGCGATTTTCGTATCAGTCCGGTCAAAAACAAGAAGCTTTTTGAGCTTTTTGCCGAGCAGATTGGGGCTTGTGAACAAAGGTATAACAGAGCTTTGCCTTGGTACATAATGACAAGTCCGCTGAATCACAAATCGACTTTGGAAATTTTCAAATCTCAAAACTATTTCGGTTTGAGCAAAGATAATATTTTTATATTCCAGCAGGGTACAATACCGAGTTTCGGCTTGGACGGTAGGATTCTGCTTGCGGATAAAGCGAATATTTCCTGTTCGCCCGACGGTCACGGGGGCAGTTTAAAGGCTCTGTATAAAAGCGGGGCTATTGAGGATATGAAGAAGCAAGGCGTTGAGTACATCAGCTATTTTCAGGTTGATAATCCTCTTATTAATATCTTTGACCCGCTTTTTATAGGACTTCATTCGTTCGACGGGGCTGAGATGTCCTCTAAGGCGTTATTGAAGAGCGGCCCTGATGAAAAGGTCGGTGTTTTCTGTCTGGCTGACGGAAAGATGACGGTGATTGAGTACAGTGATTTGCCGGAGGAACTGGCGAAAGCCAGAAATCCGGACGGCTCGCTGGTTTTCTCGCTGGGAAGTATCGCGATTCACATGCTCGATGTCGAATTTGTAGCACGGCTGAATAAAAAAGGGTTTGCGCTGCCGCTGCATAGAGCTGTTAAAAAGATTTCTTATATAGATGCCGGCGGCAATCAGATAGAACCTTCGGAGCCGAACGGGGTGAAATTGGAAACGTTTGTGTTTGACGCCTTGCCGCTTGCGAAAAAGTCGATTATTCTCGAGACGATTCGCCAGCAGGAGTTTGCTCCGGTCAAAAACGCAGAAGGGGTTGACAGCGTAGAAACGTCTAAAAAAATGATGACAGCTCGTTCGGCTGATTGGCTCGAATCGGCGGGGATTAAGGTGCCGAGAAAAAAAGACGGTTCGCCGGATTGTGAAATTGAAATCGCGGCGGGTTTTGTTTTATATAAAGAAGATGTTGTGAAGATGAAGGATAAAATCCAACCAATTAAAGCTGGTGATTCGGTTTATCTGCAATGATTAATTTTTCACCGCTGAGACCGCAGAGATTTAACCACGAATGAACACGAATAAACACAGATTACCCGCATTCATCGCTGAACTACAAGATGCTCTGTGAATTCGAACAGATGCACCCTGTGAAAGTTCCCTAATTTTTAGTTGCTTAACTGAGAGCAGTACGCGTAATCTTTAGGAGTAGTCATAAATAAAATCAGAAAATATTAAGAAAGTTCTTTATAGTTTTATAAAAAACGTTATACTGACGACATAGAGTGTTAGACAACTTACAGAAAGGATAATTGCATGGAGGCAGAAATGGGAGATAGTTCTTATAAGATCTATTGTGCTGGTCCTTTGTTTAACCCTAAAGAAAAAGAGGAAATGGCGCAAATAGCTTTTTGCCTTGAGAAAAATGGTTATTCGGTTTTTTTGCCCCAACGCGATGGTTTAGAATTTGCAGAACTTTTCCCTATATTTCTTAACAAGGGCATTGAAGCACAGATAGCTCTAAAAATTCTTAATATGGCAATTTTTTCATTGGATGCTTTTCAAGTCATTACCAGTGACGGATTAGTACTTAACATGAACGGGCGCGTGCCTGACGAAGGATCCGTAGTCGAGGCCGGCATAGCTTGGGCTCACAATAAAATTGTTGTGATTTTTAAAAGTGATTTAAGATCATTAGTCCAAGGCAATTGTAACCCGATGATACTAGGATTGGGTAGTTTTTCTTTTGTAAATAATTATGACGAAATTGTTGATGCTTTTAACAGTAAGTTTTCGTCTGAGATACAAAAATTATTTCAAACAACAAACTCCAATTTCGATACCACTACACGAAGCGGGAAAGAAATTAGTAAATACTTGACAACAAAAAAATCTGATAGTGACGTTGCTGACTTACTGATATATCTTTTTAGGGAAAAAGCATGCAAAACTTCAGAAGACCAGAAGCAGAGTTATTTCCAAGCAGGTACGCAACGATAATTAGCAGGGGAAGGAAGAATTTGCAAGAGACAGACTTGTTCCGAACAGAATTTCAAAGAGATGTTCATAGAATCATATATTCACAATCATTTCGTCGTTTAAGACATAAAACACAAGTTTTCTATTTTCCGCAAAATGACCATGTTAGCACAAGAATGGACCATGTAAGATTTGTTGCATCTGCAGCTAGAACAGTTGCTCGCTGTCTTAAATTAAATGAGGATTTAGCAGAAGCTATTGGTCTTGCACATGATATTGGCCACGCTCCTTTTGGACACCAAGGAGAAGAATTCTTGTCAGTAGCTTGTAGGAAATATTCAACTCTTGAAAAGTTAATGCCAACGTTTTCTCATGAAATATATGGCTTAAGGGTAGTAGATTTTATTGCCAAGCGTGATAGCGAAAAGCCAGGACTAAATCTTACATGGGAAGTTAGAGATGGAATAATTTCGCATTGCGGAGAAGATTTCACTACTTGCAAGTTAGAGCCGGGGAACAAACAGAAAGATCTTGATAAAATCCGTACCCGTGAAGATGCGGGTAATCCAGCAACGTTGGAGGGATGTATTGTTAGGCTTATTGATAAGATTGCTTACGTTGGCAAAGACATAGAAGATGCTATTGAAGCTGGGATTATCAAAGAAAACGATGTTCCTGATAATTTTAAGCAAGCGTTAGGAACTACAAACGGTAAAATTATAGGCACATTTCTCGAAAGTATAATTAAAGAAAGTTACAACAAAAATTATATCGCTATATCTTCAGAATTAGGTGACCTTTTGCATGATTTAATCAAATTTAATGGCCAAAAAATCTATCATAGTAAACAAGCGGAAGGATACAAAACCCAAGCAAATAAAACAATAGGGTATATTTTTGACGACTTACTAAATGAAATAAAAAAGACAAACAGATTCGAAGGTAACCCCTATCAAAATAACTCTATTCCAGTAGTCTATAAAGTTTTTCAGACTTTTGTTTGCAAAGATATGAGAGATATCTATGAACCTACAACGCCAGATGAACTTATTGTCCTTGATTTTGTTGCTGGCATGACAGACAATTTTGCAATTCGTTCTTTGTCTGATGTCTTTATTCCTAAAATGGTGGTCTAAAATTAACGTCAGATATTTAGCTTAGGTGAAATTTTTGAATTTATATAATACCGTTTATAATTACGGTATCTGTAATAATTTCTTAGCCTATTACGTTCTTTGGATTTTAAGATATAAACTAACAGATTTTTAGTCTTTTTACGAATATCTTCTAAAAAAACTATTTCCGCCGAAATTAATCCTTCGACAAATACAGAGGTTTCTGCCGTACAATTCAATATCATATCTAAAAATTTTTAAATAAATCGCTTGACAAATAGTAGTAACTACTATTAAAGTATTGCTACTATGAAGGAAATTTCAAAAACCGAATATCTTGCGGATTTCGAAGAAAGATGCCGTCAGGCTAATCTGAAGGTAACTCCTCAGCGTATTGCGGTTTATGAGGAGCTGCTGAAAACCAAAGAGCATCCTTCGGCGAGCATGGTTTTTCAGCGGGTACGCAGGAAATTTCCTCATATTTCGCTTGATACGGTCAATAGGACGCTTTTAACTTTTGCCAAGGTCGGTTTGGCGTCGGTTCTGGCGGGTTCGGGAGAGGATAAACGCTTTGACGGGGGGCTCGAAGACCACCAGCATTTTCATTGTATAAAATGCAATAAAATTATTGACATTAGCTGCGAACAGTTTGAAAATATCAAGCTGCCTGCGGCAATCAGGGAGAAGTTTACGGTATTGGCCAAAACCATATATTTTGAAGGTGTTTGCGGCCGGTGTAAAAAGGATAACTGTGCTTAGACGCACAACTTATAAATACGTACCATTAAAGAAAGGCAGGTAAAATATGGAATTAAAGGGAAGTCAGACGGAAAAAAATTTACTAACCGCATTTGCAGGTGAATCTCAGGCAAGAAATCGTTACACCTATTTTTCAAGCAAAGCAAAGAAAGACGGTTATGTTCAAATTTCGGCGATTTTCGAAGAAACAGCCAATCAGGAAAAAGAACACGCCAAGAGACTATTCAAGTTTCTGCAGGGCGGTGAGGTTGAAATAGCGGCGGCGTTTCCGGCGGGAGTAATCGGCAGCACCGAGGAAAATCTCGAAGAAGCCGCGGCGGGCGAAAACCATGAAACGACCCAGATGTATCCGGATTACGCGGCAATCGCGGACAAAGAAGGATTTAAAGATATCGCGGATGTTTTCAGGAGCATAGCTATAGCCGAAGCCCGTCATAGAGACCGGTATTTGGCATTGAGGAAAAATATTTTGGACGGAAAAGTCTTTAAGCGCGAAAAGCCTGTCCGCTGGGTTTGCAGGAACTGCGGGTATGTTCATGAAGGAACTGAGGCTCCCGATGTTTGCTCGGCTTGTGCTCATCCTAAAGCACACTTTGAGCTTGAAGCGGCGAATTACTAATAGACAAACAATAAATATGTGCTAATCGTATAGGCACAAGGAGATAAAAATGAGCGAGCGAAAAGGCGCAGTTACAATGAAGGGAAATCCGCTTACTTTAACGGGCGGCGAGGTTGCGGTTGGTCAGAAGGCTCCGGATTTTGCGGTGCTGGCAGGGGACTTGTCGCCGGCGGGATTAGAAAAGTTCAAAGGTAAAAAGTGCGTAATTCTTTCGGTTCCCTCATTAGATACTTCGGTATGTTCGATAGAAGCCAAGAAATTCAACGAGAAGGCTTCGGAATTGAGTGACGACGTCGCGATTTTGGTGATTAGTATGGATTTGCCTTTTGCCCAGAGCCGATGGTGCGCGGCGGAAGGCGTTAAAAACGTACATTTATTTTCGGATTATCGCGACGCCTCGTTCGGAACGGCTTACGGCGTTTTGATAAAAGAGCTTCGTCTGCTGGCAAGGGCTGTATTCGTTGTCGATAAAAACAGCGTTATAAAATATATGCAGTTGGTTCCTGAAATTGCCAGCGAGCCGGATTACGAGGCTGCGATGGGAGCTTTGAAAAAACTTTAATAATAGGACTTTGGGAAAATTGCAATGAGACAGTTAGCTGAAAACGTATATGAAGTTGGCGCGATTGACTGGGACCGCAGGATATTCGATGAGCTTATCCCGACTCCGGACGGGACTACTTATAATGCGTATCTTATAAAAGGCAGCGAGAAAACAGCCCTACTCGATGCGGTTGACCCGCCGAAATCCCATATTTTGCTGGGCAATCTCGCGAAACACGGCGTTGATAAAATCGATTATATCGTCAGTCATCATGGCGAGCAGGACCATTCTGGCGGTATTAACGATGTTCTGCTGGTTTATCCTATGGCAAAAGTTGTGGCTAACCCCAAGTGCAAAGCGATGCTGATGGACCATTTGAATATCGAAGAGGACAAATTTATAACTATCGATGACGGGCAGAGTATTTCACTGGGCGATAAAACGCTTCAATTTATTTATACGCCTTGGGTGCACTGGCCTGAGACTTTTTCAACATATATACCGGAAGATAAGATTCTGTTTCCGTGTGATTTTTTCGGGTCGCATCTGGCTACGAGCAGTTTGTTTGTCGATGACGAGCCGACGGTTTACGAATCAGCCAAGCGGTATTACGCAGAGATTATGATGCCTTTTAGGAGCAATATAAAAAAGAACCTCGAAAAGCTCGCGCCGCTGCAAATCGATATGATAGCCAGCAGCCACGGGCCTGTTTATGACAAACCGGATTTTATAATAAACGCGTACAAAGACTGGATAAGCGATAACGTAAAAAACGAAGTTGTTATACCTTATGTTTCTATGCATAACAGCACACGCGTTATGGTGGAGCATTTTGCCGATGCTTTGATGGACAGAGGGATAACAGTGAAACAATTCGACTTGAGCGTTAGTGACCTCGGCAAAATCGCAATCTCACTGGTTGATGCGGCAACGATTGTCATCGGGACAGGGACAATGCTGACCGGAGCACATCCAAAAGCGGCTTATGCAGCGTTTTTGGTAAATGCTTTGAGGCCGAAAACAAGATTTGCCTCTGTCATAGGTTCGTATGGCTGGGGTTCCAAGATGGTCGAGCAGCTTCAGCAGCTTTTAAGCAATATGAAAGTCGAATTCATCGAGCCTGTTGTCGCCAAAGGTCTTCCGAAAGAAAAAGATTATGAAGCAATCGATAATTTGGCGGAGCAGATTCTCGTAAAACATAGAGAAATCGGTATCGCATAAGAGTATTAATGTTCTTTACTAAAGATAAGAATTTAACCATAATGTGAAAGGATAAAAAATGGCAGACAAACTGGATATTTACAGATGTGAGGATTGTAAACTGACGCTTGAGATATTAAGCGGTGCAGATTGTACAATTTCCTGCTGCGGAAAAGATATGCAGAAGCTTGATGCTAAAACAGCCGACCAAGGCAAGGAAAAGCATGTCCCTGTTATCGAAAAAATCGAAGGCGGATACAAGGTTAAAGTCGGCTCTGTACCGCATCCGATGGAAGAACAGCATCATATCGAGTGGATTGAGCTGCACGCGGGAAATCAGGTTTTGAGACAATTTCTAAAAGCAGGCGATATACCCGAGGCGATTTTTAAGACGGACGCCAAGCCGACAGCCGCACGGGAACACTGCAATATTCACGGACTATGGAAAGGAGTTTAATTTATGTTCAGCAAGAAAATGCAAAACGCTTTAAACGAACAGATTAACGCTGAACTGTATTCGGCATATATGTATCTGGCAATGAGCGCTTATTTCGAGTCGGTTAATTTGCGGGGGTTTGCAAGCTGGATGAGAGTTCAGGCTCAGGAAGAAACCGGCCACGCGATGAAGATTTTCGGTTTTGTTTGTGAAAGAGGCGGCAAGGTAACGCTCAAAGCTATTGATACCCCGCCGGATGAATGGAAATCGCCTCTTGATGTTATGCAGGCAACATATAAACACGAACAGAAAGTTACCGGGCTGATTAATAAACTTATGGACCTTGCAATTAAAGACAACGACCATGCAACAAAGGGATTTTTGCAGTGGTTTGTCGATGAGCAGGTCGAAGAAGAAGCCTCAGCCGATGAAATTGTACAGCAGTTAAAAATGATAAAAGACTCAACTGGGGCTTTATTTATGATAGACCATCATCTCGGAGAGCGTAAAGCCGACAGCGATTAACAATTAATTTTTACAAATTTTATTTCAGGAGAACTAAAGTGCCTATAAGATTCAACGCAGATGAAATTTTCGAAATGGCTGAAGAAATCGAAC
>CAYMOE010000021.1:0-6095 GCA_964391985.1 uncultured Pirellulales bacterium
TGTCATTCTGAGTGGAACGAAGAATCTTTGTGTCTTAGAATATGCCGATTATCAGGACTTAGCAGGGTTCTATGCATTAGAGATACTTCGTTCCGATAAATCTGGCTGGGTATTTGCAAATGGCGTGCCAAGGGGGTCGAATTTCGAAGAATTATTTTTATTTTGAAAAATATCAATCAAACACGCAAATAGCGCAGGGGTAAAAACAATTTTTTTGAAAAAAATTTGTCCTTATTTTACAAGGACTTACGGATTATTTTTTTGAAAAAATTGTGAAAATTTCAATCAAACACGCAAATCCGTCCAATTATAGAGAGGCCTATTTAAGGTCAAAATTAAAAAGTAAAAACACGATACTCAAAACGAGGTGCTCAAATGGGTTTTGAAATTGAAGTATTCAATGACCAAAATTTAAACTCGGATTTTCTCGATTGGCTTGTCGAGGAAAAATCGCCGGATATTGCGGGGCATTTTAACAAGCTTTGGGAATATTACACCAACCGGACGGTCGAGACATCCTCGATTGGTGCATCCGGACGCAAAGTAAACGAATCGGGACGATGTTATATACAAGCTCAGGAATACGGTCTTCCTGCCCGAATAACCGGACTGAATCATTGCGGCGGTATGTTTTTCGGCGGTGAAGCGGTTAGTGACATTTCCCGAAAAGAAGTCGTTATCGAAAACGATATAGCTTGGCGGATAAACGCGGCGATGGATTTTCTTTTCGGAAAGATGGTTCGTTTTGTCTCGCTTTGTTCCGACGAGAAAAAACGCGCTGAAATCGAGGCGATTCTCAACGCGGTATTCTCTGCAAACGGTCAAATCGGATTCTTTCAGGACATGGTTGTGCTCGCAAGCGTATACGGTTTTGTCGATTGCATAGTCAGGCCTGACGAAATTATATCTGCCCGCTCGATTGGGCAGGCCCACCTTAATAATCACACCCCTGTGCCATTCGAGGAAGTTCTCGACATGGCCAAAGCAATCGATTTGGAGCTTATCGAGGCTCCGCGGGCACTGCCTGTTCTGGAAGAATCCGATTACCGTAAAATCAGGTATTACGTTCAGCATTTCGTTCAGAAGAAAAATTCGGTAAACAGGAAAAACACATTTTTATCGAGGCTGACCGGTTCGCATAAACGCGCATCCGACAGCCGCGATACTGTCGCTGTTACGGAGATAATCTCGCCGAATCACTGGCAGCGTTACGAAGATAAGCAGCTTGTATCCGAGGGCGAGTTACCTTGGGGATTTTTGCCGGTCGTTCACATTCAGAATATCGCTCAGCCTTATTACTACGAAGGCATCAGTGACGTCGAGCCTTTGATACCGCTTCAAGATGAATTGAACACTCGATTAAGCGACAGGGCGAACAGAATCACTTTTCAGTCTTTCAAAATGTATCTGGGTAAGGGGATTGAGGGTTTCGAGAATCGTCCTATTTCGCCGGGAAGGATGTGGTGCACGGACAATCCGCAGGCGAGCATAGAGGAATTCGGCGGCGATTCGTCGAACCTTAGCGAAGATGCCCACATAGCCGAAATCAGAGAAGCTATGGACAAAGCCAGTTCTGTTACGCCTGTGGTTGCGGGTGTTCTGAAAAATAAGCTGGGAAACCTAACCAGTGCGGTGGCTTTGAGACTTACGATGATGGGCATGCTGAGCAAAAACGAACGCAAGCGATTTACTTACGGTCAGGGAATCAAGCGAATTTCTGAAATGATTTTATCTATTCTGGACAAAGCCCGGATTTACCCGACCGAAGCATCGCAGCGGGAAATCGAGGTGGTTTTCCCGAATCCTCTTCCGGAAGATTCGATGGAAAAACTCAAAGAAGCTCAAATCAAAAAAGAGCTCGGCGTTCCGGCGGGCGAGGTTCTCAAAGAGCTCGGATATCACGGTGTTGTTTAGCGGTTAAAAGTTATTCTTTGGCAAGTTAATATTTTTTCCGGTTGAAATCGCAGGATTTGTCCGGAGCTGTTCCGATAAACGTACCGAAATGCGAAAATGGAATGTGTTTTCGGACGTTCAGGCGGCAAAGTTCTTATAGTTCTAAAGGCCTCTTATATTAAGGCCGAATAGAAGAAAAAGGGGATTTACTATGAAGCCAAGAACAGTATTATTCGTAGATGACGATAAAAGCATGCTTAACTCGATTCAGAGGGCTTTAATCGGCGAACCTTATGAAATGCGTTTTGCTGATAACTGCGATGAGGCGCTGGATATTCTCGAAAACACCGATGTTAATGTTATCGTCGCGGATTTACATATGCCGGATATGTCCGGGCTTGAGCTTCTTGGTATTGTCAAAGCCGAGCATCCCAGTGTTATAAGGCTGATTTTTTCGGGTGATACTTGCTCGGATAATGTTCTGGAGGCGCTGAATCAGGGACAGGTTTTTCGATATGTTCCCAAGCCTTGCAATATGACGGAGCTTAAAACGATTATTCGTCAGGCTATAGATTATTATCATCTTTTCAGCGAGCGTGCGATGCTTATTTCTTACATTGAAAAACTCGTCGAAGGATGCGAGCCTGATAAAATCAATCTCAAGCTTATTAAGACTCTTATCGAAGATACCAACAGGCATTTATACGAATGGTGCGAACAGAGTATCCCCGCGGAAACCCTCGAATCCGGCGACGCGAACGGCTAAAGATTTCCCCATTCGAATCTTTATTTTAGCATAGAGCATTTCAGTGATTTTCTAATCCTTCCGGAAAAAATACCGCGTTTTTTACATAACAGGCTGACGGTCTGTCAGCGAGAAATCCTCATTTATAAAAGCATAGGAGAATTATGGAAAATTTAATCGAAGAAACGAACGTATTGTCAGAAGACAAAACCGAATTCGATAATGCATCGACTGATAACGCCAAATTAGTTCCTCTGGCTGAGTCAATCCGTTATCGAAAACGGGCGCAGAGCGCAGAGAAAAAAATACAGGAGCTTACCGAACAGCTCAATCAAGCGCAGAAGGCAGCGGCGAATCTGGAAAAGAATCTCAATCAAACCGCACTGGAGCAGAAGCTTTTGTGTGTTTTGGCTTGCGAAGGAGCAAGAGATATTGAGACGGCTTTGCTGGTAGCCAAAGAAAGAATCAGCGGCCTGACCGACGCCGAGCCGCAAGAAGTTGTCCGGCAGCTGAAGCAGGAAAAAGCGTATCTGTTCGCGGAGCAAAACATAGATGAACAGGCTGCTGCGAAAAAGACCGCCGGCGCCAGAGACCGGACAAACTCGAACGCTTCGGTTCTCGAACGCGCCGCTCAGAGGGCTTCGGTGAGCGGAAGTATTGCGGATTTGCAGCAGTATCTAAAACTAAGAAGAAATTTTATTTAGTGATTAGCGATTGATGTTACCTTAACCCCGATAAATCGGGATAAAGGGTATCGTATTCTTAGCAGCATAGATTCTTCATTCCGACTCGTCTTGGTTCCGAATGACAAGTCGACAGTTGTCACTATGAGAGCAGCGAAGAGTCTGTCAATCTCAATCGCCCTAGCCGTCGTTGCTGTGTATCGGGAATCGCAATGGAAAATTTAATAAAACTTACAGAAAGGAAATTACTATGCCTTTTACAGGTAAAGCAACTTATTCAGCCGGTGTGGATTTGCCGGAAATCGCAGAAGATGTTTCGGATTTAATCGGGATAATTTCGCCTTACGAGACTCCGCTTTTGGATGCTCTGGGTGACTCGCTTCGCCAAGCAAGCAGCACTCATCACGAATGGCTCGAAGATGAGCTGCTCGCGAATAAGGATATGATTTGCAATAATTCTTTCGAGAATCCCGCGTCGGATACCGAATTCGATGCTGCAAACGGTTCGCGATTCCGCGCCGGAGACCAGATTCAGGTCGAAGGCAGCCACGAGCTGATGTTAGTAACTTCGGTAAATGGAAATACTGTAATGGTTATTCGCGGTTATGCCGGAACGACTCCGGAAGATCTCGCTAACGGCCAAGCGGTTAATATTCTCGGAAACGCCGCAATCGAAGGTTCGGACAGGCCGGCTGTGAGATTTACGAACCGAAAAAGATGCGGAAACTATACACAGATTTTCACCGCTGCGGTCGAAGTTTCCGGAACAGACGTTGCTGCCAACCAGCTCGGGCTCGCCGACGAAATGGATTATCAAAAGCAGCAGCGGCTTCGCGAGCTTATTCGCGATTTGGAAAATACAGTTATCAACGGCGGTGAGCCTGCCTGTAATCCTCAGGGCGGCTACAGCTCGAGACGTTCGATGAAAGGAATTATTCAGCATATTTGCACTAATGTGATGACTCTGAGCGATTCGGAATTTCCTTCGGGCGGGAATCTCGACGAAGAAACGATAAATCTGATGCTTCGGCGCATCTGGGAAAACAGCAGCGCCAATGTCGATTTGATTTTAGTCGGGGGCAGTCAGAAAAGAAAAATTAATTCATTCCTCGCAGACAGCCGCAGCTACGGTCCGTCCGACACCAAGCTGACAAATATGGTCAGTATTTATCAGAGCGATTTCGGAATCTGCAGGATTGTTACCAGCCGCCAGATGCCGCGGGACGCTGTGCTGCTGCTCGATTCGTCGAGAATCAGCGTCTTGCCTCTGGCAGGCCGAAGTTTCCACTTCAAGCCTTTGGCAAGCGCAGGTGATTACGAGTGCGGTGAGCTTATCGGTGAATATACTCTGGAATTAAAGAACCAAGCCGCCCACGGTTTGATTCGTGATTTGGCTGTGAGCTAAGCGAAGGATTAATCGGGGACAGCCGCTGTGATTCGGCTGTCCTTTTTATAACAGCGAGGTTTTTATATGATTAAATTTTCTAACGATTCCGATATTCTCAAATACGAACCGATTCTTTTCGGTGAGATGCATTTCAAAGACCAGATTCTCATTCAGGGTTCCGGCGGTTCGGTCAGCGGTACGATTTTTACGGTGGAACAAGCCGATTTTATCACGGTAGGCGTTTTACCGGGACACGTGGTTTATCTGAAAAGTTCCGATGAAAAACTCGAAGGTGTTTTCGAAATAGTATCCGTAAACTCCGCTGCCGAGCTTTGCATTTCGGTGATTCGAGCCGATTATCAGGACAATCCTGTCGGGCTGCCGGCGACTGATAATATTTCTTTCAGAATCAGCACATTAGCGCCGCAGGCGAACATCGCAGCGTTTGCTTTGACCGAATATTTCGGAATTCGGCCCGGTTCTCCGGCAAGCCGATTCGAGATAAGCGATATTTTCGATAGGGCCGTTTTAAGGCAGGCTTCGGTTTTTTCGGTGATTTCCACTGTTTACGCGACGCTCGCCGGAAAAGAAAACAGCGAGCAGCTTTGGGCGAAGAGCAAATATTACAAAGATTGTTTCAAAGAATCTCGAAGCCGATTAAGGCTTAGCATCGACAAAAATTCCGACGGAACGATTGAGCGGACAAGCCTCGGCGGGTCTGTTCGGCTTGTCAGAGATTAAGGAGTATCCAAATGCAGACGGCACTGAACGGGAAAAATCTTTTCGGCAAGGACGGCGGCCTCGATGTCGCAAGACTGTATCGGCGGATTAAGCAAAACGGAACTCTTAGCGCGAAAAGCATCGGGCAGCTCGATGAAAAGCTCAACTCGATTAAGGATTATATGGACGGCTATCCTTATACCCTGACGGCGGCGGACGGAAGGCGGTTCGAGAATGTCTGTATTGACTCGCTGAAATTTAAAAACCGCAGGGCAGTAAATCGCGGATGGCTGGTTGATTATGAAATTTGTTATATGCAGATGATAGGGTGACGCTATGAAAAAACGAAACGATAAATCATGGACCTTCAGCCGGCAGATTAATCTTTCTGTGGTGGTTCAGCTTATTCTGCTTGCCTCGCTGATTATCACAAGCTGGTTAAATCTTCAGCGGCAGCTTGATTTGCTTCAATACGATGTAACGCGGCTGCTGCAGACGCAAAAGGAATTTCAAGACAGCCTACAGAATCTTTCGTATAAGATGATTTCCTGCGAACATCGCATCTGCACGCTCGAAAATTCATACGCAAAATCGGATTGTAATAAATAACCCTGTTATTCTGAGGCGGAGCCGAAGAATCTTTGCGTCTTAGAATGTGCCGATTGGC
>CAYMOE010000021.1:6195-39308 GCA_964391985.1 uncultured Pirellulales bacterium
AGGACTTAACAGGATTCTATGCGTTAGAGATTCTTCGCTATCGCTCAGAATGACAAATCTATTGCAAGCGTCAAGAAACGACACTGTCATTCTGAGGCGGAGCCGAAGAATCTTTGTGGTTTAGAATGTGCCGATTGGCAGGACTTAACAGGATTCTATGCGTTAGAGATTCTTCGCTATCGCTCAGAATGACATCAATAAACCTGCAACTCTCTTTTGAAAGGACAAAATCAATGAAACCTTCATTTCAATCTCTAAAAAAATTATTTGTCATTGCGAGCGCAGCCAAGCAATCTCTTTTCTTAAAAGGAAAACAAGGATTGCTTCGTCGTTTCACTCCTCGCAATGACAGCTTTATAATTCTGTTATTCTTCATCGTTACCGTTCTCAGTATTTTTTTAACCGGCTGTGAGGCTTTTCGATTCGCACCGACCGAAATCCAAAAGCAAAACGCGTATCTTCATCAGCGAACAACAAAATTAGCAGCCGATACCGCGAAGACCGAAAATACTTCCGCTGAACTTCAAAATCTTACAAACCTGTCGAATCTTCAAAGCAAATCTTTTACAGCTTATTTCGGTTTGCCCAAAGAGATTCCCGATTCTGATTCAATCGAAGAGGTTCTTAGTCGAGCCAATTTTGATTTAGCCGCAAGCTCTCTCCGGCAATCCGGCCAAAGACCGCAAATATCCGATTTTTTCACAGCTGCTGATTCGCTATTCGATTTGGCTATCGGTATCGCGGCCTTGGCGGGCGGTGCGTTCGGGGTGAGGTTTGTGCGGTTTTTAAACGATGCCAAAGTGAAATCTCAGGCTTTGAAGGAAGTGATTCAGGGCGGAGAGCTTTTCAAAACACAAAACCCCCAAGCCGCCGAAGCCTTCAAGCAGGCCCAAATCCTCCAATCCCCCGAAACCCGAAAACTCGTCACGGAAATAAAATTATAAATATTTTCCGTTTCAACCTTAGTTTTTATAAGACTTTACAGAAAATAGTTACGATTTTGCTTGATTTATTTATTATTATTAACGATAATACAAGTAGCTCATCTACCATGTGTAGAAGGAGTACCGACGCCGTCCCCTTAAAAGGGCGGCGTCAGCCGTTTTGGGACATTCTAAAGACATCTCTTTCACGTCGCAGGCTTCGTTTACGATGTTCTTCCTCTGTACAATAAGCTGTTATTAGCTGTATGTACTGAAAACCATCTCTTTTTCGCTGTCGCTCAGAAAGGACAATCAGGAATTCTTCATTAAACCAAAGTAAATATCTTTTTTCTCCCTTTCTCAGGGATTGCCAAGTTTCAACAACGCCACTGTCCTGATGCTCAATTATTGCTCTTACCCATCGTATTCTTTCGCATCTTCTTAAGTCAGGAGTTCGATTTATTTCATCAGCACCTTCAGATGTGCAATGCCAAAAACCGGCTTCCTTTCCATTTATAAGATCTCGTCTACATCTTACCCATTGCCCGCGAAATTTTGGTTGTGTCTCAATAAAATCTTGATAAAAAATTGAAAACACTTCATTTATGTATCTATCCCAGTTGCCATCGAAATCTTCTAACAATATCAAGGTGGGAAGCCATTCGGGTAAGCTATTCATTAATCTCCCCTTGAGCTTGCCAGACAAATATATTAAATTTCTTTTCACGCAACAGTGTGTTCTGCAAAAGAGAATACCCGCTACGTTTCTTAATGAGGTTTACTAAAATTGTTTTTGCTGGGCTTGTATCCAGTTCTCTGTTTGCGTATACGACCGCTGCTGTCAGTAAATCGGTCAGTTGAATCTGCTCAACTTCATGCGAATGAACTGGTTGAATTTTTTCGACGATCTCCCTGTTGAAATCATACAGACTGTTACAAATAACTTCCTGTAATTTATCTACCTTGGTTTTACCGTGAGTGTCTTTGATATCAAGATAGATTCTATATTTACTGTGGGGTTCAAGAATTACTTTCAATAAAGAGAAATACATTTTATAATACCACTCATCATGTGTCTGACAATGAAGCGAATGTTGTAGTTTTGATTTATCAGGCACAACTAACACGCGAAAAGTTAGATTATCTTCGTTAAAAAAGTATTCAATGAGATCTGCGTAGAAAGCGATTTTTGCAGGAGATACTTTTGTCCATTTAACTTCAAATTTTTTTGAAAGGTGATGTTTAATTTTTAGCTGGCGTATTTTATTTGCAATATTCCGCGTTTTTTCTAAAGGGCAGCAAACTGCCCCTAAAGCCATTGCTTTGAGACCATCATTTTCCAAATGACAGCTTTCATCGCAGTATATATTAAATTCTCTTGCCATAATCTTTCCTTTAACAAAACAACACAGACCGTAAGTATATAGAATAGGTATCTTTGCGTAAATCTTAAAATTATTTAGTGCATCGCTTTTAAACTCGTCACAGAGATAAAAAGTTAATATAAGAAGCGTAGCGCATAAAAAAGGCCGGGATAGTCCGGCCTTTTGTAGTCATAAAATATGTGTTTATTTTCTGCGTCTAATCAGGAAGATTACGCCCAATCCTAAAATAGCAATCGTCGCCGGCTCGGGGATAACGGTCGTCGTTATGACAAATTTTATTCCGTCATTGTAATAGTGACAATCCGGGTCTATGCCGAATCCGAAATTAGCTCTTCTGCTGCTCGAAGGCGGTGTGTTTATATATTCGTTTAAAACATCTAACAAACCAAGCTCTTCGAAATCGTAAACCAAATCGAAATTCCGAGGATATCCGCCGTACAAATCGGACCAGTCGCCTGCAAAAGTTCCCTGACCTGCGAAATTATTTCCGCCGCCCTGATAATCAAGATACGTAACTACTCCGGTTCTTGGATTATCCAACAGCGTGGTGTACAGATTATTTTTTTCTTTTCTCCAGTTCCAGATATTTTCGTAGGTTAGCGTTGCCCCGGTAATGATTTCGTCCGGCGCGAGGTTAAAATTGATGCCCCATGTAAAATAATAATCGTGCGGCAACTCCCAGAGTTTATTGGGTACCGGCTTAAAAACATAAATATAATCGGCTGCGGATATCGAAGCTAATCCAGCGAAAACCAGAACTAAAATCAGAGCTAATCTTTTCATTATTTCTCCCGCTAAAATTTCTCCGCCCCATTTCACTTGAGAGACTATAGAATCCTTGTACGTTTTCATCGTATCGTGATTAGTTAATCGGAAGGATATCTTAGCACCTCATCAGCCATTAATTATAGCCGAATAGCGAGATAAAGTCAATACTTTTAGTCTTAATATGGTCCTATAAAAGCAGGGGCTTTATCGGTAGGGATGGGTTATAAATAAATTTTTCCAAATTTATGTATTTTTGTTTTCAGACAGGTTTAAAACAGCCTGTTTTCGGTTTACGAGTTGAAATTGTCCGAAGGAGTTAAAAGCCACTGCATAGCCTTTTCTTCATCGGTAAATATCTTGAAATTAAGCGATGCGAGGAATGCGACGCTTTGAAAGAACCGGTATTTATTCTCGATTTCTTTATTATAAATGACTGCGATTTTATCATTTGGTTTTGTTCCTATTTCCTTGAGCATACCGGGTAAATCATCGATTTGGAGAATGCTAAGCCCGTCCTGAAGGTCTCGATGGTCTGCCAGAAACTTCGAAACCCCGTGTTTATCCGCCAGCGTCCGCATTTCCTGACACATTGTTTTATGGTCATCCCATTCTATCACGCCGGAAGTTTTGACTACGATAATTCCCTCTTTTTCGAAATAATTTATTTCCCACTGCATTTGCTATTCCTCTCTCGATATATCACATTTCGGTAACGATGATAATCGAATTTCTGAGCTTTGTCAATATTTTGTTCCGGCGATGTCCAAAGATTGAATAAATTTGATGAGCCGATTGCTACTCGTCTTCGGACTGCAGCCATTGAAGAGCTTTTTGTTCATCGGTGAAGACTTTGACGTTCAGTGATGCCAGATATGCGGCACTCTGAAAGAAGCTGTACTTCCTTTCGTGGGATTTATTATAGAGAACAGCTATCTTATGGCTTGACTTGGCTCCGGTTTGCTTGAGCATCTTTGGCAAATCATCTATCTCGAGTATGCTCAAGCTGTTTTTAAGATTACGATGGTCCGTCAGAAAAAGCTTGGCTCCTTTGTCTTTTGCTAAACCGAAAAGTTCCTGTCCTATCTTTTTTTGTTCGTTCCAAGTGATAACGCCGCTTTGTTCGTTGGACACTATCTTTTTGTCTTCGAGGTAATCGATTTTCCAACCCATATCTGTAAATCTTCCGGGATTATTAACAATTCTTGCCGGTTTTCAAGATAGGATAAACAAACGATTGTGCATTTGTCAACGTATAGTTTGCGATTTTCAGGAATATTTTCTTAATTTGTTTTTCGAAGTTCTTAAGCCCTAAATTTTGCTCGGGTTTATACATGTTTAGAATCGTCCGGCAATTATTTGAAGGTATTTAAGATTTTATTCTTGGTCAGATATCGAACTTGATTTGAGATTTGAATATCCGGCGTTGATTATCCGTTGGGTAAAGGACTGATGAACGCAGCATCATTTTTCAAATCTCACAGCCAAATTGTTATCTTTGCTGATGTCACTTGTCCGGCGCAGATTGTTAGGTCTTATAATAAGACCTAATGATTCGGCGTGATGCATGGCTGAAAATGGTTTTGTTTCGGGCTTTGCAGCTTTTAATCCAAAGTGCGTTTCGGTAGGGCTTAGGGGCTTATAAAATCAAAATCCAAAACTTCTGTAATCGTGTTTTTTCTTTCGAATTTTGTTCTTCGAGAATGCTTTTTGTACGAATACAAAAAAATTTTTCGAAGCCGTCAAATAATCATCACAAAATGTGCAGTACTTTGCAGCGCGATGCCGATGATTTTGTTATAGTGTTAAACATTTCATGCTTGAGTTAACTAACATTGAATTTATTGACGTTTTAGGATTGTATATTATGTCGAATCAGCCGCGGGTTGCCAAAGTTTTAGCTGCACTGCTTGTTTCTATGACGGCAGGTGCTATTGTTCTTATGGCTATCAGCGGTAATCCTCCGTCAGCCGGGCCGTTCTGCCTGTCGAGTTATTATCGGCTCAATACCATTGACCAGATAGTTTCCTCAGAAATCCCGCAAACCTCTTCCCGCTGGAGCGGTATCGAGGTTTACTACAGCCAGACCAGAGCCGGAAACGTCGAACAGCTCGCTACTATTACCGGATTAAGAAGCCCGGATGAGCTTGATTGCCATTTTGTCGTAAGTAACGGACTTGGCGGACAAGATGGCGGTATCGAATCGACCCATCGATGGCAGAAGCAATGGCCGGTTTACTCGTCGGCTCCGGGAACTATACGAATCTGTGTTGTCGGCGACGGAACGAATATGCTCGCAACCAATTCCCAGATTAAACGGGTAGAAGCTCTGGTAGAAAAGCTGTCGAGGAACTTTTCAATCGATTCTGCGAATATCTTTTACCCGGGCGACTGGCGATAGGAAAATCTAAAAAACAAATGAAAAAACCCGTCTTTTGATGAAAAAGACGGGTTTTTTGCTTTTTGCTGTTATAACTTGACCGAATTATTGTTCGATAATTTCCTCATCAATCTCAGGAGCTTGGGGTCTTGGGACGCCTCTGGCTTTTCTGTGTTTTAGCGGGCATCCTTCCGGCGGTACACTGCAAGGCTCGCTGCATCCTAAGCCGCCTTTACCATCTTTCCACTGTTTGCCCTGTCTAAATCCCTCATCTCTTGGGCCGGTACGGTTCCATCTTCTGGCTCCGGGGTGTCTCATACCGCGACCAGCAGGAAAATTCGGGTCGTTCGGGTCAAAATTCTTCATCTTTTCCATGAACTGCTCTCGTCTTTGAAGCATTTGGTCTCTATGCTGTTCCATTTGTTCGATTATATTGCCCATAGCTTCTCTATCATTATTATCATAGGCTTCTCGGAGCTGGGCAAGCCAATCGACTCGTGCCGGTCTAACCCATTTTTGTTCAGATGCGGCTGTTTCGGTATCCGCGGCAGTTTGTTTGGGAGCTTTTCTTGCCAAAGCGATTCCGGCGGTCAAAACCACCCCAATCAGAACCATTATCATTGCTTTTCTGGTCAACATTTTGGTACTCCTTTCATAAATTACAAAAATAATTGCTTTTATTGCTTGTCAACCCGATAGACGCTAATCATCGAAGATTTATTGCAGGTTTTTTTGATGTTTTGCAAGTCTTTATATAGAAAGTATTTATGGCTATGACCGGACAAATTCTAACAGAAGATTATATTCACTTTTGTCAGCCGCGATTAACGCTTGGATATAGCGTTGTCTGTCATCTCCGGTTTTTGCCAAATCAGAGTTTCCCCATGTAAAGCGGGGTTTGCTTAACACCTTTTCTAATAGAATATCAGCCATTAATCTTGCATGTCTGCCGTTACCGTTCGCAAACGGATGTATGGATACTAATCTGTGGTGGAATCGAGCGGCTGTTTCATCTTCGGAAAAAGTTTTATGCTCAATCCAGTATCGAACATCATCAAAAAGCTTTTTCAGCTCTGTGGGAATATTGTACCATTGTATGCCGATGTTTTTCTCGCTTTGCCTGAATTTCCCTGCCCATTTCCAGACGTTACCGAACATTTTCTTATGCAGCTTCTTAATGAAAGATTCGTTAAGAATATCTTTTGGTTTATATTTTTCCAACCACGCCAGAGCTTCGTTGATATTATCCTGCTCCCATCTGTCAAGCTCTGCTCGTGTAGTGATATGAGAAAGCAAAATACCTTGCATTTCATTTTTATCGAGCGGCGTTGCGCCTTGAGGATAGTTAATTTCAATCATTGTTCATCCCATAGCGTTTTGGGCATTGTATTGATAATATCCTCAGTCAGAGCTTTTAATGCTTTTTCTTTTTCATTTTCACTTAATTCCTGTTGTTCGAGACGCATAGTTTGATTGGTTCGAGCCATTCGTTTTTTGGCGATAGCTTGAGCCTGTTGTTTTACAATTTTTTCAAGGCTGTTATTCGGTAAAAATCCGTATACAAATATACAGTCCAAAGCCTGTGCAGCGTTTTTAAGAGTTTTCAAAGTACATTTTCCGAGCCTTTCGTCCTGCTCGATGCGGGCGACTCGCTGTTTTTTTACATTCATTCGCTTAGCAAGCTGCTGGCCGGTCATCCCAATAGCGTCACGAATGGCTCGAATCCACCCTTTATTAGGTACTATGGTGTTTCTCAAAGGTTCAAGTTGTTTTAAATTAGAGTCTAACTGCTCTCGAACGAGTTTTATTTGCTTGGCTTTCATAATATTTACCTATCAAGGACTACGGTTCCGTTTTTATTGGTCAACATATTTATAGACTGTATCGGCATTTTAGTCAATATAAATATTGACAAATAAAAAAATTAGTCAACATATTTATAGATAAAATAGAAGCTGTCAAATGAAAAAACAGCCTTATTTTGCTTAAAAACGAATAAATTTGCTTAGAAACAGGCTTTTTTAAAGAAATCCTAATAATAAAAACTCTTAAAAATAAGTTTTCAATGGGTTAAAATTGCTTTTTTAGCCCCAAGAACAACCTCTTTGACGAAGTGTCCGTAAAAAACTATAATCATCCCATTCTATTGAGGATTTTTTATGGAAATAATTGCTTATCTTGTGATTGGGGCGGTATTAGGCGCAATAACCGTATTTCTTTTTTATCGCGGAGCATCAGCAAAAAAGGAATCAGAAATTTCCCAACTGCGAAATAATTGCAGTTCTTTGAGTACTGAACTTGCCGGATTGAAAGTTAAACTTGAAGAACAGAACAAAGCCGCAGAAGAAAAACTTGCCCTGCTTAACGAGGCCAAAGAGAAACTGGCTGAGTCATTTAAGGCTTTGGCTGCCGACGCCCTTAAGAATAACGACCAGTCCTTTTTAAATCTTGCCAAGACAGTTCTTGAAAAACATCAGCAGGAAGCAAAAACCGATGTTGATGCAAGAAAAAAAGCGATAGATGACTTAGTGAAACCCTTGAGGGATGTCCTTGATGAAGTTAAGAAAAAGGTGGAGCAAGCGGAAAAAGAACGCAGTAATGACCACAGCAGTCTTAATACATATCTTGAATCTGTAAAAGACTCTCAGCTTAATCTTCAGAAAGAAACAGCTAAATTAGTAAACGCCCTTCGTTCTTCTCCTATAGCCAGAGGCAGATGGGGTGAAATTCAGTTAAAACGGGTTGTTGAAATTGCCGGTATGGTTGACCACTGCGATTTTATAGAGCAGCAAACCAGCAGTGAAAGAGGCCGCCCTGATATGATAATTAAATTACCGGGATGCCGTACTATAGTAGTAGATTCAAAGGTTTCTTTGCAGGCTTATATTGAGGCCGTTGAGACCGAAGACGAGACCGCTAAAACCACTAAGCTTAAAGACCATGCGCGGCAGGTTCGTACGCATATAACTAATTTGGCTGCAAAAAGTTATTGGGAACAATTTTCCCCTACGCCGGAGTTTGTTGTGCTGTTTATGCCGGGTGAACCGTTTTTCAGTGCCGCGCTGCAATATGACCCGACCCTTATTGAAATAGGCGCAAAAGAAAAAGTGGTGATAGCAACACCAACAACTTTAATATCGCTTTTACGGGCAGTAGCTTTTGGTTGGAGACAGGAACAGATTACCCAAAACGCCGCGCAAATCAGCGAGTTAGGTAAAAAATTGTACGACAGGATAAGTGTTTTTGCCGAACATTTTACATCGCTCCAAAAAAATCTTGATGGTGCGGTTAAATCTTATAATGATGCTGTCGGGTCTTTAGAAAGCAGAGTATTGGTAACTGCCCGCAAATTTAAGGAACTTGGCGCTGCGACCGGTGATGAAATTCAAACATTGCCGGTTATAGATACAACTACGCGAAAGCTTGCGACGGATAATCTCGGACAAATTCAAAAAGAAAATCACAACCCCACGTGAAACGTGGGGCTAAATACAGGGGAATATGCCGAATACTTTAGGGTATATGCTGACATGGACAACTTACGGAACTTGGCTGCAAGGTGACAAAAAGAGGTTCGTAAAGGATGGCCAGATACTGCAGGGAAATGAAAAATTGTTAGAGGCAAATAAAAAAGCTCAAACCGGTTGTACAGTCCGATTTTCCGGGCCGCAGAAGAAACTTGTTCGGCAAGCGATTTTAAATGAATCCAAGTCAATAGGGCAGAAAATCCTCGCGTTGGTTGTATACTCTAATCACCTTCACCTTGTCGCGGAGTATGTCCCGAAACCGATTGCGAATATTGTCGCATATTATAAAAAAGCAGGACGATTGGTGTTAAAGGAAACAGGTGTTACCGGCAAAATCTGGACAAAAGGATATGATGTACGTTATTGTTTTGACAGGGAAACTTTACAGAGGTTAATAAAGTATGTTCAGAACCACAACCCCGCGTGAAACGCGGGGCTAAATATTTAGCCCTCAGTTCCACTGGGGGTTATTGCTTGGTTATTAAGATATTCGATACGAAAGGAGAGATAGAATGATTTACGAAAAGAATTCACAGAATATAATTAAAAAGCAAACAGGCATCCGAGAACAGAGCGGCTTTTCTCTAATTCACATTCTTGTGGTTATTTTTGTTCTTATGGTGATTTGGGGCGCTGTTCGGCTGGGCCGTTCATTATTTGTGAAATCTCAACCCCTGATAGATTATGTCGCTATGAGCAATGAGCTTTCAAGGCCCGAAGATTTCGACCCTAATCAAAACGCATGGCCGGACTTGAAAATAGCGTTTGATAATCTTATTGATATGCCGAACGATTTAACACCTGTTTATAAACTCTGGCCGGACGATATGAATCAAGCCCAACTTAAATTGGCCGCCGACTGGCTAAGCCAAAACGAAAAAACGATTCCATTGCTTACTCTCGCAGCAGCTAAAAAGTATTCGTGGCATCCGGTTGAATCTAAGTCAAATCGCATGGGCGATATCTGGCTGCCGGAGCTTAGAAGCTATCGTACTTCGGCCCAGTTTCTTACCGTAAAGGCTAAGTTTCTTGCAGTCGATAATGACCTGCCCGCTTCGTTGGGGTTGCTGCAAACCACTTACAAAATCGGAAGTTTTCTTACAGGGCATAAATCATTAATAGAACAGCTTGTAGGCATTTCAGTAAGACATTTGGCTCTGAATGCTTCGATTGAGGTTATCTATTACACTAATCCTTCTGAGCAGATGCTTGCTGATTTTCAAAAGGCCATTTCTCAAATCAAATCAGAGTATCCGTCAACCTTAACCTTCGAGTCAGAAAGACTTCTTTTTTTAGATGAGCTTCAAAGAGGTTTTGATGATGAAAAAAGCATCTGGGCTATGATGGAAAATATTAAATCTGCATATGATGTTGACTCAAATAATATAACAAAAGAATCCACGCTTGAGGTTTACGAAGAAGCTTATGCTTATATCAACAGCGTAATAGATAAGACGCCATTTGAGTTTGAGAAAATAGGAGCAGAAGAACAAATATTAAGAATTGCTAAGAAAAATCCGTTTGTGCATTTAGTGATGCCTGCTTTTTTACAAGTTATAAGGCTTTCGTCCAGATGTTCAGCTCAAGCCGATGCACTGATTTTGATATTAGCAATCGAGCGTTTTAAAATTCAAAACGGTATTTATCCCGACTCGCTTTATGCGTTGGAAAACGCGGGTTTTATTGACAAAATCCCGCTCGACCCGTTTAGTCCGAACCCCTTAGTATATCGCAAAACCGGCGACAGTTTTATATTATATAGTTTCGCCGAGGATATGGATGACGATGGCGGAAAACATAATGAAAAATGGACTGACGGCGATTATGTTTTCTGGCCGGTTCAGAAAAATGCAGTTAATGAATAATTTATGTTCATTCGCGGACTTATGTGGCACGGCCATCTTGGCCGTGTTTGCACGGGCTGGAAGCCCGTGTCACGTAAAGGATTTCCTGTTCATTTGTGATTAACTTTAATCTGTGCTAAGATTTTTGGTGTAAAAATGATTTACGAAGACCTGAAAAACAAAAAAGTATTGATAACCGGTTCGTCAAGCGGCATCGGCCAAGCTGCGGCGATTATGTTCGCTAAGCAGGGGGCTTTTGTCGGTGTACATTACTTTCAGACTAAACAAGGTGCCGAAGAAACACTCGCCGAAGTTAAAAAACATAGTGACGGCTGTCTGCTCTGTGCCGATGTCCGCGATGAAGAACAGGTCAATAAAATGGTCAAACAATTCATCGAGAAAACCGGTGGCATAGATATTTTAATCAACAACGCCGGAACTATGATAGGCCGCCAGAGTTTTGAAGAAGGTACTGTCGAACACCATAATAATGTTTACGCGACAAATGTTCTTAGCGTCTTTTTAGTTACCCGTGCGGCCTTGGGGTATTTGAAAAAAAGCCGCGGCTGTATTGTAAATCTCGGTTCTATCGCGGGCCACACCGGCGGCGGGGGCGGTTCGGGAATGTATGCCGGAGCAAAGGCGGCTGTCGCGACTGAAACTATCGCTATGGCTGCTGAATTCGCGTCCTATGGAATCAGGGTCAATTCCGTCCTGCCCGGAATGACCGAAACCCGCTTTCATCAGCAGTACAGCACGCCGGACCGCGTGAAAAAGAACGCGCAGGAAACTCCTTTAAAACGCAACGCCACTGCCGATGACATTGCAAAAGCGATTTTATTTTTATCCTCTAACGAAGCCTCCGGTTTTATAACAGGCGAATATATCGCCGTTAACGGCGGCTCGTATATGCGGGTCTGAAAAAATGACACATAAGAAAAAATCATACGAAGCCCACGAAGTTATTTATAAGCGGATGAGGAAAGAGGGTATTCTTACTTGGGGACAAAAATCGAGATTGTATAAGACTGTAGTATCTTTAAGGCCTGAAATAAGAAGGTTTTTCAAGGACATTTTTTCTCGGTCTTGGGCTCCCAAACAAGGCAGAGTCATCGAATTTGGCTGCGGAACCGCGCCGCTTCTAAGAGATATTTGCAAAAAAGGTTTCACCGGAGTCGGCATTGACGTCAGCCCAACAGCGATTGCAATGGCAAAAGAACAATCCAAAGGCCTTGATATCAAATTTATGCTGGGCGATGTATGCAATTTAGATAAAAAAAAGCTCGGCCTGTTCGATATTGTACTCGACGGCATGTGCCTGCATTGCATTACTGATATGAAGGATAGAAAAGCCTATTTCAATAACGTATTTAAGATTTTGAAAGATGACGGTGTTTTTATTTTACTCACTATGTCCGGCCCGCTGAACAGAAAAAGATTCATTGAGTTATACGCAGACCAGAAGATTATTAACAAGGTGATTTATCTGCCGTTCGATTATAAAGGCTATAAAGGTTCATCTACCTTCAATGGCAAACGCTATCTTCCGACCCGCTATATGGGACATTGGAAAGATATACTAAGCGAACTGAGCCATGCCGGCTTTAAACCTCAGCTTATAAGATACGAAGCAAATAATCGAGAAGATGTTTGCGGAACACTTACCGTAGGAGCACTAAAAAAATAATTATTTGTATGTTTTTCTCTGCAAGCCATTTCACAACCTACCCACACCTGCCGATTCGATTTGTCATACCTGCGACACGCAGCGAAGCGAAGAGCCCGTTTCGGAAAGCAGGTATCCAGCAACTTATAACTGGATTCCGAGACGACATCGGGCAAATAACAACGATTTGTCCCGCCTGCGCGGGAATGACAGTTATGAAATGGTTTGTACTGTGTTTTATTGCGGGGCGTTTTGGGTATCCGATGATTTTCGGCGGTATAGTTTCCCGATTAGCGACGGCTTTTGGGTTCCTGTATCAGACTGGTTCGAAAGCTCATACAGCAGGAAATAATTTAAAATAGTCCGAATCGCTACTATAGCCGAAAGCTGCCCGATATCGTTCCAGCTCGGGGCAAAAGTGGTTTTCAAAATGCTGGCTCCGATTAAAAATCCAAGCGCCAGTGAAAAAGAATGGCCAAGTTCGAGCCGGCTGTCTTTTATAGCAGCTTCAGACCGGCCCGGTGTCAGAACATCGGCAAGATAAATTTTCATCGCCTTGATTATTCCGATTGAAAGAACAACAATTGCTAAAAATTGGCATGCAGCCATAACAATAGAATTGCTAAACTGCAAAATATGTGTAATCTTTTCCATGGGTCTCCGGCGATTAAGTTTCCAAACACAGCTTGGCTGATAATTGTATCAATAAGCTTTCAATAATCAATTGTTTTATTAACACTGCAAATGTTCCGAAACGACTTTTTTCATAAGTTTTTTGTCGGCGTCTTTGCCTGTAAAGAGTTTGTATTGCTCGGCGGCTTGAGAGATGAACATATCGACGCCGCTGATTGTTTTTGCTTTGGCGGTCTTGGCATCTCTCAAAAGCTTGGTTTGCGGCGGATTATAAACCGTATCGAAGACGGTCATCGTCTTTTTCAGATATTCACCCGGAATAGGGGTCTTGTCGATATCGGGACTCATGCCGATACTCGTACAATTGACCAGCAGCTCGGCATCGACAGTGTCCAAATCGCTAAGCGGGGCAAAATCACATTTAAACTCAGCGGCTAATCTTTCAGCTTTTCTTACGGTTCGGTTATAGAGTTTCACTTTAGCGGCGGCGCTAACCAGTCCGGCTACGACTGCCCGCGCAACTCCGCCGGCTCCGATAACGGCTGCTTTTTTGCCCTGCAAATCTTTAAATCCGGCGGCTGCGATTGATTCGAGCACGCCGACGTAATCGGTATTGTAAGTGCTGACATTATCGTCCGGGCCGAGAACAAGCGTATTGGCAGAGCCGATTATCTCGGCCAGAGGTTCGACATATCCTTGCCGATGTGTTACGAAATTAATAGCGTTTTCCTTATGCGGGATAGTGACGCTGAACCCTTTGAATCCGAGCCAGCGGCGGGGGATGACGCTTTTCATAAAATCGTTGAATTTGTCGGTTTTGCCCTGCAGCAGTATCGGCAGGTATAAACAATTCGAACCGGCTTTGTCGAAACAGGCATTGAATACAGCCGGACTCATCGAATGAGCCACCGGGTCGCCTATTACGCCGAAAAGCTGTGTATCTTTGTCGATTGAATCATAGCGGTATAAATCTCTGAATTGTTCGACGGTAATCTGTCCCGGTGCGGTAGCGTTTGTATTATCGACGCTTGCGAAGGTGACGAACGAGCCGAATTTTTTGGCGAGTATCCGCGTAATAAAACCGGCTTGGCCCATCGCGAAGACTATCCTCTGGCCGCTGGTTCGCCAGAGCAAATCAAGAGCGTCGAAACAGTCGTTAATATGATTGGCGGTGTAGACAATTTTCGGAATCGCCGCGGGATAAGTAGCCATTATATGGCGGTATAAACCGGCGAGGTCGTCGAAACGTTCTTTGAAATTATGGGCTGAGAGAATAAGCTTTGTTTTCGAATACTGCGACAGCACGAGCCTGATTTTCTCCTGATTGTTCATATCGCGGAAGCTCTCGTATTCGAAATCGACGAAATCGACACCGGCTTTTATCGCTGCGACTAAAATCTCAATTCGCGTTTTGTCGGGATAATCGATTGCTCCGCCCTGAGATTTGCTCCGGCAGGTTATGATTAAGGGCAAGGGTTTTTCGCTGGCGTTTCGGGCGTAATTAATCAGTTTTTGAACAAGCTCGACGTTGAGCGATAAAATATAGTCCGTTCGCAGCTCGATAAGCTCGGCTTGTTTGGCAATAGCAGCGTTAATCTGGCGGGTTGCCTCATCATATTCTTTGGCTGCGATAGGTACTGCTAAATATGTCATATTCGAATGTTTCTTAAAATAATCGGTCTTTTTTTTCGGGTGGCGTTAAAACCATCGTTACAGCTTTTTGAAAACGAATGCATCTTTTTCTGGCATCATCGGCAGTATTTTTATCGGCTGATTCTCCCGGATAACGAAAACCGACAGCGAAGTCAGATAAATAAGCAAGGTCTTCACGAAATTTCTCCCAGCGGCTCTCAAAAACCAGAACTTTGTCGAGCAATGCAACAAGGTCATGAATTTTACCGAAGGGTATATCTGCTTCGCACAAACGAGCTTTTATGTATTTTTCGGCGCACTGCTGAGCATGAAAACAAACTGCATCGTAGTTTGGATTTTTTCTGACACGGGATTCCCTTTGCATAGTAGCGAAATCTGCTTGGGCTTTGGCAATCCATTCAGCGGTTATCGGCTTCATAAAGCACCTTGCCGTTATCGAGTATATCTCGGAGAAAATCGTCGCCTATAGCTAATCTCTGGCGAATTTTTTCAGGTGAACGGACGAGAATATCAACAGGAAAAGCAGGCCTAAGTTTCATCCGAATTTCTACGGATTTATCGACACTTCGTCCCTGATGGGGGATAACGACCAGCAAATCAACATCGGAATCAGTACCTTCCGTTCCGGCAGCATATGAGCCGAACAGCAAAACTTTCTCGGCTTTGAATTGGCTGCCGATTTCCCTGCCGAATTTTTCTATGTCGTTCATCGCTACCATATTTTTATTATAACCGCAGATTCGACAGATTAACAATGTTTTTTACTGCAAAGACCGCAGAGATGTTTGACAAGATAACAGGATAAGCAGGATTAATACTCTACTCACTAACGACTAAATTGAGCCACAGAGGCACAAAGCAGAATTGAATTTAGAATATCGAATGCAGAACTCTCAATAACCAATGTAAAAGTAATTCTTGATACTCGTTTCACGAGTTCTTTTTCACTAACCGCGAACGGCAAATCATCGCACCGAGGCTGAGCCGAAGACAAATCGCAGTTTTTTGCCCGATGCCTTTTCGAAATCTCTAATTCTAATCAACAAATATATAGCGATGCTTGAGTAGAGACATCTGTGCGTGGGAAATGGGCAGTAATAATACTTGAAACCGGCTGATAAGAATGTAAAATTAACAATATGGAATTAATCTTTCAAATCTGAATGCGGATTAAGGAGTCAAAAAATGACAAGGATGGCAAATCGATTAGGAGCGGAGTTTTTCGGAACGTTCTGGTTGGTGCTTGGCGGCTGCGGCAGCGCGGTTTTGGCGGCGGCATTTCCAAACCTCGGCATCGGACTGCTGGGAGTTTCTTTGGCGTTTGGTCTAACGGTTTTAACGATGGCCTACGCGATAGGACACATCTCCGGCTGTCATCTTAACCCGGCGGTCTCAATCGGGCTATGGGCTTGCGGAAGATTCAAAACCAAAGACCTTGTCCCTTATATAATCTTTCAGGTCCTCGGCGGAATTGCCGGAGCGGCTATTCTTTTTGTAATCGCAACAGGAAAAACAGGTTTTACCACAGCCGATGGTTTTGCGGCCAATGGTTACGGCCTTAATTCGCCCGGTGAATATAACCTCATTGCCTGCTTTGTTACCGAAGTGGTTATGACCTGTATGTTCCTTATGGTTATTCTCGGCGCGACTGATAAACGCGCTCCGCAGGGTTTTGCCCCGCTGGCAATAGGGCTGTGTCTGACACTAATCCACCTTATTTCTATACCGGTTACAAATACTTCAGTGAACCCTGCCCGCAGTACCGGCGTAGCACTATTTGTCGGCGGCTGGGCGACCGCACAGCTTTGGCTGTTCTGGGCTGCCCCGATTCTCGGCGGTATTCTTGGCGGATGCATTTATCGCTGGTTAGGCAGGGCAGAGTCATAGATAGCTGTTTTATATTGACTTGCCGTTGTTTTTCCCGCCCGAATTTGGTAAAATGACCGTATCGAACGGTGAAGTTTGTTTTTCTGTCTTTATTTTGGTTTTTCTATGAAAATAGCTAATCGTATAGTAATGACTTTAGCTGGTTTGCTTCTAATTGTCGCAGCACTTCTTAAATCGCACGAACTTCTTACCGAGCCGATTATCAGCAAAGGATTCTGGGAATCGTGGGAATTTTTCATTATTCAGATACCGCTTGAATTAGGGCTTGGGATTTGGCTGGTTTCCGGTCTGTTTAAAAAAGCGGCGTGGCTGCTGGCGACGATTGCATTTGCGGGTTTTATCGGAGTAACGTTATACAAAGGACTCACCGGAGAGGCTTCATGCGGGTGTTTCGGAAAAATCGAAGTCAATCCGTGGATTACATTGTTCGCAATGGATGTGCCTATATTGATTGCTCTTGTTATCTTTCGTCCTAAAGGAGAAAAACTTCTTCCTCCGCCTTGGCCGCATCCAGCCCATTTTATTCCGATTGCTATGCTGACAAGTTTTTTGCTCGGGGCGCTTATCCCGACGCTAATTTTCAATAAACCCGGCGATGAGGGCATCGGACGAAGCGGCAGACAGTATCTTGTCATAAGACCTGAAAATTGGACGGGTTCTTCGACTAAAACCGACCCAAATCAGGCGGCTATAGAAGAATATGATGAGACTCAAATAGCGGTTCTTCCTGACGATTTGCCTTCATGGAAAATAATGCTCAATCATGTCGATATAGCTGATAAGCTCAAATCCGGCGCCGCTGTGGTTTTGTTTTATCATGCGGACTGCCCCGACTGCCGCGAGGCTGTTCCGATTTACGAAAAGTACAATCAGAAATTTACCGCAGATGAGCAGTTTAATTTCGCTTTTATAAAAGTTCCGCCTTACAGTGACCCATCGCAGGATATTGTGCCGGCGGATACGACCGCGATGGTCGGAAAACTTGACCAAAGCCGCGACTGGATATTCCAAACGCCTTTGATTTTCCTGCTTAATGACGGCGAGCTAATTCAATGGTGGCAGGTAAAATATCCCGACCTCGACGAGATTTTGAATACGCTTGTTACGGCTCAGTAAATATCTTTCTGATATTTCTTGAAATCTGCCTGATGATTTTGGTATAAAGGATTTTCACAGAAGGCAAAATTAACCCTGAAAAAGGACGGAGCTGATGCAGGCGATTGCAGGGACGCAAATTAAAAGACAATCTTCGGAGAAGTTTTCCAGAGCTTCTTGTGTTCGCTGGAATATAAAGCCTTTGCATAGTCATATCCAAACTCTCGCCAGAGAATTAAAAGTCGCTCCAATTGTCGCGCAAGTCCTTATAAATCGTGGTATTACAGATGCCCGGTGCGGCTGTTCGTTCCTTCAGCCCAAACTTAATGAGCTTATTGCGCCCGAACTTATGCCCGGTTCTTGTGATGCTGCCGCCAGAATCGCTAAGGCTATCGCAGCCAGGCAAAAAATAACGGTTTACGGTGATTATGATGCCGACGGGATTACAGGGGTTTCGATTATCTGGCATTTGATAAAAATTTTAGGCGGCGATGTCGATTTTTATATTCCTCATAGAATTGATGAAGGCTACGGCCTTAACGACCAGGCTGTAAAATCCATCGCCAAAGCAGGAACGAATCTTCTAATCACCGTCGATTGCGGTATTACCGCAGTTGATTCGGTTGCCCTTGCCAAATCGCTGGGAATGGACGTGATAATAACCGACCATCACTGTCCAGCCGAGCAGCTTCCTAAAGATTGCATTATTGTTCATCCTGTAATTAACCCTGCCTATCCGAATCAAGATTCTTCCGGTTCGATGGTTGCGTTTAAGTTGGCATGGGCGTTGGCAAATAAATTCAGCGGCGGTCAGCGGCTCAATTCTGAGCTAAGGAAGTTTATGCTCGACGCGACAAGCCTCGCCGCGGTCGGTACAATCGCGGATATAATGGACCTTCGCGGTGAAAACAGAATCCTGACGAGTTTCGGGCTGACCGGTCTTGCCGAATCGAAACTTTGCGGGATTATGGCTTTGATTGAATCGGCTGGTCTTTCGGGCAAGGGCCTCGATAGTTTCGATATTGGTTTTCGCCTTGCTCCGGTACTCAACGCCGCCGGACGAATGGGACATGCCCGGCTTGCGGTCGAATTGCTGACCAGCCAAAGCGCATCGCATTGCACAAGAATCGCCGAATATCTAAAACAGCAAAACGAGCTTCGCCGCAGACACGAACGCAAAATATTCAAACATGCCTGCGAAATGATTCATCAAAAAGGCCTGCATCACCCCGATAACAAAACGATAGTTTTGTCCTGTTCCGAATGGCATATCGGGGTTATCGGAATCGTCGCATCTCGAATCGTCGATAAATTCGCACGCCCGACCATTGTTATCAATAACTCCGAGGTTCTTGCTCAAGGCTCGGGCCGTTCGGTAGAAGGTTTTTGCCTGCTCGATGCAATTAAATCCTGCTCGAATCATCTTCATCATTTCGGAGGTCACGCGATGGCCGCCGGAATCACCATAAAAACAGAAAATATCGAGGCTTTCGCGAAAGATTTCGAATCCTATACCCGGGAAAATCTCAAAGACCATCATTTCAGCTCGGCTATCGAAATCGAAGCCGAAACCAATCTCGAGCAGTTCAATCACGATTCGGTAAAGCAGCTTCAAATGCTCGGCCCGTTCGGTCAGGGCAATCCCAGACCTATCTTCGCGACAAAGGGCTTGAGATTAATCTCGCCGCCGAGACGAGTCGGAGCCAAAAACGACCATTTGCAAATCGCTGTTACTGATAATACGGCATCGCTGCGATGTATCGGTTTCGGGATGGGAAAATACGAAAAGAAGCTTTTGGAATGCGATTGTTTCAGCCTTGCCTACGAACCCGACATCAATCATTTCAACGGCAATAGCTCCGTCCAGCTCGTCCTAAATGACATTCAGTTCGAGTAATAAATCCCAAGCACTGAACCCTGCCTTTGTCATGGCCAAGCCATAATTTCTAAACCCGTCCTTCGTCCGGAGAATTGGACTACTAAGGGCAGGCAGATTCGAATTATCAAAAAGCAAGTGAAAAGTTATCAAAAATACAGGGTTTAAATCACGGATTATACGGATAATTAATCGCTAAGGATGAATAATCTTATTTTAACAATTCTCTAATTTTATTCTCGTGCTCTTTCGGAAAATAATAGCGTTTTGTAATCAGAGGTTCTTGTGTTATAGCTTTTAATCTCTTGAGGTCAGGATGATCTGAGATCTCATAAAAACCTGTTCCAGTAGATGTTTTATCATAAAGCATTATTGAAGTAACAGACGATTGTTCCTGCGTATCTATTGCAGAACGGTAGGGTTTATATACGGATGTGCCCGTTTCATCTTCAAAAAAGTAATACTCTTGTGCTAAACCTTTCTTCTTCAAATAATCACGGACTTTTGCTATTTTGTCTGCAACTTCAAAATCAGATAGGTTCTTAGGCACTTCATATCGGGCAAGTCCTTTGCGGTTAAGCAGGCGACCGGATAAATCGCTAAGTACCTTATCTTTGCTTGATTTCCAAACACTAATCTGTGCGAATAAAATATTATCTGTAAGTTTAGAAAATTCTATCCAATTACTATTGTTTGAAGTGCTTAAAAAAGTATTAAGTGGTTCTATAAGTTGACTTCGAAATCTTTTGTTTTTGCTGGCTAATTCCTTTGCTCGTTCCAAAATCTTTGTAACTAAACATTCAAATCCACGTGTTGTGTGATGGAAATAAACACTTTGGTACATATAGAATCTTGAGAAAATGTATTCTTCCAGAACATACATAGATTTTTTAGGCCAAGTTATCCATGTATCTTTTTTACCACCCCCAATATTTCCTTCTGTTAGCCCCATAGTATGTATTATTCTGAAGCAATCGAAATTGCCATATTCTGCCCCCGAACATAGGGAATCTCTACGAAGATAATCGAGTCGGTCCATGTCCAATTGACTAGAGATTAAGGATTTCTGCCATAACTTTGTTCCTAATAACGGTATTTCAGATATTAGGTCTGCAACCTTTTTTGGCAATTTGTCGCTGACTCTACGAAGAATTTTATGTATGTTACTGCTGCGATTCAAAATAATCTTGGCCGCTCTCTCTTCATGATTACCAAAGAACCTCTCAGTTGCATGTGAAAATGGTGAATGACCGATATCATGAAGCAAGGATGCTGCTAAAAGGGCTTCTTCATCTAATTGGGCGAATTTTTCACTATGTTCTAATTTAAGATAAGATACATATTCTTTCATAAGATGTAGAACGCCAAGGCTGTGGGAAAATCTTGAATGATTGGAACCGGGATAAGTAAATTGGCTCAACCCAAGCTGGCTAATGAATCGGAGGCGTTGTACTTCCGCGGTATTTAACAGATCCAGCAACCAAGGGTATTTTTTAGTATCTATAGTGATGTAATCATAAACTGGGTCGCGAAAAAGCTTTTGGGTCATTCCTCCGCTCTCTTATGCAGACTTCTTGAACTTTTTTGCAAGCGTAAAGGCTTCTTCAAGCTTGCTATCACCTATTTTAACTTTTTTGAATGCAGCCGTTTGTCTCTTAGCTTCTTGCCAATTTCCATCATGGAAAAAAGCAATTGTCGCTGCAAGTTCCAAAACCCTCATTTTTTCTTTATTTAATTCTTGAAATTGGCTAATGAAAGGTGATATGTTATTTAAAAGTGATTTCCCTTTGGTGCTTTCCTCAAATTCCCTAAGTTTTTTCTTTCCTTGCTCGCTCATTTTTGAGCGGTAACTAATAACATTCGTTCTTTGTTGCTCAGGATTTTCTTCAATAAGTTTTGAACTTTTTAACTTATCAACTAAGCCAGCTAACTCAAAAGAATAAGGGCCATAATAGTGAAGAATATATTCGCATTGTAGCGGACACCCTGATTTGTACAGAAGATAAATAATCTTTTGCAGTTTTTTGCGAGAATTTACAACATCAACTGAGCTTATTAGTTTTGCAAGCCAATAATCCTTCATCGCTTCGCCCTGAAGAGTATCCTTACTCCCGGAAGTTAAATCGTCATATCAAGTATTCCTACTTGAACAAATCTTAATAATAACTTTATTAGCCATCGAAAGCAAGAGGCAATTTTACAATATTTGCAAAAAACTGCGCGATTCTGTAATATTTTGTTGGGTAAAGTAAAAACACAAAAAGCGAAACCCCCGATTAAAAAACTCAAAGCTCTTCTGTCATTAGTCTAATTTACCAGATGTCTAATTCTAAAAATCTGCAAAAATCTGTACCAATCTGTGGTTAAAAAGAAATGGATTCCCGCACATTAGGAATGACAAGCCCGCTTTTACTGGAATGACAAAAACCGCGTTTGAGCCGTGTAAATCTGTGTCTGAAAGTTAGTTAATAGTGTTTTCTGCGGAATCAGCGGAATCAGCGTCTAAAAATAATTAGTATCTTTGCGTCAAATCAGTGCCTTATCTTACTATTTCAATTTTTTCGATTTCGAACTGGCCGAGGTTAAACAGCAGGCCGAAGAATCCTTCCAAATCACCGCTTCCTGTCGCAAGTGCGATATGTCCCGGCCCGTAACCGCCGCGGCCGCCTGCTTTAAAAGCCGAATCCAGCCCCAGCCATTTGCCGTCTATATATACCTCTGTCCAAGCGTGACCGCCGAAGACGTTTTTCAGCTCCATAAAGTCATCGACATACGCGATTCCCACCGCGACTCTGGCGGGTATTCCCGCGGCCCGGCAAAGAGCGGCTGTTAATACCGCGAATTCCGTACAGTCACCCTCGCGGGTTTGAAGGACCTCCGATGCCGAGGCATATCCGACGGAAAGATTTTTGTTTTCAATGTATCCGGATACGAATTTTTTAATCTCGATAGCCGCTTTATGAGCGTCTTTAATATTCCCGACGACTTTTTGGGCGGTCTGTTTTATGTTCGGGTCATCGCTTTGAACGAATCTGCTGGGCATGAGCGATGTTAATACCTCTTCGTCCGAGCCGTCATAACCGATTTTCACGGGAGAAACTTTTTTTATAGGTTTGACGGTAACGATTATCGTGCCGTCAGGCTTATTTTTAACGTGCTGATTATCAGTCGAAGGTATTGAAATTTCACTTTGGTCCTGTTTGGGTTTTAAATAATACGTTATGCTTTTTGCCGAATTGATATTTCTAATCGTTTGAGGACTTGTAATAAATGCTTTGCTGAACAAATCAATCTGCGTGTTTTCGCTCATCGCGAATTCCTTCGGACAGGACATCATCTCGAGCTTCATTCCCATCATAGGCGTAATTGTTTTCAATATTCTGAAATTTTCATCGACATAAGTTTCGGTTACTATTTCTCCCGCCATAAAAACATTGGTTCTCGTAATGACTTGCGTAAGATTTAGAGGCCTGCCTAACAGGTCTATTGTTTTTTTATCTGAGATACTGATTTTGGTTTCGAGAGCCTGAAGGGTAGTCGGCGAAAATATCTTTACCGAATATTGCGAACCTTGGTTTAAACCCTTTTCTTTCTGCATCAGCAGCAGGCCCTCTGCAAGAAGGGCTCCTTCGGGCCATTTCATTTGCTGTGTCTTCCTGCCGGAACCGGTTATTGTCGTTATATCGACCATCCCGTCGGGATTGACCTTTCCGGTAATCCGAGTCTGCATAAAGCTCATATTCTGAACCGATTCGAAACCGAGCGGCCGGCCTTGGGGTGTCTCGATACTTGTTTCGACCGTGCTTATAGAAATAGGCATATTAAGGCGGGTTATCGTGATATTAACCTCGTCGGTAGTGATGACTTGGTTTTCGGTTTGTTCTCTGGTGTGAACGGCATATCCGACTTTTTGGCTGTCTATGAATATCGCGAAATATTCTTTTTCTACCGAGGCAAATGCGTTAAATACCAAAATGTAAACTAAAAATAACAGCCCGATAACCGGTTTGATTCGCATTAGAAATACTCCTTTTAAGCATTTTGTTAACGATAAGCATATCAGAATCTACTGCCATCGGCAAAGATATGTTTGTTGCAACCTTGCTGTTTTTGTATAAAATTATGCAGATGAAGATGAATTTAGAAACTCTTATTGAAATCGTTTGTTCTGACAATCCGCCGGATATTTGTTTCGATTCGCGTCTGGTTAAAAACGGCGATTGTTTTGTAGCTGTAAAAGGAACAAAATCTGACGGTCATAATTTTATAGATTCTGTTATCCAAGCGGGCGCAAAATATATAGTTTGCCAATCTGATAATAAATCTGTCATTGCCGCTCAGAGTGCAATACCGTTCGTAATCGTACCTGATACATCCAAGACGTTAAGTGTTTTGACACAAGCTCGATACGGCTATCCGGCAAGAAAACTGATAAATCTGGCTGTTACAGGCACCAAAGGCAAAACTACTGTAACTTTTCTTGTTCGCTCGGTTATTGAAAATGCCGGTAATAAATGCGGTCTGATAGGAACTGTTGTCTGTGATACTTATGCCAATCGCAGTGCTGCTGTTATGACTACGCCCGATTCGCTGCAAATCGCTAAAATGCAGAATGAAATGGTTCATAACCATATAAAGTATATGGTAATCGAAGCCAGCAGCCACGCGTTAAGTCAGAATCGTTTATCTGCGATTGATTTTTCCGCGGCGGCTTTTACCAATCTTAGCGGTGACCATCTTGATTACCACGTGACAGAGGAAAATTATCTGGCGGCAAAGACAATTCTTTTTGAGAATCTTTCGAGTGATTCTTTCGCGGTTCTTAACAAGCAATCGCCGCACAGCTTGAAAATCGCATCTAAAACCAAAGCGAAAATTTTATGGTACGGCATCGAAGCACAAGCAGATATTATCGCCGAGGATATTCGCGCTGACAGTAAACATACGGAATTTATCATCAAATACGGTTCTGATAAGGCAAGGATTAATACGCCTCTTCTGGGCAGACACAACATAAGCAATCATCTGGCTGCAGCGGGATTATGTTTGGCTGTCGGATTTGATTTGCAGACAGTCGCAGATGGTCTATCCGCTTTGAAATTAGTTCCGGGACGATTGGAAAAAATTGATTTTGACGGGGATTTTACGGTTCTTATCGATTATGCCCATACCGACGATGCGTTGAAAAATGTTCTTATGACATTAAAACCGCTCTGCAAAGGAAAACTCAGAGTTCTGTTCGGCTGCGGAGGTGATAGAGACAGAACCAAGCGTCCTCGTATGGCTGCCGTTGCCGAGCAGCTTGCTGATTTTATAGTTGTCAGCAGTGATAATCCCCGTTCGGAGAATCCTAAAGCGATAATCGACGAAATTGTAACCGGTTTTAAAAATCCATCGTCCTCTAATATAATTACCGAGCCTGACAGAGAAAAAGCAATTAAAATGATTATAGAATCTGCCGGAAAAGATGACATTGTTCTAATTGCCGGAAAAGGCCACGAGACTTATCAGATAATAGGCGATAAAACAATAGATTTCAGCGATATCGAAATCGCTCGAAAATACCTGTGTCGCTAAGAATCGGCAAGTTAGGAGCATCCAACCCTATTTTTTTGTCAAAAATCCAAGTTTTCTTATTATTTTTTACCAAACCGTTCTGAAATTTGAAACGTATAATGGCCAAACCCGAATTATTTGCGTCAGCCCGAGTCGTGAAAAAGTTGTATATGTATGATACAAAACGATTTGCAGGATTTCTGAAAATAAGTTAAATTATACCGTCTTGGCCGAGTGGCGGAATGGCAGACGCTGGGGATTTAAAATCCCCTGCCCGAATGGGCGTATGGGTTCGACTCCCATCTTGGCCAGTTGTTTTTTGGGCGGGGTAGGCCAGAATTTTTTTTAAGCAGACCGCTTGCGGTTAAAGGAGTTTTTTATGGCGGCCAATAAATATGAATTGCAGGATGTTCGGGAACCGAATCTTTATCGGGATGTTTTTCCGTATTCGGAATTTCCTAAAGTAAAATTCGATGACCAACCGGCGCAGTTTAATATTCCGGATGCAATTTGGATTACAGATACGACGTTTCGCGACGGCCAGCAGGCGCGGCCTCCTTATACGCCCGAACAGATTCTGCATATATATGATTTGATGCACAAGATTGACGGCGATACGGGGCTTATCAGACAGTGCGAATTTTTCCTATACAGCAAGCGCGACCAAAAAGCAGTAGAGCTTTGCAAAGCCCGCAACTATAAATATCCTGAGATTACAGGATGGATTCGAGCGGTTGCCGATGACTTTAAGCTCGTCAAGAAAATGGGTCTGAAAGAAACCGGTATTCTTACCAGTGCCAGCGATTATCATATATTTTTGAAACTAAAACGTACGCGGGCACAGGCGATGGATTCATATTTGGGAATCGTCAAATCCGCGCTCGAGCAGGGTGTTCTGCCGCGATGTCATTTCGAGGATATAACACGAGCCGATTATGACGGTTTTGTCCTGCCGTTTGCCGAGCAGTTGCTCAAGCTTTCCGATTCTTACAAGATGCCTATAAAGATTCGGCTTTGTGATACTCTGGGTTTCGGTGTGCCGTGGAGCAATGCTTCTTTACCGCGAAGCGTTCCAAAACTGATAGCGGGCCTTAGAAAACTCGGTGTTCCGTCTGAATGTCTGGAATGGCACGGCCATAACGACCTTCATAAAGTTCAGGTAAATGCAGCTACTGCTTGGATGTACGGTTGTTCCGCGGCCAACTGCGCGATAATAGGTTTCGGCGAACGTACCGGAAATCCGCCTCTTGAAGCGCTGGTTGTCGAGCATGCCCAGATTAAAGGTATGAATAAGAAAGTTAATTATGCCGCAATAACAGAATTGGCTCAGTATGCCGAGAACGAGCTTGGATTTAGGATTCCGAGCAATTATCCGCTTATCGGAGCTAATTTCAACGTTACCAGTGCCGGAATTCATGCCGACGGTCTGCTCAAAAACGAAGAAATATATAATTGCTTCGACACTCAGAAATTGCTGAATCGTCCGGTGTCTGTTGCCATCACTGACAAAGCCGGTGCCGCAGGGGTTAAACATTGGATTGAATCGAAATATCAGATTGAAATCGCAAAACATGACCCTCGGGTTCAGCAGGTTAAAGAACGAATCGACAGCGAATACACGCATGACAGAATTTCAGCTATTTCCGATGACGAGCTTTTCGCTTGGGTCAGTGAAGCTTTCGGCGACACGCTGCCCCAGAGAAAATAGGATTGGAACGATGGCTAAAATCGATGCGGTTCTGTTTGACCTCGGCGAGACGATTTTGAACTTCGGGAAAGTAAATACGTCCAAACTTTTCGGGCAGGGTGCAAAACTTACATATAATTACCTGCAAAGTTTATCTCAGCCGGTAGGGGATTTCAAAAAATACAGCCGTAAAAATCTTTCGGCAATCCGCTGGAAATACTGGGTTTCGCTTTTTACGGGAAAAGATTTTAACGCTCTTGATTTGCTGAAGAAAATCGGCGTTGCTTGCGGTTTTAATCTCGACGAACAGCAGTGGCGGCAGCTTATTTGGCTTTGGTACGAACCGCTGAGTAAAGTTGCTGCCGTTGAAAGCGACATCAAGCAGACATTCATCCGGCTGAAGAATCAAGGGCTTAAACTGGGTATATTATCCAACACTTTTATCAATGCCAGTGCCCTTGAAAAGCATCTCGAGCAATTCGGACTTTTGGATTTTTTCGATGTCAGAATCTATTCCTATCGATTCGGATTTCGCAAGCCTAATCCGGGTATTTTTAAGCTCGCAGCTGAGCAGATTAAATCGCCTTGCGAGAATATAATGTTTATAGGCGACCGTATCGACAAGGACATACGGCCTACCTTGCGTCTGGGGATGACGGCTGTCCTGAAAAAAGCCTACACTAACAATCGCAAAAGATTGCCCAAAGGCGCCTGTATGGTCGAAAATTTGAGCGAGCTGCCGGGCCTTATAGAAAAACTTAACAACTAAGTTTCTCAAAAAACCATCTAATTTTGATACCAACCCAATGATAAATAATCTATAATACCCCCTCTGGTGACTGGAGTTTATTGATGGACAAAATAAAAGCCGCATATATTCAGTGTATAAATCCCGATTGCGGGGCGAAGTTCGATTGTATGGACGTAATGTTCAAATGCCCCAAATGCGGCGAGCTTCTTGATACGCTTTATGAATGGGACAAAATCGAGCTGCCTGACAGACTCAGCGATTTTTCTAAAAGATGGGCAAATAAAAATAATCGTCTCGATTTTTCGGGTGTCTGGCGATTTCGGGATTTATTGAATTTTTGTCCGGATTCCTGCAAAGTGACGCTCGGCGAAGGCCAGACCGTCTTGGAGCAAAACTGTGCTATTGCGCAGCAGCTCGGTCTTAAGCCCGACAGTCTGCATCTTCAGTACGAGGGTTTAAATCCTTCCGGTTCATTCAAAGATAACGGTATGACCGCCGCGTTTAGTCACGCAATGATGGTCGGGGCAAAAAGCTGTGCCTGTGCTTCGACCGGAAATACATCAGCAGCCGTGGCGCTGTATGCTCACAACTGCGGGATGAAATGCACGGTTTTTATAGGTTCCGGCAGAATAGCTTTCGGAAAACTTTCCCAAGCTATGGATTACGGTGCTCAGACTATTCAAATTCTCGGTGATTTCGATGATTGTATGAAGCAGGTTCAAGCGGTTTGCAGCAAACTTGGTTTATATCTTCTCAATTCACTTAATCCTTATAGGCTCGAAGGCCAGAAAACCATAATGTACCGTATTATAGAAGCGCTCGAATGGAAAGTACCGGATTGGATTGTTGTCCCCGGCGGCAATCTCGGAAATTCCAGCGCGTTCGGCAAGGCATTTTATGAATTGAAACAGCTCGGCCTGATAGACCGAATCCCGCGAATTGCGATTATCAATTCCACCGGCGCATCGACGCTTGCCGACCTTGTGAATAATAAAAAACTCTCATGGAACAACGGCCGAGTTGACCGGAAGATTATTGACGATTATTATGCAGACCTCACCGCTCGTAAATTTTCACCGCATACAATCGCATCGGCTATTGAAATATCAAGGCCTGTCAATCTGAAGAAATGTCTTCGTGCTATCGATGTCTGCAACGGTGTTGTTCTTGCTGTCCCCGATTCTGAAATAAAAGACGCTAAAGCTTTGATAGGTAAATACGGTTTAGGCTGCGAACCTGCTTCGGCGGCGACTATCGCAGGTCTTAAGCATCTAATCGCCGATGGTGTCATCGATAAAAACGCCCGCGTAGCCTGTGTCCTCACCGGACATCTGCTCAAAGACCCAGACCTTACGGTTAATTACCACAGAGAAAAACAAGGTTTGCTTGCCAATCCTCCGATTGAAGTTCCCAACGACCTCGAACAAATCATAAAACTCATTGGCTGAGACTGTATTCTTTAATGTCTGGGTCTTTTCTGAACAGAAAGGCTGAATAACTCCTCACCTGCGAAAATATCGAATCACAGTTTTCCGGGTCATAAGCTTCGATTAAAACCCGCCGGAGATTCTCGTCAAAATACTTATCAAGCAAACTATAGTCAAGCCGTCCCAGATTTTTAATTTTCTCGTCAGTATTTGTAACGTTGTATTTCATTCGATGCAGGTCTATCACGGCTATTTCGTAATCATCGGATTTTTTAGTGAGAAATAAATGCCAGATATAAAGATCCGGCAGGCTTATATTGCAATCGTGTATTTTACGGATTGTTCGGCCGACAGCCCTGATAATCTTTTCTTTTTCACTATTTTCAATTTGCCCGACATTTCTTCTTACGAAACCGCTTAAAGATTCACCATCTAATTTTTCCGTGATAACAAACGACCTTTTTTCTATACCAAATTTTTTTTGTTCCCCGAAACAAACAGGCAGATATGTACTAAAACCTTTCTCAACCAGAAAATTTGCGTTTATATATTCGGATTCGGACTGCGAGCGTATCCGCTTAAAGTTCGAGATACTCAAAATAATATCCTTCAGATGGCAATATGCGAATCGTTTTATAAAGAATGTTTTGCAGTTTGTCCCCTCACCAAAAGAGACCTTATTTACATATCGCTTGCTTACATTAAGTACTTTTAAATCAGCGTTATGGTAATAGAAATCTTCGAATGTATTCAGTCCGTATCGACCGAAATAAGATTCCCATCCCTGTCTGTAAACAATTCTTACCAATTCTTCAATCCTCGATTTAAAACCAAAATTAAATCAGGCTATAGTTAATTAACTCAAAACCCGCGTCTGCGAAATACTTTTTAACGCGTTCATCACAAAGAGCTTCCATTTCTGTCCTTCGAGCCAGCTCGATTGCTCGAAACCTTTTTTGAGGTTCGTTTTCGGTCGCAGGATGACACATCAATTCCGCTGTGGAATAGCCTCCATAAAGACTTAGCGACTTAAAAAAACTAACATCTATCTTTCCTAAATGTGCCAAACCAAAAAACGCGTCTGTTTTTATAAAATAATTTCCCTGAAACCTGTTGATTTTCGCCATTTTTCGAATTAAAGCAGCCTGCCTTCTGCAATCGGCTCCTGACAGAGGCCAAGGTGCTGCCGAGACCTCTTTGGGTTCATAACACCAGCGGACAGCCTTGATTTTAAAAATCCTCGCCAAGTCGCATACTATAGAATATATCGGCGGATAACAGTGAAGGTGTTTGTGCGAATCAAGATGAGTCGGTGTAATCCCGCTGTCAATTAGCTTCTGAATTTGTCCCGCCAATTCGGTTCGTATTGCCTTGCGAACAGAATGAAATACCGTTGAAATCGCAGCAAGCCGCATCGGCGAGTGTTTAAATTCTCCGTTATCATCAACCAGATATTCGGTGCATTTGTCCTTGGAAAGACGCTTGCCCTTAGATAAATTAAGATGAACACCTACCCCCAGCTTAGGAAGGCTTTTGGCGATTTTAACCGCATCATCCGCCGCGGGCATATTCATCATTATGGTAGCACTTGTCAATATCCCGTTTTTATGAGCCTGAAAAACAGCTTCGTTGACAGAACGGCTCAGACCGAAATCATCAGCGTTAACAATCAATCGTTTAGTCATAGCCGAAGAGTTTATGGTACTTAACTTGAATGGTCAAATATAAATTCACAGGCCAAGAAATCCTGTTAGAAGAAATCCGCCGCTCAAAGCCGCTGCGCCAGCAGAATGCAGCAGAATTGTCAGTTGATTCGCCTTAAAGTACCCATCTTGTGATAATTCTTTTTCATTTGCGGATTTAAATGCGAAAATTCCTAAGGGTAATGTCAAAAGATACAGCACAGCGGAAATTCGAAGTGTCGAGCTTGCGATTAGCCCTGCGATTGCGGTGAGATAGCTTATTATAAGAATGGTTCTATAAATTATAACGTTCGTATGAATCCCGAACCGAACTGCGAATGTTTTTTTATTGACCGCCGCATCAGCTTTGGCGTCCGGAAAATCATTTATTAATATTATTAAAAATATCAGCAGTGAAATAATCACAGCTGGCATAACGATAATCCTGTCGAGCCGATTGGTCTGGAGAAAATATGCCCCGGATACAGGCAGTATCCCGAACAGAAAAGCTATCGCCGGCTCGCCGATTGTGCGATACCCCAATTTTAGCGGCGGGGCGGTATAAAAAAATCCTCCTGCTAAACCAATCAACCCTAATATAAATATGAAAATACTTTTGGTTATCAGAATTATTATCAACCCGCATATCGCTCCGGCTGCGAGCAATAATAAGGATTCTGTAATCGTTGCGTTTGCGGATAATATCCCTTTTTGAATATACCGCCTTCCTCCGGAAAACGGCGATAGATTTGTATTGGCCTCATCATTTCCGCTTTTATGGTCGTAATAATCATTTGCTACATTGGCGCCGCTGTGCAGCAGCATCGTTCCCAGCATAGCTAATATAAACAACCCCGCCGAGAAATTGCCTGTCACCGCATAGCCGAGCATACTGCCTGTAAGTACCGGCGCTGCGCTTGCTGTCAGAAACTTAGGACGTGTAGCTTTATAATACACCCAGATTTGGGTTAACATAGTATTTTTGTTTATCATCTTGAGCTATTATACAAGCACAGAAAGAATTTTATGAGAATGAATCAATAACTTTTTTACATCTTCACCGCCGGCATAATTGAGGAACCAAATGTTGATTCCCCAATTAATCTGTTCCTGACCGCTTATTAAGGGTTTACTTATCACGGCATAAACGCAAGCCTTGGTCGGGGCCTTTGCCGTTCGATTCGAATCTGCCGCGGTAAGATGACTTGCAGCAGAATTCGTCGCCGATCCAGCCGCCGCCTTTCCAAACCCTGCCAATGCTGCTTTTTATATCCAAATCTACATGCCGCTCCCAGCACCATTCCCTTACATTGCCTGACATATCGTAAAGCCCTAACTCGTTGGGGTTCTTGCCGCCGACAGGTTTTGTTTTATTATTGTTATTTTCTATCGAAGGCCAGTTCCAGAGTCCTGTTAGGTATTTATCTCCTGAGTTTTTCCAATACCATGCCGCCTCATTTGCGTCATTGCTCCCGCTATATGTGTAATTTCTGCTTTTCTGACCTCCGCATGCGGCATATTCCCACTCCAGCTCTGTCGGCAAACGATAACCATTGGCTCCGGCGTTAATCGTTACCGTCCATTTCATATCATCAGCTTCGTTATAATTATCAGGGTCCTTTTTATCCTTGTCTATATTGTAATAAGGCTTTAATCCTTCTTTTATGCTTCTCTTATTGCAGTATTCAATGCAGTCATACCAGCTTACCATTTCTACCGGCAAATCATCACTTTTGAATTGTGAGGGATTACTTGGCATTACCTCGACCCATTCTTTTTGAGTTACTTCATATTTGCCGATATAAAAATCAGATACTATTACATTTTTCCCGTAATAGTTTGACTTTGTGTTCCTAAAGGTTCCGCCTTTTACTAATACAAAGTTAGGCATCTCTGATATATCTTCGTCAGATGTTTTCTTCGAACAAGCACTTAGAAAAACCATTATCGCCGTTAAAAGGAAAATTAATAGTTTTCTCATTGAAAAATTTCTCCTTCTTTAAATAAAAAAGACAGGAACATTCTCGAACAGCCTAATATCACACAGAACCAACGCACAAATGAAGCTGACTCAAAGCTCAAGAGTATCGTTTATGATGCTTAACTTCTACTAAGGAATTTATCGTAAATCGGATAAAAAGCAAGTTTTTTTGTTGTGCCAGCAGCCAAATGGTATTTGGAAGGTAGAATTAATTGAGGAAGGTAAAAAACTGCCCGGCTTTAGGCCGGGCAGTGATTCTCAATTCGTTTGACAGTGTCAAAAAAATTACGGGGTGTTGCCGAATCCAAGAATACCATTGCAGTGCATCCATTCGCTGTATGAACCGCCGCAAGAATTATTCTGCCATACGGCTGTGTTGTAGCTCTGCTGTTCGG
>CAYMOE010000022.1:0-32328 GCA_964391985.1 uncultured Pirellulales bacterium
CGAACCCACGTGACCAGCTTGGAAGGCTGGAGCTTTACCATTAAGCTACACCCGCAAAATCAATATCAATGATAGCTTGCAAACAATACTATGGCAAGTCTTAAGATTATTCAAAAATCTAAGGTTTCTGTGCGGCTTTTATGGCTTGGGCAAGGTCCAGCGTTCCCTCGTATAACGCCCTTCCTATAATCGCTCCGCTGACACCCAAACCCGCAAGCTGCTTTATATCATCAACCGTATTAACCCCGCCCGCGCAGACTACAGGAACAGAAACGGCATCAACTAAAGCTTTTGTTTTTTCAAGATTCGGCCCGGTCATCATTCCGTCGCGGGCGATATCAGTATAAATAATCGCGGCTAACGGCAATTTGGCAGCTTTTATTGCAAAATCCAGAAGCAATTGAGGCTGGTCTTTTGTCCAGCCATCAGTAGAAACCTTAGAGCCGCGAGCATCTAAAGAAATAACTATACGCCTGTTAAATTTTTCGGCTATTTTTTCAAACCAATCAAAATCTTCGACCGCTTTGGTGCCGATTATGACCCTTTCTATGCCCAAATCGAGCAATTGCTTGATAGCCGACTCGTCTCTAACGCCGCCTCCGACTTCGATTTTTAAACGCCCTACCGCCGCCAAGGCTTTAATAGCCTCGATATTAACCAGCCGCCCCAGCTTTGCACCATCAAGGTCAACAATATGCAGCCATTCCGAACCGGCTTCGATAAAATCCTCAGCCTGTTTGACAGGGTCGTCATGATAAGTAATCTGGCGGTGGTATTGGCCTTGAACAAGCCTTACGCACTGGCCGTCTCGCAAATCTATTGCCGGTAACACATCCATATTTTTAGCCCCGTCCCCCTATTAACATAAAAAGTTTGTGGATTTTAGCAAATCTCGTTTGAGTTTCAACCATTTTACTTTATATTTCTTTAGGAACAGCGGGTAAAATTGAAAAGGGACGAATTTGTGATTCAAAGTGAAAGAATAAAAGCTTTTAACGGCAAATCTGTGAATTCATCGAAAAGCTATGTTCTTTACTGGATGCAGGCGGCCCAGAGAGCCCATTTTAATCATGCTCTCGAGCTGGCAATCCAAAAAGCCAATGATTTAGAGAAACCCTTAGTCGTTGTTTTCGGCTTGACTGATGAGTATCCGCAGGCGAATCTTCGACATTATTATTTTATGTTAGAAGGTCTTCGAGAAACCGAACAACAGCTTCGCCGAAGAAATATCCGAATGGTCATACGTTATAACCGGCCCGACCAAGCCGCTATCGAATTATCAAAGAACGCCTGTATAGTTATCACCGACAGCGGACATCTTAAGATTCAAAAAGAATGGCGATTAAAAGCATCAAGGCAAATTAATTGCTTAATGCTTCAAGTCGAGACGAATTTAATAGTGCCAATCGAGGAAGTTTCCGGCAAAGAAGAATTCGCGGCAAGAACGATTAGACCCAAGATTATAAAGCAATTTCAAAAATATCTTATAAAGATTCAGCATAAAAAACTAAAAGCCGGTTCGCTGGGATTAAAATTCGACAGTTTCAATATCAGTGATATTGACAAGGCATCGGCAAAACTAAATATTGATAGAAGCGTTGGAAAAACAACATTTATCGGCGGCACCAGCCAAGCACAAAAATTACTGAGGCATTTTATAAAATACAAGCTGGACAAATATGAAAATTTGCGAAATGACCCTAATCTCGATTATCAGTCGAATATGAGTCCGTATCTTCACTTCGGTCAGATTTCGCCGCTGTATATAGCTTTGGAAATTAAAAAAGCAAAAAGCGCCGGCAGCACGGCGTATCTCGAGGAATTAATAGTGCGGCGCGAGCTAAGCCATAATTTCATATATTACAATAATAATTACGACAGCTTCGAGGGGCTTGAACATTGGTCTAAAAGAATTCTGAATTACCACAGCAAGGACAAACGTGAGTATATATATACTCCGGCGGAATTCGAGCAGGCCAAAACACACGATGCTTATTGGAACGCAGCCCAAAAAGAAATGATAATCACCGGAAAAATGCACGGATATATGAGAATGTATTGGGGCAAGAAAATTTTAGAATGGAGCAAAAATCCTAAGCAGGCATTTAAAACCGCAATATATCTGAATGATAAATACGAACTGGACGGCAGAGACCCTAACGGTTTTACCGGCGTTTCGTGGTGTTTCGGTAAACATGACCGGCCTTGGGCACGCAGAGGAGTTTTCGGAACAATCAGATATATGAATGCCTCCGGTCTGATGCGTAAATTTGACGCTGATAAATACGTTAAAAAAATCGAGATGCTTGAAAAAAATTATAATCTATTAAAATGAAAATCATCATAACAGGCGCGACAGGTTTTATAGGCAAAGCTCTTTGTCAAACACTAATGGGCAGCTATGAAGTATACGCGCTTTCGCGAAACCCGCAATTAGCCCAAGTTTCGCTGGGCAGCCAAATCAGAGTAATGCAATGGGACGGTTATAATCTCGGGCAATGGACAGAACAATTAGAAGGAGCTTTTTGCGTAATAAATCTTGCCGGAGAAAATATCGCCTCGGGCAGATGGACAAAACGGAAAAAACATAAGATTCTTCAAAGCAGAATCCAAACAACGCAAGCAATCGTTAAAGCTATTCTTAACGCCAAAGAAAAACCAAAAGTGCTGATTCAGGCATCCGCAATAGGTTTTTACGGCAGTCGCGGTGTAATCGAAGCAGATGAAAACACTCGGCAAGGCGAAGGATTTCTTGCTCAAACATGCGTCAAATGGGAACAGCAAATCGAGCCACTGACCGATACAGCAGTACGATGCATAAAGCTTAGAACAGCAACAGTGTTAGGCAAGCAAGGCGGTATGCTCAAAAAAATGCTGAAGCTGTTTCACTTCTATCTTGGCGGACACATAGGCAGCGGAGAACAATTTCTCTCTTGGATAAGTATCGATGATTTTTGCGAGGCTGTAAGGTTTTTAATTGAAAAAAATAATTGCCGCGGAGCTTTTAATTTAACATCGCCGGAACCTGTCAAAATGAAAGATTTTTGCCGTGTTCTCGGTGATGTGCTTAACAGGCCGAGCCGGATATACTTACCGGTTTGGGCTGCAAAATTAATATACGCAGAAATGGCTGAAGAAATTTTATTGGCAAGCTATCGTATTACGCCGAAAAGATTACAGGATGAAGGCTTCGAGTTCCGGAACACAGAATTAAAAGAAACTCTGAGCTTGATACTAAAAGGTTAATTGAAATGACTTGGAAAATAATAATTATACTCCCTGCAGGTTTATTGTTTCTTGTCTCGATGGCAGGATATGCTTATGTCCGCATAAAATTAAAACCCAAATACGAGGAAGAGCTGGACGATTACTACTACGAATTCGAAGAGCAGTGCCAATCTCTGGCTGATTATAATAAGTGGTCGAATATAACTTTGACCGGAGCGGCAATCGGGGCGCTGCTGCTGTTTATCGCAGTTTATTTGTAAAAAACGACCAGTCCCAAATGCTCTTGGGGCTTAAATAATAGGCTTGTATTCTCCTTGGTTTACGCTATGATATTAGATTAATGGAAAATACCAGTTCTTTATAAGGGAGACTGTAAATGAAATCTGTAAAAAAACTTATCGAAACAGTAGTTTTGGTTATTCTTATTGTTTTAGTTGTGGCATTAATAGTTTTTTCGCTCTTCGGCGAGAGGCTTATTAAATCCGGAATCGAAACAGCAGGAACAAAAACACTTAGTGTAGGCGTGAATATAGGCGCTTTAGATTTATCGGTGTTCAGGGGTATAGTCGGGATGAAAAATCTTGTCATCGCAAACCCGGCCGGATACGAGCACAAAAACCTGCTCGAAATGCGGGATGGGCGCGTCAAAGCCGGATTAAGGTCACTGCTGTCCGATACAGTCGAGATAGAGTATTTAAATCTTGACGGAATAAATTTGGCGATAGAGCAAAAAGGGACTACTAATAATCTTCAGGAAATTCTTAACGCGATTCCCAAGCCGAAAGACCCCGCCCCTGCCGAAGAGCCGGGCAAAGAACCCAAAAAGCTCCACATCAAACAGCTTAATATAACCAACGTCAAAGTAGCCGTTAAATTATTACCGATACCCGGTCAAGCTGACACAATAAACTTGGAGCTTGAACCGATTGTAATGACCGACTTGGGAAGTGATGATAAGCTCACTACAGCAAAACTTACAAAAGAGGTGATTTTAGCAATCGCCAAAGGCATAGCTAAAAAAGGCGCAGGGGTTCTGCCGGCAGATATGATAGGCTCTATGGATGCCGTTGCAAGTCAAGCCAGTGAAATAGGCAAAGCCGCTGTCGACGAAGCCAGAAAAACAATCGAAGCAGGAAAAGAAGAAGCACAAAAAACGATTGAATCAGGTAAGGGTGTATTAGAGGGCATTCTTAAACCTAAAGAATAGAAATCTAATATTGAAGGGACGGGAAAATGAAAGTGCTGAAATTTTTGGAAAAATCGGCGGTTCCGTACGAAGTGCACGAACACAAACCGACTTTTACCGCCCAGCGAATGGCGGCAGTCGAACACGAACCGGGCAGATTCGTCGCAAAACCGGTTATAGTCAAGGCTGACGGAAATATGCTTATGTGCGTGCTCTCGGCCAACCATAAAATCGACTTGCAGAAATTGAAAAATTCGCTCGGTGTCAAATCTGTCGAGCTTGCCGGCGAAGCTGACATCGGCACAATATGCAGTGACTGTGAATTAGGAGCCGAAGCGCCGATAGGGAATCTTTACGATATTCCGACAATTATGGACAAAGCTCTTGAAAAAGACGACCACATTGTTTTTCAGGCAGGCTCTCACGACAAGGCTGTGAAAATAAGCATGGCTGATTATAAAAAATTAGCTAAACCGAAAATTTTAGAATTCAGCTACCATATAAGCTGACAGCGCAATAAAAAGCCGCGGCAAAATAACACCGCGGCTTTTGTTTTTATTTAAGGTTAAGCTAATTCATCATCAATCCAGCCTAACAGTTCTTTAATATCTGCCATAGTTATATCGCCCATATGTGCGATTCTGAAAGTTTCCTCTTTCAATTTTCCGTAACCGTTGCCGAACGCTGTTTGGTGTTTAGACTGAACGGCTTTGATTACATCGGCAACAACAATTTTGCGGGTATTTTTAACAGTGGTCAGAGTGTTCGTGCAATATTTCTCATCGCAGAATAACGCAAATTTATCTCTTGCCCATGCACGCGTAAAATCAGCCATCTCTTTATGACGCTTCCAAACATTTTCCATTCCCTCTTTCACAAGCTTGCTGCATTGATAGTGCAATCCCATAATCTGAGGAATAGCCGGCGTCGTCGGAGTCTGATTTTTCTCGGCACTTTTGGCAAAACTCTGGAAATCGAAATAATAACCTCGACCCGGCACCGTTTTGCTCTTTTCGAGAGCCCGTTTGCTAACCACCGCAACCGCAAGACCCGGAGGAAGCGCAAAAGCTTTCTGAACCGATGCCAAAGCCACATCCCAGCCGAGCTTGTCGAAATGAATCGGCATACCGACCATAGCGCTTACCGCATCAACTAAAACAAGAACATCGGGATATTTTTTCTTCATCATTTCGCTGACTTCGTAAAGAGGATTGGCCAGACCTGTGCTTGTTTCGCTGTAAACTAATGTAATTGCTGAAAACTTGCCTGACGCCAGTTTCTTATCAATCATTTCGGCGGTAACGGCTTGTCCCCAGTCAACCTTAAGCTCTTCGACTTTTCTGCCGCAGCTTTTGGCTACATCAGCCCATTTGTCACTGAACGCGCCGCACATCGTACAAAGAACCGTCTCGTCAAAACCGACGCAGTTTCGTATCGCGGCTTCCCATATACCCGAAGCCGAACTGGTACTTAAAAACACATGCTGCTCGGTAAAAAGTATCTTTTTGAGCATATCGACAGTTTCACCGTGAAGCTGTGCGTACTCTTTGCCTCGATGTCCAAGCGTCGGCCTTGCCAATTGCTGTAGAACATCATCGTTTACCTTGACTGGTCCGGGAATAAACAGTCGCGGAGGGTTTTTCCAATCTACCATATTAGTTTAACTCCAAAAAACGTTATATCTTGTCAATTACTAAACCAGAATACACTTTAGGATAAAAATACGTTGATTTTTGCGGCATTTTTTCGCCGGCATCAGCTACATCCTGAATCTGTTTTATCTTGGGCGGATTCATAAAGAAAACCGCCTGTTTTTGGCCGCCGTCAACCAGTTTTACAAGCTCTTTTACTGAATTACCGCTGTCTTTAACATATTCGATATGGTTTCCCTGAGCGACCTTCTGCTCGTCAATCCCGAGAATTTCTTCGAAAATCAGCTTCGAAAGAACAGCAACATCGAGCTTGCGCCAAGCAGAACTCATCTTAGCTGCCAATTTTTTCATTATGTTCTGCTCCCGCAAGATTACGGTATAAAAAGCATTTTTCCCGCCGTAAAGACCGAACGCGTTTTCGTCACAGGAATAAGCGGCTCTCATTTTGGCAAGCATTTTATGCTTTGCTTTTTTTGCGGATTCTTCGGAATCGAACGGATATTTTTCAATTACGAAATACTCTTCAAGCTGCTTCAAAAAAACTTCTAAGTCGAACTTTTCAAGATTATTTATAACCCGATGAGTCGCCAGAACAACCAAGCCCTCATGAACCGTATTCGTAAACGCCGTCACCTGATAGCAAGCTTGAGGATTATCGCTTTGCTTGGCATAAATCAGGCCGGTTTCATACCGATGATGACCGTCGGCAATGATGCAGGATTTATTCTTCATCATTTCAACAATAGCATTTATATCTTCCTGACGATTTACAGCATAGAGTCGGTGCCTGACATGATATTCGTCGGTAGTATCGATAAGAGCTTTAGAGTGCATAATTTCTTCGATGATTTTTTCGGCTGCCTGTCTGCGGTCTTCATAAAGCATGAAAACAAGTCCGAACCTCGCTTTAGTCGTCCTTAAAAGTTCGAGGCGGTCCTGTTTTGGGCCGAGCAGCGTCTGTTCGTGAGGTCTGACGACACTGCCGAATTCTTCAAGTTTCATCTGTGCGACAAAACTCAATCTTTTAAACCACGCACCGGCAAGTTCAAAATCCTGAACATAGGCATAGATAGAGGGCTTAGCATCCTGCTTTAAGGCGCCTTCATTTATCCATGAATTCAAATAATCGGCTGCTCTGGTATAGGTATTGCTCTGCGGGCTGTCCGCAGGTTCGGTTTTGCCTTTGATGATTCGTACGATATTGTACTTATTCTTGCGGTAAAGCTCCTGCTGCTGCTCGGAATTGATTACATCATAAGGCGGGGCAATACAATCTTCGCTGCGGCCCACTACATCCGCGTCAAACCTGTACGCCTTAAATGGCCTGATTTCCATTCTTTCTCCAAATAGCGTGGTTAAAACAACCTGCTCCTTCAGTTACAAAACAAAAATAATATAATAACAAACTTCGCCTGTCAAATAGCTTCTGCAAGAGTTATTTTGCAAAAAAATGCTAAATTTCAGGCTTGAGAACGGCCTTTTTTCGCGGCGAGATATTCGTTAATCGCCGCGGCGGCGATTCGACCCTGCCCCATAGCCAAAATCACCGTAGCCGCACCTAATACAATATCGCCCCCTGCATAAACCCCCTGCATCGAAGTTTTGCAGTTTTCATCGACTACGATATTTCCCCATTTATTGAACTCAAGAGCCGGTGTAGTCTGGCGGATTAAAGGATTAGCCTGATTTCCGATAGCGATAATAACCGTATCAACTTCGATTTGAAATTCCGAGTCCGGTATCGGAACAGGTCTTGCCCTGCCCGAAGCATCAGGCTCGCCAAGCTTATATTTAAGACACTCGATAGCCGTAACACGGCTGTCCGCATCGCCGATGATTCGCTTGGGATTTTGCAAAGTATGAAACTCTACGCCTTCTTCTTTTGCGTGATGAACTTCTTCGATTCTCGCGGGCATTTCTTTTTCGCTTCTGCGGTAGATTAGATAAACTTTTTCGGCTCCGAGCCTAACCGCGGTTCTTGCCGAATCCATCGCAACATTGCCCCCGCCGATTACCGCGACTTTTTTAGACCGTGCTATCGGGGTATCTGCGCCTTTTCCGAAATCATAGGCTTTCATAAGATTCGCCCGCGTCAGATATTCGTTTGCGCTGTAAACACCAACCAAAGATTCCCCTTCGATGCCCATAAAACTCGGCAGCCCTGCGCCGACTCCGATATAAACCGCGTCAAAACCGTCTTGCTGCATAAGCTGCTCGATTGTTCTGGTTCTGCCGACGATAAAATTACAAACAATCTTGACTCCCATTTTTACCAGAACATCAATTTCCTTCTGCGCAATGGATTTCGGCAGCCTAAATTCGGGAATACCGTAAACCATCACTCCGCCGGGCTTATGAAAAGCTTCGAAAATCGTAACATCATGCCCCGCACGTCTTGTATCCGCCGCTGCTACGATACCACCCGGCCCCGAACCGATAATAGCTACTTTCATACCGGTATCGGGCTCTATATGAGGAATGCTTTGATTTTCAGAATCATAGTCAGCAACAAATCTTTCGAGTCTGCCGATAGATACCGCTTTGGTCGGGTCTTTAAATTTTATCCCGACCGTGCATTTCTCCTGACACTGAACTTCCTGAGGACAAACACGCCCGCAGACAGCCGGCAGCAGAGAATTTTCTTTGATTATCTCAATAGACTTTTTGTAATCACCGTCGGCAATGGCCATGATGAAATCTTTAATTTTGATTCTTACCGGACAGCCCTGAACACACGGAGCATTTTTGCATTGCAGGCATCGCATAGCTTCGAGTTTCGCCTCGGTTTCGGTATAACCAAGCGCAACTTCGTTTACATTACTGCGCCTTTCAACCGCGTCCTGCGAAGGCATCGGCTGTGCAGGTATATTAAATCTGTCAGACGGTTTTAACCCTTCTGATGATTCTTTTTGTTTTAGTTTTTTCAGTAAATCATCACCGCTGCAATCGTTCATTACTAGCCCTCATTCTTTTCTGTCCAGACCGATTCTGCATCTGTGTTCTTTGTATTTATCATGAGCTTCATGCTCGTGATGTTTATAAGCATCGAGTCTTTTGAGCATCAAATCGAAATTCACCTGATGACCGTCGAACTCCGGCCCGTCGACGCAAACAAATTTAGGTTTTCCGCCCACTTCTACCCGACAGCCGCCGCACATACCGGTTCCGTCAATCATAATAGTATTAAGCGAGACTTGCGTGGGAATATCGAATTTTTTTGTTACCCCGCAGCAGAACTTCATCATAATTGCCGGCCCGATGATAAATGCATTGTTCGGTTTGGGGCTGCGGCGACAGATTTCCTCCAGAGGCACCGTCACCAAAGCTTTGCGTCCGTATGAACCGTCGTCGGTAGTAACTATAAGCTCATCGCTGATTCGGCTGAATTCGTTTTCCAGTATCAAAAGCTCTTTATTTCTGGCTCCGATTATGGAAATAACTTTATTTCCTGCATCTTTTAACGCACGCGCAATCGGCAGTAAAGGAGCATTACCTATACCGCCTCCGACACAGATGACCGTACCGAAATTTTCTATATGTGTCGGCGTCCCCAAAGGGCCGGCGATGTTATCTATATAATCTCCGACTTTCAAATCACTCATTTCCGAAGTGGTTTTGCCGACTCTCTGCCAGATTAACGTTATTGTCCCTTTATCCGCATCGGCATCGGCGATTGTAAGAGGTATCCGCTCGCTGTAATCGCTGCGAATGGACAAAATTACAAATTGACCGGGTTTTCTGGCTTGAGCAATTAATTTCGCTTCAAAAACCGCAGTAAACACGTTCTCCGAAAGCTGCTGTTTGTATATAATCTTATGTGCCACAATAGTATCGCCCTTCTGTTCTAAAATCGAGGGATTGCCTAAGAGAATCCATCTAAAAACAACGAACCGACAGAACCTCTATTTACAAAAAAATGCGGCCCAAGAGAAGTAAAAAATTTTACGCTATATAAGCTCGTCAATAGCTGTTGTAATGGTCTTTTTGCTGGTCAAACCAACCCATTTTTTTTCGACTTGGCCGTCTTTGAAAAGAATTAATGTGGGAATAGCGCTTATACCGAACTCCATTGCGCTGTCGCGGCCGTTATCGGTGTTAAGTTTACAGATCTTGGCCTTGCCGACATATTCATCGGCAACTTCTTCGATAATAGGAGCCATCATTTTGCATGGCCCGCACCATGATGCCCAAAAATCGACCAGAACAGGAACATCAGAGTTGTTTACCGTATTATCAAATGTCTCATCCGTAAGCTCAATTACATTAGCCGACATTAGTGGCCCCTTTCATACTTCGAATTTGCATTACAAGCATTTTATTTTTATGCTATGAAGTTGTCAATCAGTATTTGTTTGATTATCTGAAACTATTGCAGATTCGTCTGCCGCGCGGCTGTCAGCCTTAGAGGGCAGCTGCTGAATAGGTATCGGTGTTTGGGTCGATACTTCTACTTCCTCGGAAACATCGGCGGTTTCTTTGGTGCTTATTTCTACTATCGGAATCGGCGGCTCAGACGGTTTTTCTTCTTTTTGGGTTTCTTCAGCAGTTTCACTGCTTGCAGCCAGAATCGCTTTTCTGACAGCCTGTTCGGCCGGTTCATCCGTCAAAGCATTAATATAAATGGCATCGCCGCCTTCCTGCTGCTCTGCCGCGATAAGCCTGTCTCTAACCAACTCAAGAAGCGCCAAAAACAATCCTATCATAACCAAACGATTCGGACGAGCTTCGAATATCCGCTCGAACGGCATAGCTCCTTCGGTCTGCAAACGGTGCAAAATCTCGATTTGGTACAAGTCTATCGGCGTATCGTCAGGGATATGGCTAAGGTCGAATTTTCCGCCGGTCGACTGAAGAATCGTATCGAACGCCTCGAGCAAATCCCAAATGCTCACTTGGTCAAGGTCAATTTCAGGCTCAGAATCGTCCTTTAAACTTTGTATAATTACCGAAGGCCTTGCAAGCCTTTCGCTTTGCTGCTGAGCCGCAGCATCGAGCAGATTCGCAGCGTCTTTAAACTTTTTATATTCCAGAAGCTGACGAACCAGCTCGGCACGAGGGTCATTTATATCATCGCTCTCTATCGCCTCGGGCTCGGCTTTCGGCAGAAGCATAGCAGATTTTATCTGCATTAAAGTCGCCGCCATCACAAGAAAATCACCCGCCAAATCAATATCGAGATTTTTGAGCATCTCGATATACCGAATATACTGCTCGGTGATTTTAGAAATCGGGATATCATAGATATCCACTTCTTCTTTGCGCACCAAATAAAGCAGCAAATCAAGCGGGCCTGCGAAAACTTCAATATCTACACGATAAGAACTCAATTATTGCTCCTGACTTTCGTCTGGTTCTTCTATTTCACTTATTTCGTTCTGTTCTTCTAATATTTTTTTTGCTTCTTCAGCTTGGCTTTGCATAACCAGCAGCTTAGGTTTAAGAGCAGGCAGCATACCGCCGTAAACATTCGAGGCATTCTGTCCGACTACAATAACCTTTATTCCGAAATCCTCAAGCACCTGCTTGGCCATCTCAGCTTGTATATAATCATCATACTCGGCGATTACTACTAATTTATCATCCATTTCAACCTCGCAGCCCGACAGCTTTTCGAACCTGTTCCATCGTATTAACAGCCACCGCCCGCGCCCTGTCAGCCCCCTTTTTGAGCATTTGGTGGACATAATCGATATTGCCTTCGAGTTCAGCACGTTTGGCTCTATAAGGTTGAAAATACTCTATTATAAGCTCGGCAAGCCGTTTCTTCGCCTCGCCATAGCCCATTCCGCCGCTGCGATACCTATATTCCCACTGCTTTATCTCATCCTCACCGGCTACGAGCTTCAATAACGCAAAAACATTACATTTCTCGGGATTTTTCGGCTCTTCGACCGGCGTAGAATCGGTAACAATACGCATTATCTTCTTTTTCAGCGTCTTTTCCGGCTCGAATATCTCGAGGGTATTATCATAACTTTTGCTCATCTTCCGCCCGTCAATCCCCGGAACAACCGCTACCGATTCGATTATATAATCTTCGGGAATCGTCAAAATTTTACCGTAAGCATTGTTAAAATAATCAGCTATATCGCGGGTAACCTCGATATGTTGTTTCTGGTCTTGCCCCACCGGAACAAGATTGCTGTGAAAAATCAATATATCCGCAGCCTGTAAAACCGGATAAGCAAACAATCCGTGATTAGAACTGAGACCTTGGGCAACTTTGTCCTTATAACTGGTGCATCGCTGAAGCAAACCCATCGGCGTTATGCAGGACAAAATCCACGCAAGCTCGGTAACTTCGGGAACGTCCGACTGCTTCCAGAATACCGTCTTTTCGGTATCAAGACCCAAAGCTATATAATCCATCGCCACATCAAGAGTATATTTAGCCACGTTTTCAGGTGACGGATTGCTCGTAAGACAGTGATAATCGGCTATGAAGTAAAATCCATCGTGAACCGCCTGAAGCTGCAAATGCTGCCTCATCGCGCCGAAATAATTGCCTATATGAAGCCGTCCCGAAGGCTGAATACCTGATAAAACACGCACCTTGGTCTCCTGAAAAAACGTTTTTAGACACGGATTAACACGGATAATTCACAAACGTTCTTAAAGCCTGAAGATACATAGATTAACGACAGATGTCAAGGTTTTTAGCCCTTAAACGCCGACCCTCCGCCCCGACGAGGCCGGGTCATTGCGAGCACAGCGAAGCAATCTCGTTTTTTATTAGAATCTAAACCATAAACGCCAACCGCTATTCTTGAGTTACAGATTAGCGCGGTTTTTTTGCCATACTGAATCCCGATTTATCGGGATGAAGTATCTAACCACCTATGAACACGAATAAACTCTAATTTATATTAACCGCTGATTACGCAGACCTGTCCTGCCTGCCCATCGAAAGGTTTTATCGGGGGAGTTTATCGAAGGATGAAATTTCAAATTGTTGGAAAATACAGAATTGCTTACTGCGGTTCGGACTTATTCTACTACTTCGTCCCGACAAATCGGGCCTGCGTAAAACTATACGTGCCTCATCGCGGCCTCGGTTTCAACAAAATTTGGTGCGTGGACGGCTTCGGCACGAATTTGCTGTTTTTTTACTTAAACTCAAAACTAAAAACTTGTCCGCCTGTGGCGGATTCTGTGGCCAAGAATATTCTCCGCGAAATCCGCGTCTAACATTAGTCGTTAGTCTTTGGTTGTTAGTGAATAGTTCTAAATCCGTGAAAATCCGCGCCAATCCGCGGTTGCTTTTAATTATTCAGTTAGTTAGAAATATTTGCTTTGATGCCTGCATAGCGGGTCAGCCAAAGGCGGCTAACCGGCGCGAGAAATTCTCTCTGAAAGAGTGTAGATTCTTGCTTTGAAGCACGTTCCTTTAGGAACAGCGACCGGAGTCTCTAAACGAGTTAGCTTACAAAGGGTTCTTGGCTTTGAGGCCTGCATAGCAGGTCAGCCTAAGGCGGCTAACCGGCGCGAGAAATTCATTTATCGGGAGGTTAACGCCTTGGGATGATAGGTGTCGAAGACACTGCATCAAAGCCTCTGTGAACTCTGTGCTCTCTGTGGCTAAAAATAATTCTCCGCGGCGAGACTATACAAACTCGACATTCAGCATATGCGTTGAGCAGGAAATACACGGGTCGTACGAGCGCACCAGCATTTCCATTTTTAATCGCACCGCATCTTCGCCTTCATTGATAATCTCGGGCACAAGTTTCTCGAAGTCCTTCTGAATATTTGCGTGGTTCTGGCCGGTAGGAATACAGATATCAGCACCGACGCATTTGCCCTTGCTGTCGAACTCGTATTCGTGGAACAAAATCCCGCGAGGAGCTTCGACACAGCCGGAAGCTTTGCCGGCCTTGGGTTTGCTGAAAGCTTTCTCCTGCTTCAGGCCTTTTGTAAGAAGTTTATCAATCATCCCAATGCTCGTATCGACAACGTGCACGCATTCGACAAGCTGTGCGATTGTATTCATATAAGGATTGCAGCAGCCTTTCTTAAGGTCGAATTTTTTCGCTATGCCCTTGGCCGAATCTGTCAGCAATTCATAATTGTTATTGAATCGCGCCAATGCTCCGACCGCGTACGCATCACGATGCCATTTCGTCCACTTGGCTGTCGATTGAGAGTTTACAAACTCGTTAGTTACTGTTTTCCAATCATTGATAGGGACAATATCTTTACCGTTATCTGTCGAGGTAATTCCGCCGTGATAGAATGTATATGTGGGCGGGTTATCCTGTTTCAGCGAAACGTATTCGGTCTCTCTGGTGAAATTCGGAATATTACCGGCTACGCTAAGTACTACCTCAGCGATAGCTGCGAGGTCTTTAATTGTCCCCTTTAAAGTTTCCTGAAGTTCGCGGAACTGTTTTTCGGTTGGTATCTTCGTCAGCCCGCCCGGTACGAGTGTAACCGGATGAGTTGTTCTGCCTGCGATAAGGTCGGACCAATTATTGGCGACTCTGTGCGCTCGGACGATTGTCAGAACGGCATCCTTAGCTTTGGCTACGAGCGGAACCACCGACGTAGCGCCGAAAAAGTCCGGAACAGCCAAATATCCTATATGAAGAGTATGGCTTTGAAGCTGCTCTGAATAATGCATCAGTATTCGAATTGCGTCGCTTTGTTCGGATACTTCTATTCCCATCGCGTTTTCGACCGCTTTAGTCGCAGCCAGCGAGTGCGTAATCGAACATATTCCGCATATTCTGCTGACTACCAACTGAATATCCTCGTAGCTGAGTCCGCGAACCATTCCCTCGAAAAATCTCGGAGCTTCGGGAACCTGCCACTCGATTTTTTCTATCTTGCCGTTACTGGCGTTGACGACGATATTACCGTGACCTTCGACGCGCGTTACATGCTTTACATTGATATTAAGGTTATTACTCATTGGTAGGTGCATACCCCGTTCCAAAAAGAATCATTTTTCCTTTAAGCTTTTCAATGCTTAAACCGTATTTTTCAATAACATCTTTAGCCGCGTTAACGTTAGGATTGTCGATATATCCTCGACATCCGAAACATCTGAAACCCGACGACGGACATCTCGCTCCGCAGCCTGCTCTTATAATCGGCCCAAGACAAACCTGTCCGTAATCCCACAAACAGGGGTTGCCTTTGGCTTTGCATTCGACGCAAACCGGCCACTCCGGAATCTCGGGTTTTTTGCCCATCAGAAGTGAGCGGACTATATAGGTAAACTCTTTGCGGTCTATAGGACAGCCGTGAACCTTATAATCGACATCTACCACTTCATCGACCGCTTTGGTCATAGCCGTATCAAGATGAGCCATAGAAGCATCTTTACCGTAAACATACTGCTTTATCTCATCAAGCTGAAAACCGTTCTTTAATTTATTTACTCCGCCTATGGTCGCGCAAGCGCCCAGTGCGATTAAAACTTTAGCTCTACTGCGGATAACCTCGAGCCTTTTTTCATCTTCGGGACGTGTTATAGAACCTTCTATAATAGCTATATCATATTCGTGGCTTTGGTCGCTGATAGCCTCTCGCCATTCAACAACATCAACCGCCCCGACAAGGTCAAGGATTTCCTCTTCAAGATTAACAATCTGAAGCTGACAGCCTTCGCAGCATGCAAAATCGAATATCGCTACTCTTGGTTTACTCATTTTATATCGCCTCCGGAGCAACCTTCAAATCGCTGTATCTAAACACAGGCCCGTCGATACACGCATAAAAACCATTAATCTGACAATGCCCGCACTTGCCCACCCCGCATTTCATTTTTCTTTCTAGGTTTAAGTAAATATTTTCATGCGGGACTTCTTCTTCCTGAAGCGCCATTAGAACGAATTTGTACATAATCGGCGGGCCGCAGATTAAAATTTGGGAAGATTTGAGTTCTGATTCGATTTTGGGTATCAATGTTGTTACCACTCCGACGTTTCCGTTCCAGCAGTCGTGCATTTCGTCGATAGTTTCAAGGAATTTAATGTCTTTGCGGGCAGCCCATTGTTCGATTTCGGCATGGAAAAATCTCTGCGGAAAACACTTTGTTCCGAGCAGTATAGTAACTTCGCCGTAATCGCTTCGGTTATCCAGAACATAATTAATAAAAGACCGCTGCGGGACTAATCCGATTCCTCCGCAGATGAAGACAAGATTCCGGCCTTTCGCTTCTTCGACGGGATATGTTCCCTTGCCTAAAGGCCCGCGGATACCTATCTTGTCGCCGGCACGCAGGTTGTGAATTGCTTTTGTAACATTTCCGATTCTTCTGACTACAAGCTCGATACCGTCCTTTTGAGTGGGTGAAGAGGAAATTGTAATCGGTGCTTCGCCTACTCCGGCTATGGACACTTCTACGAAATGTCCGGGTATAAAATCAAACTGGCCGTCGTCCATCGTAAACCGAACATACAGTTCGGTATCGTTCATCAGTTTGACTTTCTGAATTGTCGCAAGCTGCGGAAGATAAATGTCTTTTTCTGTCGAACAGCACTGACACATTTTTTAAGGCTCCTTATTCGTCAGTGATAATATAATTAATTATTGTATTCCAAGGTCATCAACTAATTTATTGTAAACAGCAACGGGATTGGCTATGTCGGGAAGACAGGCACCGACGCATCTGCCGCATCCGACGCAGGCAATCTCGCCGTCGATTTTACCCGGTACATACTTACCTTTTCTATAAAGTCTGTGCCTGAAACGGTCGGAACGGTTTTTTCTGAATTCATGGTCCGGGGCAACTTTTGTAAAGCCATCCAGCAGACAGCCGTCCCAAGCTCTTTGGCGTTTTCCTGTTTTAAGGTCCCAGCTTACATCATCCTGAACATTGAAGCAGTAGCAAGTCGGGCAAACCTGATTGCAGGAACCGCAGGAAAAACAGGTTTTGGCTTTTTCTTCCCATATCGGGTGATTATAAGCTCTATCAAGCAGTCTGGGCAGATATGAAGGGCTGCATTTAAGCTGCTGTTTATTAAGAGACTTGGCGTTTCTATTTTGTACTTCCTGACGTTTGTCCATGTCCTGCTGTGATGGCTCGGAGGTTTTAGCTTTAGCTAAAATAGCCAAACCTTTTTCGGTTGCCGCTTGGGCGATATAAGAATCTCCGATATCGGTGAGCAGTATATCAAAGCCGCTTTTTACGATAGCGGTTCCCATTGACGAGGCAAAGACATCTTCGGAAGCTTTGGCTACGTCGCAGGCAATGATTGTCGCGCTGCATCTTCGCTTGAAATAGTGATTATCACAATGGTCCTGAGCGAAAATCTTATCCATCTGATTGATGGCTATCATATCATAGGGATGAACGCCGATTAATATGAATGGCTTATCGTTATATTGCGACTTATAACCGCCGCCAACTTCGAATGTCATAAGCGTTTCGACCGGCGGCTGAAAGTATTTCTTCGGCGGAGTAAGGGTAACATCATAATCCAGCCTTAAATCTTCCGCAGACGCCAGAGGGGAAAAATCGAATCTGTCTCCCTTAGCTTGTACTCCGATAACTCGTTCGGAGGCAATGAGTTTATCTATTAAATTGGCTAAGTCTGTTTTGGTTATTTTTTTTATGCTCATCTTTGCAAAATCCTGTCAAAAAGCGATATTCGACCGCCTGCATCATACTGCGATAGACTTCGTGAATGAGTTCACAGATATAAAGCTACGTATTATACGAACGGGTTTTTGTTTTGGCAATAGAAAAGCTGTTCTTTATTTGGCATTTACTGTTATTATTTTGCTGGAAGGTTAACCCGATATTGTACCTGCCGGTAATATTAACTGCTAAATTATTATTCCGAGCTGAGAAAAGTAGTTCTCGATACTGGATACTTGATGCTTGATACTTGATGCTGGACTTGTCCGCCGAAGGCGGATGAGAGGAGATAAATAAATCCTAAATACTAAGTTCTGCCTTTGGCATGGCCAAGCCATAAACCCTAAACCCGTCCTTTGTCCAGAGAATGGGACTACGGAGGGCAGGCAAATTCTAATTACTAAAAAGACAAGGTTCAAAAGTTTAGACGCGGATTTTAGTTGGTAAATGGTTAGTGGTTAAAGGGTTAATTGGTTAAATATCGAATGCAGAACTCTCAATAACCAATGTAGAAGTAAGTAAAAAGTCAAAAGGCAATCCGCCGTCGTTGGGACTATGACGGACGAGAAAGTAAAAAATTCAGGGAAAAATAGCGGGCTTTTTCAATAGCCCCAATGTCCCCTATAAAAGTTTGAAAAGTTTGAAGTACACCGCAAAAAAAGGTCGTTAACAATTTCCTCTCTCTGTATATCATCTAATTCATCCCTCGAAGTACACCGCAAAAAAAGGTCGTTAACAATCAAATTTCTACTATGGTAGATATAGGAGTTCCTCGAAGTACACCGCAAAAAAAGGTCGTTAACAATGGATGTTTTATAAGTCTATTGATAAAAGCATCTTATACGATTTTCTGTGTAAAAAATTTGCGTGTTTTGGTGAGCGAACACAATGGGAAACGTAAATTTCCGCTTATTTGTGCCTTCTCATTTACAGGCCAAAAGGCCCCTTAAGGCCGTTCGAGTCGGCCTACACTGCCGCGTACGCAATTGCCCTTGGGCTATCGTAACGTTTCTCGGCAGTCGTATATTCTATTTATATTTCAAAGAACATTTGTTAAATCTATTCATTTAACACTCTTTGTATTCTAATCCTTGTTCTTGGCATTGCAAGCGAATTTTGTCTTCTATGTCTAATGTGGCAATATTTCTTGCCGCATTATAATCAGCGCTATCTTTATAATTGCATTCCGGACATTCAAACATCGTCGACTTGCCGTTTTTCTTGTTGGCATTGCGGTACTCGAAATTAAAATCCTCTCGAATAAATCCGCAATTACTGCAGCGCCTTGAAGTATAAAAAGGATTTATTTTTTTTACTTCTATCCCATTTTCTTGGGCTTTGTATTTTATATAATTTTGCAATTGATTGTACCGCCAGTTTTGACCTATGAAAGTGCCGCTTAATTCATTTGCGAGTCCGCTAAGGTTTTCAATTTGTATCACTCCGGCACCATGATCCTTGGCAAATTTAACCACGCAATGTGAAAGCTGATGGTTTAAAGTAGTATAGGCGTTGTCAATTTTACCTTCAAGCTTTTCTATGGGCGCTAAAATATGTTTTCTGCCATGCCCTGTTCTTGATACCGGAGCCGATAAGTCTTGTGAACCTGAATTTTGAATTGAACGCCTTCTCGCAATTGTTTGTTTTCTCAATGATTTTATACGTTCACCGAGAGCCTTTAATTTTTTATACCCAATTCGAGCATGCCCGTTATTAATTGCGGCATATAATGGAACCGACCACCCTGTATCAATTCCAACTGCAATATCTTTATGAAGCTTTGTTTCAGATTTAGGAAAATCGTAGCAAACGTGCAGATACCATTTACCTTTTTTTTCTTTTACTTCAAAAAAACGATGCCTCCATCCTCCAAGAGAATTTGTCTCATTTGATACAAGCCTTTCGAGTACAGATCTTTCTCCTCCGCTGATTTTTGCGGTAGACAATAAAACCCTTGGGTATGGTTTCTGACAAATTCTTAAATTTACCTCATATTCTCCGGAATCTGTTTTCTCTATTAAGCAAGGCTGGTTATCGCTGCAATTTATAGGCATAGCTAAATCTCTTTTAAAAAGAGGCAATGCGCTCTTGCCTGTAAGCACTTCTCTCCATTTAGATTTGCTTTTTATCGCGCTTAATTTCATTTTCTCAAAAGCACCGCAGATATATCCGGAAACTGCACCATCTCTTGAATATTTCGACAAATCTTCTTCGGTGGCTTGCTTTTCCTCTAAAAGCATCTTTCGCAAAGTTCTATTTAGAATTTTTACTTTATGATTTTCGCTTTTATCTTCCTTTAAATCTTTATGGTCCATTCTGCATTGACGATGAAATCTCATATAATTTTCACATACTGCCATATTTGCTAAACGCCAATATCTATAACGGGCATCCCATATCATTTTGCGGAATTCTGGCCAAAGCATATTTACAGGTTTGATAATTTGAAATTTTGCGACCTTTTGCAAACGTGGATTTTCTTCAGGCATAAATAGCTCTCCGATTTCTATTGTCATATAGAGAGAATCTTAAAAAATCTGCTTTTTAAAAACTTTATTATCCTCCCGAAACCGGTGAAAAGCAAGGAAAAAATAGATTCTGAGCCGGAGAAAATAATAGTCTAAAACACGGGCTAAAAGCCCGTGCCACGAAGCAATCACTGACAGCAAGTCCGTGCCATATTGGAATCACGGCGAAGGTGGCCTTGCCACGAAACAACCGCAGGCAGAATATCGGGAAAATTAAAAAAACTCTGCGCGATTCGCGTTCTCTGCGGTAAAATAATATTTATGGTTAAAGGTTCGGCGGTATTTGGTCTTGGCAATATTTTAATGTCCGATGAGGGCATCGGATGCCGTATTGTAGAACGGCTTTTAGGGCAAAAAGATTCGGCGGGCTTTGCGGATTTTATAGAAATCGGCACTAAGGGTATGTCCCTTTTTCATCTGCTGGGTGATTATAAAAAAGCTGTTATCGTGGATTGTGCCTTGATGGATACAGAACCGGGAACTATCAAGCGATTTACTCCTGATGATGTTAACAGCGTCAAAAAACTGGCTCATTATTCTCTGCACGAAGCCGACGTTTTGGGTATTATCGAGATGTCTCGCAAGCTCGGTCAAAGTCCCCAAGAAATTGTAATTTTCGGGATAGAACCGCAAATAGTCGAACCGGGGCAGCGGCTTAGTTCGACTTTGTCGCAGCATTTAGACAGCTACACCCAAACTATCCTTGACGAAATTCGGGGATAATCAGGCACGGCCTATCGATTTGAGATATTTCTTTGATTTCTTCAGGCCCATTCTCGAAGCTTTTTTCTTTACCGCATCGAGCTTTCTGCCGAGTTTTTTGGCAATCTTGGCAGTAGCATTGTCGGGGAAGAGCTTCTTTAGGAGATTAATGTGCTGTTTGCTCCATAGGCCTTTGGCTCTGGTTCTTTTTACCGTTTTTGTTTTCTTAGCCATAATCGCCTCCTTGTCCAAAGCTTATTGACTAATTTGTCCCTCTAATTCCAAATTACGTGCTTATATATTTATAATTTATGTTTACTTTATACGGCTGTCAAGTGATTTTGTGCGTATATAAATACAATAAGTCACCCTTTAAAAAACGGCAGAATTCTTTACAAAGACATCGGGGCGGTTATACTAATTCTCAGCTATGAACCAAAACGATGAAAAAACCGTTGGTATTGTCAAAACCCAGATTATTCGGGTGGTAGAGCAGGACCGCCCTATCGTGCTGTCTTGCGGTAAGTCCTTGGGGCCAATAGACGTAGCTTACGAGACTTACGGAGAGCTGAACCGGGACGGCGATAACGCGGTATTGATTTGTCACGCACTTAGCGGAAGTGCCCATGTCGCGGGCAAAAACAGCCCTGATGACAAAAAATCGGGCTGGTGGGATAATATGGTCGGGCCGGGTAAGAGCATCGATACCAATAAATATTTTGTGATTTGTTCGAATTTTTTAGGCGGCTGTTCGGGGACTACCGGGCCGTCTTCGATTAACCCAAAGACGGGCAAGCCTTACGGTTTTGAGTTTCCTTTGATAACCATTGCCGATATGGTTAAGGTTCAGAAGCTGCTTTTAGATAAGCTGGGAATAAAACAACTTTTGGCTGTGATAGGCGGCTCTATCGGCGGGATGCAGGTGCTTCAATGGGCGATAGATTATCCTGATTTTGTTCGAGCGGCAGTACCGATTGCTACGACAAGCCATCTAAGCGCTCAGTCAATCGCGTTCGATGCGGTCGGGCGAAACGCAATATTGGCAGATTCTAATTTTAAAGAGGGGCAGTATCATCAACAGGGCCAGCCCGCACGAGGTCTGGGTATTGCGAGGATGATAGGACATATTACGTATTTGTCCGAGGAGAGTATGCGTTCGAAATTCGGCAGGAAATTGCGTACAGCCGAAGATTATAAATACGATTTTAACTCTGAATTTGCGGTTGAAACGTATCTGGATTATCAGGGTCAGAGTTTTGTCGAGAGGTTCGACGCTAACAGCTATCTTTACATCACAAAGGCATCGGACTATTTCGATATTGCCAGACAGTACGGCTCATTAGAAAAAGCCTTCGAAAATACGAAAAGCAGATTTATGGTTATAAGCTTGTCGAGTGACTGGCTTTTTACTCCCGAACAGTCGCGGGCGATAGTCGAGGCTTTGGCGGCGAACCGCAAAGATGTCAGCTATTGCAATCTGACTTCGCCTTACGGGCATGACGCGTTTTTATTAGAAACCGAGACTCTGGGGCAATTTATCTGCTGCTTTTTAAAAGCGACGCAAGACCCCAAAGGCTGCAAGCCTTGCTCCTGCAGCGCGCGGCGCGGGTTTAATTTAAAATCGAGCGCAAACTCGCACCGCACAAGAGTGGATTATGAGCTGATAGAATCGCTGATTGCACCGAACAGCACCGTTCTCGATGTGGGCTGCGGAAACGGCGAACTTTTATCTCAGCTTATACGGGATAAAAATATAAAAGGTGACGGTATCGAACTTAATCAGGACTATGTGCTGGATTGCGTCTGTCAGGCGATTCCGATTGTTCAGCAGGATGTAGAACAAGGATTGCACTACTATGCTGATAAAAGTTTCGATTATGTGATACTTTCTCAAACGCTTCAGACGATTAAAAATCCTCAGAAAGCTATTAACGAATTGCTTCGTGTCGGCAAAAAATTGATTGTGAGTTTTCCGAATTTCGCGCACTGGCGATGCCGGCTTCAGCTTTTATTAGGCAAAGCTCCGGTTACAAGGGAATTGCCGTTCGGCTGGCATGATTCGCCGAACATTCACTTTTTGTCGCTGAAAGATTTCGAGAATTTCTGCGATAAATTGGGCGTGGCAATAGAAAAGAGAATCCCGTTGATAGAATACCGCCTTAGCCCTGTGCGGTTTGCTCCGAATTTCTTCGCGGAGCAGGCTATTTATGTTACGAGCAAATCTTAGCCGTTTTTCTTATTTCTCCGCGGCTGCTACGCAATAGATATAAATCAGCGGTTCGTTTCCGGTGTTTTCTATATCGTGCAAAGTATGCGGAGGAATATAAGCAACTTTGCCTTTTCCAACCTGAGCAGGTTCGCATCCTTCTACAACCGCCCTGCCGCTGCCGCTTAGGAACACCAGCAATTCTTCGCGATGTTCTGTACTATGCTGCCCGCAGGTTTGTCCGGGAGCTAAATATACTCTTCCGGATTTCATTCCGCAGGTTTGCGGCTGGCCGGGTAAAAGCCTCTGATATTCGGGTTTATCGTTCAATTCTACAGTAAAAGATTTAGTACTCATTCGGAAAGGCCTTAAATAGAAGTTATAAAACTTTTCATCTTTTTAAGAAATTCTTCTGTTTTTGTCAATAAAAAGCTTGCTGTAGTAGCACGAATTTGTTATTTTTATGCGCAGCCGGAACGTGCCGGTGAAAATTGCAGCAACACTTTTTAAGGGGTAAAGGTTATGAAAAGAACCATTGTTATTACATTAACAGTATTGTTCAGCTATACATCAGCTGTATTAGCTACTCCTACAGTCGCTCAAGTAACTCATTGGGAGTTTCAGGAAACCGACGAATACGGAGAAGCAATATACGACGCCACTGATAAGGTTATAATAACGGGAATTATCCTCAATAATCCTGAAGAGATAGTCAATCCGACGCCGGGAGCGGGTTTTATGGGAGGCCAGTGGCAAATTTATATTCAGGGCGAGGGCAATGACCTCGGCGGTACGGCTGTTTATCTCGGGCAATATTACGCCAAAGTCGGGGGACAGAGCGGCAGCTATACCGATGAACAGCTTCTTTCGGAATTATCCAGAATAAATCACGACCCTAATACCGGATATGTTTTTACCGCCGGAGATAGAGTACGCGTAACAGGATGGTATAAATTTCATAGAGGAAAATTAAATGTCAATGAACAACACGAAACTCTTCCTATATATAATTTGGATGTTGTACTTCTGGAACCGGCGGCGGGACTGCCTGCACCGCAAGTCATTACGCTCGATATGGTAAAAGATTCCTCCGACCAATTTATCTTCGATTATACCAGAGCGACCGGCTGTGAAGTTTATCAGGCTCGATTGGTTAGGGTAAATGATGTTAATATTCTTAACCCTGAATTATGGGGCCCTGACGCGACGATTACCGTCGAAGACAGTACAGGCAGAACTTTTCCTGTAAGACTCGGAAGAGGTGATGGTTTTTCGAGATACGATTGTCCTGCAGGGTCGATTGATGTCATCGGTATTTTTGACCAAGAGCATCCTTCGTCTAATCCGCCATTTAACAGCGGTTACAGAATTTGGGTACCAAACTACGACGGGAACGGGCTGGTATTAACAAATCGAATTAATAAACGAGGAAATCTGCCGGGCGATATTAACAATGATTATACGGTTGACCTGTACGACTTTGCCGAGCTTGCTAATAATTGGCTTAAGTCAGCTCCGGGGCTTTAGAGTTTTAAAGATATTCAACGGATTATAAAGATAAATGATGATGAGACAAGGATTTACGACAATTGAGTTATTGGTTGTTATTTCAATTATAACGCTTTTGTTCGGAGTCCTTGTCCCATCTTTGTCCAGAATTAAAGAACAAGCAACTGTCACTGTGGTCGATAGCGAGCTTAGGCAGATAGGCTTGGCACTGGAAATGTATTATGAAAATAACCGCAAGTACCCTCCTACACAAGCCAACTGCAGCTCCGGCAGTATCAGTAAACATTTGTATCAGACGCCGGATGCGCTTGTTAAGGGTAATTATCTTCCAGCGGCATTGAAAACTGATGCGATGTCAACAACAATAGAAGACCGGTTCAATCGGGGACATGCATATAAATATCGAAGCGTTGGTGAAATAATTAAAGACAGGGACCGAATCGATAGATACATCAGCGCAAGACTATGGATACCCGATGGCTTTCCTGATAGAAGCAGTATCGAGCCGAATGAGGCACTCTGGAGACCTAACAGTCAGGAAGCCGCACAATTTATGAATAATAAAAGCTTGATGGCGACCAACTTGCCGGTAAGCTGGATTGTTTTCAGCTTAGGGCCTAAATTCAGCGAAGAATGGCTGTACGAAAAAATAGGTTTTGATAACAGGTACCCTGTTCCTAAAGAATTATGGTACACCCCGAGAGAACGCCGAGGTTTTATCGTAAGAATGAGACTGCAAAATGGCAGGCAAATAGGCTCATTTGAAAAAGATTTTTAAAATGATTAAGAAAATTTTAAAATACTCGATACTGATTTTGATTTGCTGGTTATTTTGCGGATGCAGACAGGCAGAGCGAACGGAAAATCAGCCTGAAATAGCCGTATCGAATAGTTATCTGCTTAGCGTAGTTAAAGATATACAGCCCGAACAGACGAATATCCTGTGTTTGAACCCGCCCGGAATGTGTCCGGGACATTTCGATATTTCGCCGGTTCAGGTCAATCAGCTCGGTAAATGCCGGTCTCTGTTGATTTTCGATTTTCAGCACCGGATTAACGATGCTTTGGTGAGATTCAAAGAACGAGGATTAAAAATCTATACCATAGAATGCCCCGCAGGTTTATGTCTGCCGCAGACATATCTTTCAATCGCCGCCGACGCAGCGGCAATACTTTCAAAAGATAACCCCAAAAAACAGTCAAAATATAACCAAAAACTGGAGGCTATAGAAAAAAGATTGAATAACCTCAGTCAGGAAATTCATTCCAAAATGGCGCAAGCCGAATTAATTAATGTCCCTGTAATAGCCTCCAAACATCAGGCGGTTTTCGCGCAGTGGCTTGGTCTGGATGTAGTCGCAACATTCGTCGGCAGCGATATAGAAACACCGTCCGGAATAAATCAATGTCTCGAAAAAGCTAAGGACAGAAATGTCCGTGTTGTTATAGCTAACAAACAGGAAGGAACAGAATTGGCGTCGGCTTTAGCTCAGCGGCTCAATGCCAAAATGGCGGTATTCAGCAACTTCCCATTGGCAAAATATGATTCGGGGGATTTGGATTGCTTCGATTATCTGCTGTACGATAATATTAATCAATTAATCGGGGCGGCTAAATAATGTCCGACAGTTATATAGAACTTTCCAACATTACTGTAAAACGTTCGGGTCGTATAATTCTTAACGTCGATAATTTCAAAGCTGCTTCATCGGGGGAGTTTATAAATCTTATCGGGACCAACGGAGCAGGTAAAACAACGCTGCTTTGTGTATGCTGCGGGCTTATAAAACCAAGCACCGGTACTGTTAAAATAAACGGTATTGATTTAGCCTCGCTCGGCTCATGGCAAAAGGTAGATATTAGAAAAGCAATCGGCTATGTTCCGCAAGCGGCTGAGTATAACGCAGAGCTGCCTTTTACCGTTCGTGAAGTCGCGGCTATGGGGCGAACGAGCGCAAAGCCGATGTGCGCAGCTCTTAATCGTGAAGATTATGAAATTATAGATTCGTGGCTTGAAACATTAGAGCTGACTAATCAGAAAAATCAGACCTTTAGAAGTCTTTCGGGAGGAGAAAGACAAAAAGTTCTTATCGCCAGAGCTATGGCCCAAAAACCTAAGGTGCTTATGCTCGATGAGCCCGGCGCAAATCTCGATTTTAAATGGAAACGCCGGATTCTCGATTGCATCGAGAAACTTCATCAAAGGACTGCTATTACGATTTTACTTATTTCGCATGATATCGATTTTCTGCCTCATAATGCTGACAGAACCGTTCTTATGCACGATGGACGAATACTGGCTGACGGCAAAGTAAAAGAAATTTTCGAGTCAGATGTTTTCCGGAAGGTTTACGGATGTAAATTCAAAGTTTCAGATTCAGGCGGCAGATATACGCCTGTTTTCTAAAAACAGCAAGGCGATTTATATATGGACCCGTTTTTTTATTTAGTGATATTAGCAGGCGCGATTGCCGGAGCCAGCACAGGACTTCTTGGCGTCTATATCGTCGGTATGCGGATGCCTTTTATCGGCACATGCATCTCACATGCGGCGATGGCTGGAAGTATTTTTGCGGTTCTATTAGGTCAGGACCCAATGACCGGAGCCATAGCCGCTTCTGTTCTGGCTTCGCTGAGCCTCGGCGCAAATCGTCCGCATAAATCCAGAGTGGAAACAAATGTCGGGCTGGCGATTATTTTTTCACTGATGTTGGGATTAACGTTTCTGGGGATAGGTCTGATACAAGATGCCCGAACAGAGGTTCTGGGGCTGATGTGGGGAAGCATACTTTTTGTCAGAAAAGAGTCGGTCGTTGTTATCGCGGCGATGGCAATCATACTTATAATTTTCACAATGATATTTAATAAAGAACTGAAATTACTGATGTTCAGCCGTTCTATCGCAGCGGCGACAGGCATGCACGATACGTTTGTTTATTGCTCATTTCTGGTTGTTTGCGGGTTGATACTGGCGGTTAATTTGAAGACTATCGGCGGCTTGATGATTTTCAGCCTAATAACCAACCCGGCAGCCGCGGCTTATCAGGTTTGCCGAGGACACAGAGCAGTGGTTATTACGGCGACTTTATTAGGCGCAGGGACGGCTGTTATCGGTTTTCTAATCTCTTTTTATCTGGGGCTTCCTACAGGGGCATGTATCGTTATTGTCAGCACTATGGCTTTCGGATTAGCTGTAATATACCGCCGCCTAAAAGGGATATTAGATTAAGAACCCAAGCCTGATTTTTTAATTGAAACGGTGTTACGAATGGTATATTGTTATGCGCTTAGAAAAATACTTTATTCTATTTTGAGGTGTCTGATTATGGTGAAAAAATTATCTGTTCTTACGATTGTTATTCAGTTATCCGCTGTATGTTTCGGCGAGCTTGACAAGCAGGTTTTGCCCGACGGAATCGAGTTCGGCGTCGGAGTTACAAATATATATCAGCATAATGCTCGAGGGGGTCTTAGTACACACAGACGCGCCGGGCGATTTTCAGGAAGTTATGACCTTGAAATGTCAATCGACACAGAAAAAATATTCGGCTGGGAAAACGGCGCGTTTTTTATGCTCGCCGAAGGCTCATGGTCAAAAAGCGGCGGCATTAATGACCCTTCTGTAGGCAGTATTTTCGGAGTTAACGCCGACGGTGCACCGAGACGCTCGATGGATATTACGGAATTATGGTACGAACATTCATTTTGGGATAATACGCTGCTGATTAGAATCGGTAAAATAGATTTGACCTGCGGATTTGAGTGCCGCGGCTGTCCTGTCGCTTTTGACCGCAGTATGTTCGCCAACGATGAGACTTCGCAATTTTTAAACGGCGCACTTGTAAACAACCCGACAATACCATTCGGCGATAACGGATTGGGAATTGCCGCACATTTTAGTCCCGATGATTTTTGGTATTTATCAGCGGCTGTGAAAGACGCACAAAGCGATGTTAGAGAAACAGGTTTTCGAACCGCGTTTCACGGAGAGGATTACTTCTTTTACATTTTAGAAACAGGAATCATGCCTCAGTTTAATTCTAACAACGGTGCGCTTCAGGGCGCATATCGCATAGGTGTATGGTATGACCCTCAGCCCAAAGCCAATTCCGACAGAGCCGATGACGGACGATACAGAAGAGATGATAGAGGTTTTTATATAAGCTGTGACCAGATGCTTTATAAAGAAAATGCCGACGAAAAAGATTCTCAGGGTTTAGGGGTGTTTTTCAGGTATGGTTACGCTCCGAGCAAAACTAACGATATAACCCAATTTGTCAGTTTCGGTTTTTCATATCAGGGGCTTTTCGAAGGACGAGACGAAGATGTTCTGGGGGTAGGTTTTGCTCACGGGACATTGAGCGATTCGGCAAAGAATACGTATAATAACGATTACGAGTCGGCTGTCGAAGTATTCTATAACGCCAAGATAACCCACTATCTTAATTTAAGCCCTTCAATTCAATACATAACCAACCCCGGCGGTGTCGATTCGGTAAAAGACGCCGTTATTTTCGGATTGCGTGCGCAGTTGACTTTCTAATTTTAAGATTAAATTTTTTCGAAAGGTTTTCGAATGGAAAAAGGCATCGCAGCATTAATTATTACAGCGGCATCTTTGGGATTTGTACATACGATATTAGGGCCGGACCATTATCTTCCGTTTATTATGATATCTTGGGCGAGAAAATGGTCCACATTTAAAACGGCGATGCTTACCTTCCTTTGCGGGCTGGGACATATCGCAAGCTCGGTTGTGCTGGGTATTATCGGGATTATTTTAGGCTTGGCGGTCGGAAAATTAGAAGGCTGGGAATCGAGCCGCGGCGACATTGCCGCATGGCTGCTGATTGCATTCGGTCTTGCGTATTTTATCTGGGGTATAAGACAAGCCTATCGCAATAAAATTCACACCCATATACATTTGCATCCAGAAGACGGCAGTGAGCACAGCCACGAACACAGCCATGAAAGCAAGCACAGCCATTTGCACCTCGAACGCGGAAAAGTTTCAATTACACCGTGGGTTCTGTTCATCATATTTGTTTTCGGCCCGTGCGAACCTCTTATACCAATATTGATGTATCCGGCATCGCAAAGCAGCGTATTAGGATTGATTCTGGTAACTTCAGCATTTGCGATTACAACTATCGCAACTATGCTGACGGTTGTTTTACTTGCCAGAAGCGGTATAAATCTTTTGCCGTTAAGCAAACTAAATAAATATGCCCATGCACTAAGCGGCTTTGCGATACTTTTGTGCGGGCTGGCAATTGTTTTTCTGGGGCTGTAAAAACCTGCTATTGTGGTTGACTTGCCTATGCTGTTTTAGTTATGATGGTCTGTAGACAGCTTTTTATTGTTTTTATAAAAACGAGGTAAGTCATTAACACAGAACAAGTTAGAACACTTTTAGAACAGGTCAAAAAAGGCGAGCTTGACTTAAATGAAGCGGTTGAAAAACTGCGTCATTTGCCCTTCGAGGATTTAGGGTTTGCCAGAGTTGACCATCATCGTCAAATCCGGCAGGGACTGCCTGAGGTGATTTTTTGTCCTAATAAAACTAACGAACAAATTGTCAGCATTTTCGACGCCTTGGCTAAAAAAGGAAATAATGTTTTAGCTACTCGCGCAAATGAAGAGGTTTACAAATTACTGGCTGCAACAGGAAAATATACGAATCTGAGATATGACGAGCTTTCAAAGGCGATACTTTTGCTTCAGGGAGAACGAAAACTTTCAGAGACCGCTATACCCATCGTTACAGCAGGAACAGCGGATTTGTCCGTCGCGACCGAGGCAAAAATTACCTGTGAAGCGATGAATCAAAAAACCGATTTGATTTGCGATGTCGGTGTGGCAGGACTGCATCGTCTTTTCGATAAAGTAAAACAACTTCAAAGCGTCAACGCAGTTATAGTCGTCGCAGGCATGGAGGGAGCTTTGGCCAGCGTAATCGGCGGCTTGGTAAGCTGCCCTGTTATCGCAGTTCCGACCAGTGTCGGGTACGGCGCTAATTTCGGCGGAATCGCGGCGCTGCTGACAATGCTCAATAGCTGTGCATCAGGAGTTACTGTAGTTAATATCGATAACGGGTTTTCCGCAGGTATAAGCGCAAGCCTGATTAACCGCAAGGCTGAAGGTAAATAATCAGCCGAAAATTTATGAATCTTGAAGATAAATATAACAAACTCAAAGATATTCTCGGCAATTACAAAAAATTGCTTGTCTCATATTCGGGCGGCGTTGACAGTACTTTTTTATTAAAAGCGGCGGTCGATAAGTTAGGAACCGAAAGAGTATCAGCCTGCATTTCACAAGGCCCGTCGCTGCCTCAAAATCAGTACGACCGAGCCGTCAGCCTTGCAAAAGATATGAATGTCGAATTAATCACCATACAGACCGATGAAATGGATGACGAGCAATATTTGAAAAATAAAGCTGACCGCTGTTATCACTGCAAAAGTCATCTCTTTGAGCATCTCAAAAAAATAGCCGAAGAGAAAAATTTCGATACTATCGCGTGCGGCCATAATCTTGACGATACGAAGGATTATCGGCCCGGCAATACCGCCGCGAAAGACTTCGGTATTTTTTCGCCGCTCATCGAGGCAGAACTCACTAAAAAAGATATTCGGGATTTGAGTAAAACTCTTAATCTGCCGACCGCTGATATGCCTGCCTCGCCCTGCCTTTCATCGAGAATCGCTTACGGATTAAAAATATCGCAAGAAAATTTAAAACAAGTCGAAGATGCCGAAGATTATCTTAGAAGTCTGGGATTCGATGAGTTTCGGGTTCGGCATCACGGCGAAACGGCGCGTATAGAGGTTCATGTTCAGGATATGCCAAAACTGACCGGTGAACAGACCCGGCAAAAAATTGTTGAAAAGCTCAAAGAAATCGGGTTTAAATTTGTCGCGATGGATTTGGCAGGATTTAGAAGCGGTTCTTTGAATGAAACTCTTACAAGCGAACAGAAAAAACAATATAAACCGGATTAATAAGGCCTAAAGAAATATGGAACATATCGAGCGGATAGGTATTTCATTAGACAAAAAACTCCTTGCGGATTTCGATAAAATCATCAGCAAACAAGGATACCAAAATCGTTCAGAAGCGGTACGCGATCTTATCAGAGAAAAGCTGAGCAGCGAAATACTGTCTAACCCAAAGGCCCATGCTGTAGCGGTTGTTGTGCTGGTTTATGACCATCACGCGACGGAATTGATGAAAAAGCTGACCAATCTGCAGCACTCGCATCTATTTCAGACGATTAGCTCGCTTCATATTCATCTCGATGAGCATAACTGCATGGAGATTATTACATTAAAAGGCCATAGCGGGGAAATCAATACTACCGCCGAAAATTTGATTAGCCAAAGAGGCGTTACTTTAGGCAAGATTCATATGGTACCCTCTTCCGCAAAACATAGCCATTCTTGACAGGGCGAAGGCTGTTTAGTCTAATATAGCGGTTTTAGGGCGATTAGCTCAGCTGGTTAGAGCGCACGGATCACACCCGTGAGGTCACAGGTTCGAATCCTGTATCGCCCATTTTATTTATTTGGATTTTGCTCTTATTTGCTTAATTAAATCGATGGCATCTTTGACTTTCTTGGTGATACCGGCGTAATCTTTGGCTGATACAAGCTCTTTCGTAATAAGTTTAGAACCCATACCCGCACAGACAATTCCGGCGTTAAACCAATCGCTAAGACTTTCTTTTG
>CAYMOE010000023.1:0-31163 GCA_964391985.1 uncultured Pirellulales bacterium
GTGAAAAATTTTTAAAAAACTCTTGAAAAAACACAAAAATTACAAAGCCCCTGCGATTTTCTTGACACTTTTATATTTTCGGCTATAGAGATTGGCTTTGGACTCATCTGCCGTCTATTAGGAAGATTTAGAATTTTGTGTCGGGGATTTTACAGCATCAATCCTTTAAAATTCATCACTGTTATCTTCGATATGAATCCGCACATTTTTGCGGTATGCCTCTGTATCGTCTTGATTGAGTTTATCTATCTTTCGTTGAGCGAAAAACATCTTTAACGCCGTACCGACCGCTCCGGCTCCGGTAATAAAAAACAAAAAAGCCGCTATAAACACAAAAATCGCAGGAAGAAGCAATATCAAAACACCCAAGCCGATTAGGAACAGCCCGAACATCAGCGTTCCTCTTGCCCAGCTCCGCGTAGCCTGAGAAACGATATTCGTATAATAATATTTAAACATGACAAACCTTCTTTTCTTATCGAGACAACAAAATCACTATCAGCTATCAAGCCTTTTGAGATTCTTGGCAATCGGGAAAGTAAATGTCGGACTTTTTTGATAAAGCTCTGCACCGAAATTCAGCATCGTATCATTGCCGAGCCTGTCGATTTCTATCGGAGGTATAAACCAATTTCCGATAGACCCGATGATATGCGCCCAAGTTCCCAGCTTATCCTCGCTCGCCCCGACCGCCGCGATTTTTATCCCCATCCGCGGTTCCGAACTGCTTTTTTCGAAAGACAAAACATTAACCCTTGCCACTTTGCGGTTATACGGGCTATAAGCACCGTCAGTCTTTTTCGAAGTATCGACATCGAAAAGCCCGACCGAAACCGGGCTGTCGGCACCTCTGGCGTTAAAATAAACATTTACCGATTCGGTCGTCAGCTTCGAATCGGAAATTCTCCCCTTTGCTTCGATTCTGCCGTAACCCTCGCCCTCGAATTTGATATAATCGAGAATATTCTTTAGGACTTTTTTATTCGTCTTTTTTACGTTCCATTCTATCATCGCTTCGTCGTCGAATTTATTCGTAAACCAGCCCGAACCTTTCATCCGAAACTCGCATGAAACATAAAAATTATTTCCCTTGCGCTCAGCCGTATAAGAAAGCAGATGTCCGCCCTGAGTATTCTCTTGGCTTTGCGTTGCTGAAACCGCTACCGGCGAAATTAAAGGAACAAAATACATAAAATCAGCAAGAATATTATCAGGGTATCCGCCTTTTTCATCAAAAAGATATACCGTAGGCCCGCTCTGCTGCTCGGCTTGGTATAATTTAACTGTTTGGGCTTTTTTCTCATCTGGCAGCTCTGAAGCAGCTATATCATCTATAGTTTCAGCCGCTTCAGCTTTATCTTGAGCTTGCTGATAAGAGCAGCTCTGTTCCTTCGGCTTGTCTGAATCACCGCAAGAACTGCCGCAGCATCCGCATAAAATCAGTAAAATAGGTAATATACAAACGACTTTCTTAGTTCTCACAAATATCCCTTTCAAAAAAACACCCATAGCTAAACCAGTCTAATCCGTATTCTTCGCAATGTCAATCGTTGCTATACGCAAACACTATAAGCTCCGCGAGTAAAACTTAAACAACCGTTCAAAGATGCAAAAAAACTGTGTAAATCTGCTGAATCTGTGATTATAATACTTTTTTTAGTATTTATCCTGAGGATTAACAAATATGGCAAAAGGTGAAAAAGTAGTATTAGCATACAGCGGCGGGCTGGATACAAGCGTAATCCTGCCTTGGCTGAAGGAAACATACGGCTATCAAGTCATAGCCTTCGCAGCCGAGCTTGGTCAGGGTGATGAGCTTTCGAATATTAAGAAAAAGGCTATGGCCAGCGGTGCCGTTAAATGTATCGTAAAAGACCTACGAAAGGAATTCGTCGAGGACTTTATCTGGCCGCTGCTGAAATCCGGCGCGGTCTATGAAAACGGTTATCTTCTTGGCACAAGCATAGCAAGGCCTTTGATTGCAAAACATCAAGTCGAAGTCGCTCATGCCGAAAAAGCTGTCGGCGTTGCCCATGGCGCGACCGGCAAGGGAAATGACCAAGTGCGGTTTGAATTGACTTATATGGCATTGGACCCATCGTTAAAAATTATTGCGCCTTGGAAGGACCCGAATTTCAAACTGACCAGCCGCGAGGCGGCGGTTGATTATGCCAAAAAACATAAAGTTCCTATCGAGCAAAGCAAAAAGAAAATTTATTCGCGAGACCGGAACCTTTGGCATATCAGCCATGAAGGTGCGGATTTGGAAGACCCGGCAAATGAGCCGAAAGATGAGTTGTTCGTAATCTCCAATCCGGTTTCGAAGGCCCCGAATAAACCCGATTATGTCGAAGTGGGTTTTGAAAAAGGGATTCCCGTCAAGCTGAACGGCAAAAGCATCGACGGTGTGAAGCTGATAGAAAAACTTAATGAAATCGGCGGTAAACACGGAGTCGGTCAGGTTGATTTGGTCGAGAACCGTCTTGTCGGAATGAAAAGCCGCGGGGTTTATGAGACTCCGGGCGGAGCGATTTTAATAGCCGCACATAAGGCCTTGGAAAGCCTCACCTTAGAACGCGAGACCGCTCATTATAAGCAATTAATCGCTTTGAAATATGCTGAATTGGTTTATTACGGCCAGTGGTACAGCCCGCTGCGAGAAGCGCTCGATGCGTTTGTCGATAAGACTCAGGTAAATGTCACCGGCAGCGTCCGCCTGAAACTTTTCAAAGGCAACATCACTTTGGCCGGCACGAAAAGCCCTAAGAGCTTATACAGCCATGCATTGGCAGGCTTTACTATGGGAGCCGAATATAATTCGACCGACGCTATCGGGTTTATACGCTTATTCGGTTTGCCGATGAAGGTCGCGGCAACAGTGAACAGAAAGAAAATACAAAAAACTTAAAAACAAACTAAAATATTTACGAGTTTTTATACAAACTTCTGAAAAACCTGCTTGGCCGGTTATTTTGCATCAGCCCAATCTTTGGCTGCCTAAAAAAGCTTTATTATACCCTGCAAACCGGTAAATTATCTCGGTCTGCAAATGTAATTACACTGCATTTGCAAAAACTCCGTATTTCAACAGACAAGGACAATCTGTGCAAAATATTGACATTAGGGCTTTTAGCGGGTAATTTAGTGCGTTTTGATACTCGTTTAGGCGGTTTAATATGAAAGTTTTGCTTAGCTGGTTAAAAGACTACGTCGATATAGACCTTTCGGCTCCGGAAGTTGCCGAGATTCTCAGTAATTTGGGGTTTCCTAACGAAGGTATCGAATTTTTAGATAATGACGCTGTTATTGACCTCGAGGTTACCAGTAACCGCGGCGACTGTTTAGGATATATAGGCGTAGCCAGAGAGCTGGCTGTGGCAACCGGCAAACAACTCAACTTACCGAAAGTGCAGATTGAAGAAACGGACAAAGACGTTAAAAATCTGGCATCGGTAGAAATCGAAGAGCCGGATTTATGCGGAAGATACACGGCCAGAGTTATCGAGGATGTTAAAATCGCTCCTTCGCCGGACTGGATGAAAAACCGCCTCGAAGCCATCGGCATGCGAAGCGTAAATAATGTCGTTGACGCAACAAATTACGCGATGATGGAAACCGGCCAGCCTCCTCACGCATTCGATTACAACAAAATCACCGACGGTAAAATTATCGTCCGCAAGGCAAAACCGGGAGAAAGAATTATTAGTATCGACGGGAGCAAATGCGAGCTTTCGCCGAATATGCTGGTCATTACAGACCCCCGCGGCCCGGTAGCGATTGCCGGAGTTATGGGAGGATTAGAAACCGAAGTCAACGATAATACGAAGAACATTTTGCTGGAAGACGCGTTTTTCAATCCTGTCAGTATTCGAACTACAAGCAGGGCTTTGACGCTTCCTTCAGAAGCAGCTTTTCGTTTCGAGAGAATTGTAGATATAGAAAATATTGACTGGGCATCGAAAAGAACCGCCCAGCTTATCGTACAAACTGCCGGCGGAAAAATCGCAAAAGGCGTTGCAGATACCTATCCGAAAAAACCCCAGACAAAGAAAACGAGTATGAGGCTTACAAGATTAAACGCCCTGCTCGGGATTGAAGTAGCCGTCGATGAGGTTATGAATATATTATCCGGATTGGGCTTTGAGCCTAATCGAACCGGCGATGTAATAAACTGCACCGTGCCGTCTTGGAGAAATGATGTTTATCGCGAAGCCGATTTGATTGAAGAGATTTCGCGTGTTTACGGTTACTGCAAGGTTCCAGTAAAAAGCAAAATTGAGATTGAAGTGGCTCCGGTCGATAAACGCCAGAAAATGCTTCAAACAATCGGAAAATATCTGAACGGCTGCGGGTTTTACGAGACAATTAACGTCAGCTTCACGGATAACGAATCAGCCAAACTATTTGCCCCTGCCGGCAACAAATATTTATCGGTAAAGGAAGAATTGCGCAAGGATTCTAATCTGCTGCGTCAAACACTCGCCGGCTCGCTGCTTGGTGTAATGAAAATTAATTTTAATGCTAAGAATCGCCCGTGCAGAGTTTTTGAAATCGCCAATACTTTTGTCCCTAAAGACAAACAAGCCGGTCAACTGCCTCTTGAAAGAACTATGTTAGCTCTCGCCTGCGACAGTAATCTGCGGGATATGCGAGGAGTTATCGAAGGGCTGATAGAGCTTATCAGCAAAGAATCACAAGTAACGTTAAATCCTGCCGAGTTCGAATGGGCACAGGCAGGCGCTGAAATAATAGTTAACGACAAAAAAATAGGTTCTGCAGGAATTATTTCAGAAAAAATAAAAGAGCATTTCGATTTAAAAGATGCTTCGGTTTCTTTTGCCGAGATGGATTTTAATATGCTTATGCAGCTTCCTTATGAAAATGTTCAAATTAAATCTATCCCGCGTTTTCCGGCTATCGAGCGGGACCTTTCATTAGTCTTAGATGAACAGACAGCATGGTCACAGATTATTAATTCGGTAAATTCAGTTAAGTGCGGCGAACTGCAGGAAACGCGTTTTGTCGATATATATCGGGGCAAAGGAATCCCTCAAGGCAAGAAAAGTCTGACACTGACACTTATATTCAGAGACGAAGACGGCACCTTAAAACATGAAACCGTCGACGGTTTCGAGAAAAATATCCTCGAAAGCATCAAGGCTGCTACCGGCGCGGAACTTAGAAGTTTATAGAAACAAATCAATTATCACTTTTATTCAATGGTTCAGGTGCGGGCATATTAGGGTCGGGAGCGTCTTTTTTTACGGTTTGATTCCCGCAGCATTTCTTTTGACAATGCTCCATAGCCTTTTCCATTTTTTCTATTTTGGCCGACAGAACCTGCAAATCTTTCTGGATAGCATCGAGCTTTGCAATAATAAGAAAATTATTTCTTTCATTGCTGTCTAACAGTCTGTTAATCATCTGCTGATAGGCGTCAATCGCACGAGCGGTATCGGTTCGGTATTCCGGAAGGGAATATTCGGTATTAATCTCATAGGTTCTTTCGGCTGCTGATGTTCTATTCATATACGCCAACACAACACAGCAAAAAACCACACAGGCTATAAATAATAAGCTTTTGGTTCGTTTCATTTCGGGTCTCCTTGTCTGAATTAATTATTTATCAACCAACATATTTATCGGCATTAGTTTAAGTTTACATAGCGGCATTTGCAAAAAAACCTTCGTTTTGGTAAAAAGCAATTAAGTTTTTATATATTTTTCGGAAAATCGGGCATGGCGGTACAATTTATCTTAGGCCGAAGCGGGACAGGTAAGACAAGTTATTGTGTCGATGCAATAGCTAACGCTTTGCTGGACGAAAAAGATAATCGCCGGCTGCTTTTTCTGGTGCCTGAGCAGGCCACATTTCAGGCTGAACGCCTAATCCTAAGTCATTCTAAAATAAGCGGTTACAATCGCCTTGGCGTATTGAGCTTTGACAGATTAAGTTATCTTTTATTGGGCAGAAACACCGCCCGGCCTGTAATTTCAAGGGTCGCGCAGCAAATGATAATCCACAGACTTGCCGCGACAAATAAAGACAAACTGAAAATTTTTGGGAAAATGGATTTAACCTGCGGGCTGGCACTTGAAATATCCAAGGTGATTTCGGAAATGTGCCGCTATGCGAAAGATTCCGAAGATATTGATAATTTTGTAAAAGACCTCGATAAAGATAAAAAAAACAGCCTGACCGCGCTTAAATTTGCCGATATCGCGGTTATTCTGCGGGAATACACCGCGTTCATCAAAGATAACTATATCGACCCCGATATTCAGCTAAATACGCTACGCAAAGTTATAGATAAATCAGAATTTCTAAAAGGAGCAAGACTGTGGGTCGACGGATTCTCAGGATTTACCGCGAGTGAATTTCAAATACTTGCCGAGCTGCTGAAAGTTTGTTCGGATTCGTATATTGCCTTTTGTTTAGACCCTCGAAAATTCGACGCCGAAAAAATCGGCTTGGCAAGCGGCTTCGAACCGACCGAAAAAACATATACGAATCTTTTAGAAATCATTAAAAAATGTAAATTAAAAATCGCTCAGCCCGTCATACTTGAAAAAGCTTTGCGGTTTCAAAAAAACCACGCACTTGCGCATCTTGAAAAAAACTTTTTCATTTTCTCCCCCCAAAAGGAAAAATCGAACAGTTCTATAAGAATCACAGCCGCCGCTAACGCCAGAAGCGAAGTGCAGTTTATCGCCAAAGAAATAAAACGTCTGGTCAGAGAAAAAGGATACCGATACCGCGACATCGCGATAATCGCTTCTTCGCTTGATATGTACGAGCATTATATCCGCGGATATTTAGGCGACAAAAATATTCCTTATTTTATCGATAAGCGCCAGCCGCTTGACGAACATATCGTCGTCAAATTCGTGCGGTCTGCTCTTGCGGCGGTTACAGGCGGATTTAAAAACAGTGATATTTTTTCTTATTTGAAATGCGGCCTGTCAGGGCTGGACAGCTATGAAATAGATAAAATCGAAAATTACTGCATTGCTTTCGGAGTTAACCCTGATGACTGGAGCAATAATCAGGATTGGAAATTCGCAGGCCCGAATGACAAGGAATTCGAAGAAGAACAGATTAATCGAACCCGTCTAAAAACAATTGAGCCTTTAATCCGTCTGGGCAAGCTGCTCGGATATGACAATAAGCAATTCGGCGAAATAACAGCCGAACAATTCACAAAAGCGGTATTCGCTTTTATCTGCGAAATGAAGGTATACGAGCAGATAGCGAATTGGATTGAAAATTCTCTCGCCAAAAATCAAAAAGTTCAAGCTGATAAACATAAACAATTTTGCGAAAAATTCGCCGATGTGTTCGACGAGCTTTCAGAAGCTTTTTGCGGATACAAGCTGACTTGTTCGCAGTGGTCAGAAATTATCAGCTCTGGCCTGTCACAGATAACTTTTGCACTTATACCGCCCAGTCTTGACCAAATTTTGGTAGGTTCCATCGAAAGAAGCAGACACCCCGACCTAAAAGCCGCCTTTATAATCGGCTGTACGCAAAATCAATTCCCGATACCTTTGAGCTATGACGGTATTTTGAGTGAAACAGACCGCCAAAAGGCAATCGCCGGCAAATTCGAGCTTGGCCCCGGATTGAAAGACAACTTGGCCCAAATGGAATATCTTTCCTATATTGCATTTACCCGCCCTTCCGAACGGCTTTATATCAGCTATCCTCTGCTCGAAGGCGAATCAGGCTCGGCTGTGCGTTCACAATTCGTGTCACGCATCTTATCAATGTTTGACGACATAACCATTGAATCAGCCGCAGCAAAAATATCCTTAGAAAACCTCGACACTGAAAACGAGCTTGCCGAATTAATATGCAGGCAGCTTGGTAAAGACCCGGCGGTTGACGAAACCGAAAAAGATAGATTATTTCAGATACTCCAAGAAATGTCGGCCCAAGAGCAGTTTACCAATACCGCCGGTCAAATCAACGCGGCTGTAAATTATGACAACCTCGCCTCGCTTCATCCTCAGACCGCCGAACAGATATTCGCAAACAATATTGACACTTCGGCAACAAGATTGGAAACATTTGCCCAATGCCCGTATCAGTATTTCGCCAAATACGAATTGAAATTAAACGAGCGCAAAGAATTTAAATTCGAGCCTCTGGATAAGGGATTGTTTTATCACAAAGTCCTCGATGAGATGATTAAAGAATTAATTTCCCAAAAAGCAGATATCGCCGCATTATCAGACGACAAATTGACTGGGATTATTCAAAAAAAGATTTCAGAATTATGTCAAAACGATGTTTTCATAAAGAATTTTATCAGCCGCAGCAAACACAACATATTTATCATCGAAACAGCCGCTGATGCCGTTAAAAGATGCATATTGGCCGTAGCTCAGGCAAGCCGCGCAGGCGATTTCAGGCCTGCGCAATCAGAAAGATATTTCGACAATTATCAAATTAAACTTCCTGCCGGACAAACGCTCGTCATCAAAGGCAAGATAGACCGAATCGATACGGCAAATATTGACGGAAAAAATTGCGCTGTCATATTCGATTATAAACTGCACGGACGAACATACGGCTGGGCGGAATTCTATCACGGGCTGGATATGCAGCTCGTAATTTATATGCTGGCTGTAAAAAACGAGGATAACGACAAGCTCGAACCCATAGGGGCATTTTACATGCCTATTGAAATAAGTACCTCCGACAAACCTGAATACGCATACAAAGCCAAAGGAATTTTTAACGGAGAATTTTATAACCGCATCGATACACAAGCAGACAGAGGCGTCAGCCGATTTTACAACTTTCGAGTCAGCAGAGAACACGAGCAATACGGTGATTACGGCAGAAGCGGAGCTTTGAAAACCGACGATTTTGAAAAAGTTTTAGATTTCGGAAAAAAGAAAATCATCAAGCTCGCTGAACAAATTGTCTCAGGAAGAATTGATGTCAGCCCGTATCGTTTGAATAATAAAGTACCGTGCGGTTTGTGTAAATATAAACCTGTATGCAGATTCGACTGGCAGATAAATGACTACAGGCCTCTCGAATATTACGGCAAAACAGCCGTTCTCGAAAAAATATGAAAAATATTAAATGGACAAAACAGCAGCAGCATGCTATTCAAGCACGCGGTTCGGATATTTTGGTTACCGCATCGGCTGGTACCGGAAAAACAGCCGTGCTGTCAGGCAGATTTGTCGATATCGCGTCAGACAAAAAAACCTGTCCTGATGTCTGGAGCACACTGGTTTTGACGTTTACCGATGCCGCCGCTCAGCAGATGAGGGACAGAATCGCCTCGCAGCTTCGCCAAGCTTTCGCAAATACAGGAAATTTACACCTAAAACAGCAGCTCGTACTTTTGCAGGGAGCCGATATCAGCACGATACATTCGTTCTGCAAAAGACTTATCACCGAATATTTTTATAAATTGAAAATCGACCCGACATTCGGGATTATCGACGCGGACGAACAAAGATTGCTTAAAACAGAAATTCTCGAACAAACGATAAATTGGGCATGGGAGCAAGATAGTTTATCGGATAATCTTAAAGAACTGCTCGACCGGCGAAACATAGGAAAAAAGAATGATTTCTTAAAAAATATCATCAGAATAAACAATTTCCTCGAAACAGTGGTATGGCCTGAGAAATGGCTCGAACGCGTATCTCGAATCGCAAGACAAGGCGAGTTTTGCGAAGAAGGCTCCGCAGACAAGCAAAAATCACTCGCAGCCAAGAAACTCAAAATTGCGATTGAAACTATTCGAAGCTGTGCTGACGCGTATGAAAATATAGCCGGTGATAACCAATGGAGCGAAAAAATCCGCCAAACTCATCTCGCTCCTTTGTTAAGTTTAGAGGAACTTCGCCAAAAAAATAAATACCATGATTTCGCCGAGGCTTTTGAGCAATATCAAAAACCCAGCAAAACAAACAGCCCCAAAAACATAGATAAGACCACCTCGGCATTACTGCAAAAAACAGTCAAAAACACGATAGATGAAATTGAGCAGCTCAAAGAGCTTGCGATTTTTAATTCCGACTACTCAAAAACAATAGCAGAACCGCTCGGACGTCAAGCAATTGTTCTGATTGAATTGGTTAAAAAATACGAGCAGTTATACCGTCAAGCCAAGAAAAAACTAAATCGCATGGATTTTGCTGATTTGGAACGATACGCCCTGCTGTTATTAACAGACGAGAAAACCTCTGCCGAAAAACCGGCTCCTTCGGAAACAGCAAAAATCTTGCAAAATAGGTATAAATATATTTTCGTCGATGAGTATCAGGACATAAATCCCGTTCAAAAAGCTATACTCGATTTGCTGTCTAATAAGGGCGGGGTTTTTGTGGTCGGTGATGTCAAACAGAGCATCTATGCTTTTCGAGGAGCACAGCCGGAGATATTTGTCAATGACATCGAAAAAATCGCAGCGGCACAGCTCCCTGTAAAAATACGAATAGACTTAAACAATAACTTCAGGTCGGTCAAAGGTATTCTCGACTTCGTAAATGTTATTTTTAAAAACGTAATGCGCAAAGAAATCGCAAAGATAGATTACGATGATTCGGCAAAACTCGTACCGGCGTTAGATGACCGGCAATTAGAACAGCCGAACGGCCCTGCGGCCGAGCTGCATATCCTCGATGACAAACCTCAGGAAGACATTGAAGAACAGGAGCAAAATGAAAACGAAGAACAGGAAAATTCCGGCATAACCACCGCAAGACAAAGACAGGCTGCAATGATTGCACAAAGAATAAAAAAAATGGTTGATACCGATTCCGGCAAGGCCGAGTTTGAAATATACGACGATGATTCTGGTATTCAAAGACCCGTAGAATATCGCGATATTGTGATACTTATGCGCTCTGTCGCAAAACGCGTCAACGATTATGTCGAAATACTGCAATTGGCCGGTATTCCGGTAAACTGCGAAGCGGCAGCCGGATATTTCGAGGCTACAGAAATAAAAGACTGCCTGTGCCTGCTGAAACTGCTGGATAATCCCCAGCAGGATATCGAATTAGCGGCGGTAATGCGAAGCCCTATTTTTAAAATAAGCGATGACGAATTGCTGAAGTTACGAAAATTCGCTCAGCTCGAAAATAAACACAGAATTTTTTATGATTGTGTGGCCGAATACAGCCGCAGAGGTACGGACAAAAAACTGGCATATAAATTAAAAGATGTTCTCGATACAATCGAAAGATGGAGGAATACCGCACGGCACAGTAATCTTTCGGATTTGATTTGGCAAATTTATACAGAAAAAAATTTACCGGCTTTTTACTCGGCCATGGTCAACGGCAGCATCAGAAAAGCTAACCTGCTGAAACTGCATGAGCGGGCAATACAATTCGAGGGATTTGCCGCAGATACAGGAGTTGTTTCATTAGGGCGATTCGTTTGCTTTATAGAACAGCTTCAGGAAAATGAAACAGAATGGTCCGCCGCACAGACAGATGACAAAGCCGAAAATGCAGTCAAAATAATCAGTGTGCATAAAAGCAAAGGATTGGAATTTCCTGTCGTTATTTTAGCGGAATTAGATGCGTCCTTTAATATGACCGATATTCGTCAGCCTGTTCTGATAAGCGCCGAAGATGGCCTTGGGCTGGAAATTATCGAAAAGAACACTAATATAAAATTAAGCAGTGCAGCCCGCGATGTCATCACGCAAACAAAAATAGAGGAAGTCTTAGCTGAAGAAATGCGGATACTTTACGTGGCATTGACAAGGGCAAAAGAACGTCTGATTTTAACCGCCTGTAAAAAAAGAAAGAACTGTCAGGAAATTCTCACCAAAGCGGCGCTTTTAGGAGAAACATCGATATCAGACCGGCTGCTCGCAAACTGCCGAAGTATGATGGACTGGATTTTGTTCGGCCTATCAGGCTACCAGGAAATGCATAAGGCATACGAAACCGGCCTAACATCGGAGATAGAAGAAAACGAGCTGTTTGATTTGAGCTTATACCCAACAGACGAACTGCAAAAACTCGCCGATTATATTCAGCTCATACGTAAAAATAAATTAGAAACAAATATTCGAAAAACACCGACAAAAAAACAGAAATCAGCAAATTTACTCGATACAATAAAAAGCTCTCTGAACTGGAAATATAAGTACCAAAACACAGCCATACTGCCTTCGAAGCAATCCGTAACATCGTTAACCCACAAAGAAGATGAGTTTGCAGTTATGGATTATACGAGGTCGCTCGAAAGAATTCCAACGGTGCTTATGGATAGCCGAAGCGTTGTCGAAAAAAATACACAAGGCAGAATAATCGGAACCGCAGTTCACGCCGTAATAGCGGAAATTGATTTGAGTAAACCCATAAATAACCGGACAATCGAAGAAACAATAGAGCGTCTAATCAAACAGGGAAATATCGGTATCGAGGCGGCAAAATATATTAATAACGAAGCTATCAAAACATTTTTCGATAGCGAAGTTGGTAAACTCAGCTTAGATAAAGCCAATTATATTGAGCGAGAGTGGCCGTTTACTTATGCGATGAATACCGAAGAAAATGAAAAAATCGTCGTACAGGGTATTGTCGACATGCTGATAAAAACTCCGCAGGGCCTTATTATCGTAGATTTCAAAACAGACCGAGTCTCGGATGAGCAATTGCAGCACCGTGCCGATTTATATCGGGGACAGCTCGAATTATATGCTCAAGCCGCTCAAGCAATTCTTAAAAGCCAAGTCCTGCGCAAGTGTTTGTATTTTTTGACACGGCAATGTATGATTGATGTATGACTTTTTAAAGAAGATTTTTGCCGTACCAGTCAATAGCCTTTTCAAGCCCGTCTCGAAACTCTACCTTCGGCTCATAACCGATAATCTCTTTGGCCAAAGATATATCCGCCAGCGAATGCTTCACATCACCGGAACGAGGAGCAACATAACAAGGCTTAACATTCTTTCCGACAATTTGGTTTATCATTTCGATAATCTGATTCACCGTAACCGAATCTCCGCAGGCAATATTCACAGCTTGCCCTTTTGTTTGCGGCGCCATAGCGGCCATCAGATTAGCGTGAACAACGTTTTCGATATAAGTAAAATCCCGGCTCTGCTCGCCGTCACCGTAAATTGTCGGAGGCTTATCTTTCAGTATAGATGTAACAAATGCCGGAATCGCAGCGGCATACTGGCTTGTCGGGTCCTGATAAGGGCCGAAGACATTAAAATAACGAAGACTTATCGTCTGCAGGCCGTAAACTTTATAGAAAACAGAGCAGTAATACTCACACATAAGCTTAGCTGCGGCATAAGGCGAAAGAGGCATTGGAAGCATAGTTTCGACCTTAGGCAAAGTAGGCGTGTCGCCGTAAGCAGAAGAGCTTGCAGCATAAACTAAACGCTTTACACCGGCATCTCTGGCCGCCATAAGCAGTGTAAAAGTAGCATCAACGCAATGTTTATGTGTAGCCGCCGGATTATCGACACTTCGAGGAACAGAAGGCAAAGCAGCTTGGTGAAGAACTATGTCAATTCCATCAACAGCTTTTTGGGCGATTTGAGACTCGCCGATATCGGCTTGGATAAATTCTATTTTTCCTATGATGTCTGCGAGGTTAGCTTTTTTACCGGTTAAAAGATTATCTACGACTCTAACAAAATAACCCTGAGAAACAAGCTCCCTTGTGATATTAGAGCCTATGAAACCGGCTCCGCCGGTTACAAGAAACTTCTTCATCCATCAATCTCCTGTAGGCATCCAGTATAAAAAATAAATAGAAATCAAACCTTAAGCAGTCGGCTGTACAGCCTGATATTTTCTGTAAGAGCGGAACTGCTCATGGAAATAGCCGCCTTTCAGAGCTCTCGCGCCGAGTAAAACACAGCCGATAAGCTTGGCGTTAACTTCTTTTAATTCATTAACGGCTCTTTGAGCAGTACCTCTTTTGGTCATTTCAGCGTTAAATACAAGAATTGTACCATCAGCATATCCGGCAAGTATTTTTGCACTGCTTACCAAAAGAACTGGCGGGCCGTCAATTATAATATGGTCATAAAGCGCTTTTTGCTGATAAATCAAAGTACTCATAGCCGTGCCCGACATTAGGTTGTTCAGGTTCATCGCTAAAGGACCGGCATCTATAATATCAAGACCATCTACCCCGCTGGGACGGATAATCATCTCAGGTGAACTTTCGCCTCTGAGAATATCACTGAGACCGACATCTGATTTCAAAGATTTATCCGCCTTCGTGCCAAGCCCGGATTTGGGGAATATTTTATGCAGCGAAGGCCGCCATAGATTCGCGTCAATAAGAAGCACTCGTCTGCCTTCAAAAGCAAGATTCGTTGCAAAATTTGAAGCTATTGTTGTTTTTCCGTCACCGGCACCGCAGCTCGTAATAAATATTACTTTTGTAGAATCTGATGCTCCGGACAAGTTGAAATTTATCTGCATACTGCGGTAAGATTCACTTATTAGAGAATAAGGAGCGAGCCGTACTATATGAGCCAAATCGATATCACGCGGCAAATCTTCCTCTGAATCGTGCGGAATAACACCAAGTAAATTTGCTTTTACATATCGTATCACGTCTCTGGGGGTACGCAGCAAATCGTTAAGCAGTTCAACTAAGAATGCTAAACCTATACCGAGTGCAAATCCCAAAAACGTACCGCCGGGGAAATAAACATACCATAAAGGGGAGCTGACCTGCAAAGGCTCCGGCGCAGGACCAACAGAAGCAACTTTTGCTGTTTCCGGGTCTTCAGCCATAATCCTAAGTCTTTCAATATGTTCTTTTAGATCGTTCAGCATTTTCTGCTGCTGGTCTCTAATCTCAACCCTTTTTCTGTATTCGACCCTTGCAGCATCAAGTCTGTTCTTCAAAGCCTGCGCTTGCTGACGCTGCGCTTCCGCTTCTTCAAGACGCCTTACAAATACAATGAGTTGGTCTCGGGCATCTTGCAAATTGGCCTGCCGGGTTTGTTCGCCTATTTCCTGCTTTCTAATATCTCTTCTTTGCTCTAAATCGTCTATAGTTTCCCTCAAGATACGAATACTTCTATGGTCCTCGCCGAATTTTGTAAGAGCCGCCGACAGCTCGGTTCTGCGAGCAAATACAGACTGGGTAAGAAAAATCATTGTAGGGTCACGTTCTATAATATTTTTTATTTGTTCATTAATCGGCCCTGTTGCGATTGCTTCAAGGGTTGCTATATTTGCCTGAAGCTGCGAAACAGTAAGCCTTAGATTCTGTTCTTCCTCATCAAGAACATTTAATCTTTTTGTAACAGTATCTTCAAAATTTCTTTCCTCAAGATCTGAGAAACCAAAGGTAGTCCTGACCTCATCGAGAGATCTCTCTGCAGCTGTAAGTTCGCTTTCAACAAATCCTCTTCTTGTTTGAAGCTCCGCAAGACGGCTGCGGACATCTGAAACTCTTGTTACTCTATAGCTTGCAAGAAACATGTCCACCATTTCATTAACGATAAGAGCCGCTTCTTTTTTGTTACCGCATGTCATGGATATAGATATAAATTCCGCATCCCTTAAGGCACTGACACCAAGACGTTTCTTTAAATCATCAAAAGCTCTGCGGATTCTTAATGCAGTATTTGTATCATCACCGAAACTTTTAAACCACTCGGTCCTTTTAATCCGGTCCCTATCGAGCAAATTCATAAGGTTACTCTGCTGCTGAATAAGATTTGCTATGGAGAGCCGGTGGCCGTACTGAATATCTTTATTCACGATGGGGCCGCCTATTTGCATAGGGTCTTTTTCTGCAGGAGACAAAACTCTAATAAACGTTAGGGCTGTATATTTAGGAGCATATTTTAACAAAAGATACCAGCTAATACCTCCGGCTATCAAGCCGATGAAGGCAAAAAATATCATTAGAAATATATGGCGACGAAGTATGGATATTATATCCTTGGGGGTAAGCATCATTGCGGGCTGCTGTATACCCTGCGGCCGCGCTGGTACGGACGGCTGTCTATTCGGCATCGGTCCCCTCTGATCCATAATTTATACCTAATCAAAACAGAATTATATCTATATCTCAATTTGAAAGACGATCAACAGCCGCTTGAATCTGCTTGATTTTATCCTGTGAATATCTTCTCTGTCCTGATTCAAGGGCTTTATTGTAAAAAACAATTGCTTCATCTGACTTACCAAGCTTCTCTTTTATCATACCCAAATGCTCATATGCTTCGGCAGGAGCCATATTCTGCTTCAGTTCGTATTGCTGAACTGCTGCCTGAGCCTGCTCCTCTGCTTCTTTGTATCGTCCGTTTTTATAAAGGACATAAGCATATGTATCTAACAAGCCTGGATTATCCGGACCCTGCAATACTGCTTTTTCAGCCATTTCTAATGCCTTGGTGAGTTGTATATCTGCATAACCAAGAACGTAAGCAAGATTATTCAATATAAAAATGTTGTCAGGCATTTCTTTTAAAAGTTCCTGCCAAAGCTCAATGGACCTGTCAAGATAAGAATTATCGGAATATAATTCAAAAGCCGTAAATAAAAGACTTGCTTTATCAGACCTATATTGGCGACCGGCTTCCGATTGGGGCCCTACTATTTCAGCTATTTTGTCAAGATATGATACTGCTTTATTATAGTCACGTTCGATTCGTGCTAATTGATATAGGGCGTAATTAGCTGCCATATCATTAGGGTTCTTCTCGAGTCTTTGGTTACTATATTTTTTAACCTCCTCGGGGCCGAATATATCATACATAATTCTAAGCGCAGTAGCTGCAAGATTCTGATTCTGTCCTGCTGCATCAACCGCTCTCTGCATATAACCAATCGCTGTTTGCCTATCGTTCATTTTAACCTTAGCTTGCGCCATTTGCGTAAGTGCAATTGTCGCCAAGGGGGAATCAATATATTTGCTTCCTTCTGAAATAACTTGGTCTAACTTATCTTGGTTTAAAAAGGCATTAAGATAACCTTCGAGAGCAGTTGAATTTATTTGGCCGGCTTGGACACTTTTATCCAGTGCCTGTTTATAAAGCGTCAAAGCCGTTCCATAATCTTTTAACTGAGCGACAAAACCCCCCGCCTTATTAAGCCATCGTAAATCATCAGGAAACATCTTTATCATGCTGTTATAGAAACGCCTTAAAGCATCAACATTCCCCATCGAATAGTAAATCTGCTCCAGAAGCTCTCTGGCTTGCAAAGGGGTCGATATGTCATCCATAATGGCGGCTAATTCCAAGGCGGCATCCTGATGTCTCTGAACAGACATATAAGCACGAGCCAGCTCCATTCTGGTTTCGACTTGGTCTTCAAGGGATTTGCTTTTGCTTAAGTCAAGTATAGCTTGGTTGTAGTTAGCCAAAAATCGGTTGATTTGCCCTTTTAACCTCCAAGACACAGGATTGCTCTCGTCAAGTTCGATACTTCTATTAGCTAAATCCAAAGCTTTATTCAACTGACCTTTACTCATATAAACCCATGCCTCAAGTAGAAGAGCACGAGGTTCATTAGGATATCTTTCTTGGAAACTCTCTAATTTCAATTCTGCCTCTCTGACCAAACCAATAGCAAGATAGCTCTGTATCTGCATCAGGTTATGTTCGATATTATTATCTGCAGCAACAAGTTTTTCTGAATAGATAATTGTATCCTGCTGGTTTTGAGTTCGTTGTGCAATTACTAACAGAGCTCTTATTGCAAAAATGTTATCAGATTCCTGCTGATAAATTTCTTCAAATATCTCTTTTGCTTTATCGTATTGCCCTGTATCAAAATAATGCTGGCCGAGCAAACGTTTATCATCGGCCTGCTCAAGCAATTTTTCGGCCCGGCCGTGCTGACCTCTGCTGCGTTGATATTCCGTATAACTGTATAAAGCTGCATTATTTTGCGGGTCTATTTTTAAAGCTTCTATAAAAGCATTTTCAGCAATATCAAAAAACGCCTCTTTGCGTTTAGAATCGGTTGCATTTTGAGCCGCTTTCGAAGCAAGATTGCCCAACTGTACGGCATTAGCCACGGTCGGCTGTGAAACATAAATCCTCTGACGCATAGCTAAAGCTTTTTCAGGTTCTGTTTCAGCAAGATAATCAGCATAAAAACCAAGCAGTGCTATATCATTAGGATTGAAATGCATAGCATTCTGTAAAGCTTGGGCAAATTCGATTTTTTGGTCGGCAGTAACATTGGCTCCAAGTTTTTCATTCCTTTCATAAAGCATAAAAGCCGCAAACTTGTTCGAATTCCCGTCGAGAGGATTTAACTGAATTGCCGTTCTAATGTTTTGAAGTGCCAGTTCGTTTTTCCCTTGAGCCGAATAAACTCTGGCTTTAAGAGCATAGCCTTCTGAAAAAACTGGTCGTAAATCTATAGCTCGGTCAATATACTGCATCGCCCTATCATAATTGTTACGTGCCAATTCAAGCCTGGCTTTGAAATAATTACCCTGACAATTGTCAACATCGTGAACACGTGCAAATTCTGAAACTTGCTCTGCTAACTTATAATCCTGATTTTTTATCAATTCGTCAAACAACCTCGCTGACGCCATAATAACATGCTCTGAGGACTTGCGTTTGGAGGTCAAATCTTTAAGATGAGGGTCTAAGATAACTCTAAATTGTCTTATTGCTTCGTTAGGTTCGTTTTTCCCGCTATAAAAAATCCCAAGATTCAAGGCACGAACTTCTGGGTCATCAATCTGCTTCAAAATATTTTTCTGTACCTCAGCTACTGATTCTTCGTCAGGTTCAGAGCCGGCCTCAAGCACCCCAAGCATCATTTTCAAGCTAAGATTATTAGGGGAATGTTCGAGATAAGCATTAGCTAAAATTTTTGCTTTCTCCTTGTCCCCTTCTTTACGATAATAATTACAAACTAAAACTACAGCAGACTCCTTAACCTCATCCGGCTGTAATTTCAACAACTTCTGAACAAGTTGGTATAGCTGGCTGTAATCTTTATCCAGTTGGTCCTGCAATTTTACAGGGTCAACCTTCTCCGTTTTATCATCCTCTGTGGAAATCAAATCTTCAGACCCAGCTTCCAAGCGTTCTCTTTGAAGAGCTATTGTGGAATTGCGAATCCGACGCTGAAGCAGCGCCATATTAAGAACAATTCCATTCGGTTCATCTAATTTGGCCTCTTGAATTTCAGATAGAGCTTTGTCAAGCTCGTTACCTTCGATATGTGCACTAATGCGAAGAATTTGACTTCTCTTGTTAACGCCATAAAATGTCTCGTAGTATCCAACGAGATTAAGAACCGAAGGCGGACTTCTAAATTTACTCCACAATTCAGCACAGTCAAGCCAAGCATCCGGTTTCCTCTTGTCTATACTGTCTTCTCGTTTGTTTCTATCTTCAGGCCTTAACCGTAATGCAGCCGTCCAAAATTCATTTGCCGCTCCAAGCTCCGCGGTGTTTTCAAAAGATTTTGCCAACATATATGCAAGATGGGTATCAATCCTGTTAGCGGCTTTAAGCTGCTGATATGCGGTATAAAGCTTTCTCAAACCTTCAGGCCGATTACCTCTGACCAATGCAAGCATCCCTTGCCACTTTATAACAATCGGGTCCTCCCCGCTTTGTAAAATCTGTTCGATTTGACGGACAGACGTCTCAAGTTCGTTCTCCCATAATTGTTTTTGCAGGTCGTTTTCAAAAATACCATCTAAAATAAGCTGTTCTGCATAAATAGTCGATAATAATATATATAATGTCGCCCTGTTATTAATATTTCGAATCTGTTTAGGGCCGGAAGTTTCCTGTACAGAAGGTGACTCAATAGATTCATTCAAAATCTTTAAAGCTTTCTCCAAATCAGCACGGTTTTTATCGAGCGAAAATTTTAGATACCTCATATCAGCCAAGTTAAAACTATAGCCGATATTTTGGGGCTCAAGCTCCTTAGCCTTCTCAATAGCATCTACAGCCTTATCAAGATACTTAGGCCCCATTGCACGATAAAGATTTGATAAAATCGCATACACACGAGCTTCATTCGGAAATTTTTTAATCAGCTCAAGATAACTTGGCTCTAATTTTTCCATCCAATCTTCAACAAGGTCTTCTGTAGAAGCCGCCGCCTCTACCTGCTGTTTAAGCAATAATTTATAAATATGGCCCTGAGGGTCATTTGGTGCTTTTTCCACAGCTTGACTGATTATTTCCAAGGCTTCTTTTAATGCTCTTTCACGCTGGTCAAGCATTCCTTGCGATGCAAGTATCTGACCTCTTAACAGGATGGCCTGCGCATCATACCAAGCCGCAGCAACACTGGCAGGGTCAAGTTCGAGAGCTTTATGAAGATCCGCAATAGCCTCTTCAAGCATTTTTGCGCGATCAACAACACCCCCGATGCGTGCCTGTTCGTATTTTGCTCTGCCCCTAAGAATATAAAGATAAGGTCCGATTCGCTGCGGCTGCCCCGGAGCTGTTAAGCTGGTATGTTCGATGCCGACTTTTTTCATTGTCGGCGTTTCCCACTGCTCGACCTGTTCATCTAAAAGATTATTGCGTTCAATAATTTCAAGCAACTCCGTAGCCTGAGACTCCACCTCACCAAAAAGCCTTGCGGAGCCGCTATCCGATACAATATAATAATATTTCAACTGTGCATATCTGACAGGGATATTTTCAGGGTCTAATCTAATTACCTCCTGCCAAGAACCGCGGACTTGTGGCCACTGTTCCGTCGTAAGAAAAATTTCAATAATGGTATCAAGCAGTTCCAATCTCAACGCGTCGTCTTTAGCCCTCGATTTAGCTCTAAGAAAGCTTCTTTCCGCCAGTTTATAGTCATTCGCTTCCAACGCCGCATTTCCGTCCGCTATATATTTTTCCGGAGACCGGCTCATATGCAATATCACTGCTACAGCCACAACAGCAAAAAACATAAAAACAGCCGAACCTATCAATGCCACCTTTTTATTCAATCTTCTTGCCATATTAGTCCTTTCTGGCTTGTTTATATATGAGAAATAAACTTTTAATTAGTTTTCAAACTTTCAGATAATTCATCGCGGGCAGAAAAAATATCGGGCCAATGCTCATCTTCCAGTAAAGGTAAAAGAACATCCAAAAGTTTCTCGCAGGCTTCTATTGCATCCTGCATTTCTACTCCTTGGCTGAACTGATTAAACACAAACTCCACCTTACTGAAGTACGAATGTTTAGACCATATGTTCTTCGCTAAACCGTATCGAGCTTCGGTTCTTGTGTTTACATATGCACCATTTACATTAAAAAAATACAACACAGGAAACTCGACTCTCGGCTGCCATATATTCCTGCCTTCTCGTGCAAACAGCACATATTGGCCGGGAATTCTCATCCTGTTTATTTTCTTATCAATAAGTTTTTCATTAATATCTGATTTAGGCATCCAATCAACATTAAACCGAATAGGGTCTGAGCTGACTCGCGCAAAACCCCCTCCGCTATAACACTCTTCAGGAACATGAGGAACGGAATCAGGCTTGTCATAGTAAGTAATAAAAAGCATAAAGCTTTGAGCAACGCTGTCAGGCGAGGCTTCTGTATCGCGTAATACCCATTGTATATAATCCTCGGTTCCGAGACTTTTGAGTATATCTTTGTTATCGATTGTAAGTTTTCGCACAACCTCAAACGGCTTGAGCTTTTCTTCATCAAGCAGTTCGAGCGGCTTTTTAAGGGCTATCGGTTCCTTAACAAACCAGATGCTAAAATATTTTTCTATTGCGGACATACCCCAAGAAGCACCGGCAAGAATTATAATACATATCAAAAAATGAGGCTGTAGATATATCTTCATTAGATTTCTCATTGCGAATCCGGCCCTCCGATTTTTCGGATAATAACATCCTCCTGAACCGGTTGCATTTGGCTTTCATCAACCACAAGATTAGACATAAACCACGCAAGACACCCGTAAAGACCGAAGGCAAGAAACAACATAGCCAGACCAAGCATATCATGATATATGCCTTGGGCGTATTCTGGATTTATCAGGATATAAATAAAACATGTAAGCACTACACGGACTATATTACAGAATATTGCTATCGGAATAGTACTCGCCAGAAGAACCAGCCTCTGCCATATCGGCCTTTTATGAAGATAAGCCATCGCAACGCCAAGAGCTAAAAAAGCCATTAAAAGCCGCATTCCGCTGCAGGCTTCAGCTACATCTATGGCAGGCTCGACACGTTCACCTTTGTATATCACATCGACCATAACCCCTGTAGCCGTAGCCTCGATATCTTTGACCATATCAAGCAATATCGCTGCAATTGAAGCTGCCCATTTACGCATAGGTATTGTAATAGCACGATAATAACGGTCAGGAATAGGAACAGCAAAAACCAGATAGATGATGGGAAGCCATGTGTATTTAATCAGCTTCCAGCCGCCCAAAAACAATACAACCGCACCAAGAGTGCCTATCATAGCCATAGGGCTGAGATACCCGAATCGTATTTGTATCATATTAAGAGGATAGAACAGCACCCCTATCATCAGAAAAACAAGACCAAGGTAGCTTGGCTTGTATTCGAGATTAAGTATTTCGGTTTTTGACTGATTTAAAAAGTATAAGCTGAAAAGAGGAATGATAAATCCGTGAGACCAGCTTGTGTCTGATATCCATTGGCCTACTATTTTATCGATTTCGATACGAAAGAACCAGTAAAACAGCGCAGCAATAATACCGACTTTGACATAAGTATGAATGCCAAGCTCACTCCATTCAGTTCGGTTACCATTTCCAGATACCGACTCAATATTACAGGCAGCACTTTGTTCGGTCATTTTCTACTACATTTTAAAACCAATTCGGTATTGGTCTGCTCGTTCCAAAATCACGGTCTGCAAAATTACGGTCATAGACAAATCCAAAACCATAAGTCGCCCTGAAAGAATTTCTCAGAACCGCTCGCCACCTTGAGGTAGGATGAGTTCCGACATTAATTAAATCATTCGGCTTAATAAAGAAATCGGGCTCGAGACCTTTGGCAATCTTGTCCAAATCAACCATTACCGTTTCTTCTTTGTTCTTACCTATCCTGCGGGTAACTTCGCATCGTTTCGGCCAAGCTAAAGGTCCAAGACCTCCGGCAGCGGCAATCGCCATCTTCAGCGTCATTGGTCTTCCCGTAAGATTAATATAGCCTTGGCTGTTAACATTACCCATGATAGCGAATTCCCCGATAATATCAAGAGGAACGTGAACTGTATCACCGGGTCTTATGACAACATTGTATCTCGGGTCGCCGCCCGCCAGCTTATCGCTCGGGATTTTAATAACTCTGGTCTGAACCGCCCCAACTCCAAGCTGCTCCCAATCGAATGTTTCCGGAAGCTGCTGACGAAGCGGCTCGCGAGTACTCACAGCTTGTTCGCGTTCGAAATCGGTCCTCGGACGAGGTTCAACAGACCCGACCTGAACAGGAACCCATTTACCGTCTCTAAATATCCATTCGATATTCCCTGATTGCTCTGCTGCAGTCTGCTGTTCGGTATTACTGCTCGGGCGAGGTTCAACAGACCCGACCTGAACAGGCACCCATTGACCATCTCTAAATATCCATTCGACATCCCCTGATTGCTCTGCTGCGGTCTGCTGTTTGGTATTACTGCTTGAACCGCTGTAAATGCTCTGAGGTTTGGCCATATCTGATAATTCGGAATCTATGGACATCTCGGTGGTTGTAATTACAAGATTATTATTAGGACGTGATAGACCCGCACGAGGAGATACCACCTCAAGCAATTCCTTGTCGGTTACATTGGGTCTATTAGCATTGTTTGTAGAAGTTCTTCTCGAATGAGAATCATAAGCAAGCTCTCTCTGAGTTATTGCACGAGTCACATAGATATAGCTGGTATTGAATTGGGCCGATACCCCGGATATGGCAAGTGCATCATTAAGCCTAAAATCGTAGCGAGGTATTCCATAGCGACCCGGATTGGGAACAGCACTGCCTAAAATTGAGAAAGTTCGTCGTTCGGAGCTTAGAGATATTACAGTAACAACAGGCTCTTTAAGAATACTGGGAGAAAGGATACGCTTTATTTCTTCGGAAAGCTGCGATTCAGTAAGACCTGTTACTTCGATAACACCTATTTCAGGTATCGATATCTTACCTGTTTCAGTAACTACATAGCTGTCAACGAACATCTGCCCCGGCTCAAGTAATTCGTAAACAGAAACTCGTAATGTATCACCCGCGGCAAACGTGTGGTCCGTTTCAAATATCATAACATCGATAGGTTTAGGGTCCTCCGCTCCGGCCCATTCGGATGATTTTTCATCTGCAACACCGAGTGAATCAAGAATAACATTTACTGCCGGTACCGGTCTGAATCTGCCTATCTGAGTCGGGTCCCAAAACTCATCACTGCACCCGCTTAGAAAACAAACCGCTGTTATACAAACAACAAGTTGAAGTACCAATATGACTTTCCGCAAAGAAGCGAATAGCATTTTCAACAAAGCCTCCGATTATAAAAAAAATATCTCATAAATTTCAAATGCCCTTTACACCTGTTAATTCTATCGGTACAAGAATATTTAGGCTTAACTATATTAAGTCCTTATTAACAAACAATCTAAGACGCGATATTACCGAACTATTTCGGTTTATAATCCAAGACAATTGATGCTTCAAATTAGCCCGATGTTTCAAAGAATCCCCTCCGTGGATATCGCGTAAACAGATGAACCTAAGTTCTTTTTTTACAAGGGCTTATACCAGCTAAGGCCGTCAGGCAAATTCATCCGATTCACTTTTAAGATACGCCTCTTCCAAGCAATAAGAATTTTATACTGTTTAGAAGCCGTATTTGTTCGGAACAAAACCCCTGCATTGAGACCTATAAATACGACCTTTTCAGTATAGACAACAAGCACTGCTATATTCGAAAAAAGTGCAGAAAAAACCCCTCCGTGAGCATTTTTTTGCTCTTTAGTACTCAAAAATCCTTCGGACGCAAACCTATATTAAAACTGCTTCCGCCTATTGTTTACAGTCCGTATCACAAGGCAATTCGGATAATTGCTGTATCAATCTTGACCTGCTCGCAACCTCGCGCTTCGCATAAACAAGAAGCTCTGCCGCAGCCGCGGGATTGGCTTTCTGTAAAGAACGATAACGATTTTCTCCATAAATATATTCAGCCAAATCTAAACTCGGAGCTTTAGAATCCATTTGCAAAGGATTCTTACCCTGTTCTTTCAACCGAGGGTCGAATCTATATAACGGCCAGTGCCCGCAATTAACAGCTTTTTGCTGCTCCTGATAGCCCATTGTCATATCGATTCCGTGAGCAATGCAATGTGCATAAGCGATAATAAGAGATGGCCCAGGATAAGACTCAGCTTCCACAAACGCCTTAACTGCCTGATTCGGATTGGCTCCCATCGCGATTTTAGCGACATATATATTTCCATAAGTCATAGCTAACATCCCGAGGTCTTTTTTGGGTCGGGGTTTACCGCCCGCCGCGAACTTAGCTACTGCGCCTATCGGGGTCGATTTGGACATCTGACCGCCGGTGTTAGAATAAACTTCTGTATCAAGAACAAGAAGATTTATATCGACACCGCTGGCAAGAACATGGTCAAGACCGCCGTAACCGATATCATACGCCCAGCCGTCTCCGCCCATCCCCCAGACGCTCTTACGGACAAGATAATCACAAATGCCAAGTAATCTTTGAACATCTGCCTCTTTACTCTTTGCGCACTGTGATTTAAGTTTCTCGACTCGCTGTCTTTGCTGCTCGATTGCATCCTGCGAAGGGTCGTTAGCTTTAAAGGCGGCAAGAATTTCATCCGCAAAAGTTTTATCAACACAGCCCAAATCAGAAACTTTTTTCAATAACTCAGCCGCATACTGCCTGAATTTATCCACTGTCAATCTCATTCCCATCGAAAATTCTGCCGCATCCTCGAAAAGACTGTTGCTCCATGTCGGCCCCCGGCCGTCGCTGCGCTTGCCGTAAGGAGTCGTCGGCAAATTACCGCCGTAAATAGACGAACAGCCTGTAGCGTTACCCATAAACAATCTGTCGCCGAAAAGCTGAGTCAGTAATTTCACATAAGCAGTCTCGCCGCATCCCGCACACGCACCGGAGTATTCGAACAGCGGCTGAATCAACTGACTTCCTTTCATCGTCGATGGATTGAAAAGTTTCGGGTCGGTATTCGGCAGTGAAAGGAAAAATGAATAATTTTCCCGCTCGTTCTCACGCAAAGGTTCCTGCAGCGACATATTAATCGCATGTCTGCCGGTCGGCTGTTTGTTAGCGTCCTTTTCCAATGCCGGACAGTTAACAACACATGCCCCGCACCCTGTGCAGTCTTCCGGTGCAGTTTGAACCGTAAATTTCATCCCGGCAAATTCTTTGCCTTTGGCATCAGCGCTCTTAAAAGTCTTAGGAGCGTTTTTCAACTCTTCAGATTTATAAGCCTTTACCCTTATCGCCGCGTGCGGACAAAGAAGTGAACACCTCGCGCACTGAATACAAATCAGCGGCTCCCATACCGGAATATTTACTGCGATATTCCGCTTTTCGAACTGAGTAGTACCGGTAGGAAACTTTCCGTCAACCGGCATTTTGCTGACAGGCACCTTATCTCCGCGAAGCGACATAAGCTCCGCTGTCAGATTTTTCACAAAATCAGGAGCATCACTCGGAACAACCGGCGGCATCTTCTTCTTGCTGGTAACTTTGTCAGGAACTTTAACCTCAAATATTTTATCCAAAGCGGCATCCACTGCCGCGTTATTCATCTTAATAACCTTCTCGCCCTTCTTGCCGTATGTATCCACAATCGCCTGTTTAATCGCGGAAATCGATTTATCCAGAGGTATCACACCGCTGATTTTGAAAAACGCCGTCTGCATAATCACGTTAATCCGAGCGCCAAGACCCAAATTCTGAGCAATATCAATCGCGTCAATCACATAGAACTTCAGCTTCTTATCGATAATCTGCTTTTGAACTTCCTGAGGCAGTGTATCCCAAACTTCTTCAGCAGGATGTATGCTCGTCAGTAAAAATGTCGCCCCTTTCTTCGCTGCCGAAAGCATATCATATTTTTCAAGGAACGTCGGATTATGACAAGCCACAAAATCCGCCTTTTCAATCAGATATGGTCTGCGTATCATTTTTTCGCCGAACCGTAAATGAGAAACAGTTACCGCACCGGCCTTCTTAGAGTCATACACAAAATATCCCTGAGCGTAATTATCCGTCTGCTCCCCGATAATCGTAATCGAATTTTTATTCGCACCAACAGTCCCGTCTGAACCCAGACCCCAGAACATAGCCGAATAAACACCTTCATCAGGTATACGGAAAGACTCATCTGATTTAAGGCTGGTATTGCTTACATCATCTATAATACCGGCTGTAAACGAATTCTGCGGATTTGCCGCATCGAGATTATCAAACACAGCCTTAACCATCGCAGGAGTAAATTCCTTCGACCCCAGCCCGTATCTTCCGCCCACTATAACAGGATACTTACTGAAACTGCTCTGCTTGGCGAACATCGCTTCACCTATAGCGCTGCGAACATCCAAATATAAAGGCTCCCCGATTGCTCCGGGCTCCTTCGTCCTGTCCAAAACCGCGATTTTCTTCACACTCGACGGCAAAGCTTCCACAAAATGCTTCACACTGAAAGGCCGGAAAAGACGAACCTTCAATACCCCGACCTTTTCACCCTGCGAATTCAGATATTCGACCGTCTCGTGAACCGTCTCCGCACCTGAACCCATAATAATTATCACCTTCTCGGCATCTTTCGCCCCGACATAATCGAACAAACGATAATTCCTTCCAGCAATCTTCGCGAATTTATCCATCGTCTGCTGAACTATCTCCGGAACCGCCGAATAATATTTATTGATACTTTCCCGACCTTGAAAGTATACATCTGGATTTTGCGCCGTGCCGCTTATCATCGGGCGGTCGGGTGTCAGGGCGCGTTCGCGGACGGCGGCGATTAATTTATCATCAATCATCTGCCGCATATCGTCATAGGTGAGCTGTTCGATTTTTTGTATTTCGTGGCTGGTGCGGAAACCGTCAAAGAAATGCAAAAACGGGACTCGCGAGGCCAAAGTTGACTGCTGAGCAATCAGTGCAAAATCCATAACTTCCTGGACGCTTCCTGAACAAAGCATCGCCCAGCCGGTCTGTCGGCAGGCCATTACGTCGGAATGGTCGCCGAAAATGCTCAAAGCCTGACAGGCCAAGGAACGAGCAGTAATATGAAAAACAGTCGGCAAAAGCTCGCCGGCGATTTTGTACATATTCGGAATCATCAAAAGCAATCCCTGCGATGCAGTAAACGTCGTCGTAAGCGCACCCGCAGCTAAAGCGCCGTGAACCGCACCGGCGGCTCCGGCTTCGGACTGCATTTCAGTAACCGAAGGAATGGTGCCCCAGATGTTCGGCTGACTCGAAGCGGTTTTCTCATCTGAAATTTCGCCCATAGGCGAACTTGGCGTAATAGGATAAATTGCGATAACTTCGTTAGTAGCGTGGGCTACGTGAGCGGCTGCTTCATTCGCATCCATTGGAACCATTTTACGTGCCATTTTTTTCCTGCCTTTTAAAAAAGTTATATTAAAATTGCGTTTTTGGTGTGCGAATACCTTTGTTTTTGACCGGGCCAAACCGCTAAATTTTGCTGAAAAAGCCCATTTTGCAGCAGGTATTGCCCCACCGACTCTTCTTAAAAGGAACATTTATACAAAGTTTTTGCGAATCAATCAAGATGAAAATAGAACGCAGATTTTTAATTACGAGAATCCAGTATCTAAGAATAACTCAAAACTAAGCACTAAAAACTAAACACTAAATTATGCCATGCAAAGTCTCGGTAATCTCGAAATCCTGCCATAGAATCGGAAGTCGCTGACAATCGAATTTACTAAAATGAACCTACAGTTGTGCGAGAGAAATGTATTATATGATGTAAAAAAGCTGCCCGGCTTTTGACCGGGCAGCCTATTTCAATTCATTTTAAATTGTCAAAAAAATTATGGTGTGTCGCCGAATCCAATAATTCCATTGCAGTGCATCCATTCGCTGTATGAACCGCCGCAGGAGCTATTTTGCCATACGGCTGTGTTGTAGCTCTGCTGCTCGGCCTGACGGGTCGAACCGTTTACTACGATATAGTCCACCTGTACATCTCTGCCGCTTGCATCGTTGAAGAACTCAACGTTGATTCCGCCTGAGTTGTTTGTAGTTGCTGTGCGGTTTGCCATGCTTGTTCCCAATGTCCATGTTGCTATTGTCGAGCCGCCGACTTGCAGTCTAATCTGCTCACTGCCGTTTGTTCCGCGTGCTCTGACGACAATCGTTTTGCTGCCGCTGGCAGTAGTACTTGTCGAGCTGGCGCTGGTTGTAGTAGTGCTTGTAGTATTCCACCAGCTTGTAGTGCTTGTCGAACTGGCCGCAGTTGTACTTGTCGAACTGGCCGCAGTTGTACTTGTCGAACTGGCAGCAGTAGTACTTGTCGAACTGGCAGCAGTAGTGCTTGTCGATGAAGCGCTGGTTGTAGTTGTCGAGCCGCTGCCGTTCGAGGCGCCTGGAATATCAAACCAGTTTACCTGACCATTCGGGACGCTTACCTTAACATAGACAGTATGCGTGCCTGTCGGTCTCGGATAACAGGAGTTGGATGATGTAAACCATGAGCCGGAACCGCTTTGGTATATGGTACAGAAATTCGTACCGTTCTCGCTATCCAGATAGAACCTGATTTGCATTCCGGAACCTGAATAATAACCGCGTACCGACATTGATGACGGGCCGGTGCTTCCGAAATTGACATTGTGTGCGGTGTAGCTAGATGAGCTTGAATATTGAACGGCTATCCCGTCATCAGCAGGCATTGTCGTTGTGCCGCTTTGACTGGTGTAGTTTTCGGCTTCGAACTGGCTGCTGCCGCCGCTGGTGGTTGTGGTCGTTGTTGTTGTAATGGTGCCGGCAGCGCCCACTGTTACATTAGAGTTTCCGCTGCTTTGATATCCCTCTGTACACATTATCTTGTAATTCCACTCGCTTCCCAGATTCCAGCCTTGATTTGCCCACGCGTTAATGTGGTTGCTGAAAGTAATTGTTCCGCTTGACCTCTTTGACGTCCGGACACTCCAGTACTGGTAAAAAGTCGCAGTGCCGTCAATGGAAGGCTGGTTTACTCGCTGTGTCCTATATAAGTTGTATGTTCCGCCGTCACTGCTCATAGTGCCCGATGACGTCGCTCCCGGGGGCGTCCAATTCCCATAGTTATCAACGACGTAATATTCTATAAGTGCGTTTCTCGTCCACCCATAGAGAGCCAAATATCCATTGTTGCCGCCATTGAAGCTGCCTGTGTAGCTTATGCTTGAACTGTTTCCGGGATTCCAGCCTTTACCGCAAACAAAATTTCCGCAATTAGTCCATACGACGCTGTAATTGCCGCCGGAACCCAAAGTCATATTTACTGACCCGCCGCCATCGGTCCAAAATGAATAAAAGTATCCGTCATGAGTGCCCGTTTCATTGGAGGTTATTGCTTGGGCAACCGCAGCGCAGAGGGCCACTAAAGCCATTGCTAATAAAAATTTCTTCATAACTTCTTCTCCATAAATCTTGTACTGTTAAGCATTTAGAAATGAATGTAAAGCTGCGCCAAAACACATCAGAAAACACGTCTAAAGGGCAAAAGCTTATGACCGAACACCTCCGTTTCTTGGGAATATTTCAATTGCGCAATAATGTCCCCTATGGGCATTATTATACCAAGCTATTATTGAGAATGTCAAAAACAACAAGAAAAGTCAAGTGATAAATTCTCATATTTATAACATTTATTCGGTTTATTTTGCCGTTTTAGGTCATATTTTTTATGCGAGATGTCGAGCGGCAATAAAACATAAAACCGGTATTTTGAGGATTGTTGCTGTATTAGCAGCTAAAAAACATTTGCCTGAAGAAATGCATTTATAGAAGTAAAAAACTGCCCGGTCAAAAACCGGGCAGTTTTTTTGAATTTGTTTGACAGTGTCAAAAAAAATTACGGGGTGTTGCCGAATCCAATAACTCCGTTGCAGTGCATCCATTCGCTATTGGAACCGCCGCAAGAATTATTCTGCCATACGGCTGTGTTGTAGCTCTGCTGTTCGG
>CAYMOE010000024.1:0-28517 GCA_964391985.1 uncultured Pirellulales bacterium
ATCCGCCTGCTATGACATCGTCGCAGTTTTGGAAATCAGGCGTAGCCGAAGCTTCGTTTGAATAACCTGATTCGTTACTGCCGTTATCAATCGCTTTAACTACATAGTAATATGTATTCCAGTTTTCCGCTGTATAATCGATGTAATCCGAGTCGATAACTAATGAAACGTTAATCTTGCTGTAGCCGCTGCCCTGAGTTTCCGAGCGATAAACATCATATCCTGCTAAATCAGGCTCTGTGTTATCATCCCAGTCAAGCGAAACAAGATTATTGCCTGCTGTTGCGGTTAATCCTGTCGGATTTGCAGGCGGCTCGTCAACAAAATCTGAAGACTGCAGCACAAAGCCCAGTATTACCTGCCTGTTAGGGGTATTATGTGTTACGCTGGGGATTTCCGGAAACCCTGTCGCAGCTTTATGACCGGCCGCCCCTGTAACCTGATTTCCAAACGACTGACTAATGCCTGCAAAATTATTGTTGAATGTATAAATGCCCGGGTTGCCGCAGGAAGCACCGAGAATAACCATATTGCCTTCATCTGTTGTAAGTTCGGAAGTTGTAATAGTAGCAGGCGAAGAACTCGAATTGAGATTATTGGCTGATGCACCGATTATATTATATTGATCAACGCCTGCGAAGAATGCGCTGGAATAGGCAGTGTGTGACGGTTCGGAGCTCCATGTCGGAACAAACATATTGTCTGATGCCAGAACGATATCAGATTCGGGCAAAATAAATGCTGCAGCGTATGCTCTTGAGAATGTACCAACCATAATTTCGTCAACTTTAATCATTGGCTGACCACCGTAAGTCACAGAGTCAAGAGTAATATTAGTATTACCGTATTCGGCATGTGCTATAAGTACCAAAACTCTGTCAGGACCTGCTTGAATATCAATACTGTCTCCTGAAACCCACTCGTCAAGGATGTGTATAGTCGATAACGGCGTTTGGGTAGTTGCAGCTTTAGCAACCGAATATGCTGTCTCGTTCGGAGTCAAATAGCTGTCACGGGCTTTAACCATAAAAGAATATGATGTCATGGGATTAAGGTCGGTAGCTGTATAAGTGGTACTGCTCTGCCATGAACTGCTTTTGCTGGGGTCGGTAACGCAGTAGAAATAATATTGAACTGGGTCGCTTTCATCAGTAGCTGTTGTCGCAACCATTGTAATTGAGGTCGAACCGGAGGCTACAGGTTCTACCGCCCATGTCATCGGATTTGGTGTAGGCGGTGTTGTATCTACCGGACCGAGAACGAAGTTTGCAATTACCGAATAGTTCGTATCCATTAAAACGGTAGTATTGGCATCGTAAGGATTTGCTACCTTGCCTGCGCTTACAGCCGAGCCGCTCCAGTGAGAAAAATCATAAAAACGGTCGGGTGTCGCAGAGATATCAGCATAGGTATCCTTAATATAAAGAAAATCACCTTCTCCCGGCACAGTTACAGAACCGTTCGGCCCTGAAGATGTGTTTAGCCATATACTGCCCAGTGTAACCGACAAAGAAAGTGTTGTAACAGATTTTGCTGGTAAATTAAGCGTGCTTGTCCCGTTGTAAGTTCCGATTGGTACGCAGTTTTGTGAAGAAGTGGTTCTATAAACGCTTCCGCTGTTAATCATAAAACCCTGAAAAGAAAGGTCTAATCCTATAGTTGAGCTGGAATGAGTATTTATAATTACAACTGTCATCTGGTCTTCCGCAGGATTTACAAAAGCAGTTATTCTAAGATTAGGATAACTGTTCGTCGTTGCCGCTACGCGACGCCATCCCGGAAAGATAAAAGCGGAATAATGCTTTAAACCGTAGAAATCGGAATTAATGGTATATGTGGATCCGCCATGTGACGGAATTGTTACCAATCCGCCGGTGTTCCATACCAAGTCCCAGTAAAGATAACTTGAAACATTCTCGACCGCCAGAGAATTATGCAGCAATAAAGCCATGTTATATGCATCAGGCCATACATTAGTAGCTTTTTCATATTCGGTTTGAAATAGAGGTTTGCTGCCCCATGAGGAATTGAAAATAGTCATAGCACTGATATACTGATCTGGGTCATCGCCCGCGCCGATATTATAAAGATGATGGCAATAACCGTAAACACGAGAATGATTGGTAATGGCTGTGAGATAATTATGAAGACTATGCCCGCTTGACCCGTAAAAGCCGGTTGTTTCCGGTGCGAGCATCTTGGGCATAGATGAACCGAACCGTGAATTAAGCGCGTTGTAAACAGCATCGAAGGCTAAATTATAGCCGGCAATGCTCGAAGTTTGTGTGGGATTGAATCGGCACGAATCCCATGTAGCATCAAAATCAGGCTCGTTTTGAATACTGATATAATCGGCATTTACTCCATAACCTGCCCATGCGGTTATACTGTCAGCCCACCAGTTTGCAAAATCGGTATAACGAAACGCTCCGCCGCCAGTTTTGGCCAGCGTAGCATTACCTCCGCCGCTCAAACTGCCATTGCTCTTTAGCGAAGCAGGGGGCGACCAAGATGAAATCAGAACCTTTAGATTTGGGTTGCGCTGTTTAGCGGCAGCTACTATTTGGCTGGTCTGGTTCATGTAGTTAGTGCCTTCTGTACCTTGGTTATAGGTGTTGCGCACTCTATATATATCCAGCCCGAGTTCATCAAATAAAAGGTCATAAAGCTCGTTCGCATTTTGGTGATATAAAAGATGGTTTTGATACCATGCCGCCGCGGCGCCAAAGCCCTCGATTTCCTGATAACGTGTATTAGTATTGATTGTGCCTGTAGCTGCGTATCCGGTGGATATTAAAACAGCAATCAGAGCAAAAATCCGCAGGGATTTAGTTACAGACATTGTACTCTCCTTATTTTAAGTCTTTATTATAGCTGGTTTTAGGTAAAAACTGTTATTTCGACGATTAGGCCGCGATAAAAATACTTTTATGGGACCGTAAGATTTAACAAAAAAGTTGATTGTTTTTCGTGTAAAAGACGAAATATTGTAAGTATCGTCTCAAAACGATTAGAGTTTTGGCAAGATGTAAGGAAAATACTTGTCATTAATGCGGCCATTTTGAATTTTTCATCACCCTAAAGATTAAAAAAATGCTTGCAACAGCCTCAAAATCGGCACAAAAACCAACATTTATCAGCCTATAGTTAGCCCTTACTTGAGAGTTATAGTACAGTATTATTAGGGTTTTGTCAAGGATGTTTTGATAAATACACAAAGGATTGTCTTTTTAACGCTGTTTTGGTGCACCAAAAGGGGTCTTTGGTTTTGATGAGTAAGCGGTTTTAGTATCGCAGATAGTCCGATAATAAGGCAGAATATAATTATCGGAACTTAATGTGTTTACAGCTTAAAATCGCGATTTTTGTAAAAAAATGCAAAAAAATTAGGAAAAAAGCTTGACGTAAGTCCTAAATGATGATAATGTGATTTATTAGACGCTTACTTGTTTGCTCAAAAACAATGAAAGGTGTATTTAGAAAGCACAAGAGAACATAAAGGGCTGTGTGAAAGTGCCTTGTTTTCAGATTGTTGCCGTGTTTCTGTATATGGCTATAACAGTGTTTGTGGTTGAGATTCAGAAGTCGATTATGCATTATTCATCACACAAGTTATTAATGAGAAATATAAAGCAATTCTTAAATTATAGAGATCAAACCAACCTTTTATTTTAAATTTTTTGGAGGAGTGTGCAGATAAAGCAAAAAAGGGCCGATTAATTAATGTAAACAAGTAGCGAGGATATTGGGTGTACAGAACGAAACTAAAAACAATTTCAGGAGGTTTCAAGATGGAAAAAATGAAATTACTAAGTGTGTTTTTACTGTGTCTTGCTATCACGGGGATAGCGGTAGCCAAATATAGCGTTATCAATGTTGATATAAATGGCTGGGAAGATACCAATTTCTATAACGGCGGTTATGGAGCTTATGATGGCCCGGGCGGCAATTATTGGGTAGTTTATTATGGCGGCTGGGCGATAGCAGTCGGTTCCGAAGGAACTGCTCATTTATCTAATGAGAAATATCAAGAATCTCAAGCTGATGACCCGAACTTTACCAGCATTTATGAAGCTCAGGTATGGCTCGGCACATCCGGTGAAGATGTTAATTCTTTCGGCGGTGGCGACCCTAATAATCCGGGTTTGATGGATGATGGTTTTGAGGCGATGGGTCCTAACGCGGCAATCGAGATTTTCGGACGAAACGCTTATAGAGGAAACTTTGATATTTATGTTTACGGAGCTACAGACGGCAATTTCACAATGGAATGGGAAGGTTCAGGCGGCGAAATTACAAAGAGTGTAACCGGCGGTTATACCGGAACCTTTGTTGAAGGACAGAATTACGTTATTTTCGAAGATGTAAATGTTTTCAGTACTGATCCTAATACGCGTACTCGTTTGGGTTTTACGGGTCAGCTTAATGCATTGCAGCTTGTAAAGAGAAAAGCACAGTCTGCATACCAGTTAGAATATCCTACCGATCAAGGTCACGGAGATCCTAATGTATTTTTCATTCCTGCAGTTCCGTGGGACAGAGCCGGAGATTATAACAACCGTGCTGAAGGCGGCGGCGACACAGAGGATAATATTTACGGCCCAACCGTATTGAACTGGCCTGATGATGCGAATTATCCTTTCTATCAGGGAATGCCAACGATAACATCGTTTAATTGGTGGGAATTCGCGGAGTATGACGTAGAAATTCTTGAAGCTGCACAGTATTCAATATCACCTGTCATAAGTGTACGTGAAACGAACTTCGATGTTCTTGGCATTACAGTAAACGGGAAAGTTGTAGGCAGAGCCCTTGGCACTCTTGCCCAGGATAATGCACCAGCTGAGCCAATCCCTGCAAATCGTGTTTTAGTAAACCTTTACCCGGGCGAGTATAGAATCGGCTGGAGAATTCTCAGACTGATGGGTTCTGTTAATACGGGCTACTCGATATTAGGGCTTAATGTCCGTCAAGTAGATGATGTCCAAGTGGATGACTGCTTAGATGTTTTATCCGGCGGATTCAATCATCTTGGCGACCTTAACAGAGATTGTGTAGTTGACGAGGATGATCTTGCTGAATTTGTAGGCCAGTGGCTTGGTGGTAATGATCCTAATTAATCTGGCTTGTGATTAATGTTGACTTTATAATTATGTATAAGCGTCTGCAAAATAAGGAATAAGGAGAAGGTACTATGAAATATAGATTTAAAGTTATAACAATGTGTGTTGCAGTTTTGTGTTTGTATGTGGCTGCGATGTCTTTAGCGGCACCGGCCATACGATATGCTGATAGGTATAAAAGCGCAGTTCTGGAAGATGAACCTGCATTGTATTTACAGTTTAACCATGATTTCCCGTTTGATTCATCTCTGTATCCTTATCCGAGGATAGGTTATATTAAAACCGAGCTTGCTGAAGGTGAACCGAATGATGCTACGAAGATTGTAAAAGCCGGCGGCATCGGCAACAGCATACTGGTTGATAGTTCTGCTCGGGACGGCGGACGAGGTGACGGTGGCGCATGGGCATTGGCAGTTCGGAATACATTACAAGAGGGTGAATCTGCATACAACTCAATAGGCGATAAGTTTTCCTTTGCCGGAGACGTATATCCGGCCAGTTTAAGTTTTGAATTCTGGTATAAGACTTTGCCTGCGGGCCAACCTCAGCCTGAAAATACTGCTTATTTCTTCAACCAGATTCGCTCTTATCTGCGTGAACCTCGGGCACCCGGCGTAGCTGCTCTTAGAGCGGACGAAAACAGCCCTGCTTACTTCCGTGTTTTAGGCGGGCCGAAATTCTGGTATACCGGAGTCGAAGCACCTTATGATGAAACATGGAACCATATTGTTGTTACATATCAAGAGGATGAACCGAATGAATCCATGCACATGCAATTCTATTTGAATGGCGAGAATCTGGCTATTGAGACTGTATCTCAGCCTAACGGCGGAGTGGAATTGCTGCAAAACATAAACTTTAGCAGTCCTTTAACCCCATGGGCAGTTCAAGGCAGCGGCACACTTAGTAGGTTATCCAGCGGCGGACCTGGTGGAACCCCCTATGCCAGATTAACCGGCAGAACAAGTACGACCGATGGTATAAAACAGGACTTGATGTCCCTGATTACCGCAGGCACGCTGGTGCCGGGTAATTCTTATGAAGTCGGTGGTATTCGTGCCAGAACTAATGAAGCCTCCCCGTATTTACAGCCGATCAGACTGTATATTCAGCAAACAGATGACAGCGGCACTCAAACATTTGACTTGTATACAGCCCAGGTTGATGAGGAATGGTCCATAGGATTCGGTGTCATGGGTACTCCGCCTATTTACTCTCCAGCTACGTTTAATTTCAATCCAGATGGTACAGTAACAGAGCTGTTTTTGTGTATTGATGGTCCTGCTTCGGGACGTGAGATACATATTGGCATTCCGCCTAACGCACATCTGTTTACTGAGAGTGCGCCTCTGCAGCAAGCAATGGCATTTAGCGGTTTACCTGCACGAATGGGACCTGAGCTTATATCTCTTGTTGTTGGCGGTATGAATGACTGGGGATGGCTTTATAGCTGCTTCAACGGTTATATAGATGAATTCGCTGTTTATAACGGCGTTTTATCTACCGAGCGCATACAGGCTCATTATAATGCATGGCAGCCGCAGAGTTGTGAGGAAATATGGGCAAGAGGCAATCCAGATGAAGGCTTTTTGCATGCAAGTGGCGGCGGGACTCCGTACTGGTTTGTTCCCAGCGGCGAAAATGTCGGAATGCTTTCTGATCTTAACCAAGACTGCTATGTAGATTTGGTAGATTTCGCACTATTGGCAATTGACTGGGCGAAGTGTACTACACCAGGTGGCTCAGGCTGCGAAACACCATGGCTGTAATAATTGAACAACTTTAGAATATTTGCCGTATATTTAATTGGATATTCAAAGAAAATAGGATATTATAAGCGTCCGGAATGGCGGCTCGGTTGGAGTCGAGCCGCCATAGCCGGGCAAGCTATTTTTCATAAATCGTGTCGTTTTTTTATAAACTGTTTTTGAAAGGAACAAATCATGAAAAAGAGGCAAGCGTTCACGTTAGTGGAGCTGCTGGTGGTGATTTCTATTATTGCCCTGCTGATGGCTGTCTTGGTCCCGAGTTTAAACGTGGCCAGAGAGCTTGCTCGGCGAGTTGTTTGCGGCAATAATATGAAAGGTATCGGACAGGCAAACATGAGCTATGTTAGTGCGTGGAATGGGTATTTTGTTCCGATTGGTTATCCCGGAGTGGATAGGAATGGCAATGACCAGACGATTCAGTGGATTCGCAACCCTGATTTTCGCAAATATATGCAAATAGACGCTTATGATGATGGCGAAGGCCCGCGTACAAGTAGCAACGATGCAAGTTTATATACGCTTCCAAGGAAACAGCAATGTCCAAGTGATTTGAACGTGAGAGACCCTTCGCGTGCTCTTGATGGTTCTGTTTTGATCAGCTATGGATACAATTTGCAAGGTTTGGCTCAAGGTGATTGGGGAAACGCATGGCATAATTTGGTGGGTCATAAGCAGTCTGATGTTAAGAATCCTGCTGAGAAATTGATGTTCACCGAAGGCGTTGGTGACTGGTGGGTTAGTTGGAATGGGGCTAACCATGTCCAATTTTGGAATAATCCAGTATTAGGGCCGAGAGCTACCAACGACGAGTATCGAGGCAGAGGCGGTTGGGGTGCCACTGCTTATCGCCATTCAGAAGGTGTAAACGTATTATTCTATGATGGTCATGTTGAGTATCTGAAAAAATGGGCAGTTTTTACTGCCATCGATGTACAAGATTGGGACAATGGTCACCGAAATCCGCATAGGAGTGGAAAGATGTGGGTTGCTAAGCCTTAAGTTGTGAGTAGCTGAGTTTGAAATCAAATACAGTTAGTTGCCGTTGTTTTAGAAGTGAATTGCCGTTTGCGATGCTTTTGGGTTGGTTATTCCGCCGAAAGGTGTCGCAGTGAGAGATTGAAACTGCTAAATATATAAGGCTGAAAAAAGAGGACAGTTTGTACAATGAGGGGGGGTTGTCGATGAATTTTGCTGAAAGCATTTTAATGCGTTGCGGTTTTGCCGCTGCGCAGGGAGTGTGTGAAGTAAAATTTAGATATTTCTTAAATTCTTAAAAATCAAGCGTCATTGTTTTTTGGCTTCGGGCTTAAATAAAAAAGTTGTTGCACAAAGTAGAGCATTTCTTTATTATCACTGCCGCGAGATAAGGTTGATGTCGTAAAAGGCGGGCTGAATTTTATTTTCACTTATTAAAAACGAGTGATAATTATGAAGTTTGAGTTATTGCGCGGAGTATTAACGCTTATAATTTTGGTTTTTCTGATTATAGGCGTTTTTGTATTATTTGACACGCCGTTCAAACCTGAGACTTCCAATGCGTCCGGAGTCACTACAAAAGACGATGGTTATCGGCTCTGGCTGAAATACGACACAATTCAAAATGAAAAGCTTTTGAAGTCTTACCGCAGTCTTATTTCATCTGTTATTGTTCCCGGCCAATCCGAAATGAGTACAATAATTCGAGAGGAGATATCTAAAGGCTTGGCAGGTCTTTTAGGCAAAGAAATCTCCGTTAACAAATCGTCGGATAGATTCGGCAGTCTGTATATATGCAAAGCAGGCGAATCAGATGTAATTAATAAAGCCCGATTGTCGGGTAAATTGAACGGTCTGGGAAGTGAAGGATATATAATCCAGACGGCCAAGCTCAATAATTCGAAAACAATCTTGGTTTGCGCCAACGATGATAACGGTCTTTTGTATGGGATGTTTGCTTTTTTGCGTTTGATTCAAACCGGCCAATCGCTTGAAAATCTTAACATCATATCAAGCCCCAAAATACAATACCGCCTGTTAAATCATTGGGATAATCTAAATGGTACGATTGAGCGCGGCTATGCAGGTAAAAGTTTATGGAAATGGAATGAGCTGCCGGACAAGATAGACGAGCGGTATAAAGATTATGCTCGCGCCAATGCTTCAATCGGAATTAACGGTACGGTTCTAAATAATGTAAACGCCAACCCGAATATTCTCAGACCTGAGTATTTGAAGAAGACGGCGGCTTTGGCGGATGTATTTCGGCCTTATGGGATAAAAGTGTTTTTATCGGTTAATTTTTCTTCTCCGATATCCTCGGAGTTTGAGATAGACAGAAACCGGCGGGGGGGCATAGGCGATTTACCTACGTCGGACCCGATGAATCCTAAAGTTAGGCAGTGGTGGAAAGATAAAGCTAAAGAAATATATGAGCTAATACCTGATTTCGGGGGTTTTTTAGTTAAAGCCAATTCCGAGGGTATGCCGGGGCCTCAGGATTATCAGCGAACGCATGTTGACGGAGCAAATATGCTGGCGGAGGCTCTTGAGCCTTATAAAGGAATTGTTATGTGGCGAGCGTTCGTTTATGACGCAGATGTCGACCCTGACAGAGCCAAGCGGGCTTATATGGAGTTTGTTCCTTTAGACAGTCAATTTCATAAAAACGTATTTGTTCAGCCTAAGAACGGGCCGATAGACTTTCAACCCCGCGAGCCTGTCTTGCCATTGTTCGGGGCTATGCCGAAGACTCCGTTAATGCTTGAATTGCAGATAACGCAGGAATATCTTGGGCATTCGACACATCTGGTTTATCTTGCACCGATGTGGAAGGAGTATTTCGATTTTGATACTTATGCCGACGGCCGCGGTTCGAGTCTCGGCAAAATTATCGACGGTTCATTGCACGGTTATCATATTACCGGAGTAGCAGGTGTAGCTAATACCGGAAATGATAGGAATTGGTGCGGGCATCTTTTCGCACAGGCCAATTGGTATGCATACGGGCGGCTAAGCTGGGATTATGAGCTGACATCGGAACAGATTGCGAAAGAGTGGATTAAATCGACCTTGACCGGCGAACCTGCTGCGGTTGCTACTATCGAATCTATGATGATGGGGTCTTGGGAGGCTTGTGTTAATTATATGACGCCTTTGGGGCTTCATCATATTATGCAGGAAGATTTTCATTACGGCCCGGAACCGCAGCTTGCCAGTGCGGCCAGAGACGATTGGAACTCGGTGTATTACCATCGAGCCGACGCGAACGGAATCGGTTTTAACCGAAGCTCAACCGGAAGCAATGCTGTAAGTCAATATTTTTCGCCTTTGCGTGAAATTTTCGATGATGTTAACAGCTGTCCTGAAAAGTATCTGCTTTGGTTTCATCATGTACCGTGGGATTTTAAAATGAAATCTGGCAGGACATTATGGGATGAATTGTGTTATAGATACTATCTTGGTACCGATTATGTTGATAAAATGGCAGGGGACTGGCAGCGTGTCGAGAAATATATCAATCCTTACCTATTTTCACACGTAGCTGAAAAACTTCAACAACACAAAAAAGATGCTGGTATTTGGCGTGATACCTGCTTAAAATATTTTCAGAAATTTAGTGAAAAACCGATTTCTGAGCCAAACTAATACATATTGAAGGAGCAATTTATGCATCAAACACAGAAACTCTCGATTGTTGAGAAAGTCGGCTACAGTCTCGGCGACAGTGCCGCCAATTTTATTTTCCAAGCAGTTATGATGTTCCTGATGTTCTTTTATACGGACATTCTTGGAATCTCCGGCGTGATTGCCGGCTGGATATTTCTTGCCACGAGAATATTTGATGCAGTCAATGACCCTATGATGGGTGCTATCTCGGACCGGACGAAAACCCGCTGGGGCAAGTTTAGGCCTTGGGTTTTGTGGAGTGCGGTTCCTTTCGGTGTTATCGGAATACTAATGTTTACGGCTCCGAATCTTACGGGCATGCAGAAAATAATATATGCCTTTATAACCTATAACTTAATGATGATAATATACACCGTTAACAACGTTCCTTATTGTGCTTTAACAGGCGTTCTTACGGGTGATAATATAGAGCGTACAGGACTGGCATCCTACAGATTTATTTTTGCGATGCTTGCAACTCTTGCAGTTCAAAGTCTCAGTATCCCTCTGGTGAATTATCTTGGAGTTGATATTAAGACCATCGTACAAAGTTCTGTTACGGCAGAGCAGTTGACAATTAATCCTTCCACTCCGGGGTTGGCGAAAATTATTATCGCTGCAGATGATAATCAGGGCAATGTTCTTAAGAAAGATTTTTATGTAAAAGTTACCAAACCTGTTGCGGAGATACCATTAGTTAAGCAGCCTCTGTCAGATTTGACTTTTGAACAGGGATTTGGCAGTTATGAAATAGAACTTAGTCCCGTGTTTGATGCTGGTGCATACGGACCGGTGAGCTTCTCAACGAGTATGGATAATCGAACTGTCGCGAGGACAGAAATTATAGGAGATAAGCTCAGGATTACTGAGTCCGGTATTGGTATAGTTAAGATAACGGTTTCAGCAAGAGACAGGCTTAGAAACAATGCGAATTCTACATTTACCTTAGCCATACTCTCAACAGGAAATACCGTTCCGCAGGTTATCAGCATACCTGAAGTTGACCTCAACCACGGTTTTGGAACTCACCAGCTTAATCTGAATGATATTATCGTTGATAAAGACGGTGATACTCTTAGTTATAGAGTTTCAAACAGCGATACCGGTGTTTTGAACGCTGAAATACGAGGCGGGCAATTAATTCTGACCGAACGTAAAACCGGTTATGCAGAGGTTACTGTTACAGCCGATGATAATAAAGGCGGCCGCTGTTCTATTGTAATACCTGTTATTATTCGGTCTGACGAAAATATGTCACCGATACTCACGGCGTCTTTGCCTTCTCAGACCGTTGCTTCGGAATCTAAACCTATTTCGATTTCGCTTAATGATTATTTCAGCGACCCTGATGATGATAAGCTGACCTATGAGGTTTCTGTCGTAAATCAAGCCAAGGGCTATCAGCTTACTATGGGAATTTTCTGTACACTGGCTATACTGTTTTTCGTTATAACATTCTTCACCACAAGAGAAAGAGTTACGCCTGACCCGAAGCAGAAGACTTCTTTGAAACAGGATTTGTCGGACTTGATGCATAACCAGCAGTGGGTTGCGATATTCTTTTTGACTGTGTTCATATTTGTTTATCTTGCTCTTCGCGGTTCAGTTACATTGTATTATTTCACTTACTATGTAAAAAGAGCGGACCTTTTCAGCTACTTTAATGCTTTGGGAATGGGAGTTACGCTGCTTGGTATACTTTTCTCTAAACCGCTTGCTGTTCGTTTCGGCAAACGCAATACCTTCAGAACATGTTTGTTCTTAACAGCGGTTTTTGCGTGTGTTTATGCGTTTTTACCGCCTGATGCGATTTTCCTGATATTTGCGTTTAACGTATTACTCTCCCTTTGTTATGCACCGACTATTCCGATGCTTTGGGCGATGATGGCTGATGTCGCAGATTACGGCGAGTGGAAGACAGGCCGCCGCGCGACGGGTATGACTTTTTCAGCTACGACTTTCGGATTGAAGATGGGGCTTAGCTTAGGCGGCGCCTTATCCGGATGGCTGCTGGGTTATTTTGGTTATGTCGCAGGCGTTGACCAGACGGAATTTGCACTCAGAGGTTTGCGCTTAATGATGAGTGTTATTCCCGCGATTCCGTTCTTTATCGGTGTGGCGGTGCTATTCTTATACAAGATAGACAAGCAAACAGAAATTCAGATGCAGGATGACCTTATCGAACGTCGTAAGACGTATCAAATAGATAATGTTTCAACTGAAGGGGTGTAGTCGTGAAATTTTATAGAATTTGCTATGTGATAGGCTGTTTAACTCTATTGTTGACATCGGTTTTTGGTGCTGCAGGCTGCTGCAGCGCCGAGCCGATATTAAAAGATGTATTTGCGAAGGATTTTTTAATCGGCGGGGCACTTAACGACAACGCTTTAAATGGTACCGACCCCAATGCCGCCGCTATTGCCGCAAAGCATTTTAATACGATAACAGCTGAGAACGTTATGAAGTGGATGCATATTCACCCTGAGCCGAACAGATATGATTTCGAAGCTACAGACCGATTTGTAGATTTTGGGACGAAACATAATATGTTTATCGTCGGTCATACGCTGGTCTGGCATTGGCAGACGCCCCAGTGGGTTTTCGAAGATGAGCTTGGCCAACCGCGTACACGGGAGGCTTTGCTTGCCATAATGAAAGACCATATTATGACGGTAGTCGGCCGATATAAAGGTCGAATTCAAGGCTGGGATGTGGTTAACGAAGCTTTGAACGATGACGGCAGCCTGCGTCAAACAAGATGGCTTGAAATCATCGGAGAAGATTATATACAAAAAGCCTTTGAATTCGCCCGCGAAGCCGACCCAAATGCGGAGCTGTATTACAACGATTATAATAATGAGAATCCGGGCAGGCGGGAAGGTACGATTAGAATTGTTCGCGAGCTTCAGAGCAAAGGAATTAAAGTGGACGGAGTCGGAATTCAGGGGCACTGGGATATGGACGGGCCTCTGCTGGCAGATGTCCAAGCCAGCATCATTGCTTTTGCGGAATTGGGTGTGCCGGTAATGATTACGGAATTCGATGTAAGCGCATTGCCGAATCCATCAGGCTATAGAGATGCGGATGTATCGAGGCGTGAAGAATTTCATACTAAAATTAATCCTTATCCTTCCGGATTATCCAAAAAAACTCAGGCTCATCATGCCAAGCATTATGCTGATATTTTTGCGGTATTTCACAAGCACGCGGACAAAATCAGCCGTGTTACGTTTTGGGGTGTGTATGACGGGACAAGCTGGAGAAATAATTGGCCGGTAAGAGGACGTACTGATTATCCTTTGCTGTTCGGAAGGGACTATCAGCCCAATGCTGCGTTTTACGCTGTTGTTAAAGTTGCCGACGATAAAAAATAAAGAAAGGGGCTTAATTATGAGGTTTGCGATAATGGTTGCTTTGGGGCTGGTTTTGACATCAGGATGCACCGGCCAGCAGGAAAGAACTTTTAGCAATCCGGTTATATCCGGCAGTTTTCCCGACCCGAGTATTTGCAAGATGGGGGATGATTATTATACGGTTCACAGCACGTTCGAGTATTTCCCCGGTGTTCCGGTTATGCATAGCAGAGACCTTGTGAACTGGCGATTAATCGGATACTGTCTGACCCGTAAAAGCCAGCTTCCGCTTAATAAGATGCGAGCCTCGGGCGGCATTTATGCTACGACGATTCGTTATCACGACGGAACTTTTTATATGATAACTACGAACGTAGACGGCGGCGGAAATTTTTATGTTACCGCAAAAGACCCTGCCGGGCCTTGGTCTGAGCCGGTTTGGCTTGATAGAGAAGGTATCGACCCATCGTTATTTTTCGATGATGACGGCACGGTATATTACACCAGACAAGAGGGCGGAAGAAACGGTTATACCGCTCAGCGTACGCTTAACCTTGAAACGGGAAAGCTGGAAGGACCTCTTAGGAAAATATGGGAAGGTACCGGTGGGATTTGGCCTGAAGGGCCTCATATTTATAAGATAAACGGCTGGTATTACCTGATGATTTCAGAAGGCGGTACGAGCTATGACCATATGGTTACTATCGCCAGAAGTGAATCACCGTGGGGGCCTTATGAGTCGAATCCGGGCAATCCGATTCTAACGCACAAGCATCTTCCTAAGCACCCGTTCCATGCTATCGGCCATGCTGATATGGTCGAGACACCGGACGGCTGGTGGCTGGTTTGTCTTGGTATTCGTCCGCAGGGCGGTCGGTTTCATCATATAGGTAGGGAGACTTTTTTGGCCCCGGTTGTCTTCGATGCTAACGGCTGGCCGGTTGTGGGAAATAACGGAACTATTGATGAGGTCATGACCGCACCGAAACTGAAACCGCATATTTGGCCGAAAGAACCTGCCAGAGATGAGTTCGAAGGCGAAACACTCGGGTTGAAATGGAATTATTTGAGAAATCCTGTCGAAGAGAATTATTCCCTGACAGAACGTCCGGGTTTTATGCGTCTTTATGGTTCAGCCGTAACTATGAGCCAGCAAGATTCACCGACGTTTATCGGGCAGCGGCAGACTGATTTTAACTGTGCTGCTTCTACGCGGCTTGAGTTTGACCCTAAGCAGGAGAACGAAGAAGCCGGTCTGATAGCTCGCGGTAATGATAAACATAATTATCAGCTTGCCGTAACGCTTAGAGATGGTAAACGGCAGGTGTTATTTAGAAAAGTTTTAAAAGGCCAAGTAGTCGAACCTGTTAAGTATGTTGATATTGCTGAGGGGCTTGTAATTTTATCTGTCAAAGCGACGCCGCTGATGTATGAATTTTACTGTAAATCAGCCGATGGAACGGAACAACTTGTGGATAAGGCAAGGACAAGAGATTTGTCTGTAGAGGCTATCGGTTTTGACGACGGCATGTGCTTTACGGGTGTTTATTTCGGTATTTACGCGACAGGCAACGGGCAGAAATCTACTGTACCTGCAGATTTCGACTGGTTCGAATATAAAAGCACAGACTGATGCCGGAAAAAGAGATTTATTAGTCACAGACAATGAATAATCAGGATTTGCCCTGTTTTTGCTGTATGACCTCGTATTGTTTGTCTATGATTTGCTGAAATTCTTTTGAAATAGAATTATAGTCAATAACATCGACGGTCATAGGCAGATTCGAGGCAGCAAAGGCATCTTTTAAACGCTCTATTCTTTGACGAGCTATTTTTTCAGTTGCAGCAAGAGCAAGGTCGAGGTCAGAAAATTTTTGGGCTTTGCCTTCGATACGTGAACCGAAAACTCGGACTTCGCAATCAGGCATGTGTTCACTTAAAATTTGCTTAATCTCATTCAAATATTTTTCTTCAAGTTCGAGCATTTTACCACAGAGATTTTAATTCACACGGCGGCAGTGTTGTTATTCGTTGCTTTCTTCCAGTTTTTTTAGTAAATCTTTTGCGTCTTTGATAAAATCCATAGCGGTTTCAAATACTGATTCGGCAGTATTTTCATCGTAAGTATGCGAGGTGAGATTTCTTGCGTCACCATAGGAAAACCAAACAACAGGGTCTTTAATCAATCCGTATTGGGCTGCCAGTCTGAAAAGTTCCTTGCGTGAACGAGGCCGTTCAGCTTGTTCGACCGGAACGTTTTCTTTGAGCCATCGCCGGGCAAACTTCCAGCAGGTTTCATAGGCTACCTCAAAGTTCTGGATTACTCCTGATTTTATGGCTTCTTTGGCTTCTTCAGATAAGTTTTTAAAAAAGGTATCATCTTTGGTTATGTTTATAGTTCTGTCGAGTGATTCAACGGCCTTGCGCAGGCTTGACAGGTCGAGTTTCATTATTCAGGCATCTCCAAAGCGAACCCGGTTTAATAGCTTACTTTATATGAAATCGTATGTGTATTGTCGGACAAAGGCTTATTTCTGTCAAGAAGTTTGGCAACAATAGTGTTTTGTGCCGTTTAACGGCTAATTAGAGAGGTTTTCAAGCTGCTCCAAACTTTAAAACTAAAGCTTGACGGAGAGAGATTTTATGTTAATATGCCTCATTCTTGTTTAATAAAATAATGTTTGGTAAGGAGCATAAAAAGTGGCGAAAAAGAAAGATTTAGAAATTGTGTCGGCAGGGCATACTTGCCTTGACCTAATTCCGGCATTTACCATCGACGGTAAAGTTGACAAGATGACGGATGTTCTTGTGCCGGGTAAAATGATTAATATGGGCAAATGTGTTGTTGTCGGCGGCGGGCCTGTGACCAATTCGGGTGTATCGATTCGAAGATTGGGCGTTAAGGCAGAGCTTATCGGTAAAATCGGCAAAGATGATTTCGGCACGCAGATTCTTCGCTGGTACGAAGAGCACGAAGGTCATTTCAAAGGGATTAAGGCGGTCGAGGGTGAATCAACATCGTATACAATTGCGATATGCATTCCCGGTATCGACCGTTTTTATCTGCATCATTGCGGAGCGAACGATACGTTCGGTTATGATGATATGGATTTCGACCTTGTCGAGCGTTCGAAACTTATGCTTTTCGGATATCCGCCGTGGATGAAAAAAATCTATGACAACACAGGTGCCGAATTGACAAAGATTCTCAAGAAAACCAAAGAGCTTGGAACAACAACAGCTCTGGACCTTTCTATTCCCGATGTGAACAGTCCCGCAGGGCAGGTTGATTGGAAAGCTATATTAAAGGCTTGGGTTCCGCTGACAGACATCATGGTTCCCAGCGCCGAAGAGATGCTTTTCTTCCTGTATAAAGACAAATTCCTGAAGATAAAAGCAAGCCTCGGTCCCAAAGACAGCGTGCTGGACCATATGACGGTTAAAGATATTTCAACTCTGGGCAGCGATATATTGAATTTAGGTGCTGCGATTGCAATGGTTAAATGCGGACACAGAGGATTATATATCAGAACCGCAGATAAAGCACGCCTGCAGAAATTAGGAGCCGCCGGATGCAAAGACCTTGATAACTGGGCGAATCGTGAATTATGGTTCCCTGTTTATCAGGAAGAAAAATTCGTCGGAGCTCTCGGGTCAGGTGATTCGGCGATTGCCGGATTCCTCTCGGCGTTTGTCAGAGAATATACAATCGAATCCTGTTTAAGATATGCCAATGCAGCCGGAAGTATGAACGTCACTGTTCCTGACGGTCTGACATGGAATAAGGGATTCGATGATTTGACAAGACGTATTAAAGCCGGATGGAAAACAAAAGATTTAAAAATTGACGAGGCCGGCTGGAAGAAGGAAAAAGAATTTTGGGCAGGTCCTGAAAACAAGGGTAAATGGGAATAATCAACACAAAACAGGAGATAAAAAATGGCAAAAAAGAGCAATCCGAAACGAGACGCATTTGTCAGCAAAAAGCTGGCAAAGATGACGTTGGAGGAAAAGGTCGGCCAGCTATTGACCTTCACATGGCGCGGCACGATGCTGACTCCGAGCGGCGTCGAACAAATCACCAAGCTGAATTGCGGTGGTCTTTGTCTTGAACCTTATGCATTGGAAACATGCAAGAATTTATATTGGGGTAATTCTCAGGTAGATAAGACATTCAAAAAGCCCAAGGATTATTTCGATATCGCGCACACATATTTTAACGGCAAAACATTCGGTTTGAGCATTACACCGGGTGAATACACCGAAAGGCTGAATCAGCTTCAGAAAATCGCGATGAGTCGTCCATCCGGTATCCCGCTTCATATGACGATTGATATGGAAGGCGATTTCAAGAACGATTATATGTCCGGCGGTATTCGGCAGTTTCCACCGCCAATGGGCTTGGCTGCTATCGGCGACCTTAAGATGACTTATAAAGTCGCCAACATCCTCGCCAAGATGTGCAGTAATATGGGTGTGACCCAGTTTTACCATCCTGTTTGCGACTGCAATACAAATCCGAAGAATCCGGAAATCGGCGTCAGGTCTTTCAGCGATGACCCCAAAGTCTGCGCCGCACACGTAGCGGCTACGGTTAAAGGTTATCAGGATGCCAATGTTGCGGCGACCGGAAAGCACTATCCCGGCCGCGGAGATTCGGGTACAGATGCTCATGATGTTCTCGAAGTTCTCAATCTCAGCAAAAAGAGAATGCATGATGTTGACCTTGTGCCGTTCAAGTCTGCGATTGATGCCGGCTGTATGGCGATTATGACCGGTCATTCGGTTTATCCTGCATACGACAACAAGTATCCGACAACTCTTTCATCGATTTTGCTTACCGATTTGCTGAAGGGTGAACTTGGTTTTGACGGGGTTATCGTTTCGGATGCAATCGGAATGGCAGCCATTCTTAAGAAGTGGCCGCTGCCCAAGGCTTGTGCTATGGCGATTAAAGCCGGCTGCGATACGATTTTACTCAAGGCCGATGATGAGTCGAGAGCGCAGTGCTACTTCGGAATTAAACAAGCGGTGGACAAAGGCGAGCTTTCCGAAGAAAGACTGAACGATGCCGTTACACGTCTGCTGAAAATGAAATACGACCAGGGCCTGTTCGAAACAGCCGGTAAGAAAGACCCGAAGAAAGCTCAGGATTACGCGATGAGCAAACCGGTTGTCGACTTGTCGTGGGATGTCGCCAAGAAGGCGCAGATTATAATGCGCAACAATAAAAATATTCTGCCTCTTAAGCCGAACCAGAAGATTTTGGTTATCGAGCAGAGGATTCCTTACGAGTTCGTCGGTAAAGACCCGTACAATCATACTCACATATTCTGCGAAGAAATGTACAAGTACGCACATGACCTTATTTTGGTCGATACCGGTTTTGCTGCGGTTCAGGATGAAATCAACGAATGTCTAAAGCTTGCTAAGCAGGCTGATGTTGTGGTAATGACAAATTACTACGCCCGAATCGTCAAGACGGGCAACAATCAATTGCTTGCCAAGAAGCTCAAAGCCGCCGGACATAAGCTGGTGGTTATGACGAATTTCCCGTATGTAGAAGGGACAACCGACGAAGCCGATGCAGTAGTATGTAATTTCAGCGGTACGCCGGATTCTATTAGGGTTTCTGCGGGCGTGATTTTCGGCAAAATTAAGCCGCCGGCCTCGACAAAAGTGCCTGTTAAAATTAAGGGCCAAAAGTCTATACCGATGAAGAAACTCAAAGCCGCCAAGGCCAATCCTTTTGGTTTGAGCGGTTCGTAGTAAAAAAATAATCCTGTAATTTAGCCTGTTGTATAGGCCCAGAAAATTGAAATTTTTCGAAGGAGATTTTCTAAATGCCTCGAGTACAAGGTTTGAAGATTGGCGACGTATTCACTGTTTCAGGTTCGCAGATTTCGAAAATTTACAAAGAAAACCAAATGACTGTCCATTTTCAGGGCATGTCAAAAACTCTGCAATTTCCTCATACGATTGCGATAAGCGGGGCTCCGACCTGTTCGGTAGGGATATCTCCTGAAGGTTTGTATAACAGGCTAAATAACGCAGGAAGAATCATTTTATTAAATCAAAATGCGATCCAGCTCGGTTCGGCTCCGTTTGTCAGAATCGACGATAAAGAATTTGCGATGCTGACTACAAAGGACCCGAAAGTTGTCGAAGGCCCTGATGACGTACCAGCTCTGAGAAATTATTACCATCCTGCGGCAGCAGAAAAGACTGCTTCGATTTCAATTGCTACACCGCTGCTGGAAATGGTTTATAAACTGGGCAAAGTGAGTGTAGCCAGAAGATTTATTTCTCCGTTTTTATCCGGTGATGAACAAGCTGCCATGCCTCTTAGCGTGGAAGAGTTCGAGGTTGTAAACTCTTCGAATAAAGCTCATCAGGTAACGTTGGTTATACCGAGACCTTCTCTTGTTAATCTTCAGGAGAAGGAATTGAAGCCGACCGACCAAGATACCGTTTATTTGTGTGCGACTCCGATAAAAGGCCATTCTCATCAGGCTTTTGCCCAAGCCGGATTAAAAGGCGTTTTGATGGCGAGTAAGGAATGTCAAGACCGAATGGTAATTGCAGTTCCGCAAATCAAAGGCGCCAGTGTTGATACTCAGCCTTATTTCTGTCTGAACAGACTTAAACAAGATTTGCTGCTTAATCGCGACGGAAGTTTTTATGAAAAGAGAGACGCGATATTGAATCAGGATTACGGGGCGGCGGTCAGCGTGACGTTCACTTTGAAACCAAAGGCCTCGATGACTGTTCCGGTTGCGATTGTTTTGGATTTCCCGCAGCAGAGGTTTATTGACGGAAAAACCTTCGACCGTAAATACGTCCATTATTTCAAGGATAAGAAAAACAGGGCTTTGGATATGACGAAAGTTGCCCTGAAGAATTATCCGAAATGGCTGTCGCGCACACTGACAATTCAAAACAGAATCTATGAGCAGATACAGCAAAGTCCCTCATATAAAAATGACAGAGCCGGTGCTTTAAGAGTAACTCGCTTAATTTTCAACGAATTCAGTTTCCCTCTGTCGAATGCCGCTGTATGGGTCGAGGATAATAAAGGTAACGAGCGTGCGAGATTTTTAGAGTGCTTCGATTATGCTTATATCAATCCTTCCGATGTGGATTGGTATTCGATGGTCTTAATGTTTCTTTTCCCGAATATCGAAGAAGAGCTTTGCCAAAGTTTCATAAATTCTATTTTGGCCGAAGACAAAAAGAAACGTTTCTATCATGTTCACGCGTCTTTCACCGAAGCCCGCCAGCATTTCGAAGAGCATCCTGAAGCGTATGAGGGCGTGTCTTTAACTCAGATTAGAGATGATTTTAAAGTCAAAGGCAGCGTAGCTCATGATTTGGGAGCTTTGCCGAAAGGGCATGCTCTGCGTAATGTCAGCGATTACGCTTGGTATAATAATAATTATTGGATTGACCTGTTCCCGAAACTGGCAACCAGAGTTCTTCGTAATGTTAAGTTTTTGGGGAATACGGAATTTTTGAAGAAAAATTGGAAAACCCTCAAATTCGGATTCGAGCATTTAAAAGAGCTTGATATCGACGGCGACGGTGTGCCTGAGGGTTATCCTCACGAAGTTAAAAATACATTCGATAATCTGCCGTTATTCGGTATCGATGCTTACGATATAACTATCTTTATGGCCGGCTGCAAGGCTATGATAATTATGGCTGATATGATGAAAGATACCGCGGCGAAAAAACAATACGAACAGAATTTCAAACAGGCCGCCGATATCCTCGAAAATCTCTGGAGAGACGACAAAAACAGCCAAGGCAAAAGACTTCAGTATTATGTTACCTGCTATGACCCTGAAACAGGCAAGTTAAATACAGATACATGGATTAATCAGCTCGATGCTATATGGGCGCTGATAGCGATGGGCGAAGAATCTTTCATCTCTGAGGACAGAGCCAAAAAGATTCTCAAGACTATTTATGATAATAACAGAACAACTATGGGCTGGTGTATGACGCGAACCGAGGACGGCGAGCCGGTCGAATCGGACCAAGGAAAAGATGTTTACACAACTTCGAATTATGTTTTTGCGCAGCTTCTTGATTATTACGGAATGACAAAAGAAAGCAAAGAAGTCTATAAGGTTATGGATAAGGTGATTTTCGATTATGCTAATTCTTTAATCAGTCCGGACAATTTGAGGGCGGAAATGGAACAGGAAGAAGGCGAATCCTCTCCGGGGCCGCATTATATCGTAGCTGCGTACCCAAGGCCGGGCGCGATATTAACGCAAATAGTTATGCAGCATATTAAAGAGCTCCAAAAGAAAAAGGGCTCCTCGAAAATAGAATCTAAGCTGCTGCAATCTTATTTAACGGCTTTAATGAAATAAATCGAACATACTGCTTTCTAATAGCATAGATATAGAATATAGGGCTGAAAAACGGTTGAAAAACTATTTACCGGCTTGGAGTCTGAATAAATCGTATCTAAATCTAATTTGAAATCGCGTGATGGGGGTACATTATGCGAAAAAACAGTCTGGTTCTGAAAGTTTTGTTCATTTCAATTTGTCTTTTGCCAATCAATCAAGCAGTTTGTTCAATCGGACAGGAAAAATATGTGGAAAATACTCCCAGCGATGGCAGTTTCCGGCTTGCCGAGAAAGAACATCTTGCAGATATTTTAGCGGATTCGCAGGATTACAAGGGGGTTTTGCGTGCCGCTGACGATTTGAAAGAGGATATTAACCGTGTTGCTAAAAATACTCCCAAGCTTTTAAATGATAAAGCTGATGTCGGAGAAGATGTTATTATCATAGGGACAATCGGCAAGAGCCGATTCATAGATGAATTAGTAAGAAACGGCAAAGTTGATGTATCGCCTATATCGGGCAAATGGGAGTCCTTTATCATTCAGGTTGTTCCTGAGCCGATGGAAGGCATAAAAAGCGGTCTTGTTATTGTCGGCAGTGACAAAAGAGGGACGATTTACGGTATTTATGATGTTTCTCAGCAAATCGGCGTTTCACCTTGGTATTGGTGGGCGGATGTTCCGACCGTGCATAATGATTCTGTTTATATAAAAGCCGGACGATATGTCCAAGGACCTCCGATGGTCAAATACAGAGGTATTTTTATTAATGACGAATGGCCGGCGATGGGCCGCTGGACTACCGCCAAGTTCGGAGGTTTTAACAGTAAGCTTTATACAAAAGTGTTCGAGCTTTTACTTCGGTTAAAAGGTAATTACCTCTGGCCTGCGATGTGGAACAGCGCATTCAACGAAGATGACCCCAATAATGCCAAGCTTGCCGATGAATACGGTATTGTGATGGGGACTTCTCATCAGGAACCGATGCTAAGAGCGCAGAAGGAATGGGATAGAAGGCATAACCGGAAATGGAATTATTATACCGATGCCGATACTCTTCGTAAATTCTGGCGGGAGGGAATCAGTCGCAATAAAGATTATGAAAGCATAATCACAATCGGTCTTCGCGGAGCTGATGATACGCCGATGCTTCCGAACGGCACGGTGGAAGAGTCGATGAAGTTTCTGGAAGGAATTATAGATTACCAGCGTAAAATTATTGCCGAGGAAATAAACCCAGATGTAACCAAGGTGCCGCAGATGTGGTGTCCTTATAAAGAAACTCAGGAATATTACGAGAGGGGTTTGCATATTCCGGAAGATATAACGATACTTTGGTGCGATGATAACTGGGGAAATATAAGAAGGCTGCCAACGGAAAAAGAACGCAAAAGACAGGGCGGAGCGGGGGTGTATTATCATTTTGATTTTCACGGCGGGCCGCGTTCATACGAATGGCTGAATACGACTCCGCTGACAAAGATTTGGGAACAGATGAACCTTGCATGGAACTACGGAGCGACCGAAATTTGGATTGTTAATGTGGGCGATCTGAAGCCAATGGAATTTCCCATGGAATTTTTTATTACTTACGGATGGGACCCTCAAAGATGGACCAGAGAAAAAGTGAGCGATTATACGCGTCTTTGGGCTAAACGGGAGTTTGGTGAAAAACACGCTGCGGAAATTGCGGAAATGATGACGCTGTACACAAAATACACCGCTCGGCGAAAACCTGAGCTTCTTGACCCGACTATATATAGCCTGATTCATTATCGCGAAGCGGACAGGGTCTCGGCTGAGTATAAAGAGCTTACCGCAAGAGCGGAAAAAATTTATAACAGCCTGCCTGAAAATTACAAAGACGCGTTTTTCCAGCTTTTGCTTTATCCGATTAAGGCGACTGCTCAAGTTACAGACCTTTATATAGCTGTTGCAAAGAACAGGCTTTATGCCCGGCAAAGACGTGCGAGCGCAAATGATTATGCGGCGCAGGCTCATGCGTTGTTCAAATCTGATGCGGATTTGACGAATTATTACAATACGGTAATGGCGGACGGTAAATGGAATCATATGATGGACGCTGTTCGTATTGGTTTTACTTCATGGAATCCGCCGCCGCAAAATAATATGCCGCAAGTGGTAGACGTGAATGTCCCTGACGAAGCGGAGATGGCTGTTGCCATCGAAGGCTCTTTTAATACTTGGCTGAGTTCCTCCGACGATGCTGTTCTGCCGGAGCTGAATGTATTTAGTCAGCAGAACACTTTTATCGATGTATTTAATCGGGGAAAAACACCGTTCGAATTTTCTGCTAAAACCAGTGAGTCTTGGATTACTCTTAGTTCGACAAGCGGGGAAATTGAAAAAGAACAGTGTCTATGGGTCGGTATAGATTGGGAAAAAGCCCCGCAAGGGAAAAACCAAGGTGATATTATAATATCCGGTGCAAATGAGAAACAAGTGACTGTTAAAGTGCCGATTTTCAATCCTACCGAACCGACAAGAGATTGCTTGAAAGGTTTTGTCGAAGAGAACGGTTATGTCTCGATAGAAGCGGAAAATTACACTAAGAAAATAGATGCCCCCAAAGTTAGCTGGGAAAAAATAGAGGACTATGGCAGGACTTTATCAGCGATGTCAATCTTTCCTGTTACCGCCGATAGCGTGACTCCTCCGAAAGATGCGCCATGCTTGGAATATAAAATGTATATATTCAACCCCGGCCAGGTCGAAGTGCACGGAATTTTCGCTTCGACGCTGAATTTTGTTCCGGATAGAGATTTACGCTATGCGGTGTCATTTAATGACGAACAGCCGCAGATTATAACGCTTGTGGACAAGGATTATGTCGTCGATTATTCTAATAATGATTGGCAGGATTCGGTAAGAAATAATGTGCGGGTACGCAAAAGCACGCATACTCTGGATAAAGCCGGTTATCACACCCTTAAAATATGGATGGTTGACCCGGGCGTCGTTTTGGAGAAAATTATGGTTGATACCGGCGGTTTAAAACCGAGTTACTTGGGACCGCCGCAAAGCTATCGTGGAACCGGCAAAACTGCCGATAAAACTATTTCTGAGGAAGGTCAAAAAAAAAGTATGGGAGCTTTTAAAACAGGTCAATATCGCAATTTATTTGTCGAAGCGGGTTACAGCTCTGATGAAGTAGCCGCTAAAATCGAAAATTCTTTTAAGCAGCTTTTCTACGGAGACTCTGATACACAAAGACTTTATTATCCGGCAGGAAGCAATAAAAACGGGCCGCTCGCTTATATACTCGACGTACACAATGATGATGTACGTTCCGAGGGTATGTCTTACGGCATGATGATTGCCGTCCAGTTGGACAAAAAAGCCGAATTTGATGCTATATGGAATTGGGCTAAGACTTATATGTATAACGATAAGCCCGACCATCCCGGGAGAGGATATTTTTGCTGGTCGGTCGATATCGACGGCAAAGTTAACGACGATTTGCCTGCTCCGGACGGCGAAGAGTATTTTGCGATGTCACTTTATTTCGCAGCCGGACGCTGGGGTAACGGCGAGGGAATTTATAATTATCAAAAATGGGCGGATAAGATTCTCGATGATATGAAAAATCGCGAACCTATTACCGGGCTTTCGACTCGAGGGATAAGGACAACGCTAAGTCTTTTCGACGCTGAGTCTAAGATGGTAAGATTTTCACCTGTCGATACGATTAGTAATTTTACCGACCCTTCGTACCATTTGCCGGCATTCTACGAACTTTGGGCTTTGTGGGGACCCAAAGCGGACAGGGCATTCTGGGCTAAGGCGGCCGAGGTAAGCCGTAAATTTTTCCATTGTGTTACCAATCCCGATACCGCACTTTCGCCGGAATATGCCGATTTCGAATGCAAACCTTGGGCTGCCGTCGAGTGGAATCCTAATTCTATTCATTTTCAATATGACGCTTGGCGGACCGTAATGAATTGGTCTATGGATTGGGCTTGGTGGGCCAAAGACAGCGGTCAGCAGCGATTAAGTGATACTCTGCAAGCCTTTTTCGAATCCGAGGGCATGCATACTTACGCCGACCAATATACACTCGAAGGCGTACGATTAACAACAGACCATTCGACCGGATTAGTGGCTATGAACGCAGTCGGAAGCTTGGCTGCGACGCATCCGCGAGCGAAAAATTTTGTAAGGGCACTATGGAATGAGCCTATTCCGACAGGTGAGTATCGTTATTATAACGGTATGCTGTATATGCTCGGGATGCTTCATTGCAGCGGTGATTTTAGGATTTGGCCTGTTCAAGCGTCCTAATCTTTGTCAAAACAGGGCGAAATGATTCTTGCAAATCTTAGCCTTTTCGTATAAATTATCGGGGCGTTTTTGGGGCTCGTAGCTCAGCGGTAGAGCAGTGGACTCATAATCCATTGGTCCAAGGTTCGAATCCTTGCGGGCCCAGTCATTTTAAGCATTTCTCAATTAAAGCTTTTCTTTTTTTTGAACCGTTACTGACCGCATTTTTAGAAATCGGCCTGAATAATAACAGAGAACTTCAGTTAAAACCAGAGTGATTTGGCGAAGGGGCGGTAAAAACGCCGTAAGTCTTTGATAACAGCGGGCTATGAAAACGCCCAGCCATTTGCATGACTGGGCGTTTGTGCTAATCGTTGACCTTGTTTTTTACGCCGCTGGTAGTATTTTGCTCGTAACCGGCAATCTCTTTTGGCCTATCAATTACCGGTTCGGCCCAAAACCGCTTAAAGCTTCGGCATAAGCGAGATATTGGAACCTCGCCGCATATTCCAATTCAAGAGCTTTGTTTAACATTCCAACCAATCCTTTTTTACTTAAACTCTTTCGATGCTGCATTCATAGAAGATGAGCGGAAAGTAATCTTTTTGATTGGCATCTTGTCTTTAAGAAGCGCGTGGAAAAGCTCGCAAAGATTCTCACAAGTAGAAACTTTTTTGGTCACAACGATTCTGTATTCCGGGTATGACCAAGCAAGTTCATGGTCTATCTTTTTAAGAGGAACACAATTCTTTGGGTCGTTATTAATTCCTTCCTTTTTGTATACGGCAAGAACCGCGTCAAGAAGCGGGTCGCCTTCTTGAAACAATGTTGCGTGATGGAAATGGTCACAAACTTCCCATGCCTTTTTGAAGCCATCTTTACAAGCGTGTGCAAATCCAGTTACCGGGTCTACGGTGTCTTCAAGTTCAATCGTTAAAAGACCTGAGTGCCCGTGAAGGTGCTTTGCTTCTCTCGGCCACTTCATAAACCTATGTGCGTACTGGAAGTCAAGGTTTACGATAGATGTGTACTTGTCGTTTGACATAATAGTTTACTCCTTTTGGTTAATATTAATAGTATTATATTATTTACTTCATACGGCTAATTACTCTTTATTTTCTTAATCAATCACCTCCTTTAATTGACGCCTGTTTACTAAATCGTAATCATTACTATTCAAGAGGCAAAAAAATATTATTTTTTATTACACTTCGAACAGATACCTTCCAATACTACCATCTTATTGATAATGACTCCTTGTCTCTGCACAGCCTTGGGAACAGCTATATCATTATAAGCATCATTTTCGAAATCATAAATGGTATAACACTTGAGACATCTAAAATGATGATGCTGGTGCAAGTTGGGGTCAAAACGCTTCTGCTCGCCTGTTCCTTGCACTATATTAATTATGCCTGTTTCAGTAAATGACAACAATGTTCGATAAACAGTATCAAAAGAAATATTAGATAAAGTCTTTCTTACACGTTTGTATATAGCGTCAGCGGTGGGATGATCCGTCGCCTTAGCGAGCTCGTCAAAGATGAGCGAGCGTTGCGGGGTAATCTTCAGCCCATTCGCGGAACACTTATCGTAAAATATTTTCTTTAGCTCTTCATGCTTAATTTTCATGCGATTACTATATAGTAATCGTTCCTATTTGTCAATGATTAAAATAAAAAAATCCGTAAATTTTTATGCATACGGCTGTAGCCCCGAGGAAATTTTTGAGTTTGTGAAGTTATCTGGTCGGGGAAATTAATGTCTTTTTGATATACTTTGAGATTCTCGAACATACAAGCCATTCGCTATCGGCCTGTTCTGCTATCCTCTTTGTGTTTACTGTTCACCTGTTCTAATACTCACCTGCTGTATTTGACTGGCAGATTTTAAGCCCTGCCAGTCAAGTCGGGGTGATAGGATTCGAACCTACGGCCTCCTGGTCCCAAACCAGGCGCTCTAGCCAAGCTGAGCTACACCCCGA
>CAYMOE010000025.1:0-26263 GCA_964391985.1 uncultured Pirellulales bacterium
AACTCGAAAATGACGAACAAAAAAGAATATATCATAAACAAAATCGGCGGCAGCTCTTTGTTCCGGCCGGACCGCTGTTTTATAAATGCGTTATAATCTTCCGGAAAACCCGTGAGCATCAACAACGCCCAGTACAAGTTGAATACCGGAATGAATAAAAAACCGACCGCTTTACCCGGCGTGATGGACGCCGAGCCGTCCTGAATCACCGACCACATTTTGTAAAATAGCATCATTTCAATCACGATGCTGGATATCATAAAAATATTGGCAGCGGCAAAGGTCATTATTAATACGGAATTAGAACTTCTTTTTAATATCAGCATTAAACCTAATAATCCTAAAATTCCCGCGACAGCCCGCAAAACCGCCCAGCCGTATACGAACAAAATTTTTGATAATTTTTCTGATTTGGGCTGATTTGTTTTTGGTTGTTCTGCTATTTTTGCCGAAGGTGTTTCTTGAGAACTCTGCGGCGGTTGAGCTTTTTGAACCGGAGTTTCCGGTTGTGCGGATGTCTTAACGGCAGCGGTCACCTGCTGTGCAGCAGCCGCCGAAACAGGTGTTTCCGCAAAAGGCTCAATCGTGAAAGGATTAGTGCATTTGGGGCATTTAGCCTGTTTTCCTATGTTCGCCTCGCTGACGTTAAACCTCGCCTTGCAGCTGGGACATTGAGTTTTCATAAACTCCGCCTTTTCTCTTAAAACGTCCGATTTTAATTTCTTCCGGCCCTATATTTTAAGCACCGATTAATATTATACCATATTTTGCTATAATTCGGAATCGCCTTTTTCATCGGGATTTCACTAAAACTTCGTCAATTCTTCACATCAATAGAGTATATAAATATATGGCTGAACGTTAAGCTAAACAGGGCCATAGAATTATCCTTGGGTATTATTAAGGAAAATTTTATCGAAAAGAATTCGCCTATTTTTGTTATAAGCGACCTCCACATCGGTTCGGGCGGCAAGATGGATAATTTTAACAGCCGTAAGACCAATCTGCTTATGCATTTTCTCGATTATATTGAAAAAACACAGGGTAAATTGATTATTATCGGAGATTTGCTGGAGCTTTGGCACTGCGGTCTTGATGAAATTTTATCATTTCATAAAGAATTATTCGCTCGACTTAATCAAACAGATTTTACGTACATTCTCGGAAACCACGATGAAGAACTCGCTGAAATGACTCGAAACCGCCAAGCAGACTTGCCAATTTTATCACGGATTAAATCACCGGAAATTATCAATATCGCAGGTAAAAATTTTAAATTTATGCACGGCCACGAAGTCGACCCTTTCATCCGCAAGAAAAGTAAAACCATTTGTCGTGTGTTCAATCCTATTTTAGATGTCTTCGGTTTGGGCAGTAATTGCGATACTCTGGTTTATGATATATTTTCAGATATTGCTCTGGAGGTTGGTGAGGCTGCGATAGTAATCTGGTCGAAATTGCGCGAGCTGCTAAAAAAGGCCGCTGATGATTGCTGGGCTGCCATTCCAAATGAGCAGGTTGCCTTTTTAAAAAGATTCGGACGAACTAAAAACATGCTCAAACGATACCGCGAGGACTTAAACGCGGGACTTTATGATATTGCAATCGTGGGTCATACCCATAATGCCGGAAGAGCAGACAAATGGTACTACAACAGCGGCTCTTGGACAGGACATAAAAGCGATTATCTGTGCATACTGCCCGACGGGAATATTGAGGTTTATAATTACAGCTTGAACGGGCCAAAACCGAACGATACACTTATACGATAATTACCATTCTTAGGTTTTTAGGTTTACGTGTAGACATTTCAAATATCTGCGTATTCTGGAAAATCGCCGAACACATCCGAATTTTTAATATCCCGAAAAACCGCCGAAGGGTTGCCGAAGAACACGCCAAACGTTAAGATTACAAAAAAGGAAACGACAGATATGGAAAATAAATCGAATATCATTCTGATTGGTATGCCCGGAGCCGGCAAAAGCACGGTCGGTGTTTTATTGGCTAAGGCTATGGGGCGGTATTTCTTGGATACTGATATTTATATTCAGGCATTGGAGGATAAGACGCTTCAGCAAATAATCGATGAAAAAGGGCTTGAGGAATTTTGCCGGATAGAGAGCTCGCATATTATCTGCATCGATTTGAAAAACTCTATTATTGCCACCGGCGGAAGCGCGGTTTACAGCGATGAGGCTATGAGGCATCTGGCAAAAGACGGCGTGCTCATTCATCTTGATTTGCCGTTCGACGAGATACAAAGGCGTGTTACAAATCTTTATACCCGCGGGGTTGTGATGGAAAAAACACAGACGCTGGCGGGACTTTATGAAAAACGTCAGCCCCTGTATAAAAAATACGCACAGATTACGATTAACTGCTCAGGCAAAAGACACGAGCAGATTGTCGAGGAAATTATATCGGCGGTTAGCAGATAGCATACGGCCCAAACAGCCGCCAAAAAAGATTTGAGAATTTTAATTCTCGCAATAATACTGTATTAGCCGCAATAATTTACTGTCTTGATAAATCATCGGCGGCATTAACCAGATAGATATAGCCGGGGGCCATTCCTATTACATATTCGTTTTGGGCCCAGATAAACGGCCAATCTTCTTTGTTTTCGGGGAAATCCGGTTTTACAATTAAAACGCCGGGTACTATACCGCCGGCTATGAATGAGAAATCGGCTCGGTTATTTCCGTAGGCGATTTTCTTTGAGACGGTGCCGACACCGGAAACAAGCGAAATATTCGAGGCTGGGTGACATCCGTATAAAAAATTCAAGGCTCTGAAAGTATATTCGGGGCCTATGATTTCAGGGAAGGCTTTATGAAGCATATAATTTGTAATGCCGTATCGCAAGACCCAGCCGCTTCCCGCCCAGCCGCGAGTCGAAATCGGAACACCGAACGGATTTTCCTTTTCGAAGCTGCCGAGGCTGTCTTTATAGGACTTTACAAGCGGCTCTAATTTCTCGCGATAGTCCGAATCCATATGCGGCAATGCCTGAACCGCAAGAGCAGCGACAAAATTAAAACGTTCCTCGATATACGGCCAAAGCTCGTTTATCGCGTCTTTATATTTCGAATCTTTGGTGGTTATCAAAAGTTCGACTGCCGCCGAAAGTTTTTCCTGTTCGAGAGGCCCGCCGGTAGTATTTCCATGGCGGAATATATTCGGCTCGTGGGTTTGCTCATCAAGCCAGACCTTTTTGGCGGTATCAAGACACTCATCGGCAAGAGAATCGTTATAGCCTCGCAAAGCCCTGCTCGCTGCGGCCAAGGCTGCGATAGAACCGTAATTAAGCGGGGTGGATTTGGTAGTGAAGGCCCAGCGGTCATCGAAAACTCCGCTTTGAAAGCCGTTGGGTTCTTTGCCGACGAGATTAGGGTTGTAAATTAAATTATCAGTTTTCGTAACGGCGTCACCGAGATGAGTGTATTGCTTTAGGTCCGGCTCGACGATACCGCTAATTGCGTGGCCGACGGCACGATGCTGAGCTATAAGCGCCAGCGTACCATGCTCGATTTGCTGCAGAATATCCGGAATTCCGTCGGGGCGGTGAATCTCGACGTAACGTTTTTTCTGGTCGATGAACGTTTCATCGCGTGTGGGCCTGAAGGTTTCCCAAACCTGAACAAGACTCATAACAGTGTGATAATGGGTCTGGGTGCGGATATCAAAATCGCCCGCATCGTACCAGCCTCCGATATTCAGGCCGGGGATATGCTCGAAGGGTTTATATTTCGTATCAGTAGTCGGGCCTTGAGCGTATAAATCAAAATGCTTGTGATTGACCGGAGCCTGCAGTGCATCATCTATATGCGAAGCCCCGTGCCAAACGCGATAGGCTTCGCGGACGAACATATGGTCCATCTGGACAGGGAAAAACACATCGAGGGTCGGATGCCAAGCGTTTTGGTAAATATCTTTTTCGATTCTGAAAGGGCTTGTTCGAATTTTGCCGTATTCGATGATATACACGCCTGTTTCTTTAATCTCTGAGAAATCAAACGTGGAATAATTATATCTAAGATATTTGCCCCAATTATTTACGTCGGCTTTGTATTTTTCGATAAAACTGCCGTCGGAATTGACTTTCAGCAGATTAGCGGTTTTGAGCGGAGTATCGTTTTTGTCTAATTCGATAACAGCGATTTTTTTCTGGTTGGGGTGATAGCCAAGTTGAGAATATGCAATCATCGGGGGACGAATCCAATTTTCGATAGTGTTAGCGGAAAGATGCCATTCGATGACTTTTCCTTTTGTATCTTTCGGGATTAGCGAACGGATAACGAACCAGCCGTTCTGAGCCTGATTTCGACCGTCATATAATGCAAGCTCGCCCTGCTTAGCTTCGATGTTAATTCGCCGCGACGCATCTTCGGGAGCTAAAGTAAAATTTTTGCCCTGAGCGAGGGGAGCAGGTTCTATTTTGCCGGATTTCAAAATTTCCATCGGGCCTGACGGATACAAGGCAAATGCACCGCTTTTATCGTCCATTATAAAAGTTTTTTCAAAATAAGCCGACGGGAGAAATTCGAGATTCAGACCCGCAAGACCTATGAGTTTTTCCGGCAGAGGTTTTTCGAGATTGACGCTGATTATCAGGCGATTATCTTGTGCCTGAGTTTTTATGGAGTACTCAAAATCATAGGCGGGATAAGACAGAAAAGCCTCGATGCTGTTATCATTTTTATCTACTATGCGCTTTGTAAAAGCGGGAATCGCATCCCACTGGCCGGGTGTAGGCTGGAGCCGGATGTCCCCGTTCGTAGCTGTCCGTACTTCGTGATGTATGATTTCTATACCGCTTAGCTTGGAATCATCGAAAAAATTCACGTCGTACCAATTGCTGAAAACAAGGATGTTTAGACCGGGGGTTTCGAAATAATCAAGATCGTTAACTTTAATGACATTTTCTGCCAAGCAGGGAATCACAAAAGCCAACAATGAGATTAAAACAAGAATTACTCTTATTGATATACTAAGACTGTTCATTATGTACTCCTCAAAAACGAATTAATAAGCTGCTCGGCATTATACGTGATAGAAAGCCGTTTGGGTCAAAATTTTTAATGAAGAAAAATAATGGAAAAAGCGTATAATAATATTAGAAAGACGGAGTTTAAGAAGTGATTAAGTTCACATGCGACAAATGCAGCTCTAAAATAGAAGTTGCCAATAAGTATGCCGGCGCTGGTAATTATTTCGAAATCTGACATATCCATGATAAACAGTTTGCTTTTGAGAATATCAGAGCTCAGTTTCGTTTCAAAGTCTGAAACTGTATCGATATTGAGCCCTCCTGAGATTTTGATGTCTGTCCGAAGCCGGTCGCGAGAAACAATATCAATCTTCGGCATCTGTATTTACTCATTAATTTTTATGATGTTCTTTCATTTCGGCGGCTATATATATTCCAACTAATCGTGCGACAAAAATCGCCAGAAATATTTGCCCACTGAGTGCTTCGATATTTGTCAGAACCGAAGCAAACTGTCCGACCGGAACAATATCGCCATAGCCAACTGTTGTGAGCGTTGTAAAACTGAAATAAACATATCTCAAGTCTTCACTGTTGAGGCTGATAAAACTTCCCGGAAATACCTTTTCGCAGAGCGAATATAAGATGGACCATAGAAATCCCAGCAGCAAATAAGCGCAAACCGCTCCTTTAATCGTGTCCTGAGAGACTTGATGTGTGCGAAATAGGGAACGGGATAACATATAGACCGTTAATGCGAAGAAAAAAAAGGTAAGTAATTGGTTCGTGAAAGATAGATAATCACTCCATCGCTGATATTCACGAGGCATATAATAGACACAGAGATTAAGAACAAATCCGATGGCGACCACACCCAGAAAAAAATTGAGGAATTTGCCATGTGGGAAATTGGTCCGCATCGCAGCAATCAGCACAATCATCAGAATCAGTGAGATGACCGGAAATTTATATTCTTGTTCCTTTGCTGACAACGTTGGCGAAAAAACCAATAACAGCACCAGTGTTACCAGCAAATGATTATATTTGTTGACTAAAAAATTTTCCCAGTCAATATGCTGTTTTACCTTTATCATTTTTATTTTTCCGTTATATGCTTTTTATTTATACCTGAAAACTGTTCTGACATTTTCTGGATTACTACATAAAACACCGGAATGAATAAAACACCGATCACCGTTGCCAGCAGCATCCCTCCGAAAACGGCGGTGCCCAGTGACCGTCTGCTAACGGCACCGGCCCCGGTTGCAACCACTAATGGTATCACGCCGAGAATAAAAGAGACCGCCGTCATCAACAAAGGCCGAAATCGAAGCCGAGCCGCTTCTTGGGCCGCATCCAGGATGGGCTTGCCCTCTTCCCGAAGCTGTTTAGCAAATTCCACTATCAAAATAGCTGTTTTCGCACATAAACCGATCAGCAGCACGAATCCAATCTGCGTATAGATGTTATTGTCATAGCTGCGTAACCATGTAAACAACAGAGCCCCCAGCAGGGCAAGCGGCACCGAAAAAATGATCGCCAGCGGAATTGTCCAGCTTTCATATTGTGCCGCCAGAAAAAGATAGACAAATATGAAGGCCAGAGCAAAAATCATCGGAGCGGTATTACCTGCCTTGATCTGCTGAAAAGTCACGCCTGTCCATTCATATCCCATTGATGGCGGCAGCGTTTGAGCGGCAAGGACTTCGACAGTTTCAATCGCTTCGGAAGAGCTGACTCCGGCAGCGGCTGAGCCGGAAATTTTGGCAGACGGGTATAAATTGTAACGGAAGATAGCTTGCGGGCCTGCGGTACCTGTTACCTGGACCAGCGTTTCCAAAGGAACCATCTGGCCGTCTTGGTTTTGCACTTCCAACCGGTAGATGTCCTGAATGTTTTCACGAAACTCATAATCCGCCTGCACCATCACTTTAAAGGTGCGGCCGAACATACTGAAATCATTGACATAGACCGACCCCATGTTCGCCTGCAGCGTACTATAAATCGCCTGCAGGGGGATGTTCATATTTTTGGCTTTGGCACGGTCTATTTCAAGATACAATTGCGGCACCGTTGATCGCAGACTATTGGTCATTCTTGTCAACTTGGGATTGGCATTTCCCTGATAGACCATGTCATCGCTGACATTCTGCATCAAGACCATCCCGGCACCAGACCGATCCTGAAGCTGCAGTTCAAAACCTCCCGCCGAGCCGAGCCCCTGTATCGGCGGCGGCGGAAAAGCAACACAGACGGCTTCGTCGATATGCGATAAACGGCCGTATATGCTTCTGAGGATACTCATGTTATCCATGCCTTTGGCCTGCCGCTGGTCCCACGGCTGCAAAATCACGAACACCGCACCGGCATTACTGGTTATCATAGAATCGATCAACGAATAGCCGCCGATTGTAATATAATCCTGTACGCCCGGCGTGGTTTTCAGGATGGCGCCTACCTGTTCCATCACGTCTTGGGTCCGCTCCAGTGAAGACCCATCCGGCAGAACAGCATTGACAAAAATATACCCTTCATCTTCGCTGGGAATAAAGCCGCCCGGGACCCGGCTGAAAGTAAATACCAACACACCTATCAGGATAGCAAAAATTATCATGACAAGTGCCGTTTTTCGGACAAGGCGATGGACAATTTTCGTATATCCATTCGTGGTTTTATCAAACATGCGATTAAAAAGTGTAAAGACTTTAATCTGTTTCTGACGGGTCGGCCGTAACAGCATACCGCATAACGCAGGGCTCAAGGTCAGGGCATTTATCGTGGAAAAGACCGTGGCCACTGAAATTGTAATCGCAAACTGGCCATACAATCGGCCGGTAATCCCGCTCATCATGGCAGTCGGTATAAAAACAGCCAGTAAAACCAATGTCGTTGCAATAACAGGGCCTGTGATCTGCTTCATGGCTTTGGAGGTTGCCTGCTTTGCGGGCAGTTTTTCGTCATCAATAATCCGCATCGTATTTTCAACGACACAAATCGCATCATCAACGACAATGCCAATCACCAATACTAATCCAAACAAGGTCAGCGTATTAATGGATAATCCCATGGCCAGCATGATTGCAAACGTCCCAACCAGCGATACGGGAATCGTCAGAGCTGGGATAAGCGTTGTCCTGAAATCCTGCAAGAAAAGATATACAGTCAGGATGACGAGCAGAACCGCCATAAACAATGTAATAACAACTTCCTTAATGGAAATTGAAATGAATCGGGTCGTATCGTATGCAATCACATAATCCAGCCCGAGCGGGAAGTTTTGTTTAAGCATTGCCATCTGCTCATGGACCGCAGATGCGATTTTCAATGCATTCGCCCCCGGCAGTTGGTAAATGCCGATGCCGATTGAAGGTTTTCCATTGTAATCAATGTACCATTGGTAATTTTGAGCCCCCAACTCAACGCGCGCAACATCCTTCAGGAACAGAACCCCGCTATCCTCGGCGGTCCTGACAATGATGTTTTCAAATTCTTCAACAGTACTCAGGCGTCCCTGGGTAATGATGGAATATTCAAACACTTGTCCTTTAGGGACCGGCGGTGCACCGATTTGGCCGGCGGCAATCTGTACATTTTGCTCCCGAATCACAGAAAGGACATCTTCAGATGTTAAACCGCGTGCTTTGAGCTTTTCCGGATCGAGCCAGATTCTCATGCCAAAGTCTTTGCCGCCGAAGATGGTTACGCTTCCCACGCCCGGTATCCGCGCAATGGAATCTTTGATATAAAGATTGATGTAATTGCTCAAGTATATCTGGTCATACCTGTCATCGGGTGAAATCAGATTGACCATCAATGTCAGATTTGTGGACTTTTTTTCCGTTTTGATGCCTTGCCGCCGGACCTCTTCCGGCAAAAGAGGTTCCGCCAGTGAAACACGGTTCTGAACCAGTACTTGGGCCAGGTCCAAATCAGTCCCCACTTCAAATGTTACTGTCAGGTTCATGCTGCCGTCACTTCCGCTTTGCGAGAGCATATATATCATGTTATCAACCCCATTGACCTGCTCTTCCAGCGGAGCTGCAACGGTCTCTGCAATCACTTGTGCACTGGCACCCGGATAGTTCGCGCTGACCTGTACGGTGGGAGGTGTAATTTCCGGCGTCTTTTCAATGGGCAGCAACGGAATCGATATGCCGCCGACAAGCACGATGACCAGGGAAATAACGCAGGCGAATATAGGACGATTGATAAAAAACTGGCTGAGCATTATTCTTTCCTCAAAAAACGGAAAAGCATCTTATGGAGTTTCATTCTGTTCGACAGATTCTTCCTGAACCACAGTCACTGGCAAACCCGATCGGGCTCGCTGGATACCTTTGGAAATATAGCGTTCGCTGCCGTCGAGCCCATCTTCGATTGCCCGCATCTGGTCATATAGTTGTCCCAACCTGACATATCGCCTTTCAACAATATTATCATCGCCTACCACCAAAATGTATTTCCCCCCCAGGTCGGTGCCGATCGCCTTTTCATAAACCAGCAGGGAATCGGCTTCTTGTGGGCTTGGAATGCGTATTTTGATAAACATCCCCGGAAAAAGCAGATTTCGGTCGTTTGGAACAATGCCTCGGATTTGTATCGTACCCGTTTTCGGATTCAATTCGTTATCGAGATAATCAATCACACCTTCATGAGAATAATCCTCGCCGTCGAGACTGACAAGAAATTTAACCTTTGAAGATTTTTCATCAGAAGCGTTCTCTGATATTCTTTTTAGATACTCGATGAGTGCTGTTTCACTAAGGCTGAAATAGGCATACATGGAATCAAATCGAACCACACGAGCCAGCAGCGTTTTTTCACCGGACCCCACAAGGTTTCCCTCTCCAACAAAAGCCCTGCTTACTTTGCCGGCAATCGGTGATCGAACATCTGTGTAATCTAATTGAAGCTGTGCCTGCATCAACATAGCTTGTGCCTGCGCAACAGCGGCTTTGGCAATGTCTCTTTGCGCTTCTTTCAGATCCATCTCCTGCTCGCTGACAGCCCCGCTTTGAACCGCGGATGCCACACGGTCATAATCCGATTGCGCCCTTTTCAGCTCTGCCGTCTTAGATTCCAATGTTGCCTGTGCCTGAACGACATTCGCTTTAAACATGTCTTTTTCGATTGAAAACAGCAGGTCTCCTTCTTTGACATAAGCGCCGTCTTTAAAATAACATTGACCAAGGAATCCTTCGACTCTGGCCCTGATATCTGCGGTATCAATCGCCTCGATACTGCCTGTGTAATCATAATATGATCGAACCCGTTTTTGTACAGGCCTTGTTACCGTAACTTTAGGAAGTTCAGGTTTTGGAGGCTGTTGTTTTTTACAACCGGAAGGAACACATAGCAGAGAAACAGTCAAGACCAAAAATAAGTGCTTCCTGAAAGTAGAATTAATTTTCATTGGTTTCTGTCCTTATTGATTGTGATTCATGAAGGATATTGTCTCTGTTAAAAGACCATCCACCGCCGAGAGCCTTATAAATACGAACAAGATTATTAGCAACGGCACCTTCACTGTTTGCCATCAGGTCCTGTTGGGCTACCAAAGTCCGCTGCATATCAAGGACATTTTGGAAATCAGTCAATCCTTTTTGATATAATTCGGTCACTAAATCCACGGATTTCTGAGCAGAAGCAACGGCTCTCTGAATGGTTTGCAAGCGAATTTTTTCCTGTTCAAATGCAATCAATGCATTTTCAACCTCTTCCAGTGCTAATAGAACCGTTTGTTCGTAATTAATCATCGCCTGTTCTGCCAGAAATTCTCGAACCGTGATATTATTACGAATTCGGTTGCCGTCAAACAGGTTCCAGCGAACAGTCGGGCCAAATCCCCATGCCCGACTGTCCCAATTACCGGCCTCATCAGCATGGATCGCTTCCAGTGCAAATGTGCCCGAAAGTGAAAACGAAGGATACAGGGCCGCCGTAGCCACACCAATTTCAGCCGTTTGTGCAGCCAGAACGCGTTCGGCACTACGCACATCAGGTCTTTGACGCAGTAGTTCGACTGGTAAGCCGATGGTGATCTGATCCGGTAAATCCGGAATATCTGAACCTACGGATAATGTCGAAATTAATGTTCCCGGGTGCTTCCCCAGCAAAACACTCAACCGGTAAATCGTCTGAATCTCCTCCTGGTAGAGCAACGGAATTGAAGACCGGGTACTGTCCAGAATTAGCTTAGCCTGCTGAACATCCAGTTCGGGAACCAGCCCCGCCTGAAGACGCTTTTGGGTCAACTCAAGAATTTTTTCCTGTGCCACAATATTTTCTTTTGCGTAACGTATTCGCGTTTGCTGGGTACGAAGGTGAATATAATTTTGAGCAACCTGCGAATATAAGCTTACCAGCACATCCCTGTAATCTTCCAAAGAGACCTCCATGGAAGCCTTCGAAGACTCGACTGAGCGGCCAATACGCCCAAACAAATCGAACTCCCAGCTTGCGTCCACCCTGTTCGAATAGAAACTGGTTTCATCGGTATTAAGAGCAACGCCTTCGGCTTCGCTTGCTTTCGAACGGCTGTAAGAAGCCGCCGCATCAACCGTGGGCCAGTATTTACCGGCGGCAACCCCTAATCGTGCTCGGAATTCACCTATGCGTGCGTAAGCTGTTTTAAGATCGAGATTTCCATCACGTGCCTGTCGTATCAAATCTGTAAGTATAGGGTCATTGAATGCCAGCCACCATGTTTCCAAAGGAGCCGAGCCGTCCTGAAGACCTTCGACCGCTCGAATATGCCATGCATTGGGCATTTCCAATTCAGGCCGCACATAATCCGGTCCAACCCTACAACCCGCTAAACATAAAAGAAATGCTGCGATAACCGTAAAATACAAAAAATATTTGCATTTTTTATGCATCTGCGCTCCAGATATGGTGTTATTTTATTGCAAATGATATAAAGAAAATGATTAAAAATCAATTCTTTTATGCTAACGTTGGTGTGAAATATTTACATCCATTTTAAGGTTTTTTCAAGCTTGAAACAGAATATTTCAAGCATATTAAAGGGAGGACACCGGCAATACTAATCTGCTTACAATTAGAAAAGCATTTCGATTAGCTCTTTTGGTTCGAGGCGGAACGGGCTGCCTTTGCCTTCGAAAAATCCGTGTTCCTCTATCAAATGAATATTCAGGTCGGACCAGTTAATTCGGACAGATGTTTGCTTGTTTTCTAAGGTCGTTACTCGCTTGGGGCAATGGTAAAAATGCGGCCAAGGACAGGGAATATTGCCTTTGGCTTCGTCAACTTTGGCCTGTCGAATATCATCTATATCCGCCCAATTCCCCAGCGCCTCTGAGGCAAGCGCGGTTATCTGCCGCATTTTTTCGGCGATTTGCTTCAGCGAATAATCCGTTTTTGCAAGCTCTGCTAAATCAGAGCCGATTATCTCTTCGAGCGAACGATTATCGCTGCCGAGAAAACCTTCAGCCGAAATCTTCGATGCTCGCAATATAGCTTCGAGTTTTTGAATGTCAGGCGGTTTTTTCATGCGAACTTATCATAATATATTTTATTTGAAGGCATACCAAGTTTTTTAAGAATTTTAACAGATGCGTCAATTAATCCCGGCGAACCGCATAAATAGCCCTCGGCCTCGGAGGCATTTTTAGCGTTTCGCTCGACTGCTTCTGTTACAAGTCCGGTTTGGCCTTTCCAATTCTGATTTTGTTTCGGTCTGGAAATCACCGGAACAAATTTGAAATCATCTAACTGCTTTTCGAACTGCTTCATTTCATCGAGCAGAAAAAGCTCGTCAACATTATTAGCTCCGAAATAATAAGCTGTTTTGCGTTTGATTTTTTTATTTCTCATCTCGTGCAGAATACTGACAAACGGAGCCATTCCCGAGCCGCCGGCGACAAATATCATATCGCTGTCGTTTTGCGTAAGACAAAATTCACCATACGGGCCGTTGAATTTGACCTCGTCGCCGACTTTAAGATATTTAAAACAGTAAGTGGTACAGATTCCGCCCGGAACGAATTTTATAATCAAATCTATAGTATCTTTTTGGGCGGGGTCTGATGATATCGAATAAGCCCTATATACCTCTTCGGAGCTTTTTTCATAAACAGGAGCCATAAGCTGAACATACTGGCCGGGCGTGAAACTAATTTCTTTCGGCTCGATAAGCTCGAATCGGAACAATTTTATCTCGGCTGTCAGGTCGATAATCTCAGTACATTTGCCGGTATATTCGCGGATATTAAATAATTCTTCCGGAATTTCAATTTCGATGTCATTGCGAACCCTAATCTGACAGGACAAACGAACATTGCCGGCTTTTTCTTTTTCATCAAGATACGGTTCTTCTGTCGGCAAAAGTGTTCCCGCTCCTGAAAGCGCTTTTACTTTGCAAAGCCCGCAGGTACCCTTGCCGCCGCAGGCGCTGGGTATGAAGATTTTTTTATCGGTAAGCACGCTCAGCAGTGACGCTCCGCCGTCAACGGTGAAGTCTTTGTCTTTATTTATTGTTATCTTGCACGGGCCGTAATTACGAAGAAAATACTCCGAGACGCTCAGAACCGCCGCAAGAAACGCAGCTATAATGCTTATGATTAAAACCGCCTTTAACAACACTAATATCATCATTTGAAGTGTATTGCTTTAAGTACCCAACACTCCGGTAAAACCGATAAAGGCCAGAGCCATAATGCCTGTGATAATTAATGTTATGCCCGGCCCCTGCAGGCCTTTGGGAATTAAATCATTTGCGAGTTTTTGCCTGATTCCGGCCATAGCTATAATCGCTAAAAACCATCCGATGCCGCTGCCCAAACCGTAGCCGACAGTAACAATTAACGAGTAATCGCGAATCACCATAAACAGTGACACGCCTAATATCGCGCAGTTGACGGTTATAAGCGGTAAAAAGACTCCGAGTCTTTGATAAAGATACGGGCTGAGGCGTTCTATCGCCATTTCGACAAACTGAACAAACGCCGCAATTACAATGATGAACATAATAAATCTGAAAAACTCAAGACCAAGCGGAACAAGAACAAAATGATATACAACCCAATTCAAAATGCAGGTAAAAGTCATTACAAAAATTACCGCAGCGCCAAGCCCGGCGCTGGTGTTGACTTCGCGAGATGAACCGATGAACGGACAAAGACCGAGAAAATAACTAAGCAGGATATTATTAGTGAATACCGCTGAGATGCACACGATAAACGCTTGAGTCATTTCAGATTGAAGATTCATTTGCTTTTATCCTCCCCTGCCAATTTTATAGAACGAAAAACCCAAACCACAATCGCCAGCATAAAAAAGGCTCCCGGCGGCATAACCATAATTATCCATTTGTCCCAAACCGTACTGAAATACGGCACGGCATAACCGAGAAATGTACCCATCCCGAGTATTTCGCGGAAGGTCGCGATAATCAAAAGAATATACGAATATCCCAGCGCATTGAATAAACCGTCAAAAAACGCGATTTTAGGCGGATTGGAAATACTGCATGCTTCGCAGCGCCCCATCACAATGCAGTTGGTTATGATAAGACCTACATATGGCCCCAGATTCGTCGACATCTCGGGCCAATAAGCTTTGAGCACCAAATCAATTATTATTACATAAAAGGCGATAATCAGCGTCTCGACCATCATTCTGATATTGCGGGGCGTAACATTTCTTAATATCGAAACCGTCATCGCGCTCAGTGAAAGAGTAAATATCAGTCCGGCACACATAACAGCCGTATTCAAAACAAGATTTGTTACTGCCAACGTACTGCATATACCCAGCACCTGAGCGAATATCGGATTATTCGTCCATAAGCCTTCGCGAACAAGTTGTTTTGTCTTTTTTGAAATCATCTGTTTTTCATTTTCACTCGCCATTGAATCAAGGCATCGTTAATTATTTTTTCCAGTCTCGTACTTGTCTGGGTCGCGCCGGTTACCGCGTGGACTTCGGACGGTTCAAGAGATTCGCTCGGTCTTTTGAAATTAATGGATTTAGGCCCTTCGGCAATGACAATTTCGTCAAATTGATTGATGAAAGATTCCTGTGTAATTTCCGCACCTAATCCGGGTGTTTCATTCTGCTGATAAACATAAAAACCGGTAATGGTCTTTTGGTCGGCTTCAATGCCTATGACGGCTTTTATAGGAGCCCAGAAACCTTGGCCTTCCATAGTTAAGGCGTAGGCAATGACTTCGCCGTTTTTGCGAATAACATAAGCTCCGCCGGTTTCTTTCGAAGGCTGCTCTACGTTTTCGGTAAAATAATTATGAATAGCAAGGTCGCTTTTAAGTTCCGAAAGGTCAACAGGCAGTACGGAAAGCACGGCTTTTTCGAAGGCAATCTGCTGATTGGCCTGAACGCGGTCGGCTGTGATTTGCGCAAAACCGATAACTACCGCGCTGAATAGCGATGTAACAACAAACATATAAAAAACAGGGTACCAGAATTTATTTTTTATCTGAGCCATTTGCCGCTTTTTTTCCGGATTTTAATGACACCACATAATAATCGAGAATCGGCGCGAACATGTTTCCAATCAAAATAGAAAACATCAAGCCGCCGTTAAAAATCGAAAAGTTTCTAATAACCATCGTGCAGGTTCCGATTATAATTCCGTAGATTATACGGGCAGGTTCGGTCTTCGGCGAGCTGACAGGGTCGGTAGCCATAAAAAACGCGCCGAACAAAAAACCTCCGCCAAGTACCGCAGGTATTGCTCCGGGAATTGGCGGTACACCGAACTGATAAAGCACATCGTTCCAGAAAGCATACGTAATAATCGTCGAGAGAATAACCGTTCTGCTGGCTGTTTTGGTGATGAAAAGATATACTCCGCCGATACAAATAAGAATCGCACTGGTTACTCCCATTGTTCCGCTAATTCTTCCGAACAGCAAAGCTCGATAGAAAAATGATTTGATAACTTTTACTTCCTGACCTTTTTCGACGATATGCGGAATCTCCGGCCCAGCGTAGTCGGTAGCAAGCTGAATTTGTCCGGCTTTTAGACGTGCAAGCGGAGTGGCTCCGCTGATAGCATCGGGAGAATCAACCGTTGTCCACTTATCAAGAGCACCCCATGGTTCCTGAGACACCGGAGCCCATGCGGCTGTCAAAGCTACCGGAAAACAAACATAAACAAAAGCTCGTCCGGCAAGAGCGGGATTAAATATATTCCTCCCGAAACCGCCGAAGACTTCTTTGGCAAACATAACCGCAAAAGCAGTACCGAAAATAACAACGTGCCACGGTACTGTCGGAGGCATTACCAAAGCAAAAAGGGTGGACGTTACGAAAACCGCTTCGGTAACAGGTTTGTTCCGCCGGCGTGTGAAAATGAACTCGACCGTGAATCCGGTGATATTTGCCAGAGCTATAACAAATAGACAATACCAGCCGAAGTAATAAATCGCGCCGCAAATACAAGGCACAAGAGCCAATAACACCCGGCGCATTACGGGCTGTTTTTGCAAAAGTTTAACCGGCTTTTTTCCTGCTGCTTTTTCCATAAGCTTTAATTTAAAATGCCTACCATACCCGAGCAAGCCGCGAGCATTTTAACAGTAGAAATTGCCATAGACAATATAATAGTTGATTTTTTGACCAATCAGGGCTGATTTTACGTTATTGACAAGCGGCTGACAAATAAGCAAAATACCTATAACTTATGCGGCTTTCGGTCCCGGATTAGAAACGGATTTTTTGAAGGAGAGCAAAATGCTGGCAGAAACAGTAGGTCTGATGGAAATCCTTGTTGTTTTGGCTTATATTTTCGCTGTTGTATATTTGGGCTGGCTGGGCTATGTGCGGACTAAAACCGCCACAGATTATTTGATAGCAGGCCGAAATATTCATCCGTTCGTGATGGCATTGAGTTATGGCGCAACATTTATCTCGACAAGCGCCATCGTCGGATTCGGCGGAGTAGCCGGTTTATTCGGGATGAGCCTATTGTGGCTTGTTTTCTTAAATATTTTCTTCGGTATTTTCGTCGCGTTCGTTTTTCTCGGCTCACCGACGCGAAAAATGGGACATCGGCTCGGAGCCCATACATTTCCTGAGCTTCTGGGAAAAAGATACCAAAGCAAATTCATACAGGTTTTCTCAGGTTTAGTGATTTTTCTGTTTGTTCCGCTTTACGCATCTGCCGTTCTTATCGGCGGCTGCGAATTTATCTCGACCCAGTTCGGCGTTAGCTATAACGTTGCGCTGCTTTTCTTTAGCTTGATAATCGCGGCTTATGTTGTTGTCGGCGGATTAAAAGGGGTTATGTACAGTGACGCACTGCAAGGTTCGATTATGCTTATAGGTATGGCCTTTTTGCTTATCGCTACATACATCAAGCTCGGCGGAGTTACCTTCGCCCATGAGAATCTGACAAATATGGCTGCGCTTGTTCCCGATGGACTTCAGAAAATCGGCCACAGAGGCTGGACTGCGACACCTGAGTTCGGATTCGGAAGCAGCAGCTACAATTTATGGTGGATAAGCTTTTCGACAATCTGTCTCGGCGTCGGAATCGGAGTCTTGGCGCAGCCGCAATTAATCGTGCGGTTTATGACGGTTAAAAGCAACAGAGAGCTAAATCGCGCCGTACCGCTCGGCGGAGTATTTATTTTGGTTATGGTCGGAGTCGCTTACATAGTCGGAAGCCTTTCGAATGTTTATTTCAGCAGATTCGGTGAACCGTTTACCGGAAGAATCGAAACAATGGTTGACCAGCAGAAAGGCTATGCCGTTTTGCAGTTGATGCAAAAACAGGATGGCCAATGGACAGACATCGAAGGAAAAAAGGTTCCTGTCGTCTTGGCGACCGATGTCGAAATCCAACCCGAAGATGCTGCCGCCGGAATCGTCAAAGGCAGAAGCATTTCTGTTGTTTATGCCGGTGGAAACGCAGGCCAAATTATCCCGAATTATATCACCAGCGCGATGCCTAAATGGTTTGCACTTGTGTTTTTACTGACTTTACTTTCTGCGGCGATGAGTACACTTTCAAGCCAATTCCATACGCTCGGTACAAGTCTGGGCCGCGATGTTTACGAAACAGTCACCGGAAGCTATAAAAACAGCATGATGGTAACGCGAACAGGAATTATTATAGGGATTATCATCGCTGTGCTTTGGAGCTACGGAGCCAGAGAAAGCACGATGATAGCCCGTGCTACGGCGATTTTCTTCGGCTTGTGCGCTTCGACGTTTTTGCCTGCTTTTATCGGCGGACTTTTCTTCAAACGAATGACAAAAACCGCGGCGATTTCTTCTATGATAGTAGGGTTTGCCGTTACAAGCTTCTGGCTTTTGCTTGTTAAAAGTCAGGAAGCCGAATCAATCGGTCTGGTACAAAAACTTACCGGCGGCAAAACGAGCATACTTGCCGATTATCCGAACTGGCCGGTAGTGGACCCGGTCGTCGTTGCTTTGCCGATTTCATTGCTTGTAGCCGTTATCGTTGCTTTTATGACCAAGCCCGAAGACGAACAGCATCTGCAAACGTGCTTCGGAAAATAAATTCAGAAAAACGTGTAGATACTCGGTTATATCACTGTTATTAAGTGTAGCTGCGGTTTCGCTATTACCGTCGCATCGGCTCGAATTTTAAAGTTAAAACACGAATTTAATGCCATGAAGTTGCGTTAAGCCAATCCGACGCAAGCAGGTCTAAATCATCGTTCTGGACCTCACCATCACGATTAAAATCGGCGAATTGTTCCTCATCCTGTTCGAGCCAAAGACGGGAAAACCATGCGAAATCGACAAAATCTGCCGTCCCGTTATTATCAATATCACTCAGTAACGCCCAGTCATACGGAGCCATAGAAGCTTGGGCTGTTCCGCCATAGGCTCCCATATCTATTCGAAGATTCTGTCCCCATCTATTCAGAGGGTCAACATCTAAAGTTAAAGGCTCATCGCCAAGCGGCGAGCCGGGATTGCCTGCGTCAATGCATCGGCTGGTAACTTCATCCCATGTCCACTCGTTTGCGTCTGAATCCCATCGCCAGCCTTCACTTTTTAAACGATAATCGCCGAACACCCAAAAATCATCATTAGCGTCAGCGGGCGTCCCGTTCGGATCCCAATAACCGGGATTTACAAAACAAGGGTCAACATCGATATTTCCCGGACCACTAAGAGAAATATTAATTTGACTATCTTCAATTCGACAGAATTTAATTTCAGTTTCCCCGGATCCAACGACAATTGGCGACTGAAATATCGATTCATTTTGCCAAAATATAGAGTTGCTCAATTTCAGATTACCGATTACCAATATAGCAGATGCCCGATATGAACGATTCCCGCTAAACGTACAGCCGTCTATATCCACTATTCCGTTTGTAATAATTACACCCGCCCATGTAGCGATATTGCTCCAATGATTTGGGTTGGGCACTCCGTTTCCTGTTAATATACAGTTTTTAAGAGTAAGCGAACCTCCCTGTCCAAAAATAGCGCCATCGATATTGCCGCTTATGTCCGAATTTTCAAAACTTAACGTTGAATAATATTGGCTGATTGCAGGTCCTAACGATACCATAGAAGTAAGAGGTGAACCTTCATTTCGGACAATAGAACAATTCTTAAATATTATGTTGCTGTAAACAGCACTGATTGCGGCGCCATAACGTTCGGAGCTATTGCCTGAAAAACTGCTATTTGAAATATTCAGAATGCTTTTCCTGCAAAAAATAGCGCCGCCGCCATAATAATATTCTTCTTCCGGTATATTTGACTGATATTTTCCCGCGGAGTTATTTAAAAAATTGCAGTTTACTATATTCATGCTCCCTCTATTGCAGTATACGGCTCCGCCTTGAGTTGTGTTGTTATTATTTAATAAATTGCAGTTTCGCAAAGTAAGATTTGCTAAATTGCAACCAACAGCAGGAAGCTTAGCGTTTTTAATTGTAAGGCCGTCTATAGCTGAAGCTGAAGATTCAAAGCGGCTTAAATTAAAAGGTGAGTTTTTTCCCAGTTCTTGGCAGTCGATAATCGTTTCAGATACAACACAAGGGTCATTCGGGTTTATACTTCTAACAGTAACAGCTTTACCCTCAAAGTACACCCTGCCTGCGGCCGTATATATTCCGGGTACTATTGTGACGGTATCATTTTGCTTGTCTTCACAAAGATTAATAGCAGCTTGAATGGTTTTTTTAGGTCCATGTACTCCGTCCCAGACCATTGCAAATCCATCATAAGAATCACTCCCATTTATACCATCAACATAATAATTTGCGGGCATGGTATTCGGCTCGGTGGCATACCAGTATTCCTCCAAATTAGTCCATTCATCGTTATCCCAATCATCATCAGGTTCAGCCGCCTGTGAATCACCCGTATATCTTAATTCCCACCAATCAGGCAATCCATCCGCATCAGAATCGACGAACTCATCTGCGCCTATATCAATTCCTGAACCATGAGGCCTTGTTTCGCCGTCAAAGTCGATATTCGGAACATTGACATCAGTTCCCGCATCGATGCACGGCGAACCGGCTATAAGATGTCCGCTCCATGTCAGCATCGGGTCTGTATCGATATTTCCCTCACCGGGCCAACCATCTTCAATCAGACTGTATGTGATTTCAGGCTCCCCAAAAATCGCCGTGTTCTCATTCAAGGGTGCTACTATATTCCCGTTCCGGTATACTATAGAATTGGTAATATACAGAGGCGATGGAGTGTAAACGCGATATATCGCCCCTCCTTCCTTAGACGAGTGATTATAAAGTAAAGTACAATTAGTCAGAGTACCTTTGTGTGTGTATATTGCGCCGCCGCCTTTGCTGCTACTGCTGCTAATAGACACTGCAAGATTCTTTAAGAAAATAGTATTTGAAATATTTATACGATAACTGAATATCCCGCCTCCGTCTTTAGCGCGATTGTTTGATATTAAGCACCTTTTAATTGAAGGAGTACTGGAAGAAGCGCAGTAGATACCGCCTCCTGCTGTAGCTTGATTGTTTGATATTAAGCACCTTTCAATTGAAGGGGAGCTGGAATTACCGCAATAAATGGCCCCGCCCAGACTAACATCCGCGCTTTGTAATTTTCCCGAACCGTTAGTAATAGTAATTCCCGCAAGAACGCTGTTTGCATCTTCGCCTGCCTGAAAAATAAAACCTGTACCCCAGCCTCTACAATCTATAATTGTACTTTCAACAACTGCCCAGTCATTGGCATCTGTACTTCTAACAGTTATAGCTTTGCCGTTATATTGAATTGCATAGTTGCCGGTATCATTATATACGCCCGGCATAAGAATTACATGGTCGCCATTAACAGCGGCATTAATCGCAGCCTGAATTGTAGGGTAATCACCGGTTCCATCGGCGTTGACGTAAATAACCGCTGCTGATGTACAAACAGCGAAAAAGATTGGAATGAACACGAAAACGAGCTTTTTCATAATCTATGCCTCCATAAAATTACTACAAGCCATTTCATAACCTACCCACACCTGCCGATTCGATTTGTCATACCTGCGACACGCAGCGAAGCGAAGAGCCCGTTTCGCAAAGCAGGTATCCAGCAGCTTATAACATATTCTGGATTCCCGCCTGCGCGGGAATGACAGTTATAAAATGTCTTGTAATGATAATAAATCATAATTGGCGATAAATCAAGAAAAAAATCAGCTTTTTAGGTTGTATCTTATGCAATCTATTGGCGGTGAATTTATGACGTGTATTTAGGTCTAAAACCTGCTCGAAATATTAACCGTAATATGTGCAGAAGGTGCGGTCGGATTCCCAGACGGTAACGCTGTGAAGCTTTTCGGAGGCGAATTTATCTACAAGCCGCTCCCACGCAAAAACCGCAAGATTTTCGATTGTGGGATTTTTTTCGGAAAATTCAGGAACATCCGCGTTCAAATTTTTGTGGTCGACAAGGCTGATGAATCGGCTGTCGATGACCTGCTCGAAATCACCGATTCGAATATCCTGTTCAGAGGGCGATTTAACAGTTACCTCAAGAATATAATTATGACCGTGGCCGGATGGGTTGGCACATTTGCCGAAAAGCCTGAAATTTTCTTCTTTCGAAAATTTGTCGTTCCAGAGTTTGTGCATCGCGGAGAAATCGAATTTTTCACTGAAATATACCATATTCATATCCTCGCAATCGAACGCGATTTTTCGATAAGGGTTAAGCTTCAAGCTCAGCTCGATGAGCATCGCAGCCGGAAATTTATCTTTGAGAACTTCGCGGGTATCTTTTAAAAGCGCCGAAATCTGAACCAAACTCATATCTATCCTGTTGGCCAAGCTGTTCTGAATCCTTCCGACAAACAGCGGCACGGCATGGTCTCGAACTATTTTATCGATGTCACTGACATTCAGAACAAATCCGGTATCGGTTTGAGATTGTCCGGCAAGACCTACCGCAAGCTCGAAAAAAAACGACAAACCGTGCCCGTACGGTTTACCCGCATAAGAATTAAAGCCTTGGCTCTCATCAGAACCGAAAGGATTCACCGAAAATCTGATGTTTCGAACAAGTCTGTGCATAGAGCTGTTTACAGCTTGCCTTTGTGTATCAAAGTCATAACTTCATTGCGCGTCCGCGGGTCCTTCTTTAATGTCCCCCGAAGAGCCGAAGTAACCATTACCGAACCCGGTTTTTTTATTCCGCGAATAGTCATGCAGCTATGCGAAGCTTCGAGAACTACCGCGACGCCTTTGGGCTTAATGTTCTGCATCATAAAATCCGCTATTTGGTCGGTCAGACGCTCCTGAACCTGAAGCCGCTGAGCAAAGCAATCGACTATTCTGGCGATTTTACTCAACCCCAAAACAACGCCGTCAGGCAAATAAGCAACATGGGCTGTACCGATAAACGGCATAAGATGATGCTCGCATACGCTGTAAAAAGGAATGTCCCTCAGAAGAACTATTTCGTCGTATTGTTCGGTGAATGTGGTCTTTATATGCTCTTTCGGGTCATCATTTTTCCCCGCCAGCAGCTCTTGATACATTCTCGCTACACGCTGAGGAGTAAACTTCAGCCCTTCGCGATTTGGGTCTTCGCCCACAGCCAGCAAAATCTCGTGAACAGCTTTTTCAATTCGTTCAGCATCAATTTTTAAATTCTCTTGGGTCATTTTGATTCTTTCCAAATTTTATTTTTTAGATTTACCAGCGAGATTCATCAGGTAGGCTACGAAAAGTCTCACTCCGAATCCTATCGAACCGTCGGAAGCAATCTTTTTTAGTGGGTCGGACGGGTCCATTTTCCCTGCGATATCCAGATGCGCCCATTTCGTATCACCCGCAAATTCTCCCAGAAACGACGCCGCCGTGCTGGCTCCGCCGTATCTCGAACCGATATTTTTCAAATCCGCTATCTTGCTTTTCATTTCGTCCGTATATTCATTGCCGCTTGGAAGATGCCAAACCGGTTCGCCGCTTCTATCTGCGGCAGCCTGCAAATCTTTAATCAACCCGTCATCATTGCCCATCAGCCCTGCTTTATGCACCCCCAGAGCAACCATACACGCTCCGGTCAAAGTGGCTATATCGATAATCGGCTCGCAGTTATTCTGCTTTGCGTAAGTAATCCCGTCACTTAAAATTATTCGCCCTTCGGCATCGGTATTAAGAACCTCAATCGTCTTTTTGCTGTATGTGGTGATTATGTCCCCGGGACGATAGCTGTCTCCGCCCGGAGCGTTTTCCGCGGCGCAGATAACAGCCGTAACGTTGACCGGCAGCTTAAGCTCGGCTATCGCCTTGATTGCTCCAAGAACCGCCGCTCCGCCGGTTTTATCCATCTTCATCTGGTCCATACGGTCGGAAGGTTTAATACTTATCCCGCCCGAATCGAAACACAAAGCTTTTCCGATAAGCCCGATTGTACCTTTAATCTTAGATTTTTTCGGTTTATAACGCAGAACAGCCATGCACGGCTTATGAGATGAGCCTTGCCCCACAGCGATTAGTCCGCCCATCTTTTTTTGCTTGAGCTGATTGAAATTAAAAACAGTACAGCTTAGATTCGGTATCCCCGCCGCTATCTTTTTGGCTTGCTGAGCAATTATTTCAGGATACATCGTATTGGCAGGACGATTGGCTATGGTTCTGGCCAGATTCTGTGAATTGCCGATTATCGAACCTATAGCCGAACCTTTTTTGAGTTTATTCACCGCAGCAATGCTGTCATCGACAATAATCGCGTTCAATGATTCGATGCGCCCGTTTTCACTACCGCTTAAAAATTCATCGTAGCGGTAACTGCCGAAATAAACCCCTTCTGCGACAACCTCTCCCGAATCAGCGGTCTCCAACAAACCATCGAACGGCTGATGCAGAGCAAGTCCGATTGTTTTGGTTTTGATATTGACAGCCTGATTCGCCGCATAAGCCGCCCCTGTCCGCAAAGTATCGAGATGTGCCTTTTTCCGCTCGCCCAGCCCGACAAGCATTATTCTCTTTGCACTGATTTTACCGCCGCTGTAAATCAAAGCATGCGACTTTTCATTGCCTTTGAAGTCACCGAGTTTCATAATCTGGCTCAGCGCCCCGTTAAGCTTATCATCGAGCTGCTTGCAGACGGAATTAAGTTTCTTATCATCGGCAAAACAGCCGATGCAAAGCATCTCGCATCTGAACGAAACAGGATTCGCTTTTTGTGTCCCGATTTTGACCTTTATAATTTCTCTCATAACAATTATCCCTCATTATCATTATTTGGCCGATTTAACAGTTTTTTCCTTCGCGCGGTAACGAAGAAAACTTTCTATAAACATATCTATGTCACCGTCCAGCACCGCATCGACATTGCCTGTCTGATAGTCACTGCGGTGGTCTTTAACCATCTGATAAGGCTGCAAAACATAACTGCGTATCTGATTGCCCCATGCTATTTCGCCTTTGTCACCGTATAGCTTATTAAGCTCGGCATCGCGCTTCTGCTGTTCGCGGACATAAAGCTTCGCCTTGAGAACCTTCATCGCGGAAGCCTTATTTTTATGCTGACTCCGGTCGTTTTGACACTGAACTACTATCCCGCTGGGCAGATGCGTAATACGAACAGCCGAGCTTACTTTATTGACATGCTGCCCTCCCGCTCCGCCCGCACGATAATAATCTATCCGAAGTTCTTCTTCGTTAATTGCAACTTCGATATCATCGTCGAATTCCGGAATACAGTCAACCGCCGCAAAACTGGTATGCCTTCGTGCGTTAGAATCGAATGGGCTTATCCGAACAAGCCGGTGAACGCCCCGCTCGCAGCAAAGCCTGCCGTAAGCAAAAGGCCCCGAGACATGCAGTGTTATAGAACGAATCCCCGCTTCTTCGCCGGGCGTGATTTCATACTGCTCGTACTTGTATTTATTATCATCGAAATATCTGGTGTACATCCTCAAAAGCATATTTGTCCAGTCGCAGCTTTCGGTTCCGCCGGCTCCTGCGTGAATACTGAAAAAACAATTGTTCGAATCATAAGGGCCGCTCAACAATCCCTGAAGCTCGATGCGCTCGCACTGTTTGACCAGAACAGGCAACTCCTTCTCAATCTGCGCAAGCGTATTTGCGTCCGATTCCTGTTCAGCCAGCTCGAAAAGCTCTTTGATATCACCGGTTGAACCGAGCAGATTTTCAACAGGCTCGACAACAGATTTAAGTGCTTTGAGTCTGGCGACTGTCTTTTGAGCAGATTGCTGATTATCCCAGAAATCAGGGCTGGACATCTTTGTTTCGAGAGATTTGAACTCGGACTGTTTGGCAGGCAAGTCAAAGCCAGTCCCGAATTTTTTGAACCCGGGCCGACAGTTCTGTTATAACTGATTTTAATTCCGCTGTTTCCATATTGCATCAATCCGAGATTATCTGCTGTATTTCTAAGGCTTTATACCATATCCGCCTACGAACGGCAACCTTTAGAGAATATTTCGCAAATCAACAAAATCTCATCAGAAAACTCAAAAACAATAACCGCCAACCGTTAAAATAGAGAATTTAACACAAACTTGTCACTCCGCTCAGCTATCAATATTTTAATTGTGAAAGTGCTTTGTAAAAAACACTCTCAAATCTGCCTTTTCGCTAATTCTGCCTGTGATTGTTTCGCGGCACGGCCATTTCGGCAAGTTTATAAAAAAAGCCCTGCACCATACGGTACAGGGCAGTATATCAAGAACAGTTAAACCGCAGCGAAAAGTGCCTGACTAACCATTCCGATGTCGTGCATCGGAACGTCTAAGTTATCCTTAGAAAGGAGGTGATCCAGCCGCAGGTTCCCCTACGGCTACCTTGTTAC
>CAYMOE010000026.1:0-19308 GCA_964391985.1 uncultured Pirellulales bacterium
GCAACGCGAACCACGAGATACGATCGACGAGCGACGAGATACGAGATGGGCGTAGCCGCCGTGGGGTGGGATGAAGCCGTTGGCCATGGATCGCTCCTCCGAAGGACAGAAAGGACGAAAAACGACCTAAGGGACCGAAAGGACGGAAAGGGACAGTCTGTCCTTTTAGGTCCTTTGCGTCCTTGAGGTCCCTTCCTGTCTCGGCTTCCAGTATACCCTCGCGCAGCGCATAACAAAAGCCCCGGTCCGAAGACCGGGGCTTCTTGTATCAAGAAACAGTTAAGCCGAACAGCGAAAGTACCTGACTTGCGCCATCCGCCAAAAAAAGGGCGGACAACGTTCTAGATATCCCTAGAAAGGAGGTGATCCAGCCGCAGGTTCCCCTACGGCTACCTTGTTACGACTTAGTGCCAGTCGTCGGGCTTACCGTCGGCAGTCGCCCCCCTTGCGGGTTAGCAAACCGACTTCGGGTACTCCCAACTCCCATCACTTGACGGGCGGTGTGTACAAGGCTCAGGAACACATTCACCGCGACATCGCTGATTCGCGATTACTAGCGATTCCACCTTCATGCAGGCGAGTTGCCAGCCTGCAATCCGAACTGGGGCCGGATTTTAGCGATTTGCTCCACCTCGCGGTCTTGCGTCGCTCTGTTCCGACCATTGTAGCACGTGTGAGGCCCTGGGCATAAAGGCCATGATGACTTGACGTCATCCCCACCTTCCTCCGGTTTAACACCGGCAGTCCCGTTAGAGTTCCCGGCATGACCCGCTGGTAACTAACGGCAAGGGTTTCGCTCGTTAAAGGACTTAACCCGACATCTCACGACACGAGCTGACGACAGCCATGCAGCACCTGTGGAAGTTTCACCCTTGCGGGCAGCCTGTTCTGTTTCCAGGCAGGCATCCAACCATGTCAAACCCAGGTAAGGTTCTGCGCGTTGCTTCGAATTAATCCACATGCTCCACCGCTTGTGTGAGCCCCCGTCAATTCCTTTGAGTTTTAGCCTTGCGACCGTACTCCCCAGGCGGTCTACTTAACACTTTTGCTTCGGCCGTAGCGGCGTCAGAACCTCTACAACCTAGTAGACATCGTTTACGGCGTGGACTACCGGGGTATCTAATCCCGTTTGATCCCCACGCTTTCGTGTCTCAGCGTCAGAATATGCCCAGTTAGCCGTCTGCACCACCGGCGTTCCTCTTGATATCTACGCATTCCACCGCTACACCAAGAGTTCCACTAACCCCTGCATACCTCAAGAATGGCAGTTCGCCCAGCGATTCCTCGGTTAAGCCGAGGGATTTCACAAGACGCTTACCATTCCGCCTACACACCCTTTAAGCCCAGTGACACCGAACAACGCTAGCCACCTCTGTCTTACCGCGGCTGCTGGCACAGAGTTAGCCGTGACTTCCTCTGGGGCTGATCAACTCCGGCGAACCGGAACTTTCTCACCCCTGACAGTAGTTTACATCCCGAGGGACTTCCTCCTACACGCGGCGTCGCTGGGTCAGGCTTTCGCCCATTGCCCAATATTCGTTACTGCAGCCCTCCGTGGAGGTCCGGGCAGTGTCTCAGTCCCGATGTTGCGGATCAACCTCTCAGTTCCGCTACCCGTCATTGCCTTGGTAGGCCTTTACCCCACCAACTAGCTGATAGGAAATAGGCCGCTCCCGCACCGATAAATCTTTGATAATCGACCCGGTCGGCCGATTATATTATCCGGTCTTACCGCCCCTTTCGGAAATACCGATTGCTCGGTATGACGCTTTCCCAGAGTACGGGGTACGTTACCTATCTATTACTAACCCTTTCGCCACTAACTAATAATAAATTACTAGTCCGTTCGACTTGCATGTCTTAGCCACGCCGCCAGCGTTCGTTCTGAGCCAGGATCAAACCCTTCGAGTTTGTATCGTCGAACTCCCCGTTAGGGGAGCAATCGTCGAATTTCCTGGAAGCTCAACACTTTGATATGAGTACTCGGAGTAAATCCGAGACTCGTTTACGCATCGAAAGTGCTGAAAAAAACACCAATTTTTTGATATTTAAGGTATTTACAGCAGGCGTTTCCGCTATAAAAGACCTGCACTTTCGCTGCTTATCTGGCTTAACTGTTAACTTGTAAAAGAGCGGTTTTCGAATCTCGATACTTGTTTTTCGAGTCTCGATTTTGTTATCCTTTTGTCTTATAGGGCCGATTACAGCCGCCCTTAAAGACAGAAGGAGCGGCCAAGCTAAACGCATACGCTATTAACTTGTCCGCATCCAAACAAACTATGATACGGCGAAATGTTTTATCCGTCAATAGGTATTTTAAAATTTTTTAAAATTTTTTTTAGACACCCCTGAAAGTCGGATTAGTGGGGGTTTAACTGCTAATACACTAAGGCGCTAAGACAATTTAAAATCTTTGTTGCGATTCAGTGGTATCCCTAATATCATAGCGAAAAGTGTTATAAATTGCGGATTGAAATCTAATGTGTTCTTCAAATGGGCAAGATGCAAAATCAAGGGATTGATGCCTTAATTAAGTCGGATTGTGAAAGGTTAGCGTTGACTCCGAAAAGCGAACATTTATTCCCAGAATTAAACAAAGCCCGTTACGGCGAAAACCGCCGTCTTAGACCCTTGTTCATTCCTAATTTATTAAACAAAGAAGCTGCAGATAAACGCATCAACGGCCCTAATAAAGCTCGTGCTTATGAAATAATCTGTAAATGGGCTGAAATAGAATCGAGTGGAAAACTCAGCGAAATGAACGAAACAGCCATTGAGGGCGAATTTTTAAAAGAAATATTTGGCGAAGCGCTTGGTTATACCTTTCTGTCAGACAATAAAGAACATTGGAACTTACAGCCGAAACAATCGGTTAACGGAGGTCAGGCCGATGCTGCTATTGGTATTTTTGCAAAAAGCAGAAAACCTAATATCCGTTCTGTTATTGAGCTTAAAGGCCCAAAGACTAACGTAGACAAAGATCGTTTCAATGGCCGAACCCCTGTTCAGCAGTGCTGGGATTACTTAAATAATTTGCCTCAATGCCCTTGGGGAATCGTTTGTAATTATGTAAGCTTTCGTTTATATCATCGTAATCAGACTCCGAGAGTGTATGAACTCTTTACGCTGCAGGAACTTCGCAAGGAAGAAGAATTTCTTAGATTCTATTATCTCCTCGAAAAAGGCGGACTTCTTGCAACACCTCTTGAAAAAACGCCTCGTGCTGACGCACTGCTGGAAAAATGTATCACGCGAGAAAGACAGGTAGGAAACGAGCTTTACGATAAGTACCATGACGAGCGATTAAAACTCATATCTTATCTTTCAGGAGAGGACCACAAATTTTCGCTCGATAAAGCAATTCGCATAGCCCAAAAATTACTCGACCGAATAATATTTATTGCTTTTTGCGAAGACCGTTACCTGCTGCCCGACCAATCGCTCAAACTTTCGTGGGAACAAGTTCCTCCTTATACGCTGGTTACAAATCCAAAATGGCAAAACTTTCTTGAGTTGTTTAAAAGCATTGATAAAGGTAATCCTGCTCACAATATTTCACCTTTTAACGGCGGACTTTTCAGAGAAGACCCTGAAGTCGATAATCTCCAGCTTGATGACGATTGGACCTATTTCTTCAAAACCGTCGGCGATTACGACTTCGCCCACGAAGTTAATGTCGATGTTCTCGGTCATCTCTTTGAAAAATCAATAAACGATATTGAAATCATTCGCCAGAGCGGTCTTTTCGATACAGGGGTTGCCGAAAAAGACAGACCCAAAATGCTCAAATCCGCCGAACGAAAAAAAGGCGGAATATATTATACCCCTCCCGAGTTCACCGATTTTATCACAAGACACACCGTTACAAGAATCGCTGATAAAACAATAGAACGGTTCGAAAGAGATTTTAATATCCGTCTTGCAGAAATTGATAAAAATACTGAAAAAACCAAAGTAATCGCGTTTGCAGAAAACGCCATCGAAGAATTACGGGAAATTAAAATTGTCGACCCCGCCTGCGGCAGCGGTGCGTTTCTCATTCGCGCCTTCGAGGCTATGGAAGATAAATATGTTGAGCTTATAGACGTCCTTGCCATCCACAATCCTAAAGCCGCCGATAAGCTTCGCGATAAAATCTCTGATTTTATCCTTCACGATAATCTTTATGGCGTTGACCTTTCACCTGAAGCTGTAGAAATTACACAGCTTGCTCTTTGGCTGCGTTCAGCAAAGAAAAATAAAACTCTTGCCGACCTTTCTAAAAATATCATCTGCGGCAACAGCCTTATCAGCGACCCTGATGTCGATGCTCGCGCATTCGATTGGCATAAAGCCTTTCCAGATATTTTCAAGCGTCCTAATTCCGGTTTTGACTGTGTAATCGGAAATCCCCCTTGGGAAAGAATCAAATTGCAGGAGCGAGAATTTTTCGATGCCGCTGCGCCTGAAATAGCCTCGGCTGCTAATGCTGCACAGCGGCGCAAACTTATTGAAAAACTTCAAACATCAAATCCGCAATTATATCAAAAATATATCAACGCTAAAGCATACGCCGAAAAATCCCTTTCTTCTATTAGAAGCTGCGGCCGATACCCGCTGACCGGAAAAGGTGATATAAATACCTACGCCGTTTTTGCTGAATTGGCCCATTCTATAGTTTCTCCGACCGGCTGTGTCGGCTTGCTTGTTCCAACCGGAATAGCCACAGATAAAACCAACGAAGATTTCTTTGCAAAGCTTGTTAACACCCAATCGATTTACGGCCTGTATGACTTTGAAAATAAAGCTCCGGTTTTTCCTGATGTGCATCGTTCTTATAAATTCTCTGTATTGCTATTTGGCGGTTCAAAAAATATATCCAAATCTGCTAAATTCGTATTTTTTGCTCATAAAATGGAAGACCTCAAAGATAAATCCCGCCATATCGAGCTTTCTTCACGCGATTTTAAACTTCTTAATCCAAACACTCGTACCTGTCCCATATTCCGTTCAAGTCGAGATGCGAATCTAACCAAATATATTTACAAACGGGTGCCTGTTCTTTGGAATAGAACTCGTAAAGAAAGCGGTAATCCTTGGGGAATAAAATTCTTTCGCATGTTTGATCAGACAAATAAAGCGGAATTGTTTCATACAGCCGAGCAGCTAAAAAAAGATGGCTTCAAGCGTGATGGAGTTGTCTGGAAAAAAAGGAAACAGGTTTTCCTTCCTCTCTATGAAGCAAAAATGATTCAGATGTACGACCATCGTGCTGCAAGTGTTATCGTTGATTCCAAAAACTGGTTCAGACAAAGACAGCCAGATGAAACTTCTCTTGTTCAGCATCAAAATCCAGAATTTGCGGTTGAATCAGGATGGTGGACTTCTAAAGAGGTTGTTGAAAAATCTTTAGGAGAAACTATTTCTCCTGCTTTGCTGGCATTCAAAAATGTTACAAGTCCAACAAATCAGCGTACAATGATTGCTGCATTTATACCTTCTGTCGGTGTTATTAATTCTGCTCCGCTTATAAGATTTACTAACAAACTTCGTCCAACCCTTGAATGTTGTCTTTTGGCTAATCTCAATGCTTTTGTCCTCGATTATGTATCGCGACAAAAAATTGGCAATGTTAATCTTAATTTTTTCCTTATTGAACAATTTCCGATGTTTCATCCTGATTATTATTTATCTCATTGTCCTTGGAATAAAAAACAGACGCTTGAAAAATGGATTTCCGACCGTGTATTGAAATTGACCTGCACAAGTAATGATATGATTCCCCTTGCCAAAGCCGCCGATTTTAAACCTCCCGTTCATAAATGGAATGAAGAAGAACGTTGCGACTTAATGGCCCAGCTTGACGCAGCTTTTTTCCTGCTCTACGGAATCGAACGAAATGATGTCGAATATATTCTTTCAACATTCGCCGGAGTTCAGAAAGAATCCAAATCTATGTTCGCTGGAATGTCAACTTCCGAGCGCATCCTGAATCATTACGATAAGCTGAAATCTGATTCGAGTTTGACTAAACAGACCAAATATTCCAAGGACAAAAAATAATGGCTAAGAAAAAATCCCCAAAAGGTTCACGGCCTATTATCACAGGTTTTCTTGAAAAAATCGGCGCTAAAGTCTTTGTTGATCATAGAAATGTTATTACCGACCTTATCAAAGGCCATCAGGGAATTTACGCCTTGTACAAAAATGACAGGCTTTACTATGTAGGCCTTGCGAGCAACCTTAGAAACAGAATAAATCAGCATCTCAACGACAGGCATCAGGGCAAATGGACGCATTTCAGCCTTTATATCATTCGCAAAGCCGACCATATCAAAGAACTTGAGTCTGTTGTGATGCGGATTGCTGACCCAAAGGGCAATCGTGTTAGAGGCAAGCTCAATTCTTCGAAAAATCTTAGATGGCTGCTTAAAAGCAGATTGAAACAGGAATGGGAAAAAGAAATTAATGACATCATCGGCGGCAGAGAAAAAATTCAAAAGATTCTTAAAAAACGCAGCAAAATTACCAAAAAAACTGGCAGACCGCTAAAAGGTTTATTCAAAAACGGAAAAGCGATTTATGCTTCATATAAAGGAAAAGATTATAAGGCTTGGGTTTGTAGAAACGGTACAATAAAATTCGAAGGTATTTTTTATGATGCACCGTCCACAGCCGGTCTGGCAATAACCAAAAAGAAAACATTAAACGGCTGGTCTTTCTGGAGCTATAAGAATGATTCCGGCAATCTTGTCCAACTGTCTCGAGCCAGAAAGTAAAAATCCTTACCTTTAAAAAATCGCTTAAAAATTCTTCGTGTTCTTTATGATAAATCCTCTGCATTTAATTTTACCCCCGAAGTGTTTTATTGTAAACCGTGGTTTTTTTAAAAGAATACAGAACACAGAATACAGGAGACAGGAGAAAAAGAAAAATCCGTGCAGTCTGCAACAAAAATTCGCCTTTTATCTTCAAGTTCCTGTTCTGAAATTTCCTGTTTGCGCGTCTGCACGGCAAAATATGTTTGACCTAATGCGACAATTTCCTTTGACGGGTCTGCATTTTGGACTATCAGATAACATGCATAGCGCGACATATATACGGAACTAACTGGTCGTTGCGCGCCGCTGCCTATACCGACCATATCGGTGATATCAACGAAATGGTCTTCGATGCGATGTCCGCTGTTAAAACAAGCATTTTTAGCCTTCTTAATTACCTGTTCAAAATTACGGTAATCGGAATAACCAAGAATCTGTGAAAATTCTCTGCTTGACCAGTATTCATTACCAGCCGTGTTGGTTCGTTTTATGCGTTCAAACGGTGAATCATTACCCGTGGGTGGTGTTTTAGAAATCTCATTAGTCATAATTATGTTGTTATGTAAAATAAAAAAATATTTCCGCCAAACTCAAGCTGAATAATACACCCAAATCCTCATTTATGCAATTTCAAAAAACTTATTAAAACCCGCTCCAAAGTAATGAAAACCTGCAAAAAACCGAAAGAAATTGACGAATTCCGATGAATTCCATATTAAATTTTTGATGTTTGAGTTGCATTTTTACTATTTACTCTTTGCTATTTGATTTAAATTGGTGATTTTAAGCTATGGCTTTAAACTTTACATTCTCCACGTGAAAATTCTCTGCATAATCCTTCGACATGGTTCGGCTACGCTCACCACAGGTGCTCAGGGCGGGCCCGTCTTTGTTACACTACGTCGCGGCAGGGAAAAATGGATTTCGAACCGGAGAAAATAATAGTTTAAAACACGGGCTGGAAGCCCGTGCCACGTTGGAATCACGGCCAAGATGGCCGTGCCACGAAGTAACCACAGGCAGAATTAGCGAAAAGGCGGATTCCGCAATAACATCGAGGCCACAAAGATGCTTCGTCCCGATAAATCGGGACTCAGCATGACAAGTCGGAACTGCTTACGCAGGGCAGGTCCTTCGACATGGTTGAGTGCAATCTCGGTGATAGGACAGCGGTGAAAATGTTCCAATTTTTCTTTTTTTCCGATAGTATCTTTGGTAGATTATCGGCAAGGAACTTGTTTTAATTTTCAGGGACGAGTTATGGCACGAAACACTCATACAGGCCCGGCTTTGACGGTCGAAGGTGTATCGCAGGACGGGGCACATAAAATTCATCCCGCAGAGGTGTATGCGGGTAGGAAATTTCATTTCATCGGAGCGGGCGGTATAGGTATGAGCGGTCTTGCCAAGCTTATGCTTCATAATCAGTCACGTATCGCAGGTTCTGACGCTATGGCGGGTATTACAATCGAACAGCTAAACTCGGCTGGCGCGAAAATCCGAATCGGTCATACACCTAATCTCGATGACGATGTCGAAGCGGTGGTTATTTCGGCGGCTGTAACGGAGGACAATGCGGAGCTTCAAGCCGCGCGGGCCAGAGGGTTGAAAGTTTATAAATACGCTCAAATGTTAGGTGAGCTTTTCAATGGTTATGACGGGATAGCTATCAGCGGAACGCACGGAAAAAGCACGACGAGCGGCTGGCTTGCGTTTGTACTTAGAGAGGCGGGTCTGGAACCGACGTTTATCGTCGGAGCGGATATTCCGCAATTAGGGAGTAATTCGGGCGCGGGTGACGGGACGTGGTTTGTGGCTGAGGCGTGCGAATATGACCGCAGCTTTTTGTGTCTTTCGCCTCGTATCGGTACGATATTGAACATCGAGCAGGACCATTTGGATTATTACAAAGATGAGGCGGAGATAGTTGGTGCTTTTGCGGAATTCGCGAAAAAAATCAGACCGGGCGGGGTTTTGGTCGCGAACGGTCAGGATAAGAATCTTGCGGGAGTTTTGAAAAATCTGCCCGAAAATATACAGGTTCAGACCTTCGGGCTGGACAAAAAATGCGTTTTCTATGCTGATAACATTGTTCTTGATAAAGGCTGCTATGGGTTCGATGTTTATCGAAGCGGTGAATTGCTGGGGCGGGTTCGTATTTCGCTGGCGGGTGTTCATAATATTTATAATGCTTTAGCGGTAATCGCAATGGCGAGTAGTGCAGGGGTCGATGCCAAGCGGATTCTGGAAATTTTGCCAAGATTCGGCGGTGTTGACCGGCGAATGATGTTTAAAGCTGAGGTTGGCGGCGTGACGGTGCTCGACGATTACGCGCATCACCCGACCGAAATCAGGGCATCGCTGGCGGGGATACGTGAAAAGTACAGCCCGAACAGATTATTTTGCGTTTTTCAGCCACATCAATACAGTCGAGCGCGGTTTTTGCTTGATGATTTCGCAGAAAGCTTTAAGCTTGCAGATGTTACGGTCGTGCCGGATATTTATTTTGTTCGGGACAGCCAGCAAAATAAAGAAATGGTCAATGCGCAAAAGCTTGTGGAGCGCATTCGCCAGTCCGGCAGCGAAGCGGTATTTATTGACAGTTTCGAATTGATTAGGGATTATCTTTTAAAAAATGTTAAGTCCGGCGATTTAATCGTAACGATGGGTGCCGGTGATATATGGAAGGTTTCCGATGAGTGCATTCAAGGGCTTAGAGCAAATAGTTGAAGAGAATCGTTCGCTGGCAAGTTGTACATGGTACGGGCTTGGCGGGCCGGCACGTTATTTTATTAAACCTCGCACAATCGAAGAACTCGAGCAGGTAAACCTTCGATGCAGGGAGAATAATATTGCTGTTAGAGTTTTGGGGTTCGGCTCTAATCTTCTGATAAGCGATAACGGGGTGAACGGTGCGGTGATAAAACTCGATTCGGAATTATTCACTCAGACCGAGTTTGACGGTGAAAAGTTAACCGCATGGGCGGGGGCGGAGTTAAGCAGGCTTGTTTTGACTTGCGTGCAGAAAGGCCTTTCGGGGATAGAGTGTCTGACGGGCATACCCGGTTCGATAGGCGGCGCGGTAAGAATGAACGCAGGCGGAAATTTCGGTGATACCGGAGCATCGGTTACAAAAGTAACGCTGATGGACAGCCAAGGCATGATTTTTGAAAAACAAAAACCTGAATTGATATTCGATTATCGCCAGACAAATATAACAGCTCCTTTTATTCTCAACGCAACGATGGAACTGCACGAGGGCGAGCCGGAGCAGATTCTTCGGACGGTTAAGGAGATATGGATTTATAAGAAAAATAATCAGCCGCTGAACACGAAAAATTCGGGCTGTATTTTTAAGAATCCTCGCGGTCTTTCGGCTGGGGCGCTGATAGATAGAGCCGGTTTGAAGGGGCTGCGAATGGGCGGAGCGGTGATTAGCGAAAAACACGCGAATTTTATCGTCGCAGAAAAAGACTGCAAAAGCAAAGATGTGATGGGGCTTATCGATAAGATTAAGAAGGTTGTCAAGCATCAGTTCGATATCGAGCTTGAGCTTGAGATAGAAATCTGGGAGTAAGAAGGGTTGCAGGCCGAAGGTTTTTGTGGAAAACGTGTTGATAACTCTATATACCTCTATTTCAACAGAGTTTGACAGATTCTTCAATAAGGTCCTAATACATTGCCAGAATCCCTAAAATAAATTAGATATTGTGGATTATTATAGTCGCACAACCATAAGCCTTTTAAATGGCTGTTGTTATGGAGTATCAGCTAAAAGCTGATACTGTTTATACGATTGCTACAGACCTTCTATTTTTCCTATATTAACATTGTTTTTCACATTCTATTTTTGAACTTTTCTGAAAAAATTAGTGGATAAACCATAAAAAAGCATTGCTTTTATAGTAAATGGTATGGTTTTTGCTGAGTTATTTGTCAAAATCTGCGACAGCCTGCTTAAATTTCCTGCATGCCTCGGCAGGGTCATCGGCTTTTGTTATCGCAGCGCAAATAGCGATTGTCTGTGCGCCGGCTTTGAGTACCTGACTGACATTTTCGATAGTTATTCCGCCGATTGCCGCATGGCCGGTGCCGGCTTCAATTAACAATTCGGTACCTTGTTTTACGTAATCAAGTCCGACCGGCTTAAGAGTCGGCTTTGTCCCTGTGGCGAAAACCGGCCCGAGGCTTACATAGGTCGGCGTTTTCTCCAAAGCGTTTTTAAGCTCGGAAACAGAATGTGTAGTACAGCCGATTATTAAAGGCTTAAGCTGAAGTTTTCTTACCTGTTCGATAGGAATATCATTCAGCCCGATATGCACTCCGTCCGCATCGCAGGCAACTGCGATATCCGCCCTGTCGTTTATGATACTCAAAACATTATTATCTTTACAAATTTTCACAAAATCACAAGCGGTTCTAAACAGCGTATTAGAATCGATATTTTTCGCTCGAAGCTGAATGCAGTCGGCTCCGTTTTTCGCACAAGCTTTTGTCAGGCGAATTATTTCATCGGGAATGTCACTGGTAATAATAACGTAAAGTCTAACATTTTTATATTTTTCTTTGGGCTTGTAAAACAGAACAATATCTTTTTCCAGCTCATAAGCGGCAAACCGCAGCCTTTCCATTACCATAGATTTTTCGGAATCTAAGGATTGCAGCGATTCGGCTAAAACCCTAAGAGCCTCGCCAAGCCTCTTGCAGGCGGCTGTAAAGCTGTCCTCGATGTTATTGCGCTTTATCTGCTCGTCAATTATCCTTGCGGCCCCGACATCGCCTTTTGTATCACGGCTTGCCAAGAGAATTTGGCTATCGAGTGAGCCTATCGTCGATGATAGCTCGTGGCGTATTTTTTTTGCGCGGTCGGTAAAAATCCGGCTGTTAAGTACGAATCGGCAAAATTCTTCGATTAATCGGCATGCCTCGCGCGACCTGTTGAAATTAGCGTCAATTATTCTGTAAATCGTTCGTTCCATAATAATCGCAATTATATGTTCATATAATCAGAGCTGATAGGAAAAATTGACGGCAGAATGAAAAAAACCGAAAGCGCATAAAAAACGCAAAGCCGCTCCTCCTCCGGTGCGACTTTGCGAATTATAGTGAACAAAACCAGATTCTCTTTTTGAGATTTTTACTGCAACTGGTTTTGGTTTCTTCGAAGGGCGGAAGCATCCTCCTCCGTTCAGGTTCATTTAGGATCGTCCGCCCGGTTTATTAGCAAACCAAATGAGACAACTAATCGCAAAAGCTATACCACAAAAGATTTTAATTATAATATCTTAGATGAATTGAGACTTAACGATATGCCTGCTAAACATTTACAAGTAAAAATAAGAATTTCAACGTCCGATTTAAAGATGTCCTAATTTATCAACGCGTTGTTTTTTATCAACATTAAGGCTTTTTTAGTAGCTTAAATTTACATATATTCGGACGTAAATACCGCCTGCGGATTGGTTATTGCCGCAGTGTTTATAAAAAACAACGCTATTGTTGAAAAATAACAACATTTTACAGATTGTTTTGGCCATCGATTCTAAACTTGGCAGCTTAGATTTTTTATGTGTTCTGATTAGTACTTTATCCACATTAAGCACAGGCCTTGCGGCGGTGCAATCGGTCCTGCGGCGGTTCGGTCTTTGGCTTGGAGGACATCTTTCATTTTATCCGGTTTCCATCGGCCTATTCCGACTTCGACAAGGCTGCCGACAATATTGCGAACCATATTATAGAGAAACCCGTCACCTTGGACATCGATATATATCCAGCTATTGGCTTGCTGCGGGTCGTAAGGACAGTTATATATCGCCTGTCGAGCGGTAATTACAGATGAATCTGCGGCTTGACATAAGAAAATTGTTCTCGTCGAGTCTTCGCGGGTATCTTTTGCGCTTGCGAACGATTTAAAATCATGCCTGCCGACAAGAAATGCGGCGGCTTTGTTCATAGCTTCAATGTTGAGGTTTGCCGGAACATGCCAGCAATGGCGAATATCCAGAATAGGACGCAGCGGCCCAGTGTAAATAGTGTAGCGATAGAGCTTGTTTTTGACGGCTCCGATTAAATCGAATTTCGGCGGAGCTTCAACGGCTTCTGTTATAACGATATTATCCGGCAGACGGTCGTTAATGGCTTTGGCGAAGTTTTCCGTAGGTATAGGACAATCGATAACCTCGAACAGGCCTTTTTGTCCTAACGCGCTGACTTGGGCATCTGTTCGGCTTGCTCCGTGAACAAAAATCTTTCGCCCGAGGAGACTTGAGACGGCATCACAAAGCTGCTGCTGAACCGTAGCTGTATCGGGCTGAATAGCCCAGCCGTGATAATCGGCTCCGTCGTATTGAATAGTAAGGAGTATCTTTCTTGGAGTCATATTTAAAGAATCCAGAATACAGAATTCAGGAGTCAGAATTAATCACTGAGGCTACTACCGAATAGCTGTAAGCTTCGAGAAGTTTGCTCACTTCTGTTATTAGTTCAGAAATACAATCGTCAGAAGGATAGCCGAGATCCTTTGCTAAGATTATATAGTAGCGACACTCTTCCAACGAAGCCTGTGCTATATTGAGAAATCTTGCTTTTTCAGTTTTATGCCTTCTTTTAAAGCCTTCTGCGATATTAGCTGTTACAGAAACCGCTGCTCTTCGGAACTGAGAGGTTAGTCCGTAAAGCTCAGATTTCGGGAAACCTGCCGTAATTTTGTACACACATAGAACAACTTTGTGCGCTTTCTGCCATACTATCAAATCCTGAAATGTACGAGCAGGTTTTTTCATTCTGGATTCTGGATTCGGACTCCTGTATCCCGCTGTTAAAGCAATTTTTCCGCAATTTGTACAGCGTTCAGGGCTGCACCTTTGCGGATTTGGTCGCCGCAAACCCACAGGTTTATTCCGCGATTATCCGGTATAGACTCATCTTGTCGGATTCGTCCGACAAAAATATCATCCTTTCCCGTCGCGTCAATCGGCATTGGGAAGCGGTTATTCTTTCGGTCGTCGATAAGCTCAACGCCGGGCGCGGTGCTGAGTAAATCCCGAACTTCGTCCGGAGTAATCGGTTCATCGAATTCGAGGTTGATGCTCTCGGAATGCGCTCTAAATACAGGAACTCGAACGCAAGTACAGGTAACAGCTATTTCAGGACAGTCGAAGATTTTTCTGGTCTCTTTGACCATTTTCATTTCTTCTTCGTTATAGCCGTTAGCTTCGAGTTTAGAATTATGGCTGAAAAGATTAAACGCTATCTGGTACGGAAATGCCTTGCAGGTCGGTTCTTTACCGTCGAGAATTTCACGAGCCTGATGTTCAAGCTCAATCATAGCCGCTTGTCCTGCTCCGCTTGCCGCCTGATAGGTGCTGACAACCATTCTTTTAACCGGATTGGCTTTATGCAAAGGCCAGACGGGAACTATACCGATAATGGTCGAACAGTTCGGGTTGGCAATGATGCCTTTGTGCTGTTTAATCATCTGGGGGTTAATCTCGGGGACAACCAGCGGGACATCTTCGTCCATTCTAAATGCCGAAGAATTATCTACTACAACGGCTCCATTTTTAACCGCTGCAGGGGCAAATTCTTTGCTTCTGGAACCGCCGGCACTGAACAGAGCGATATCGACGTCCTTGAAACTTTTATCAGTCAGTTCTTCGACGATATATTCTTTGTTTTTAAACTGGATTTTCTTTCCGGCGCTTCTGCTTGAAGCAAGCATTTTCAATGAAGTAAATGGAAATTCTCTCTCTTCGATAATGTTAAGAAATTCCTGACCGACCGCTCCGGTAACTCCGGCTATCGCTAATCTGCAACCCATTTTACAATTCTCTCCAAATTACTTTAGAAACGCAAAGGCAGCCGACCATCGGCTGCCCCGATATTTTATTAAGCCCTGTATTATACCAAATTTGGATTTTATAAGCAATATACGAGTTTAAATGGTAGTGTCCTAAATTCGATTTTCAACTAACTCATCTCAATATTTAGCCCGCAAAACACTTGGCTCAGTAATTTTATTCGTTCATACTGGCAAAGGGAATAAAATCTAAGATATAACAAAAATATTTCCTATTTTTTACATTACAGCAACTCGTTTTAATTAAAACACTTATGGCTATTTTGCCTACGATTTTAGCAAGGGCAAATAAAATAAATCTTGCATATTATTTCCCTTTGCGGCAAGATACTCATAGTTTAAACGGAAATATGAAAGGGTACATTATGGACCATATAGAAAAAACGATTGAAGAACTAAGACAAAAAGTATTAGAAAAAGAAAAAGAGCTGAATGATGCTAAAACAACTGTTAACAACTTGTGTTCTATGGTAGGCAAACCCCCTTTATATACCATAGAAGAACAGGCTAGCGTTGTGCCAGTAGGCAATTTGCACGGCGATGAATATTATGGCCGGCCTTTTGCTGGTGTTGTTACAACCATTTTGGAAGGGAGGAAGATACAGGGATTAGGTCCTGCGACTGTCAGAGAAATTTACGACATAATGATAGCTGGAGGGTATCAATTTGAGACACAAGACACTAATAATGCTATGAGAGGAATGCGTATTTCGTTAACAAAAAATCAAAAGTTTCATAAGTTGCCAAACGGTAAATGGGGTATGACTGAATGGTATCCCAAAATAAAAGTAAATAAAGAACCCCAAACAAAAGACGAACCAGATGAATCCCCCGATTCGACTGTTAATAGTAAAGAAAATAAAGAATGAAGACTGAAATAAATACAAGGAGGTGTTATATGAAATCATCAGTAGGGCGCGCAACTGAGATTCGACCGACTCAGGAAGCGCAAGGCACAAAAGACACCGCCCACAAGACTATTATCAGTACTCTTGCGGGCGGTAGGTCGAAATTTTTCTGGGCGTGTCAGGTGAGCTTGAGGTCTTTACAGCCTATCGAGCCGGATTTCAATTCTCAGCACGTCCAGTATTATTATCGGTTTTTATTATAACAAAATGAAGATATTTGTCAAGAGGAAAGACAAAATGGCAAACATACTTAAACGAGAAAAACAAGTTATAGCTATTGGCGCATTGGCTGAAGGTTCAAGCATACGGTCAATAGAACGCCTTACAGGGATTCACCACGCTACCATTATAAGGCTTGGTGTTCTTGTTGGTCTGGGATGGTATTGTTGAGGTTTTTAGGTTAATCGACCACCCTAAAACAAAGGTTTGTTATGCTTGGGGGAATAATATAGAAGATAAAAAGAAGAAAAGCCGCTATATTATGGTCTTAGAAATTTCTCCTGTGGACTCACCACTTGCAACAGTTAGAGCATCTATAATTTCTGATTCAAAAAGCCATAAAGAGTAATTTGGGGTTTGAAAAAAACAAAAAGCTTGTACATACAAGTATATCACCGAGAATGGCAAATAGAAAAAAGTTGGCTAGGATAATTGATACTCAGATGAAAATTGCTTAAGAAGGTATTGACACCAAGTAAGGCACAATGCAAATTAGGCATGAAATCTATTAAAGTGTCCTCGATTGTATATGCAACTTTCATCGTCCCTTGTAATAATTGTTCGGAATCAAAAATTTGGATAACACATGTATGCCGATAAGCAGTGGTTACCCCATTTCCCGTGCGTATTTGTTTAGCTTCTCCGGCTGTTAAATTATGTCCTAATAAATCAGCATAGGAAGCAGGAAGTGCGTACTCATCACAACCAGTATCTATGAGACCAAACGTTGGACAAATAGACCCGTTGTGAGGATTTTTTATATTGATAAAAAGCCATGGACGTTTCCTTGGGTCTCCTGGATTTGGGCTTAGAAATGGAGAATTTCTGATGGGCATGATTCAATATACTAAACCCATATCATGTTGTGGAACAAAGAAAATCACAGGATTATTATGTCCTTCCTTATTAGCTTGCTCCACAACCTTTTTAGGGTCATCACCAAAAGCTATTACTGCTCTATCCAAGAACGAAGCCAAAGCAACGTACTTACCTTCATAACCTCTCTCATTAATGAGGGTTTGGTCACACATAACACAGAACCTCCTCCAAATATATCACAGGCTCTGTACAAAGTATAAACATATTCCACCTTCCAGTCAACAAGAAACTCTTATTACAAACTCATTTCATAACTTTTCAAGCATATTTTTTTAATAATCTTCCCAATAATGGGGTGATTACTACTTAACTATTTATCGACCAATGACTTACGTTTAATGACAATTTTTTATGATTTTCTGATATTTTTAAAGAATTTAACGTTTTACAGGTGATTTCTACGTTAGTATCCAATAAAGGGTTCATTTTTATTATCAGACTAAAATTTCATATTAGGACACTGCCGTTTAAATCTCCTGCTGAGCGGTTTTTTGCCAAATTTCGGCCAATATCGAAGCTGTTATGATGCAGATAAAAACAAAGGCTGCAGCCGGTAAAGCCGCCTGCTCGCCGAAATGGCTTAAAGCAAGCGTGGTACCAAGCCCTGCGTTCTGCATACCGATTTCAATGGCGAGTGTTCTTTTTGCCGAGACCGGCATTTTAAACAGCCGCCCTACCGAATATCCGCTAATCATTCCATATAGATTCAAAATTACCACAGCAATTAGAACCAGCCCGCTAAGCTCGAAAAATCTGCCGCGATTGAAGGCTATGACCATCGAGCATATAAAAATGATGAAAGTTACGGAAATGGCGGGGAAAATGGGCAATATTTTTTCAGCTTGTTTTCTAAAATAATGCCTGAACGCAAAACCAGCAAAAAGCGGAACAATAACCATCATAATGATATCGGTCATCATATTTACGAACGGCACGTCAATTTTCGAACGTGCAAGCAGCCAAGTCAGGGTTGGTGTCAGTATGGGACAAAGCAGCGTTGAGACCGTGGTCAGCGACACGGAATACGCGGTGTCAGCTTTGGCGATATAGCACATCACATTGCTGGCCATAGCCCCCGGAGCGGAACCTGTGAGTATCAAACCGACGGTTATTACAGGAGAAAGATTGAACGCCTTGGCCAGAAGAAAAGCTCCGAACGGCATGATGATAAACTGGGCGGTGCTGCCGATTAAAACCATAGCCGGCCTATGGACAATCCTTTTGAAATCACGAGATTCGAGCACCGCACCGATTCCGAACATGGTCAGTGCGAAAAACCAGTTCATAGCCTTTTCGAGCCGGAATATTTCAGGGAGAAAACGTTCAATGCTGACAGCAAAGAACCAAGTTGCGGTTTTTTCGGCTCGGATAAAAATATCAGACCATACGAACGCCGCGATACCAAAAATAACCACCCACAAAGCAAAAAACTTGGTATAAAATCGAAGTATCTTTTCGAACATTAAAAGCAAGTTTAACCGAACGCATTCAAGGCGGCAATTGTCTTTATAATAAAAAAGGCCCCGGATTAAATCCGAGGCCTCAGCAGTTAGATTAATTTAATTATCATTCAGGCACCCGCAACGCCACGAATCTTCTTATTCGTCCGTCGGTAACAAGGAGCACTACGGTTTGTCCTTTTTTGACCTCTCGCAACTCACGATGGAAATCTCTGGTATTGCTTACATCCTTGCGGTTGACTTGCAGAATAAGCATACCGGACTCGATGCCTTGCCTTGAGGCAACTGAGCCTTGCTGAACCGAGACTATCAGAACCCCCTTCATACCTTCGTAACCGAGTCTTGCGGCCATTTCGTCGTCGAGGTCTTTAACTTCAAGCCCGAGATCCTCTAAGGTTGTGCTTGTTTGTTCTTCAGTGTCGGTCCGTTTCGGGCGTTCGCCAAGCTTGGCGGTAATAGTTTGTTCCTTTCCTTCGCGATTAATCAATAATTTTACCTCCGTTTCCGGAGCAAGCACAGCCACGCGATTCATCAAATCGGCTCTGTCTTCAATTTTTCTGCCGTTAAACTCGACTACAATATCCCCGAACTCAAGACCTGCTTCTTCCGCGGGCGAACCAGGGATAACCTCGTTTACGATAACACCTTTTGATTCTTTCAATCCGAAGTTTTCGGCCAAATCCGGCGTCAAATCCTGCAGGTGTATTCCGAGATAGCCGCGTACGACTTTACCGTCTTTTACAAGCTGGTCGTAAATATTCTTGGCCATATTAATCGGAATTGCCAGCCCGATGCCGAGATTTTCTCTTGTTCTGCTGATAATCGCAGTGCTCATACCTACAACTTTACCATCGAGATTAAGCAGGGGTCCGCCCGAATTACCGGGGTTAATTGCGGCGTCGGTCTGGATAAAATCTTCGTAAGTGCTTATCCCAATCCCGCTTCTTCCTTTTGCGGAGACTATTCCGGCGGTAACGGTATGTCTTAATCCGAAAGGATTACCTATGGCTAAAATCCATTCGCCTACTTCAAGGGCATCGGAGTCGGCCAATTCCAAATACGGAAGATTTGTCTGGTCGATTTTTACCACAGCCACATCAGATTCAGGGTCGGTACCGATGACTTTAGCTTCGAATTCTCTGTTGTCACTAAGCTGCACCCTGACGTTTTGCGTGTCACCTACA
>CAYMOE010000027.1:0-17349 GCA_964391985.1 uncultured Pirellulales bacterium
CCGTGCCACTGTTTATTTTGTTAGAGGCTCTAAGCATAACTAAGGGCCGGGCCAAAAACAAAATCCAGTCCTCGGCGAAGCTCTGTAAGTTCCTGTTTTTGTCTGGCAAGATGTTCTTTGCCCCTGCTTGTAATCGAATAGTAACGACGCTCTCTCCCGTTTTCGCCCTGCTGCCAATCACCTTTTATAAGTTTCTTGGCTTCCAAATTATAAAGCAAAGGATAAAGCGTTCCCTTGCCCAGAGTAAGCACATCTTTACTCCTTTTTTCTATAGCTTCGCTAAGCTCATAACCGTACATCTGGCCGCGAGATAGAATTTCCAATACTACCGTCGGGGCAATCCCTTTCAATAATTGGCTTTCAAATTTCATCGAATCACCTGTCTTTCTGAAAAGATTAACTTTATTATGTTACGCATATTATGCAATGCATACTATGTAATGTCAACTAAAAAATTAAAAAAATTTCAAAAAAACTTTAAGTACTTCCCGCACGGCAGGATAGCTCTTGCAAAATTAAGGCTGTCGTATAGAATAAGCCTTAGATTGCAGATTAGTTAAGTATCCTCAAATTAACGAGATACGAACAGCTATAAACATACTGTGATTTAAACGGAGCAGTGGCTGAGCGGCTGAAAGCGACGGTCTTGAAAACCGTTTCACCCTTTCGGGTGACGGGGGTTCGAATCCCTCCTGCTCCGGTATCCAAAAACGCGCAGCCGACAAACCATTTTGCAGCAATTAGATACGTCTTTTTGCCTTGACACAACCGGTAGTTTTAGACCATAATTAAGTTTTATACTAAAGTTACCATTCGCATTGCATTATTGAAGAAAGGCAAGGACACAGGATTCATGGAAACAAGTTCGTATAACCCATTTCACACAGCACAAGCCCAGTTTGACAAGGTAGCCGCAATTCTGGAACTCGATGAAGGAGTAAGAGAATTATTGCGAGAGCCGATGCGGGAATACCAGTTTACTATCCCTGTACGAATGGATGACGGAACATTTAAGGTTTTTAAGGGTTTTCGCGTTCAGCATAACGATGCAAGAGGCCCTGCTAAAGGCGGTATCCGCTTTCACCCGATGGAAACAATCGATACCGTACGCGCCTTGGCAATGTGGATGACGTGGAAGTGCGCGGTAGTCAATATTCCTCTCGGAGGCGGAAAAGGCGGCGTGGTGTGCGACCCTCATCATTTGAGCATGCACGAGCAGGAGCAAATCTGCCGCGGCTGGGTGCGCCAAATCGCAAGTAACGTCGGGCCTGTTAGTGATGTCCCCGCGCCTGATGTAATGACCAACGGCCAGCATATGCTTTGGATGCTTGATGAGTTCGAAAAAATTAACGCCGGGCGTTTCCCCGGTTTTATTACCGGAAAACCGGTTGGAATGGGCGGTTCTTTGGGACGCACCGAAGCTACGGGTTTTGGTGTTATTTACGCATTGCGCGAGGCACTAAAAGAACAGGGGCTATCACCTGCCAATGTTACTGCCAGCGTGCAGGGATTCGGCAATGTAGCTCAGTACGCGGTACAGCTGTTTTTAGAGCTTGGCGGAACAGTCCTTGCCATATCTTGCTGGGATCAGGCAGATAAGACCTCTTATACATACCGTAAAAAAGATGGTATTAATTTAGATGAGCTGCGCAACATTTCTGATAAATTCGGCGGTATTAACAAAAATCATGCTCGCGACCTCGGCTATGAAATGCTGCCGGGTGAGGCATGGCTTGAGCAAGATGTCGATATTCTGCTTCCTGCGGCGCTCGAGAATCAGATTAACAGGGAGAACGTTAAAAAAATCTCGAAACGCGTAAAAATCATCGCCGAAGGTGCTAACGGCCCGACTACTCCGGATGCGGACGAGGTCATTAAACAACGTAAAATTTTCGTTCTGCCGGACTTTCTGGCCAATGCCGGCGGCGTAACATGCAGCTATTTCGAACAAGTACAGTGCAATACCAATTATTTCTGGGAAAAAGATGAAGTCCTCACTAAGCTGGATACCAAAATGACATCGGCTTTTACTGCAGTGAGTGAAATGGCACGCAAACAAAAACTTTATATGCGCGACGCGGCTTATGCTATTGCTATCAACAGAGTAGCACAGGCTGTTAAACAGCGAGGATGGGTTTAAAATACTCAAATTTCCTGTTTGTGTGTAAGAAGCGGACTTCAGTTTTTCCGAGATTGACACATTTGCCGGTTGCAGTGTGCAAAAGCGGGTATCTATGGGCAGCAAAAAACAGGAGAAAAACCGACTCAATTTATTGCGTGAGCGAGCCAAGGAGTTAGACTGCCTCTATAAAGTTGAGGAACTGCTGGCCAGCGAAATCCGTCCGCTTCCTGATATTTTCAGAGACCTCATTACGATAATCCCCTGCGGCTGGCGATACCCCAAATTTTGCCGAGCTAAAATTGTATGCGAAGACACTTCTTATGAACCGCCCGATTATGCACAAACACCTTGGACGGACACCGCACCGATTAAAGCTGAAAATGCAACCGTAGGCTATGTAGAAGTTTCTTATATTAAAGAAGTACCCGCCTCAAGCGAAGGAGTGTTTCTCGAAAAAGAAAGCAAGCTGATTCATACCATTGCAGACCGTATCGGACAGACTGTTTTTCACCGAAAACTGGGGACGCTGCTGCTCGAAAGAGAGGCTGCTAACCGTGTGCTTGCGGCCAAAAGCAATCACGAGTGGATGGTAATTGTTGATTTGCTCCGCCGCACTGATGAAAAGATGTACCTCTATACTTCCCGTAAAATGCTTCAACATTTATTCTGGAGCGGCATCAAAGAGTCGCGTAAGGTTTTGAATATGTTCGGAGCGGATTTTGCAGCAAGTCATACGGAAGGAATTTCCGAAGTCAACACTCCCAGCCAAAAGCAATCACGCGAGAGTATTTTAGCGGCGAGCGACCAAGTATTCGCTATCGCCGCCCGTCATCTAAACGACGAAGAAATACTTTCGTATCTGCATAAATGGATTCAGGAAAACAAACTAAGTTTTCTTATCAAAACGGTGGATACCGGCAACGCCCCGCTCGGAGCCGTCATCGATGCGATTTTGCGTTACCGTTCTCTGCCGCCTGAAGAATCTGTTTTAGCGCCGTCCACGGAAGCATGGCTGAAGGTTTCATTAATAAGACGTTTCTTCTCGGACAACAGCAGCTTCATCAATATTGCCAAGCAGCATTTGGACGCAGCCGATTTTTTCGATTTAGCTACTCATATCATATACTCGCCCGGAAGCAACGGACGCTTAGGCGGTAAAAGTACCGGGCTTTTTTTGGCACGGCAGATTTTGCGAAAAGCAGCCGATAAAGAGAAACTTTTTGCAAATATCAAAACGCCAAAAACATGGTATTTGACGGCAGACTGCATGACCGAATTTCTGCGGTACAACGATTTGGAGGATGTCAAACAGCAGAAATATAAAGACTTAGAACAGGTTCGTATCGAATATCCCAATATTATTCAGCTTTTCAAGCATGCGCGTTTTCCTGATGACATAGCCAAAGGGCTTTCAATTGCGCTGGACGATTTCGGTGACAGTTCGATTATTGTCCGAAGCTCCAGTCTGCTTGAAGACCGTGAAGGTACGGCTTTTTCGGGTAAGTATAAAAGTCTGTTTTTATCTAATCAGGGCAGCAAACAATCCCGATTGGAGGCTCTGTTTGATGCAATCGCTGAGATATATGCTTCTGTAGTCAGTCCTGACCCGATACTATATCGTTCGGAACACGGCTTGGTCGATTTCCGCGAAGAAATGGGCATTATGATTCAAGAGGTCGTCGGAACACGGGCAGGGCCTTATCTTATGCCGTCTTTTGCAGGTGTGGCATTCAGCAGTAACGAGTTTCGCTGGTCGCCTCGCCTTAAACGTGATGACGGTTTAGTTAGGCTTGTGCCGGGGCTTGGCACTCGAGCGGTAGACCGTATAAGCAATGATTATCCTGTTCTTATTTCACCGGGTCAGCCCGGATTAAGAGTAAACATCAGCCCCGATGAAATCCGTTATTACTCGCCTTCTCAAATTGATGTAATTAATCTGGAAACACAATCTTTCGAGACAATACTTTTAAAACGCCTTCTGAACGAACACGGCAGCGAGATACCGAATCTGCACCAATTAGTTTCCGTCTATAAAGATGGAAATATCTTTCCGACATCGTCTATGGAACTCGATGTTGCTCGTGACGAATTAGTCGTTACCTTTGACGGACTTATTAACCGTACTAATTTCGTCAAACAGGTTCGGGCTATTCTGTTAACACTGCAAAAAGGACTCGGCACTCCGGTGGATATCGAATTCGCCTCAGACGGAAAATATTTCTACCTGCTTCAGTGCCGTTCTCAGTACACAGAAAGTGATGTATCCGCAAGCGCGATACCGCAGGATATCCCGGAAAGTAAAATTTTATTTACGGCAAACCGCTTTATTTCTAACGGACGTGTCCCCGATATTACTCACGTAGTCTATATCTCGCCGCAGAAATACAGCGAACAATCGAGCATGGATACACTGGTGGACATCGGACGCGCGGTTGGAAGGCTCAATGCCCTACTGCCAAAACGCAGGTTTATTCTTATGGGGCCGGGACGATGGGGAAGCCGAGGCGATATTAAACAGGGTGTTCAGGTTACTTACTCTGATATCAGCAATACCGCGGTACTGATAGAGATTGCTCGCAAAAAGGGGGCTTATTCGCCGGAACTGTCTTTCGGGACGCATTTCTTCCAAGATATGGTCGAGGCACAGATACGTTATATTCCCCTGTATCCCGACGATGAAGCTATTTTGTTCAATGAGCCTTTTCTGAACAGTTCATATAATATGCTCGCCGCTATCTTGCCTGAATATTCACATTTGGCCGAAGTACTGCATGTAATTGACGTGCCGTCTTGCGAAAACGGTAATATTCTTAAAATACTAATGAATGCCGATATCAGCCGGGCTATAGGATTTTTTGCCGAGCCGTCGGCTGTCAGCGAAAAACCAACGACAATAGTCCCTGCGGCTGAGGCACGTTCAGAAGATTTTTGGAGATGGCGTCATCGTATGGCCGAGCAGCTTGCCTCACGTATCGAACCCAAACGGTTTGGTATAAAGAAAATTTATCTTATGGGTTCTACTGCCAGCGCCACAGCCGGACCGGGCAGTGATATCGACCTGCTGGTACATTTTAACGGCAGCCCAGTCCAGAAACAAGAATTGCTGCTTTGGCTGGAGGGATGGAGCCTAAGTCTGGCAGAACAAAATTATCTTCGGACAGGATATTCTACCGATGGATTGCTGGATGTGCATATTGTAACAGATGCGGATATCAAAGCTCGCACCAGCTTTGCTGTAAAAATCGACGCCGCCACAGACCCGGCTTTGCCGCTTGCGATGATGGACCAAGCAAAAAACTAACAACAGCATCGGCTGTCCCGTAATTATCTATAATAGTAAATCGGATTTTTTCTATTGACATTCCGGGGGCTTATAAATTAAGTTAGCAAAAAGGGAACGATATCCTCCTGCTCCGATTTATGTTCGAACTTTACGAGGGATTAGCATAACAGTAATATATCAATCGCTTATATAATTAAGGTTACGGTTATGAAATTAAAAGACCGCATGATAATCCTGCTCATATCCCTTGGCTTTATAGTAGTATCACAAGCAGAATCTCCGGCTATAGCAAGTGAATTGCTTACGTTAGATGATTACATTAGCTATGCGGTATTAAATAACACCGAGCTTGCAGCGAGTTTCGAAGAATACAAGGCTGCTCTGGAAGAAACCCCTCAGGCACGGGCCCTCGACGACCCGATGTTCACATACGGATATGTCGCAAGACAATCGGATATGCAGATGAACCAGATGATGGGAATAATGCAGACATTTCCGTGGCTGGGCACTATCGAGGCCAGAACTGATACGGCATCAGCACGCGCAAACGCAGCTCGGAAAAGATTCGAGGCGGCAAAGCTTAAAATTCTGCAGCAAGTTAAGGATAATTTTTACGAATATACCTATCTTGCCACGGCAACAGAAATAGCGAGAGAAAATTTGGAGCTGCTGACGAATTTCGAAGAGGTTGCCCGAACAAAATATAAAACAGCAATCGCATCACACCCCGATATTATCCGGGCACAGATAGAACTGGCATCTATCGAAGATATACTGAAAAGTTTAGAACAGCTAAGAGAACCGATGACGGCAAAAATCAATGCTTTATTAAACAGGCCTGCGAGTTCAGAACTGCCTTGGCCGGCTAAGGAAAAATTAGTTCAGATTCACATTGAACGTCAGCAGATAATCGAAATGCTAATAAATGCAAACCCTGAACTGGCCGAATTAGATTGGCAAATCGAGGCTTCAAAAAGTGAAATCGAACTGGCAAAGAAAAAATTCTATCCTAATATCGGAGTCGGAGTCGAATGGACCGGGTTCGAGCGAAGCGGCGAAAGCAGCGGCCGAGATTCTATAGCAATTATGTTTCAGATGAATATTCCGCTATGGCGCCAAAGCTACAAAGCAGCAGAACAGCAAGCCAAAGCTATGGCAAGAAAAATTGAGTATCAAAAAACCGATTCAGAAAACAAAATAATCGCTCAGACATTTAATGTCTTATACGAAATCGATGACAGCAGGAGAAAATTCAATCTGTACGGCCAAACCTTAATACCAAAATCACAAGAACTGGTACAAGCCAGTGAAAGCGCGTACAGAGCAGGCACAATCGATTTTCTGTCGCTTATAGATTCACAGCGAATGCTTCTGCAATACAAGCTCGATTATGAGCGGTCGATAACAAATTATCAGCAAAAAATCGCAGAGCTTGAGATGTTAATAGGTAAAGACCTGCAAAATCCGACAAGATTTAACAATTAAATTTATCGCAGTTTCGCTAAAAAATAATTCGGGAAGAAAAAAGACTTAAAACAAATTCCCACTAATACAGTATGATTAATTAGGTTTTGGAGAACTCAGAAATGAACAAGTTGAGTATAATAAAATTAATATTAATCATAACTGCTTCATTTGCAATAGGATACATCATCAGGGGCGTGTATCTGCCCACTGATATTTCTACTAATGGGCAATCTTCAGAAACACAAAAGGTTTGGATATGTTCTATGCATCCGCAGATACGTCAATCCAACCCGGGCAAGTGCCCTATATGTTTTATGGACTTAATCCCGGTAGAAACACCCGGTCACAAACAACCGCTCGGCTCAAGACAAATATCTTTTTCGCAGGAAGCTTTAAAGTTAATGGAAATCGAAACCTCGCCGGTCCAGCGGAAATTTGTCGAAACCGAAATCAGGCTGACCGGAAAAATTGATTATGACGAAAGCAGAATAAAACATATTACTGCATGGGTGCCGGGACGAATTGACAGGCTTTATGTTGATTTTACTGGTACGCGGGTTATCAAAGGCGACCACATGGTTTATCTTTACAGCCCGGAATTGATTAGCGCACAGGCGGAATTTTTACAGGCATTTGGGGCTGTCCAAAATATCCAAAACCAAACAAGTGAATTTGTCAGAAGGACGACTCAAGCTACTCTTGAGGCAGCAACAGAAAAATTAAAACTGCTTGGTCTGGATGAAAAACAAATCGAGGAAATTCAAAACACAGGCCGGTCTACCGACAATATTACTATTAATTCCCCTATCGAAGGAATAGTAATTGAAAAACACCTTTCGCAAGGAGCTTACGTTCAGACCGGAACAAAAATTTACACGATAGCAGATTTGTCGGAGCTTTGGGTAAAGCTCGATGCCTATGAATCAGATATGATGTGGATTAGATACGGCCAGGAGGTGGAATTTACTGCTGAGGCATATCCCGGAGAGGTTTTCAAAGGACAAATAATATTTATATCTCCCACTCTTGATACCGCAAGCAGAACAATAAAACTGCGCGCTAATGTCCCTAATCCTTCCGGCAAGCTGAAACCCGGAATGTTTGTCAGAGCGGTGTTACGTTCTGCGGTAGCACAAGGCGGGCTGGTGATGGACCCCCAAATGGCAGGTAAATGGGTATGCCCGATGCATCCATCAGTAATAGAAAATTCAAAGGATATCTGCCCTATTTGCCAGATGGATTTAGTTACAGCCGAATCGCTCGGCTATATCACAGCCGATTTGCCGGACGAAGCCCCGCTGGTCATTCCCGCTACAGCAGTGCTTATTACCGGCAAGCGCGCGGTTGTATATGTACAGGTGTCTTACGAAGATAGACCTGTGTTCGAAGGAAAAGAAATTATTCTCGGCCCGCGAGCCGGAGATTATTATCTGGTTAAAGAAGGCTTAGCCGAGGGCGAGGTCGTCGTAACCAAGGGCAATTTTAAGATTGATTCTGCTCTTCAAATACAGGCCAAACCAAGCATGATGAGTCCCGAAGGCGGTACTGCTCCGGCGGGACATCCGCACAGCCATGCAGACATGAAATCGCAAGAACAGCCAGAATCTGAAATCGAACAGACAATGTGTCCTGTTATGAATGCCCCTATTAACAAAAACTTTTATACAGAGTATAGGGGCAAGAAAGTTTATTTCTGCTGCCCCGGCTGTGATGAGGAATTTCACAGAAATCCGGAAAAATATTTGGATAAGTTACCACAATTTTCAAACCATAAACATTGAAAGGATAAATAATGTATACGGCTAAAAAAAATATCACACTAATATTGCTCGGATGCCTTTTACTTATTTTGGCGATTGTCTTCACAAGCTGTAAGAAAAAAGAACAGGCACCGCAGCATCACGAGCACGAGCATGAGGCTGTACTGACAGAAGAGGCCTCTGCCGCTGCGGCGCAGATTGAGCAGAAGACCTGTCCCGTGATGCCTCAGATGAAAATTAATCCGGATGTTTTTACGGTATACCAAGGCAAGAAGGTCTATTTCTGCTGCCCGGCCTGCAAGCCTCAGTTCGAGGCCGAGCCGGAAAAATATCTGTCTAACTTACCACAGTTTCAGAAATAAGGAAATTTATCCCGGCGACGCCGAGATATGCATAATCAGGTTATTACTATGGCCGATGAAATAAAACACGATTATTCGCAGCCGACCAGGGAGCAGAAATCTCCTATCGGCCAATTTATTAAATTGTGTCTGAACAACAGGCTTATAGTTCTTTTGCTGCTGATTTTTATTGTTCTATGCGGAATTTATGTTGCTCCCTTCGACTGGGATTTGCGGGGTCTGCCTCGTAATCCTGTCGCTACCGATGCGATACCAGACATAGGAGAAAACCAGCAAATCATTTTCACCGACTGGCCCGGCAGAAGCCCGCAGGACGTCGAAGACCAGGTTACTTATCCTTTGACGACCGCACTTTTGGGTATTCCGGGCATAAAAACAATCAGAAGCAATTCAATGTTCGGCTTCTCATCCATCTTTGTCATTTTCGACGACAGCGTGGAGTTTTACTGGTCTCGAAGCCGGATACTTGAAAAGCTAAATGCCCTTCCGCGTGAAACACTGCCGCCGGGCGTACAGCCGATGCTCGGCCCCGACGCAACTGCGCTGGGGCAGATTTTCTGGTATACGCTCGAAGGCAGAGACCCAAACGGCAACCCGGCAGGAGGCTGGGACCTCGAGGAACTGCGTACGATTCAGGACTGGTATGTTCGATATGCACTTTTATCAGCAGGCGGAGTCAGTGAAGTTGCTTCCATAGGCGGCTTTGTCAGGGAATACCAGATAGATGTCAATCCTGACGCGATGCGGGCGTATAAAGTTACACTATCCGAGATATTCGACGCCGTCCGCGGAAGCAATATCGACGTGGGGGCAAAAACGATAGAAATAAACCGCGTCGAGTATTTCATTCGCGGACTCGGTTTTGTCAAAAGCATATCCGACCTCGAAGATAGCGTGGTTAAAGTCAATGAAAATGTGCCCGTACTAATCCGGCACATCGCCAACGTTACCCTCGGACCGGAATTTAGAAGAGGCGCTCTCGACAAAAGCGGTGCCGAGGCGGTCGGAGGCGTAGTGGTTGCTCGTTTCCGTGAAAATCCACTGGCGACCATAAGGAACGTCAGGCAGAAAATAGAGGAAATTTCACCGGGGCTGCCCAGCAAGACGCTGCCCGACGGAACAGTTTCCAAGGTTACGATAGTGCCGTTTTATGACAGAACCGGCCTGATATACGAGACCCTTGGAACGCTCAATAGAGCCATTGTTAACCAGATTCTCATTACTGTTCTCATCATAATCATAATGATAATGCACCTGAAAAGTGCGGTCTTCATCGGCGTCGAAATACCGGTGGTTATTTTGATGGTCTTCGTGGTGATGAAGAATTTCGGCGTTGACGCCAATATCGTTGCGCTTTCCGGAATAGCCGTCGCAATAGGAACGGTCGTTGATATGGACGTTATCATGTGCGAGACCATACTGCGCCATCTGGAAACCGCTCCGCCGAAGACGTCTCGGATGGAAGTCGTCCACCGGGCGGCCAGCGAGGTAGGCGGAGCATGTCTTACGGCGGTGGCGACAACAATCGCCGCTTTTCTTCCGGTCTTCACCATGACCGGGCCGGAAGGAAAGCTGTTCAAACCTCTGGCATTTACAAATGTTTTCACGCTGTTTTCTTCTATCGCCATCAGTCTGGCGATTCTGCCTTCGGCGGCGCTGGTAATATTTGCATATAAATTCTCAAATAAAACTCTCAGACGCGGCTTTTACGGCCTTGTCATACTGGTCGGGCTGCTTGTACTGCTTTATGGCACCCGGGCCGGGTCGGGGCTTATCATTTTTGCCGCTGCGGTGATACTCTCGTTTGCGGTTTATAACCTTGTTCAACGTCACATTCCAGATACGTTTAATCGTCACGCACCTTTTCTGAGTAACGTGCTGGTCCTTCTGTTTGTGGGGCTGCTTCTTACACGTCTTTGGGAACCGTTAGGCCCGGAAAGAGGGCTTGTGCGAAATATAATTTTCGTCGGTTCGATTGTAGCTGCCCTGCTTGGTTCGTTTAGAATATTTAAAAGGTTTTATCCGAAAATTCTCGCGTGGTGTCTCGATAACAAGCTCAAATTTCTGACGGCCCCTGCTGTAATCCTCGTTCTGGGCGGAATTATATGGTCAAGGCTCGGCAAGGAATTTATGCCCCCGCTCGATGAAGGCTCGTTCCTGTATATGCCGACAACTATGCCTCACGCCTCGATAGGCGAAGCTTTAGATGTATTACAAAAACAAGACACGGCGATAGCGAGCATTCCGGAGATTGATTCGGTGGTAGGCAAAATAGGACGCGCAGAAAGCCCGCTCGACCCCGCCCCGATTTCTATGGTCGAGACCGTAATAAACTACAAATCCGAATATATTACTGATAAAGACGGACGAAGAATCAGCTTCAAATACGACAGAAAAAACCGTCAGTTTGTGTATGACGAATCAGGCAGCCTCATCTCTGACAAAGGAGGCAGACCGTTTCGGCAGTGGCGTGACCACATAAAATCGCCCGATGACATCTGGAAAGAGATTCTTGCCGCGGCTCAGATACCGGGAACTACAAGCGCGCCGAAACTTCAGCCTATCGCCGCACGGCTGGTGATGCTCCAGACCGGGATGCGTGCCCCGATGGGCGTTAAAATACAAGGCCCTTCGCTTGAAGTTATCGAAAAGGTCGGCCTTGAAATAGAGAGATTTCTCAAGGAAGTTCCTTCCGTCGCTCACGAGGCGGTCTTTGCCGACCGGATTATAGGCACACCCTATCTTGAAATAATACCCGACCGCCAAGCGCTGGCAAGATATGGAATAAAAATCCGCGACTTTCAGGATGTCGTGGAGGTCGCTATCGGAGGTGACAGGATTACCACCACCGTCGAAGGAAGGGAAAGATTTCCCGTACGCGTGCGGTACCAGCGTGAGCTGCGCGACCAAATAGACGCTATAAGCAGTATATTGGTGCCGGCTACGGGCGAAGTTCAAATTCCGCTTGCACAACTGGCGCGAGTTGAATACGTCTCAGGCCCGCAGGAGATAAAAAGCGAGGACACGTTCCTTGTCGGATACGTCCTGTTCGATAAGAGAGCGGGTTTTGCAGAGGTCGATGTTGTAGAAAATGCCCGCAGGCATCTTAATGAAAAAATCAGCACGGGCGAGCTTGTAATCCCGCCGGGGGTCAGCTTTACCTTCGCGGGGACTTACGAGCATCAGATGCGGGCGTCAAGGACTCTGATGATGGTGATACCAATGTCGCTGTTTATAATTTTTATGATTCTGTATTTGAAATTCAAGTCCGTTACAACGCCGTTTCTGGTCTTTACCGGCATATTCGTCGCATGGGCGGGAGGCTTTATATTCATTTGGCTTTACGGGCAGGATTGGTTTCTTAATTTCAATATATTCGGCGTCAATATGCGGCAGCTCTTTCAGGTACATACTATTAATCTTAGCGTTGCGATTTGGGTCGGTTTTCTCGTTCTGTTCGGTGTCGCAACCGATGATGGCGTAGTCATGGGTACCTATCTGGAGCAGACCTTCCGGGATAACCCGCCCAAAACCATCGAGGAGATTCGCCGCAACGTCGTTCATGCCGGCAGCCAAAGGATACGTCCGTGTCTTATGACGACAGCAACTACTATGCTTGCTCTTGTTCCTGTTTTGACATCCACCGGCAGAGGCGCAGACATTATGGTCCCGATGGCGATTCCGTCTTTCGGCGGTATGGCAATTGAAATTATGACGATGCTTATAGTTCCTGTATTGTACTGTATGGTACAAGAGTTTAGGTATAAAAGAAAAGCCTAACGGGATTTTAGATTAATTCTAATCGTTCTGATGGCTGTGTTTTCTTATTTCATCGAAGAACGGTGTGGATTTTTGTTCGACACACTGGGCAGCATAAAGATACATCGAAGCGGACCAGCTTTGCCAATCCATTCCGCGAACTGTACCGTCTTGAGCCCGTATCCATTCATTGAACCCGAATTCCAAATCATCATGCCGAGCGGCAGGCTTGACAATCTGTGCTAAAGCGGCCAATTTCTTTTCCGCGAGTTTAAACCGCCCCGCCGCAACTAAAGCTGCAATATAAAAACCGCAAACAAAAGGCCAAATCCCGCCGTTATGATATTCGCCGGGTTTATTATATTTTTCGTAACGAGCTCTCCAGTCTGGATCGCCCTGTTTAATATAAGGGAAAAAATTAGGAGGTAAATCAACAGCCAAATCACCGCGTTTCTTCAAGGCTCGGCATTCATGCTCTATCCATTTAATTAGATTGTCCGCTCTCGAAGGCGAAGCTATGCCTGAAAGTATTGCCAAGCTGTTGCCCAAAAGGTCGAATCGTTCACTCTTGTATATTTTATACGACCACATCGCATAGTAAGGTTTATGTTTTAGAACTAAGCCCTCATGGACATGACGATGCTGCGATTCGCCTGTTATAGCAAATCTTTCCATATCGTCTCTGACCAGCGAAGCACGCTCATACTGACCAAAAAGACATAGATAACTATATACGACGGTATTGACAAACAAACCGTACCCAAGAACCCATTGTTCATCTCGCCAATCACTGGTCGGAAGCTGAGCAACAATACAGCGATTCGTCGGACTTTGATATTCCATCCACGTCATAGATTTACGGACGGCTTCTTCGAGAAAATCTTTTTCACCGGTAAACTGCCGATAAATCCCGACAGCCATCAAAAACAATGGTGTAGTGTCACTCGCCCCTCTATCATCCGGGTCATTAACAAGTGATGGTATATGGCCCAGCACAGTCTGATTTTTTGCAAGTGTAAGCAAAACTTTTCGATAAGATTTGATTAATTTTTCATTTTGGGTTGTTAAAACCCCCAATAAACATATCATCATATCTCTTGTATAAGGTTCAGGATAAGCCCATCCCGCAGTTCTCGGAAGTCCGTGATACGGGCCGTGATTATTATGTATCAGCACCTCAACCGCCGCTTGTTTGGCTCGATTTATAAGCTCCTTTTGGTTTTTATCCATCACGATATGCCCAGCCGCTCAGAAACAATTTCGATAAACTTTTTAGCTACGACGCGGTAATCAAAATGCTCGACAACGCGTTTTCGGCCTTCTTTGCCCATTTGAACTCTTAATTGCGGATTCTGCATTAACTCCAGAAGATATTTCGCTATATCATGAACGCTTGCCCGATAATCGACAATTCTGGGTTTTTTGAAGACATGCTTGTGCCCTGTCTGATAACCGGATTCATCTCCCAGCATAGCTTCACGAAGTCTGATTTCCTGAGCAACTTCCGCCAAGAATGCAGTTTTTCCATGAATCATAGTATCAAGCAGGCCCATAGCTTTTATTCCTATGACAGGTTTTTCGCATGCATTGGCTTCGACCTGAATCATACCGAAACCTTCGAGACGCGATGGCGCGGCGTATATATCACAAGCAGCTAAAATATAAGGCATAAAATTTCTCGAAACTCTGCTGGTTGTATAAACCACATTTTTATCTATTCCCAAATGAGTCGCCAGATGCATATCGGAAAGATTCTGCTGCTCGGTTCGGGGCTGCGGCCAGACCTTGCAAACGTATTTCCAGTCAGGGGCATTTATGTCATTTATCGCCAGAGCCTGCATAACTTCCTGAGCACCTTTTGAAGCGGCATCACCACCCACTGTTAATATCATTAACTGGTCGTCTGAAACACCTACGGCTTCACGCACCGCTTTTACCTTAAGGTCGTTTCTATCACGGGGCCTAAACGAATCCGTATCGCAGCCTACCGGCAAAATTTCTATATTGTCGCCGCTTAGACCGTCCCTAACATAAATCTTCTTAACCCAATGACTTGTAACAAAAATCAAAGGCAAAGTATCAAGTATTTCACGATAATTTGCCATATATCCATCTGCAACAAGCCACGGAACAGCGGTCAGACCGTATCTTTGAGGATGAAGAACCAAATGCGGAGTATGGCCCCAATAGCCTACTCCGACAACTATATCAGGTACAAACCACCTGTAATACCATTCTTTTTCCTGAGCAGACTCAAAACCTACCGAAAAAACTTCCACGCCCAACTCTTCAAGTCCCTTGTGCAGTAAAGCTCCTTGAGTAGCCAAACCTCCCGGAGAAGGGGGATAATCATACAAAAGAAGTACCTTCATTTTTTAACTCCCTCTATTTAAGATGTAACCTTTGATTTGAAGCAACAGAAGGCTTCGCATCTCGGTGTCGTTTTAGCTTCGAAACTATCCTCGTTAAAACCGTAAATTTTTGTGATTATATCATATTTTTTTTGCCATATATGCTTTTTTAAGTCAATCAACAAATCCGATGTTTCAATCGCACGCGGAAGATAACGGCGATTATCATCCTCATATGCAAAAGACCATAACTGCTCCGCTTTAATTTTACCGTTATTCCACAAATCCAAAACGGCAAGTGCGGTTTCTTCGTGTCTGAGATGGCGGGTATATTCGCCGGATTTGCTGTGAGTGATAATAATATCGAAATTTCCTGAAGGAAGAAGCTCGTTTATTGTCTGCTTAATTTGGTCTTGATTAAGAGGTCTTTGTTCGGGGCCGTCATCAATATCCGCCATAAAACCGGCAGCATTAAATTCTTTCACAGCATTGAAAAATTTCGGAGCGCGGTCCGAATCATTCTTTCTGCAAAGACTGATTATCGTCCAGCGAACCTTGGGATGCAGAAGAATCAGCCCCCCTGCCCATAAGGTTTCATCGTCCGGATGAGCAACAATAACCGCACATCGGCTGTTATCCTCAATAAACGTCTTTTTGCTGATACATCCCTTATCCATTACGATATATAATTATACCGTAATCGAAGAAAAAAATACAGATATGAGTGTTATAAAAAACCGCTGCTATTCCTGATAAAAAAAGCTATATATTTCCCGTTTGCCGGCAGATGAATTCGCCAAAGCATTTATTTCTATATGCTTTTTGCAACTGAATTTCAAATAAATTCAGTCGTATCAGGTATTAGTCATTATCTGTAATGGTAATCGTTGCCGCTAACATAGAATCATTAGCTATAAGATTATAAGTCTTATTAGCTTTCAAGTTCATAATAGCTGTTTCAGGTCCTTCAACTAATTTATCATCTACCGGACTTAATGTTATATCAACATATGCCTTGCCGGCCGGTATTGTGACGATTTTCTTTGTCAAAGATGCACCGTTTGCGCTAAGAGTGTAATCCGCTCTTGCACCGAACTTTGCCTTGCCGCTAAGACTAAATTTGACATTTAAATCGTCCGATATATTACCAACTCTGGTTATACGATAAAAACCTGTTTTAGCTAATGTTCCCGATAATGTTTCTGAAGCAATATTATCAGGAGCAGTTATATATACTACCGGCTCATTGTCTAAAATGTTTACCACAGCCGAAAGTTCTGAGGCATTTGGCGAAAGAGTATAAGCCCTGTTCGCTCTCAGTGTTAGAAGAACTGTTTCAGTGTTTTCAGCTAAATTATCATCGACCGGATTAATATTAATATCGACATAGCTCTGCCCTGCCGGTATTACAACACTCGTAGTTACTGCTTTTCCATTGGCATCCATTGTGTAATCTGCTCTGGCTCCGAGTCTTGCCGTACCTTTACGAGTAAAATATACAGTTAAAGCGTTGGCTGTGTTTCCGGTTCGTGATATACGGAACGTCCCGGTATCAACTGCAAGACCGCTTAATATTTCAGCAGCCTCATCGTCAATGGCCGATATACTTACCATCGGCGGGCCTTCTTTGCCAAGAGATATTATCAAACCAACCGAAGAGCCGCGTACAACAGATGCTCCGTTTGCAGGATTATGACTAATTATCTGACCGGCAGATATCGAATCATTATAGTTATGAGTAACTACACCTTTTACAAGGCCCGCTGCTATCAAAGTCGTCTCAGCATTAGTTTCATTCATGCCAACCAAATTAGGAACCGTTGTCATTGCCGGGCCGCTGGAGATTACTAACGCTACAGCCGAACCGCATGGTACCGATGTACCGCTTGTCGGATTCTGACTTATTACATTACCCGCAGTAACTGTATCACTATTGGCAGTAGTTACCATACCTTTTACAAGGCCGACTGCTGTTAGAGCTGTCTGGGCGTTGGCCTCAGTCATGCCGACTACATTAGGAACGGTCGCCATACACGGCCCGCTGGAGATTACTAATGCTACAGCCGAACCGCATGGTACCGATGTACCGCTTGTCGGATTCTGACTTATTACATTACCCGCAGTAACTGTATCACTATTGGCAGTAGTTACCATACCTTTTACAAGGCCGACTGCTGTTAGAGCTGTTTGGGCGTTGGCCTCAGTCATGCCGACTACATTAGGAACCGTAGCCATACAAGGCCCG
>CAYMOE010000028.1:0-17061 GCA_964391985.1 uncultured Pirellulales bacterium
ACCCTCAACCTTCGGATCGACAGTCCGATGCTCTAACCAATTGAGCTACGGCCCCGTGCGATAATCAAAGACTCGTATTATAATCTGAAAAAATGCCGTTTGTCAAATTATTTTACACAGATTTTTGGCCAAAAAATTACATACCCGATGACCTTGAGCGGCGAATCGAGGAATCTGCTTTATTATCCTTTTTAGAATCCTGCTGAAGAATTTTCATCGCTTTGGCAACATCGGCAACCTTCAGAACCCCTGTAGTTTTGCCTCCTTTTGCCCCGGCGGTACAATAAGCATAAGCGATATTGATATGATTTCTCGCAAGCTTTTCAGCTACCGCGGCAAGAGCACCGGATTTATTTGTCAGCGTAACACACAAAACCTGTGTTTCGTTATAAGGCATATTAAGTTTCGATAAAACATCTCGCGCGCGGCCTGCATCTTCGAAAATTACCCTCATCACGCCGTGTTCTACCGAATCCATCATCGTAAGCGCAACAATATTAACTTTTGCCCTTGCGAATTCACCTAAAACTTGTGCAAGCACACCCGGTTTATTTACCATGAAAACAGAAAACTGAATCGCAATTTCCATATATTACTCCCTCTGTATTAATATGCTTAGCCGGCTTTTAAAGCTTTGGCCGCTTGTTCTTTGTCAGGGAAAAACTTGAAAATTTTATCAAGATTAGTTATCCTGAAAACCCTATGCAGCTGCGGGTCTATTGCACTTATCACTACTTGGCCTTGGGATTCTTTCAGTCTCGACCTTATCGCAAGTAAAAGACCGAGAACGCCCGACGAAAAGAATTTGACTTGAGCAAAATCGAATACCACTGCTTTAGGGTTATTATCTTCGACGAATTTCTTTATTTTCTGAGTAGCCGAGGCAATACCGTCATAGTCGCTTATGGAACGTGCCTTAAATGAAACCACAGCGACTTGGTCATCGACCTGAATATCAATATTTAATTCTTCATCCATAGCATCTTATAACCTAATAATTGCTAAATGCCTCGGTATGATTATCCCAAATTACAGGTCTAAAGTCGAGTCTTTTCTTAGCACTTCCAGCAGGCGACAAAATGTTCGGCATCTGAGCCTTTTTGCTCGAATACCGGCATTTTTTCTTTGCAAATCTGCTCTGCAAGCGGGCATCGCGGATGAAACGGACATCCCAAAGGCGGATTCAAGACGCTGGGAACTTCGCCGCCGGAAGCTGTTTTCACGCCCCTTCTGCCGGTATCGGCTTTGGGAATAGCTGACATCAGAGCGCGGGTATAAGGGTGCATCGGGTTTCGATAAAGCTCGACAGCATCGGCTCTTTCGACCATTTTCCCCAGATACATAACCGCTATAACATCACAGAAAAATTCGACTACCGCTAAATCATGGGCTATGAATAAATATGTCAATCCGAATTCGTCCTGCAAATCTTTAAGAAGATTCAGAATCTGGGATTGAATTGACACGTCCAGAGCGCTGACCGGCTCGTCGCAGATTACCAGTTTTGCGCCCAGAATCAAAGCCCTTGCGACACCGATTCTTTGTCTTTGTCCGCCGGAAAACTCATGCGGATATCTATTAATATGTTCAGGTAAAAGCCCGACCCTTTCGAGTGTCTGCACAACCTTCTCGTGAAGCTGCGGGCCTGTAAGATTTCGATGGACTTTCAGAGGCTCGCCAATTATGTCCCCAATCGTCATACGAGGATTAAGCGAACCATAAGGGTCTTGAAAAATCATACTTATCTGCTGTCTTAGTTGACGAATTTGCTGTTTGTCAGCGGCGAAAACATCCATATTATCAAAAATCACTTTACCGCCGCTGGCCGGTATAAGTCTTATTATCGTACGAGCCGCGGTAGTCTTGCCGCATCCGCTTTCGCCAACCAAGCCGACAGTACGTCCTTTAACAACATTAAAACTGATTCCGTCAACCGCTTTAATATATCCGACGGTGCGCCGCATAAGTCCCTTGCGAACGGGAAAATATGTTTTGAGGTCTTCGACTTTTAATAGATAATTATTGTTTTGGTCCATAACTTGACTCATATTCTGCTTTTTCCTGAGCAGTTTCGTATCCCGGCACATACCAGCAGGCTGCAAATCTTCCGGGGAGCACCTGTCTTAGTTGAGGTTCGAGGTTTTGGCATCTTTTGTCTTTACAGCCGAGATAACATCGCGGGTGAAATTTACATCCTGATGGAAATTTCAGAGGATTAGGGACAGTGCCTTCGATTATTGCAAGTCTTTTACCCTGATAACCCAATGTAGGACGAGCTTTGAGAAGTCCCTGCGTATAAGGATGCAGCGGCCCGGCGAAAAGTTCCCTGCCGCTGGCCATTTCCACAATCCGTGAAGCATACATAACCCCGACATCATCCGCTCGCTCGGCAACAACCCCTAAATCATGCGTTATAAGCAAAATGCTCATCCCGTCCTGACGCTGTAAATCATCAAGCAAATCAAGTATTTGCGCCTGTATCGTTACATCCAGCGCGGTTGTCGGCTCATCGGCAATTAAAAGCTGCGGCTTGCAGCTTATAGCCATAGCTATCATAACCCGCTGACGCATCCCGCCGGACATCTGGTGCGGATATTCATCGATACGTCTTTGCGGGTCGGAGATTCCTACCTTGCGAAGCATCTGGATGGCATCTTCTCTGGCCTGTTCAAAACTTTTTTTCTGATGAAGCTGAATTGCTTCGACAATCTGGCTTCCAATTGTAAAGACAGGATTAAGACTGGTCATCGGTTCCTGAAAAATCATGGCTATGCTGTTGCCGCGAATCGCCCGCATCTTTTTTTCGGCGCATTTGAGCAGATTCTGCTTTTCGAGAATAATTTTGCCCGAAACGATTTTGCCGGGCGGAATCGGAATTAACCTCATAACAGATAAAGCCGTAATGCTTTTACCGCATCCGCTTTCGCCGACCAGGGCAAATGTCTTGCCCTTTTTTATGCAAAAACTGACATCCTGAACAGCCTTGACAAGGCCTTCTTCGGTAAAAAAGTATGTCGAAAGATTTTCGACCGAAAGCAATGTTCCGTTTTCGCTCATGCCGCCTTTCTCAATCTCGGGTCAACCGCATCTCTCAATCCTTCACCGACCAGATTATAAGCCAGAACAGTGACAAAAATTGCCAGTCCCGGAAATAGCGTCAGCCACCATAAAAACCGTCCTGTCGTGCTAACGCCAAGACTCAGCATTTGTCCCCAGCTCGGCGTCGGCGGCGCTACTCCAAATCCGAGAAAACTTAGTGCCGCTTCGATAAAGATTGCTCCTGCAACCCCGAATGTCGCATTAACAAGTACTGGCGCTATTCCATTAGGCAGCATATGCCTGAACAGAATACTGCGAATAGGCAAACCAAGCGACACGGCAGCTTGTATAAAATCCTGATTGCGAAGTTTAAAAAATTCGGCTCTGATAAATCTTGCATCGCCGGTCCATGTAGTCAAACCAATGATAACCATAATATTAAACAGACTCCGCTCCCAATACGCTACAATAGTAATAATCAGGAAAAAAACGGGAATAGCCATCATAATCTCAATAAACCGCATTCCGATGAAATCAACCTTGCCCCCAAAATAACCAAGTACCGCCCCAATGATTATTCCAATCAGACTCGAAATGCCAACAGCTACGAAACCAACCGAAAGAGATATTCTGCTGCCGTAAATTAATCTGCAAAGCACATCGGAACCGACATCGTCCGTACCAAGCCAATGTTCCCTGCTGGGCGGCTGTTCCCGCTTTCTCAGATCCGTACGAGCATAACCATAAGGTATCGGAGCAAACACCGCATCGCTTGCTCTATTAGAACTTATCATGCCTTTATAATCTGTAGCGTCAAGTTTGCTGGGAATAAATATATACAGCATTACACTGCATATGATAAATATCGCAGCATTGATTGATAATTGACGCCGTAAAACATGACCCCGCATTGTCGGCTCGATTGTCCGCTGATTGCGACGCATCAGCAGAAGCTGGCATAATCCTATACAAGCCGCCAGCAAAATCACATAATCATTCGCTGTCAGTGACGAAAAAAGAGGAAATGACAATTTGCCTTCGATGCGTATCACATACGGTTTATCATTGGCTATAAAAGGCGCAAAAATCGCAAGTAAAAATAAAACAATAATAAAAAACAGGCTGATGATATTAAGTTTATTCTTCATAAACTCATTCTTAACCATCTGCCCGTATGATACGCCCCAGTTTTTTTGTTCAGCCTTTTTATCTGTCATATTTATCAAACTTTACTCTCAAAACTTACTCTTGGGTCAACCGCCGCATAGGCAATATCACCGAGAAGCAGCCCGATAAGATTCATAAGTCCGGCAATAGTAGCCACTGCCATTACAACGTTATAATCCCGTGTTGTAACCGCTTCAAACGCAAGCATTCCCATGCCCGGAATACTGAAAATTCTCTCGATAATAACGGAACCTCCGAGCATAGCAGGCAGCAATGTCGCCATAATTGTGATAATAGGAATTATACTGTTGCGAAAAGCATGCCTGAAAATAACAATCGTATTGGATAATCCTTTAGCGCGGGCTGTACGTACATAATCGGCACGCAGGCTCTCCAGCATACCCGCTCGGACCTGCTTGGTCAGATATGCAAAACCGCTGTAAGTAAGACAAATCACCGGAAGCACAAGATGCCATAATCTGTCACCCAGCCATGAAAAAAAAGGCAGAGTATCCGCATAGTTGCTCGAAAGCCCTGCAGGAGGAAACCAATTTTTAAATGCAGGGCCGCATAAATATCCTATCAAAAGTTGTCCGACAAGCATCACAGGAAGTGACCAAAGCATAAAAAGAATCACAGAGCTTAAACGGTCGAAGAGTTTTTTATGCCTTACGGCAGCCAAAACCCCCATCGGTATTGAAACCGTATATATAATAACAAACGCTATTAAATTTAAGGTCAGTGTTATCGGCAGCCGTTCTTTTATAAGCTCAATCACAGGCCTATGATGTTTAATCGAATCTCCGAAGTTCAAGGTTGCCACACGCTTTAACCAGATTAGGTATTGTACCGGCAGCGGCTTATCCAAACCATGAAGCTTCTTTTGCTGCTCCCGAATATCCGCGAAACGTTCTGCGTCAAGCTGCCCCCCCGGCCCCATCGCTATACTAAATGGGTCGCCGGGCGCTATTCTGCTTATAGTAAACACCATAATGGTAATACCGAGCAAAGTCGGTATCATCAACAGCAATCGCCTTATAATATAATCAGTCATTCGCCAAACAACCTATAGCAGTCAATTATTTATACTTCTGTTTTTCTATAGGAACATACCATTCGTGTTCATTGATGCCAAGTTTATAAATTTTCACATTTTCAAAACGTCTATGTAAAAAACGCTGTTCAGGCCGTGTATAAATAAATGTATAAGGCTGCTCCTCGTGGATTATCCTGTGAAAACGGTGGTACAACTGGTTGCGGCTGTTAGGGTCGAGAGTTTGTCTTGCCTGTTCAATCAGCTTATCCGCTTCGGGATTATTGAAACGTACGTAATTTGACCCTCTTTCTATCTGCGAAGAATGCCATATCTGATATGGGTCGCTTTCTATACCACCCCCCCAAGCCATATTAAGAGCATCAAATTGCCTGTCCTGTACTCTCTGGATAAACACTGACCACTCATAAGGGTCAATAATAACATCTATTCCGGCCCTTGCTAAAGAATCCTTCACCAATTTTGCCATCTGTTCATGAAGCTGACTGCCGCTGACTATCATATATCTGAATCTGAAAGGTACGCCGTCTTTATCTCTTACACCATCTCTGTCACTGTCGAACCAGCCGGCTTGTTCAAGAAGCTCAATCGCCCGTTGAACATCATAAGGCCACGGCTTGATGTTCGGGTCGCTCTGCGGGCCATAAACATAAAAAGGACCTGTTGGAATTTCAGCATCGGGATTGCGAAGAATATGTTCTTTTATTGACTCGCGGTCAATTAGCATTGTTAATGCCTGCCTTATTTTTTTGTCAGCAAAAAAAGGTCTTGCCTGATTCCACCCTATCCAGAAATAACCAGTGTTACCCGCCGACCAATATGATAAACAATAAAACTCCTTATTGAATTGCTCATCGTTTTGCTTGTCGGTAAACTGCTCAGGCAAAGGCCTGAGATAATCAATCTGTCCGGACATTAGCGACTGAAGAGCGGCAGTATCATTTGTAATAAAACGATAAACTATTTTTTTTATCTTCGGCTTTTCATCCCAGTAATTCTCGTTACGATTAAGAATCACCTGGCTGCCGATATCCCATTTATCAAAAACATACGGACCGCTGCCTACCGGATTGGTTCTGCGGCTGTTAAACTGACGAGCATCTTGGTATTCATATATGTGTTTAGGGTGAATCGGCATAGAACCGAGAAAACCCAGAGAAAGAAAATATGCTTTTTTCATATAAAACTTTATCTCTCTGTCATTAATTTTCTCGTACCTATCAACATCGGCAAAATAATTCGCATACGCCTGCGCATCAACGTTAGGGTCTGTTATCGTCTCAAAAGTAAAAATAACGTCATCTGTTGTTATAGGCACGCCGTCCGAGAAAAAAATGTCATCACGAAGTTTAAAATATATCTCAAGGCCGTCCTCTGAAATCGAGAAATCTTCGGCGAGCATTCCTGTATATTCAAATTCATCCTGTTTGTACTTAATCATACTTTCAAATATATTACCGCTGACAATCCACCTTGTTGACCATGTCGAAGCCTCGACCATTTGGTTCATAGTCGCAGGTTCTGCTCCCAAGCACCAAACCAGCCAATCTCCTTCATCACCTTTATATTTGGACATTGAAAAATCATCTGCTTTGCCGGCAGTTACAGTCTGCCTTCTTATTTCTCCGGCAGCCATTCTTTCCACAAGTGTATCCAATCGTTCATACAAGCGATTTGCCTGCATAATCGACAAAATCTGGGTAACAACCACTATCAGCAATAATATAAAGACGAAAAATTTGAACAAACCGCTTTGGCCGTTCATAATCAATTTCCTCAAAAAACACATTCTTTTAGTTCATGCTAAGACCTGAAAATTCTCAACGATATTTCTGCTTCTCTATAGGAACATACCACTGCAGCCAGTCCAAATCCAGCCGGTAAATATTAACATTCTCAAAACGCGGATGAAGAAAACGCATTTCCGGTCTGATATACAAAAAAGTGTAAGGCTGTTCTTCATGTACTATTCGATGAAAACGACGATAAAGTTCATTTCTCGTTTCACTGTCAAGAGTTCGTCTTGCCTGCTCTATTATTTTATCCGCCTCTTTATTAGAAAAACTGACGTGATTTGAGCCTCTGTCGGTTGCCTGTGAAGAATGCCAAACCTGATACGGGTCCTCTTCAACAACACCGCCCCAACCGCTTATTTGCGCATCGAACTTTCGGTCTAATAATCGCTCAATAAATATCGACCATTCGAATAAGTCAATCACTACTTCAATACCGATATTCAATGCTTCATCCTTGATGAATTTGGCAAGCCTTTCATAATAAGGGTCGCCGCTTCGTATCATCAGTTTGAATCTGAACGGCACGCCATCCTTATCGCGCAGGCCGTCGCCGTCACTATCAACCCAGCCGGCCTCGTCGAGAAGTCGAGCCGCCTCTTGAGGATTATACGGCCAAGGCTCAATGTCGGGGTCTGTCTGTGGGCCATAAATATAAAAAGGGCCGGTAGTCGGTTTGGCCTGACCTTTGAGCAAATATTCAATGATTTGCTCTCTATCTATTAAATGAGTCATCGCAAGGCGTACTTGTCTATCCTTAAAAAAGACAGAGTTGTTATTCCAGCCTATATAGAAATAAGGGACTTTAGGAGTAAAATATGAAAGACATTTAAATTTGCTTGTGAATGCTTCGTCTTCGAGCTTATCGGCAAACTGTTCCGGCAGCGGCTCCAGAAAATCAATGTTTCCGGCTTCGAAAGCCTGGAGTGCCGCGACATCATTAGTAATAAATTTAAAAACAATCTTGTTAAGTTTCGGTTTTGTCCCCCAGTAATTTTCGTTTCGGGTTAAAACTATCTGCTGGCCAACATCCCATTTTTCAAAAATATACGGCCCGCTGCCTACCGGCGCAGAACGGCGTCTATTAAATTCCGCTGCATCGGTAAATTCATAAATATGCTTTGGTATTATCCCTACATCTTGAAAACTTGTGATTTCGAGGGCTTTAAAATACGGCTGCTTAAGAACAAAACTAACGGTTCTGTCATCAATTTTTATAGCTTCTTTGATGTCACGAAAATAATTCGCCCAGTGAGCCGCATCAACTCCCGGATTATTTATGGTTTCATAGGTAAAAATTACATCATCGGCTGTTATCGGCACGCCGTCGGAAAAATGAACATCATCTCTTATATAAAACGTTATCTCAAGCCCATCTTCGCTTATCTCATATCTATCAGCAAGGCAGGGCTTTAATTCCAGAGAATCATAATCATAATCAAGCAGCCCTTCGAATATATTCCGCCACACAACCCATGTAGCATAAATATCTCTCCGGGTAATGGGATTGATAGTACCGGGTTCTTTTGTCGTTCCCCATATCAGCCAGTCACCCGAATTAACATCTTTACTGGAGTCAAAATTACTGTCGGATATCTTTCGGCCTCTATATAATCGACCGCTAAGTATATCATCAAGACGATTTAACGATGAATAAAACCTGTCGGATTGAACCATCGATGTTATTTGAAGGATAATCACCGCAATCAAGGCAATTATAAGGAAAAATCCCCATACCCCTGAACGATTACCCATATAAACAAACCTCCATTGTTTGTTTTTTCATCAACTGGGAAAATGTTAATTAATCAGCCATACCCGGCGCATTCGGTAAGACTTTCGGGGATGTCCGCCTCGAACCGTCAGCATCTGTTCCATAATTGAACCCGAACTTATCCGGAATCAGGCCTGACTGTGTTTGGTCGCCGAATAACCTGCCATGCTCCATAATAAGGCTGTCATAATCATCTCTTTCTATAGCAGTCCTTATTAATGTCTGCTGTAAACCGGTCAACCTGCCGATGCATTTATCCTCTATCTCAGCCAACAACGAAATTAATTGCTGTTTTGCCGTAGGCGTTAAAAACTTTTCTCTGATATCTTTTATATATTTTTGCATCGCATAAGAATACAGCTGAGCAAATCTCACGCCGAATTCAGCGCGCTCATTAGCTGCAGATGCAGTTGTCATTTTATTAAAAAGCTGTTTTAAAATTTCAATATCAGGCAAATACCACTGAACCGACCATTTTGCATAGCTATTTATACGCGTATCGGTTATATGCAAAAGCAGCTTATCAGCCTCAGGGCTGTTTGAAGCCCCTGCAAATTCGATAATAAGACCTAATTCCTGAGCCGTCGCCGTTTCGACCATGTTTTCCAGCGAAGCAATTACCTCACCTTTTAAATTCGGACTTGCTTTTGCGAACAATTCCGGCCGGGTCAAAGCACGCAATGCCCAATATCTAACAACCGGACTTTCATCTGAAAGCGATGAAATTACCAAATCTGCCAACCGGACATCCTCAAGGCTGTCAATTAATATGAGCAGATTCATTCGTATCAGAGCACCGGCGGATTTAGGCTCGACCGCTTTTGATTGTTCTAACGCTCTGCCGATATGTTCTCTGCAAGATCTGGAGAATTGTTCGGAATATTGTGCTTGTTCCCCCTGTCTGGCAAGGATTATTGACCGCTGTCTGGATGCTATAGTAAAATCGCTAAGAGTAACCAGCTCTTTAATCGCGTCGGAAATAAATCTGTCAATAACCGCCAAATCATCGCTATTCAGCACAGATTTCGCTCTTACAGAATCAATTTCACGTGTTTCAACCGCCAAACACACCGAACTTAAAAAAAGAAATGACAAAATCCCCGCAATTTGAAGTACCGAAAGATGTTTCTTCATATTACCCCAAAAACTAAAAAAATACTTATATTTTTGCGCAAGTCCTTATTTGTCCTAAATTAACAGCTTTAAAAGCCTCTGTCAAGCTATTTCGGCCTGCCTGCATAAGTTCTTAACGTTTTACAAGCAAAGCTTTATAAACTTTTATCGCACAATTTTTTATTCTGCTGATATAATTAAATTCGTAGAAGGTTTATTTTATGCTCGAACCAGTATTAAAACTCGAATCTATAGGCCCCTGCCGGTTTCGTTTACCGCAAATAGGAACTATGGTTGTCGATGCCGATATTTTTGCGTCTAATCGAATCAACATCGAGCCGGACGCCGTCCGCCAGCTTTATAATGCCGCATCGCTGCCGCCCGCCAAAAGGGTTCTTGCAACCGCCGATATTCATGTAGGGTTTGGAATACCAATCGGCTGTGTGCTCGGCCTTGAAGATGCTATTATGCCCGCTGCCGTAGGATACGACATCAACTGCGGGATGAGATTGCTCTCGACTCCGTTTTCGAAAGGCCAAATAGATATAAACGCAATCGCTGATTCAATCGCCAGAGATATTCCGCTGGGTGAGGGCAAAGAAAATCTCAATCTCGATAGAACCTCTCTCGAAGAAGTTGTCTACAAAGGCGCAGCCGCCCTGCCGGCCTTAGCCAAAAGATTAAATCATCGGGCTTGGGAATCATACGATACCGACCAGTTCGATGACGACCTGCAAAGAATCGAAGACGGCGGAAATCTTCCTGCTGAGTTCGGTGCTATACCCAAACAAGCCGTAGAAAAAGGCGCCAATCAGCTCGGAACGCTCGGCGGAGGCAATCATTTTATCGAAATACAATTAGTTAAAGAGGTCTTCGATAATGAGCTTGCAAAGCAATTCGGACTATTTGAAAATCAAATTGTCGTAATGATTCATTCAGGTTCTCGCAGATTCGGCTATGAAATCGCAGACCATTATATGTCTCAGGCCGCTTCACTGCCCGGAATGGGTGAACGCAAAAAAATGCTCAGCTTCATCACAACCGATAACAAAACAGCAAATAACTATATAAAAGCAATGTCAGCAGCGGCAAATTTTGCTTATATGAACCGCCATATAATGGCAATGCTCATCCGGCGATGCTTTAACCGAATGTTCGGCCCGACCCGGCTAAATCTTGTCTATGACGTCGCTCATAATATAGCTAAATACGAAGAACACTCATTCGGCAAAATATGGGTTCATCGCAAAGGAGCTACCAGAGCTTTCGGCCCCGAAAGGATGACAGGCACAGTATTTTCGAAAACCGGACAGCCGATTATTACCCCCGGGTCGATGGGAACATCAAGTTTTCTTATGGTCGGCACGGGAAATTCCGATGAATCGCTCTGCTCGGTAAACCACGGTTCAGGCAGAGTTATGAGCCGAACCGCAGCATTGGGCAAAAATCGAAGGGGTAAATCTATAGCCCCAGCCGAAATTACCGATGACCAATTCAAACAGAGCATGAAAGGTATTAAGCTTATTACTAATGATAAAAGAAAAATTAAGGAAGAAGCCCCCGCCGCATATAAAGATATAGAGGAGGTTGTCCGGATAGTCGCTCAATGCGGCTGGGCCAAAAAAGTCGTAAAAATGACTCCTCTGGCCGTTTTAAAGGGCTGATAATTGAAAAATAACTTTTCTTGGCAAATACTTGCAATTATTCGCCAAGACCTTATCTTATAATAGTATGTATTGTCATAATTTTATGCAGGAAAGCCTGATATGAGAAAAAAAACGATGTTGTTTTTAATATGTCTTGCCGTCAACGCGATTATATTCGTCTATGAACCTGTAACAGCCAATACCGAATTGCCTGCTAACAAAATCAAAACATCCGTAGATGAATCAGAACCTACCGCCGTCGAACCGGCAGAAGAAACCATAAAATCTGTGGAAATCGAGTGCGAAATTTCCGAACCGAACAGCCGTGAAAATAACTTTTCTGCTGAAGAGCCTGACGATTCAAATACCCCTGAAATCAAAGAACAGACGGCTGAAGAACATTCAGACTCTTTCAATATCAAATTTTCGCCGATTTTTGAAACATACGTTAATGAAGAGGGTATGGTTAATTATAACAACCTGCGGAGAAGGCGAGGGGAAATAGACAATCTGTTAAGGGAACTGGCTTCGCTCGAACCGGAAGTTTATAAAAACTGGCCCGATTCTGAAAAAATTGCTTTCTGGATTAATACCTACAACCTTAAAATGCTCGATATTATTATCAGCAACTATCCTATAGAATCGACTCGAATCCACAGGCTTTTTTGGCCGCCTAACAGTATCAGACACATTCAGCCTCGTAATGAAGTCGGCTCGGTAAAATGGAACAACTATAAATTTATCGTGATGGACGAAGAGTTCACTCTTTTCGAAATTGAAAATAGATTTTTCCGTGAAAAATTCGGTGACCCGCGTGTCTTTTTAGCACTTTCATTAGCAAGTAAAGACGGTCCGCCACTTCGTAATGAAGCTTATACAGGGAAAAATCTGGACAATCAGCTTGAAGACCAAGCCAAACGATTCCTCAATAAAACCAGCGGACTAACTATAAAAAGAGACAACAATCAGGCGCAGATTTCCGCAATTTTTGACGGTTCTCCGACGTGGTATGGAAACGAATTCTTAAAATATTATGCTACAGACAAAAAATTCAAGAGCCATACTCCTTTAATCAGCGCTGTTTTGAACTTTGCAACAAAATATCTGCCTTCTCAAACCGTTGATTATCTCGAAACAGGAAATTATACGGTTCAGTATAAAACTTATGATTGGGGATTAAACGAACAATAGCAGCCGTTAGCATGGTCAATTGCTGACTGATTTGGCTTGACCTTAACCTGCCTTGGCGTTATTATTCTGCCTTTTCGTTAGATATACTTTAATGTCGTTCTGAGGAGCTAAATTTATATGAGCAAGACAAGAATCTTCAATAATCCGAATTGTGATTCAGATATAAATCTTTTTACCAGTGAATCGGTAACGATGGGGCATCCTGATAAAGTCGCCGATGGAATATCAGATGCCATTCTCGATGCGATGCTTGCCCAAGACCCGGCCAGCCGAGTAGCCTGCGAAACTTTGGTAAAATCAGATATGGCAATGGTAGCCGGCGAAATTACTACTAAAGCTATAGTCGATATACCGCAAGTTGTACGCAATACCATAAAAAAGATTGGTTATGAAGACCCTGCATATGGGTTTCATTATGAAAATTGCGCTGTTTTGGTCTCAATCAGCAAACAAAGCCCGCATATTTCACAGGGCGTAACCGAAGGTCAAGGACTGCATAAAGAACAAGGTGCCGGAGATCAGGGAATGATGTTCGGATTTGCCTGCAATGAAACCAAAGAGCTTATGCCTATGCCAATACAGCTTGCTCATCAGCTAACGATTAAACTCGAAGAACTTCGGCAGGATAAAACATTGCCATGGCTTAGACCGGACGGAAAAAGTCAGGTTACAATCGAATATCAAAACGGCAAACCCAAACGTGTTCTGGCAATAGTCATAGCCGCCCAGCATGACCCGGACATCAGTCATGAAAAACTTGTAAAACAAATCAAACAAAAGGTTATTATGCCTGTTATGCCTAAAGGTTTTATAGATTCGGACACTCAATTTCATATTAATGCTACAGGAATCTTTGAGTTCGGAGGACCGGCGGCAGATTGCGGTCTGACAGGACGAAAACTTATCGTAGATACTTATGGCGGACGAGGCAGACACGGCGGAGGAGCATTCAGCGGAAAAGACCCGACAAAGGTAGACAGAACTGCAAGCTATATGTCCAGATACATCGCCAAAAACATCGTCGCTGCCGATTTAGCGGATATCTGCGAAGTTCAGCTCTCTTACGCTATCGGAGTTGCAGAACCAATATCCGTACTGGTTGATACCCATGGAACAGCAAAATATAGCGAAAAGAAATTAAGCCAAATTGTTCGAAAGATATTCCCGCTTACACCAAAAGGTATGATTTCGCATCTGAAACTTGCTCGCCCGATATTCTCTGCGACAACTCACGGCGGACATTTCGGAAGAAATCTGCCTAACTTCACATGGGAAAAGACCGATATGGCCAAGGAACTTCGCAAAGCCGCCAAGTAATATCCGGCTGCAGCTAAATAATGATGGGTTAACTATCGAGCAGATCTTTGAAAATGGCTGCTACGTGCATTGCGATAAACATCAAATAATCCAAATCGCTTAGGCTATAATGCTCGTGTACCATCGCGTTGTCAACATACAAAAGGCCGTAACAGCCGCTTTTTCTCATCACCGGAGTTATCATCGCCGAACGGATTCTGTCTTTTTCCTGCATCTGCGCCGAAACACGAGGCATTACCGATGACTGAAATTTTTCCATCGCTAGTTTAATCTTGTCCTGAAGCTGTAAATCAGTTATCTGCACTTTCTGTCCGTCACGGCGTTTGCCTGCGTGGTATGTCATTGGGCCGCTGGGCTGTTCACGAAAAGCTATCCAAACATGAAATGCATCGAACTGCTTGATTAAAATATCCAGCAGTGTAATCATCAGTTGGTCGAGGCTTTTTGAATCGCACAAAATTTCAGTAGCCTGCGAAAAATCCGTAAGTCTTCTGGCGGCTAAACGCATAGCCGGTGCATGCTGAGCATCTGGCGAGCGAACTACAGTTTCACTTCTAGGGGTATTCAGAGATGCCTCCATTGTCAAAACTTCGCCGTCAACCGTCTCATCACAGGAATTGCTTCTCACAACAACAGGCCCGTCCTCCAAGTCAACTTCTATTACAAAACCGCCTATTCGGATTTCATCTCCGGTCCCCAGAGTATCCTTTATCACTTCTTTGTTATTAACATAGGTTTTATTAGACGAATTGTTGTCTTCGATTTTCCACTGATTGAAAAGCAAGTCACGAAGAATATATGCGTGCTTTCTTGAAACAAGCGCTTCACTCAAAGGAACATCGGCATCGGCAGCCCTGCCAAGGAGAATTCTATCCTTCTCGAATTTATATTCTTTTTCGCCTTGACCTTCTTTTCTTACGATTAACCTCATCGTCGTGCTCCTGTGCCCCCGCCAAATCCATATCAGAACCCATTTACCTCATCTTACACTATTTTCAGCTTATAATCAAGCATCTTATTGCATAGACAGCAAATAACGCATGAACAGCCGAAGGCACTTTATAAGGGTCTATAAAAACACCGCTTTTACCGCCCTGCGGGCTGATTTACAATAAGCCTATTCAGGTCAAATAGTTTCCAATCTGTAATATTTGCCCGTTGCGCTACTTATTTGAGATGCTTTCCTGCAATTTCGAGAGAATTGTCCTTGCTTTGGAAATTTTGTTTCCCGCCGGACTTTCCCAGCGAAGCTCGGAGTTTTTCTGAAGCTGCTCTTCAATTTTCCTGCATGCCAAAAGAACTGTTGCGTGATTTTTATTTCCCATAAATCTGCCGATTTCAGGAGAAGACATATTTGTATGCTTTCTCGCAAGATACATACTAAAATGACGAGCCAAAGAAATAGTCCTGTCTTTCTTTGACGAATGAATATCCGCGCTTGTAATGCCGAAAAAAGTCGCTACGGTCGATTCGATATCAGAGATATGGACAATCGGGTCGGTTCTTGCAAGATGTTCAGCCAAGATTTCTTTGGCCATAAACAGGTCAATTTTTTTGCACTGTAAACTTGAAAACGCAATAACTTTCAACAACGCCCCTTCAAGCTCGCGTACATTCGAGCGGATATGTTCGGCAATATAACGTATAACCGTTTCGGGAACGTGTTTTTTAGTCTCGTCCGCGTATCTTCTGCATATTTCACATCGCGTTTCAAGGTCAGGGTTCTCTATCTTAACAACCATACCCGATACGAATCGATTGACAAGCTTTTCACAAAGCTGCCCTATCATTTTCGGGTGCGCATCGCTGACAAGCACGACCTGTTTTCCTGCAAGGTCAATAGCGTTAAAGGTATGCAGAAATTCCTGCTGAGTCGATGGCTTGCTGGCCAGGAAGTGAATGTCGTCGATAGCCAGCAACTCCGTTTGCCGCATTCGGGACCTAAAAGCCTCCAGCTTTTTCGTCTTCAAGGCCAGCACAAACTGATTGGCGAAATCTTCCGCCGAGAGATACTGCCAAACAGTTCCGGGTCGGTTCTGGCAAACTTCATTGCAAATCCCTTGCAGAAGATGGCTTTTCCCGACACCATATCCTCCATGAATGAAGAGCGGATTAAAAGGGCTCTTCTGGTCATTAATAACCGCTCTGGCGGCGTTATAGGCAAGCTCATTAGACGGGCCTACAACGAATTTATCTAAACTGAGTTTGAGCGGTTTTTCATTTTTACTAACGAATTTCCTGCTGCATCGCTGGTTATCCTGAGATTTCGTAACATGCCGAGCCTGATAATCAAGCTGACTTTGACGCTGCTGACCGGATAATTCGGGGTCTATGGCAAACGTCAGTTTCAAATTCTGGCCTGTTACGGCCTTGGCAGCTTGAGATATCTCATGGGAAAAATGATTTTCTATCCAGCTTGCGATAAAGAGATTAGGAACTCCTACATTAACATAGTTTTCTGTCAGCGACAGCTTGGTCGAATGCTTAAACCATATCCGGTATTTCTGTGGTCCAACACGCACGGCCAGTTCATCGCAAACAGCCGCTATCATGTCCTCCGTGACAGCAATGCCCATGCACACTCTCCCAAATATATCAACGCAGTTAAATCTTCGTTCCGTGGTTAATACTGATTTAACATAATTATTGTGCGCAGCGCAAACAAATCAAACGATTTTTTCAAACTTTCTTTTCCACTGTTCAGATGCTTTTAAATAGTATGAACTTACGCGCGAAAAAAATTTATTTTGAACACGTTTTGCACAGCCTAAATTAATTTTGTGGATAAGATGTGGATTGACTTTCTAAAAATTTGTTTTTATTCGGAGAAAATTTTAATGCACAACAATGTTTGTGCACCAAAAAACGCATCTATCGTCTTACTAAAAGGGAAAAACCTTCCGGCAGGTTACTTAGAGCCTCTAACAAAACCTATTTAACAATGTGTTATGACAGATAACAATACAA
>CAYMOE010000029.1:0-16835 GCA_964391985.1 uncultured Pirellulales bacterium
TCGTCATTGACGAAATGTTTTCCCGCATCTATCACATATTCACTTGTTAAAGAACAACCTTAGTGTTGAGTTTTACGTTTTGAATTTTGAGTCAACTAAGGACTCAAAACTCAACACTCAAACCTAAGAATGGCCTGCCGAGTCGCAGTCCGACGATTTAACCGAACATTTTAATGTCCGGCTTCGTCTTAAAAGACTACGCCGCGACAGACTTCGTTCTCCGCATAGCGTTGAACGAAGACTGGAGACGACCGGGATCGGACCGGCAACCTCCGGCTTGCAAAGCCGGCGCTCTCCCAATTGAGCTACGTCCCCGGACTCGCTTGACGAAAAATCCTAAATTCTCTAAATCCGAATATTTAGGATTTCTAATTTCTTTCTGCCTGCGGCTGAAAGAAATGGGCCCGGGAAGAGTCGAACTTCCGACCTCACGCTTATCAGGCGTGCGCTCTAACCAACTGAGCTACGAGCCCTAAACCGATTTAATATCGTAAATTCGGTATTGATTACTTCTGCAATTTTCAAAGAAAGCCAAAAGTTTAATGATAAACAGAAAATAATCAATAGTCAATTTCAAAAGGCTCGTATTTTTCTAATATTTAGTTCAAAAAGAGCAACAAAAAAAGCCGCTGTTAATCTGCCAGCGGCTTAAAATGCCCAGTCGCTACGATAACAGCTTACTTAAAAAACATCTGAGTTAACACTATCTTATTCAAAACCCTGTTTAACTCCTTTCAGTTAGGCTATTTATATAACCCAGCCATAACATTCAGAAGAGTAATTGTAATATGGTATCGACAGACCGTCAACAACAATTTTAAATATTTTTTTAAAAATTTTTTTTGATTTTTCGGGGGTCTTTTCCAAGAACCGCAATTCGTTATACGTTTTTTGCGGTATATTGTTCAAATCAGCCTATAAACCTCATAAAACAGCTATCTCAAAACCAGAAGAAATCATATATCAAAAACATAAAAGCAAAAATAGAAAAAATAAGATTCTCTTTTTCTTAAAAAGATTTTTCCCGATAGATTATTAAATCGGAATCTTCGGTTTGTTAGCTCACGCGCGATTCATAAGCCAGTTGTCGATTGCCTGTGCAGCTTGTCTGCCGGATTGAATAGCTTTGACTACCAGCGATGCTCCGAGAACCGTATCTCCGGCTGCGAAGACCCAAGGCTCGGAGGTTTGACAGTTATTTACGATGATATTGCCACGCTCATCAAGTTTTAAACCTAAATTCTTAACCAATCCTTCGTGAGTGACATGTACAAAACCCATAGCCAGAAGAACAATGTCAACATTGATGCTAAAATCAGTGTTGGGTAATTCTTTCACCTGCCAGCGATTATTGTTTTTTATCCATTCTACTTGGCAGCCGTGCAAAGCTCCGACTCTTGTCTCATAGCCGCTAAATCTTTTAGTCGTAACACTCCATCGCCGCTGGCATCCTTCTTCCTGCGACGAACTTGTCCTCATAATCCGCGGCCAGTCCGGCCAAAGCGTATCGGGCGGGATTGTTTGGGGCGGTTTTGGTAAAATCTCAAGCTGAATTATTTCTTTGGCACCCTGCCGCCTTGCTGTTCCGACGCAATCTGAACCTGTATCACCGCCGCCGATAACAACAACAATTTTATCTTTAGCTGATGCGGTTTTCGAACCGTTCATAGGCTCGCCGCTGCAGAGTTTATTCTGTGCGGTTAAATAATCCATCGCAAAAATAATATTGTCATAATCTCGTCCGGGTACCATAAGGTCTCGCGGCACTTGAGAACCCATTGTCAGACAAACCGCATCGAACATTTTTCGCAGATAACGAATCGAAATATCCTGACCGATATCCAATCCTGTCTGAAAAGATACACCTTCAGCTTTTAACTGGTCGAGACGCCGGTCGATAATATTTTTGGCTAATTTAAAATCAGGTATTCCATATCTCAGCATCCCGCCGATTTTTTCATCTTTTTCAAATACAACAACATTATGCCCGGCTCTCGCCAATTGCTGCGCGGCAGCGAGGCCTGCTGGACCGGAGCCGATTACACCGATGCGTTTTCCGGTTTTTTGATTAGCAGGTAACGGTTTAATCCATCCTTCACTGAAACCTCTTTCCACAATTTGAAATTCGATGTGGCGAATCAAGACAGGCTTGTCGTTAACTGCAAGTGTACAAGACGTTTCGCACGGCGCGGGGCATACTCGTCCGGTTATCTCCGGAAAATTGTTAGTCGAATGAAGATTTTCACAGGCGGTTTTCCAATCGCCTTTCATTACCATATCGTTGAACTCGGGAATCCTATTATTTATAGGACAACCGAAATGACAAAACGGAATTCCGCAGTCCGAGCATCTGGCGGCTTGGATTTTAATATCATCGGGACTAAGCGGCAGTTCAAGCTCGTTATAATCAAGCACCCGCTCGGCTATGGGGCGTTTTCCAACGTCTTTTCTGTTATATTTTAAAAAACCTTTAATTTGGCCCATAAAAAACCTCTTCAGTGGCCGGCGTAGTATCGGTATCTCTCTGTTCCGCGGCTCTCATTTTCTCGAGAGCTTTTCTGTAGTCAATAGGAACAACTTTGACGAAACGGCCTATAGAATCATCCCACTTGTCCAGTAAACTTTTGGCTCTAATGCTGTCGGTTAATCTATAATGGCGTTCTATTAGATTATACAGAAATTCTTTATCTTCGGTTCTGTAGACATTTTCAAGCTCGACCATATCAAGATTGCATAGGGTGTCGAAAAGCTGCATTTCATCGAGCACATACGCTATTCCGCCGCTCATACCCGCGGCAAAATTACAGCCGGTTTTTCCGAGAACAACAACGGTTCCTCCGGTCATATATTCACAGCCGTGGTCTCCTATGCCTTCGACAACTGCGGTTACTCCGCTGTTTCGGACAGCGAATCTTTCTCCGGCAATACCATTGACAAATACTTCGCCGGCTGTGGCTCCGTAAAGAAGAGTGTTTCCAGCGCGGCTTTGGGTGGTTTTATGACGATGATTCTACCGCCGCTAAGACCCTTGCCGAGATAATCGTTGCAGTCGCCGATTAATTTCATCGTTACTCCGGATATAAGAAAAGCACCGAAGCTTTGTCCGGCGGAACCTGTAAACTCAAGTTCTAAAGTACCGTCGGGAAGACCATCGGGACCGTGTTTTTTTACAATATGATGACTTAAAATAGTACCGACCGTACGATTTACATTTCGTATCGGCATTTTGATTTTTGTTTTTTTCTTTTTATCTATCGCATCCGAAGCCTGTTCGAGAATCTTCCAGTCGAGATGGTCGTCAAGCTTATTAGGCTGCGAGCTGCAAAGCCTTATTTTGGAAGGTTCGGTATTTTCCGGATAATATAAAATCGAGGAGAAATCCAGCCCCTTAGCTTTATAATGTTCAAGAGCTTTTACGGCAGAAAGCATATCCGCCCGGCCAATCATATCTTCGAAACGCCTGAAACCAAGCTGTGCCATTATCGAACGAACTTCTTCGGCGACGAAAAATAGAAATCGCTGAAGATACTCCGGCTTGCCGGCGAATCTTTTGCGAAGTTCGGGGTCTTGAGTAGCGATGCCGTAAGTGCAGGCGCCTTCGTGACATTTTCGAAGCAGAGTACATCCCAAAGTTACAAGAGCGGCGGTTCCGAAACCGAATCTATCGGCGCCGAGCAGCGCACCTATAACTACATCTCTTCCTGTCCTCATCTGACCGTCGGTCTGAACGCGGATTCGGTCTCTCAGCCCGTTTGCAATAAGAACCTGCTGGGTTTCGGCAAGACCGATTTCCCAAGGAATTCCCGCGTGTTTGATAGATGAAAGCGGGCTTGCGCCGGTTCCGCCGTCATGTCCGCTGATTAAAACTTCATCTGCATTTCCTTTTGCGACACCTGCGGCGATTGTTCCGACGCCAACTTCGGCTACGAGTTTTACTGAGACTTTGGCATCAGGGTTGCTGCATTTCAAATCGTAAATAAGCTGAGCCAAGTCCTCAATGCTGTAAATGTCATGATGCGGCGGCGGCGAAATTAATGTAACGCCGACCGTCGAGTGCCGCAGCCTGGCGATTTCCTCGGTAACTTTATGTCCGGGCAGCTGGCCGCCTTCGCCGGGTTTAGCTCCCTGAGCCATTTTAATTTGAAGCTCTTTGGCGTGAGCAAGATAATTTATCGTAACGCCGAATCGGGCGCTGGCTATTTGTTTTATTGCGCTGTTTTTCGAGTCACCGTTCGGCTCGAGCTGATAGCGGGACGGGTCTTCTCCTCCTTCGCCGGTATTGCTCATCGCTGCGATTCGATTCATCGCGATTGCCATACATTCGTGAGCTTCTTTGCTTATAGAGCCGTGACTCATTGCTCCTGTACAAAAACGCTTCACAATTTCATCTGCCGATTCGACTTCGTTTATATCTACAGGCTTGCCCTGTTTGAATTCGAAAAGTCCTCGCAAAGTGCAAAGTTCTTTTGCCTGTTTGTTAACGGCTTGGCTGTATTGGTCATAAGCAAGCCGGTCTTCGTTTTTAACCGCATGCTGAAGTTTGGAGACGGTAATCGGATTCCATAAATGCCGCTGGCCGTCGTTTCGCCAGTGATAATCACCGCCGAAATCCAGATTCAACTGCGCCGTTTGACGCGGCTGATATGCCTGCTTGTGTCTTAACAATGTTTCAACCGCAATTTGTTCGAGATTAACTCCCTGAATGCGAGAGCTTGTCCCTGTGAAAAATTCGTCAACGACACTGCGGTCAAGACCTATGGCTTCGAATAGCTGGGCTGTATGATAGCTGCGAAGAGTCGAAATACCCATTTTGCTCATCGTTTTGAGTATTCCTTTTTTTATAGCGGCGATGAAATTATCGGCAATCTGAAAAGGTTCCATATCGGCGGGCAGCTCGCCCTGCCGCTGCAGTTCATTAAGCGACTCAAACGCCAAATAAGGATTTATCGCGTTAGCACCGAAACCGCAAAGCAGACAAAAATGCATTACTTCTCTCGGCTCGCCGCTTTCTACAATCAGACCTGCTTCTGAGCGAAGCTTTCTTTTCAAAAGTCCCTGATGAACTGCCGAAGCCGCCAGCAACGAAGGAATCGGAGCTTTATCTGCAGAAGCCTGTCTATCGCTGATGATAATAAGCGAAGCACCGTCATTTATAGCTTTTTGGGCATCATCAACAATTCTCTTAATCGCAGTTCGCAGAGATTGTTCGGGGTTCGAATGGTCGGCATCGAATAAAGCTGAAATTGACGAGACTTTAAAATCATCTCTCTTTACGGCTTTGAGACGATTGAGGTCTTCGTTCGTTAATATCGGATGAGGCAAACGTAATTGCTTGCAATGTTCGGGAGTTTCCTCGAGAATATTTCGGCGTCTTCCGGTGTACATCATAAGGCTCATCACAAGCCCTTCACGCAGCGGGTCAATCGGCGGATTGGTAACCTGAGCAAAAAGCTGTTTGAAATAATTAAATAAAAGCACCGGTTTATCCGAGAGAACCGCTAACGGGACATCATTTCCCATCGAACCGACAGGCTCTTGTCCGTTGCGTGCCATAGGAGTAAGAATCATCTTTAATTCTTCACGAGTATAACCGAACACTCGCTGTCTCAGTGCAATTGTGTCAGTATCACTAAAAGCCGGTTCAGGAGTATCAAAAAGTCCCCGAAGCTCGATTCTTTCGTCAAGCCATCTTCGATAAGGTTTCTGGCGGGCAATTTTACTTTTTACTTCATTGTCCGTAATTATTCGTCCTTCGACAGTATCGGCAAGAAACATATGGCCGGGGCGAAGTCTTCCTTTTATTTGAATTTTGTTCGGAGGAAAATCAACTACTCCGGTTTCGCTGGCCATTACAAGAAGACCGTCGGTAGTAACGAGATAACGGCACGGACGCAGACCGTTACGGTCTAAAGTTCCTCCGATTAACCTGCCGTCCGTAAACACCATCGCGGCAGGCCCATCCCAAGGTTCCATTATCGCTGCATGATATTCATAAAACGCCCGTTTATCTGTGCTGATGTGATACAGCGGGCCGAAAGCTTCGGGAATCATCATCATCATTGCATGAGGCATGCTTCTGCCTCCGCGAACGAGAAATTCGAGCATATTATCAAAACAGCCCGAGTCGCTGGTATCCGGCAATAAGACCGGAATTAAATCGTCCAGATCTTCGCCGAAAACTTTGCTAACCATTGTTCTTTCGCGGATTCTCATGCAGTTACGATTTCCGCTTAGAGTATTTATCTCGCCGTTATGAGCGACGCAGCGAAAAGGCTGAGCCAGTTTCCAGCTCGGAAGCGTATTAGTGCTGTATCGCTGATGAACGATAGCCAGAGCAGATTTTATTCTTTCGTCGGCAAGGTCGGGATAATACGCGAATAACTGCCATGCCATGAACATTCCTTTGTAGCATATCGTTCTGGCAGAGAGCGAGCTAATATAGAAATCCTGAGCTTGGGCGGCGAACTGTTCGGCAACAAGTTTCTCGGCGCGTTTTCTCGCCATATACAGCCGCCTTTCCAATTGTTCGGATTTATTACCGCATCCGTCAACGAAAATTTGTCTTATATTCGGTTCCGAAGAAAGAGCGATTTTGCCGAGGCAGTCGTTTTTGCAGGGAACTTCTCGCCAGCCTAAAACTTTAAGACCGTAATGAACGATTGCGTCTTGGAGTATCCTGTCGCATTGTTCGCGGATATTTTTATCCCTCGAACTAAAAACCATACCCGCGCCGTACAAACCTGCATCGGGTAAATCAATACCGATTTTTTTCGATTCGGAAACAAAAAACTCATGAGGAATCTGAAAAAGAATCCCCGCTCCGTCACCGGTGATTTCGTCCGCTCCGGCAGCGCCTCGGTGATGAAGATTTTGAATGACTTCTCTACCGTATTCTATTATCGAATGGTCGCGCTTGCCTGAGATGTTGACCACCGCGCCTATCCCGCAGGCATCGTGTTCGAATCTCGAGTCATATAAACCGTGTTTTTCTAAATTCTGCCACATATTTTTAACCATTTTTTAGACGGCTATTATAACGATAAAAGTATCGTTATAAATACTAATCTTGATTTGCGCAGATAAAATTCCCTGTCGGAGCGATATTGCTGCGCCGACAGGGTTAGGTTTTCGGCTTAGGCCTTTTTATATTTTACTTACTAAACAACATTTGGGCATATGTCGGCAACGGCCAAATATCTGCGTCAACAATAGTTTCAAGCTCGTCGGCTGTGCTTCTAAGCGACTTCATAGCAGGAATTACTTTATCTTTATAAGCAACCGCTTTCTTCGCAGCTTCGCCAACTTTAGATGCCGAAGCAATAATTTTTTCGAGTTCCTCGATATTTTTCTGCATCGAATCCAAAAGTCCGCATACTTTTTTGAGCATAGAAACCTGAAGCTTCGAATCAAGACCGGCATTTTCTATCGCCACTGCGGTGCTTGCGAGCTTTTCTGCATATTTATTAACAGCCGGCAGAATTTGTCTTTTGGCGATGCTTGTCATAGTCAAAGCCTCGATATTAACCTGCATGCTGTATGTTTCGTGTAAAATCTCCGTGCGGGCTTTCAGTTCGGCTTTGCTTAAAATGCAGTGCCTTTCAAAAAGCTCGACATTTTCTTTGTCCATAATGGTATTGAGAGAATCAACCGTCGAGCTGATATTAGGCAATCCGCGTTTTGCCGCTTCTTTGACCCAATTTTCCGAATAGTTATCACCGTTATAAATAATTCTACTGTGCTCGGTAGCGATTTTCTTCAAAATCTTCTGGGCTGTTGCTTTTACATCTGAAACCTTTTCCAGCTCATCCGCAATTTCCATCAAAGCATCGGAAACGATTGTGTTCAGAACAAACATCGGCCCTGAGGTCGATTGCGAAGAACCGACCATTCTGAATTCGAATTTATTTCCGGTAAACGCAAACGGAGACGTACGATTTCTGTCTGTCGAATCCTTAGGCAGCGGAGGTAATGTCGAGATGCCTAATTTAATCTGCCCGCCCTGCTTAGAGGATTTTGCGGCGCCTTTTGCTAATTGTTCGACGATATCAGCCAGCTGTTCACCGAGGAATATCGAAACAATCGCAGGAGGAGCTTCGTGTGCTCCGAGCCGATGCTCGTTTCCGGTGTTCGCGACGCTCGCGCGAAGAAGCTTTGAATATTTATCGACGGCTCTTATTACGGCACAGAGCATCACAAGGAAAACCATATCATCATGAGGCGTCTGACCGGGACTGAGTAAATTTATTCCGTCATCGGTTACCATACTCCAGTTATTATGCTTACCCGAACCGTTCACTCCGGCAAAAGGTTTTTCGTGAAGCAGGCATACGAATCCGTGCCTGTTGGCAACCTTCTGTAAAGTTTCCATAACAAGCTGATTGTGGTCGGTTCCGACGTTAACCGTCGCGAAAACCGGAGCCAATTCATACTGTGCCGGAGCAACTTCGTTATGCTGGGTTTTGGCTGAAACACCAAGTTTCCACAGCTCGATATTCGCTTCATTCATAAATGAGGCTACTCTTTCATGAATCGTACCAAAATAATGGTCGTTCATTTCCTGACCTCTTGGCGGTTTGGCTCCGAAAAGAGTTCTGCCTGTCATAGCCAAATCGAGACGTTTTTCGAAGAAGCATTTATTAATAAGAAAATATTCCTGCTCAGGGCCGAGTGTTGCTGTTACCCTGTTAGAACTTTTATTTCCCAAAGCACGCAGAACACGAACAGCCTGCTTATTCAAAGCGTCCATCGACCTTAGCAGCGGAGTCTTTTTATCGAGCGCCATACCTGTATAAGAAAAGAAAGCGCTTGGTATATGCAAAGTTATGTTTTTGCCGTCTTCTTTAATAAATACCGGCGAAGTGCAATCCCATGCGGTATAGCCGCGAGCCTCGAAAGTAGCTCTAAGTCCTCCCGAAGGAAACGAAGAAGCATCGGGCTCGCCTTGACATAACTCTTTGCCGCTGAATTCCATCTTTATATCACCTCTGGAAGTCGGCGATATAAAAGCATCATGCTTTTCAGCAGTCAGACCGGTCATCGGCTGAAACCAGTGACAAAAATGGGTCGCGCCTTTTTCAATGGCCCAATCCTTCATAGCCGTAGCGACAATATTGGCCAAATCCGGGTCGAGCGGCTTATTGCCAAGCACAACCTCTCTTAGAGCATTATAACTTTCCGCCGAAAGACGCTGACGCATCACGGCGTCATTGAAAACGTTAGAAGCGAAAATTTCTGTTATCGGCTTGCGACATTCACTCATTTTTAGTTCTCCTGAATTATAAAATTTTGGATTATCATCCAATTGCTTGTTTACCTTTATCGCCGGTGCGTATTCGAACGCACTCGATTAAATCCACAACGAAAATCTTACCGTCACCTATATTTCCGGTTTTGGCGCCTTCTATTATAGCGTCAATAGCCTTTTGTACAAAATCTTCATTTACCGCAATTTCGAGTCTGACCTTCTTGAGCAGATTCACCTCGAATTTAATTCCTCGATAACTTTCCTCATATCCTAACTGCTCGCCGCAGCCGAGAGCGTTTGTTACGGACATTTTATGAACCTCGGCCTTGTAAAGAGTCTTTTTTACATCGTTCAATTTATGCGGCTGAATGTAAGCTATAATAAGTTTCATATATTCACCTTACTAACTGGTACTGAAAATCTGGAAGCCGCCATAAGCTTCCATACCATGCTCGCCTATATCGAGGCCTCGCAGTTCTTCTTCTCTGTTTACCCTAAGTCCTACCGTAATATCAATCAGCTTAAATAGCGTTCCCATAGTAATCAGTACGAACGCAACCGCTGAGACCGAACCGACAATCTGTATTCCTAACTGCATCGGATTTCCACCGTAAATAAATCCGTTATTCGCAAGACCAAGAGCGTCTTTTCCGAAGATACCGACCGATATAGTTCCCCAGATACCGCACATACCGTGAACGGGAACAGCACCAACCGGGTCATCGATGCGAAGCTTATCGAGAAACTCGACACCGAGAACACAAATTATTCCGGCAACAATCCCGATGACCGCTGCCGCCCAAGGTTCGATGCACGCACAAGGCGCTGTCACCGCAACCAAACCTGCCAAAGTGCCGTTCATAGCCATCGACAAATCCGGTTTGCCGAATCTTTTCCATGCGGTAACTATCGCCGCAATTCCGCCCAGAGCCGCTGCGATATTAGTGTTTGCAGCCACCCTGCCGATTAAAAAACCATCACCCACGGATAATGTCGAACCCGCATTGAATCCGAACCATCCGAACCACAGGATAAAAACTCCAAGCGAAGCAAGCGGAATACTATGAGCAGGAATCGCGTTAGCCTTTCCGTCAATCGCGTATTTGCCTTCTCTTGGCCTAAGTATAATTGTTCCGATTAGAGCAGCAATACCGCCGGTGGTATGAACAACCGTCGAACCTGCGAAGTCGAAAAATCCCATATCTGACAGCCATCCGCCGCCCCAAATCCAGTGACCTATGATTGGATATATCAAGGCAGATATTATAAAAGAATATATCAGGTACGCGGAAAATTTCATTCGCTCGGCCATACCGCCCGCTACAATCGTCGCGGCTGCTCCGCAGAATGCCGCCTGAAAAAGCCAAAAAGCAAAAACCGGAATGCCGCTTGCTGTTTCGCCTGCAAGACCCGAAAGAGCCCAGCCGCTTGTTCCCCAAAAAGAATTTCCGTTTCCGAACATCAATGCATATCCGACCAAAAAGAATCCGAGTGTCGCCATGCAGAAATCAAGGAAGTTCTTAGTCAGAATGTTGCAGGTATTTTTCGCTCGGATAAAACCGGCTTCTACCATTCCGAATCCTGCCTGCATAAAGAAAACTAAAAATGCAGCAACCAGAACCCAGACAGTGTCAAGCCCCTGTTTCAAAGATGCAATGTCAATTGGCTCAACTTCAGCAGAAGCTTGGGCTGATAGAATGACCGATACGAGCAAAGCAGGTATTATTTTAAGGTTAAATGCACTATAAGATTTCTTAATTTTCGGCACCACTTCCATATCTCCGATTGACAATTATTAATATATTCGTTCTGCCAACCTGTCACTTTAACTATTGCAAGAGCCGTGCCAAACCCTCATAAAATAAAATAAATTTTATAAAGCCTTTAAAATAAAAGAGTTATAAAACAAAACCCAGTCAACCACAATAAAATCAAAAATACACTTTTGTTGTTTTTGATTACAACAAATACATTTTTGTAATTTTTTTGCATTATACCAAAAAAGCAGGCTCTGCCTTGAAAGACAGAGCCTTGTTTCGACGGACACAGGAAGTGGTGAACCGTCTAAATTCGCACCTAACCGATAGCTTTGGAGCCTCGTTCTCCTGTCCTGATTCGTATACAATCCGCTAATTCCATTACAAAAATCTTACCGTCGCCGATTGTACCTGTTCGAGCGGCTTTAATAATCGCGTTTATAGTTCGTTCGACAAAATCCTCGTTGACAGCGATTTCGAGCCTGACTTTTTTGAGCAGATTAACATCGAATGTCACTCCGCGGTAACTTTCGTGATAACCTTTTTGAGCGCCGCAGCCCAATGAATTTGTCACTGACATCTTGGCAACTTCCTCTTTCGCGAGGGCATTTTTAACATCTTCAAGTTTATGCGGCTGAATATATGCTATTATAAGTTTCATTTTAGTTCTCCTGTTTGGGTTATAATTGAACGTTAAGTCGTACTGAAAATTTGGAATCCCGAATATGCTTCCATGCCATGCTCGCCTATATCGAGACCTTTTAATTCTTCCTCAGGACTTACACGCAGCCCGACAGTTTTACTCAAGATGCCGAACAGTACTATCCCAAGTCCAAACGCCCATACAAACGCCGTAGCGGCACCTAAAAGCTGTACGCCTAATTGCCTGAATCCGCCGCCGTAAAATAACCCGCCGTCCATCGCGAATAATCCGTATGATAAAGTTCCCCAAAGACCGTTAACTCCGTGAACACTGACCGCACCGACAGGGTCATCAACTTTAACAATATGGTCGAAGAACAATACGCTTAGAACTACCAGAATGCCCGCAATCAAACCTATTATAATAGCGCCTATCGGCGAGACCCCGTCGCAGGGAGCGGTAATCGCAACCAGACCCGCCAAAGCACCATTTAGAGCCATCGAAATATCGGGTTTTTTCAAAAGAGTCCAAGATGTAATCAAAGCCATAACCGCTCCTGCTGCCGCGGCTAAATTGGTCGTTACCGCAATATAACCAATCGAACCATCGCCTACGGTCGTACTGCCGGGGTTAAACCCAAACCAGCCGAACCACAGGATAAAAACACCCAAAGCCGCTAACGGAAGATTATGTCCGAGAATCGCTCGCGGTTTTTTATCCGGCCCGAATTTTCCAAGACGCGGGCCAAGCATAATCGCCCCCGCCAAAGCAAGCCATCCGCCCACAGAGTGAACAACCGTAGAGCCGGCGAAATCATGAAAACCCAAATTCGCAAGCCAGCTATTGTTATCCGTAAGAAGTAAATTTCCCCAAGCCCAAGAGCCGAATATCGGATAAATTAAAAGCGTAATCGCGGCACTATAAATCAGGTAAGAGATAAATTTGGTCCGCTCGGCCATAGCACCGGATACAATTGTCGCAGCAGTTGCCGCAAAAACCGTTTGAAAAATCAGAAACGTCCAGTTCCAATCTCCGCCGGGTTCTGTTCCGCTTAGTCCGAACATACTTGTCCCGAACAGCCCGTTCGAAACGCCGAACATCAGTCCGAATCCTACCAGAAAGAAAGCAAGACTGCCGACCGAAAAATCCATAAGATTCTTCATTAGAATATTGACGGAATTTTTGGCGCGGGTAAAACCTGTCTCGACCATCGCAAAGCCCGCTTGCATAAAGAATACTAAAAACGCGGCTATGCAGGTCCAAACAATATTAAGATTGGTTTGCAATTCTTCTTTTATGCCTTCGAGTGTTAACGCTTCATCGGCAAACCCAATACCGCAAAGCATAAAAATCATCACAACGAAACTTAGACGGAATAACAACCTGTTCATTTGAAAACACTCCTTAAAATTTATTATTCACCACTTCTTTATGTTAAAAACTTTTTGAAATACTCACGCCTACGAAGAAATAATCACTGCTGGTGCTGTAAACATCTGTTCTTCTAATATCACTGCTCAGCAAAGTGACATAATTGAAACTGGGTCTAATGCCGAATCCGCCGATTTCCATCGGCAGACCTACAGAGAACGTAAAATCCTGTGCCTTGCTGTTATCTATACCCCAGTAATATTTGTTATAAGATGCACTGGCCCAGCCGAAACCTGCGCTTATATCAAGGCCGACCGGAATCTCGGGAGTAATTTCGAATATTTTCTCGATGCTGTGACTTAGGCCGAAATTGACATACGAACCTTCGGCTTCGTCAACATCGTGATAAACCGTAACGGTCGGGCTAAATAAGCAATCTATTCCAAGCCCCCAGTAAACTTCCGTCGTATCCGGAACGCGCGAACCATCCGCAGCCGAACCGGGGAAACTATAATAAATCACACCTACTGAGTAGCTCAGCCAATCAACACCGGGAAAACCCGCTGAATAATCCAGATAATAATCCAGCTCGGAAAAATTTCCGCGGCGGTCGTTGTAGTTTGTCATATCTACGTTGCCCCAGATTCCGATTGTCCAAGGCCCCTTGGCAATGCTCAAGCCCGGCTGATATACAATGTCATCATTTAGAAGCTGACCGCGCCAGACGTACTTCCCGAAAAAATCTGATGTTACCTCGAAGCTAAATTTATCATCTTCGGCTATAGCCTGTACGCAAAGCAGAAGACTCAACGATACACCGATGGTTAATGCTGCAATTTTCTTCATTTGCTGTTACCTTTCAAAATAAGATTAGTAAAATGCTCTTAACAGACCTATTGACTGATAAGCAACCGCCGTGCCAAAGATGAAAATTATAAAAAAGAATGATATAACAGCTTGTGCAACAATATCTTACGGAATAAATACGAAATGTGGTCTTAGCGTGGATAGATTACAATTATGTAGTTTTTAATTTAAATATTACATTTTTGCAGTATCGCAGCTAAAATTTATCAATCAAGAATAAACACAAAAAGATATGAATACCAGATGACACCGTATACTGCCCCCCGTTAAGCAATAGCCGAAAATTTGGCAATATTGCTTAACAGAAGCAACAGTTTACCAAGCATAGGAAGTAGCATCCTAAATTCATCGCTGAACTATAAAACACCGTGGAATTCGAGCAGATGCACCTTGTAAAAATTCCCTAATTTTTTTGTTGTTTAACAGGGAGTAGTACACAACTAATTGTTTGCCACTATACAATTTTTAATAAATAAGGCCAATTTATAGGAAATCGTATCACTCGGCTTTCACAACATATTCTTTTTTCTGAATTTCGTCACGTACTATGGTGCCAGCAGGAAATTCTACCTTGAAATCTTTTTCTGCAAGCCCCTGATTAATTACAATTTTATTGGCAGCATATGCGTCTATACGTTCAGAGGCTTTAGTTGTTATGGTACCACTGCTTGGAAACCAAAGTTTTTCATAAACCCGTTCCAAAGCTTGAACATCTACGGTAATAGTTGCTTCAACTGATCCCGATTTAGAGCCTTGTAAATACTCGTATCTGACAGGTGTATACCCATGATTAGTTGATAAATATATTCGCATATACGGATTCTTTCTCATGCTTTCCAGAAGTTCGATACATATTACATTAAACCCGTTTATATTTTGAATGGTTTCATCAAGTCGTATATTATTTTGATCCTCTTTCAATATAACAGAAAATGGTTTGCCAGTAATCTTGCTTAAGCTTGGGCGTAATACTGTGAATCCAAGAGGCGTTAGAGTTAACGGAAGATCAAAATGTTTATTATTAGAAATATTTCCTTCAGATTTCCTCGTCGGCCAACCATCATTCTGAAATCTTGTCATTTTTTTACCATCGTAAGAATTGACTCTCATATATTCCCATGTGCGCTTATGTTTATCGACAACGGAACCTGAAGTTTCTATCAGCAGCTTTGAGGGAAAAGGGCCGTCTTTGCTGTTAGCATCTCGTATAGATGATAAACCTTCGGCAGATAATTTAATCCTCTCAACACCGTCTTTTATTGCCAAAAAACCTGATAAACCTAATTTAGCTTCGCCCTCCTCAACGGTCCATGGTGGAATGTTATACCACTCGTATTCGAGACTGATATCGGATACAGCCGACTCCATCTCTTGGCAAATCGTACTAAGTTCTTCTATGGTAACTGCATAAATGTTCTGGGTAACCATAAAAACCGACATCGCAAAAACGATGTATTTATATAAATTATTTAAATATCGCATTACAATTCCCTTAAAGTTAATCGTATAATAGAAAGTAAAAACAACATATATATGAACTTTATAATTCTTAATTTTTATATATTTTTAAGAGATCTAATTAATTTTCTAATGTCTTAACAAGTTTGCCTTGTACAATACCCACCAACCCCTGTATCCTCACAAGCGCAGCCTGACGCATAAGCTACACAACTGCGGCTAATTATCCGAGAGCAATTACCCACAGATGTTTGGCAACGCCCGGATACACCGAGACAATAACTGTCTGCTGCTCCGCGCGCACAGTAAGATGGACATGATCCTTCACAATACGGAGTTGGGTCTGTTACATATTGGCATGACCCCGATCCTACGCCTGCACCGCCGCAAGACCCCATAGGCAAGCAAGGGCCGTCCCAGCTCCTACCAACAGTACATAAAGATAAGGTAGCTATAACTACAATAATAGAAGATGAAAATTGACGTTTCATATCAAACTCCTTTCGCAATAATTCTTTCTTATTCATCAATTATTATCCAATCTATTTAAAAAACTTTTTGCAGCCAGAGCCGCTGACGAGTCAAAATAGTCGGCCAGCTTGTCACAAATTATACTAATTTGCTTATAGGCTTCTTCTTTCGATATTTGTCCTGACTCTGCCAGCTTCTCATAACAAAGACCAACCATATATTGGGCTTGCCATGCACTACGAAAATCCGGCCAGTCATCTGCCGCTCTTTGGCAGTATTGGATAGCTTTTTCATACTCTCCAAGGCTCTTGTAACAACTTCCAACACCATAATAAGCCTGAGCAGTCATCATGGAAATTGGCAAATGTGTTATTATTTTTTCCCATACTACAAGCCCATATCGGTAATATTCTCTTGCATGTTCTATGGCACCCTGACCTTCAAACGCATAAGCTTTCTCACAATAAGCTTCACCAATTATATATACAGCATGTGATATATCCGAATGATCTCGATAATCTAATATGAACTTATCAAGCGCCGTCCAAGACTGCTCTTTCTGATAAGCCTCGGAAAGTAAAACTATACGAGATTTAGCCAAATGAAACTGTGCTGTTTCAGTTGACTTACTGTCAAAATTCTGCTGCAGTATCTCTTGATATATATTATTGGCATCTTCATATCTACCATCATACCAGTAGGCTTCTGCAATCCAAAAAAGATAGTCAGGCAACTCCGGATTGTTCGCAAAATCATCTATCATCGCATCAACAGCCTGACGGGCTTTCGCATAATCCTTAGCTTCAATTAATGGAAAAATAGCATTCTTAGCCTCGCTCAACTTTGCTTTACTTGCGAATGAACTGTTGGGGTCAGTTTCAATTAACTCCTGATATAAAGTCTTTGCATTTTCGTATTTGTGGGTCCATTCATATCTTGTACTAATCCAATAAATTGCATCCTGCAAGCCAGGATGAGAGGCAAAATCCTTTTTCATTTTATCGAGAGCCTTTTTAGATTCTTC
>CAYMOE010000030.1:0-14174 GCA_964391985.1 uncultured Pirellulales bacterium
GTCATTCGGAAATACCTCCGCTTCCATCCGTCCGTCCTATTTTTCCCAGCCCGTCTGAGCCATGTAAACCATCCCTTTATGCACAGGATGGGTAACATCGAGGCTGTGGGCAAGCTTTAAAGTTACTTCCGGAGTATGTTCCCTATGTTTCTTGCATCCGCCTGAAAAAAACAGAATTAAACAAACCGTAATCAATAAAAATTCGAACAATTTTTTCACTACGAATCTCCTTGTGTTTAGTTTAAATCCTGCGGCTTATCAATTTCGCTCAAATTATCCATAAGTTTATTGTTTATTTTTACGTTTTCCAGCATCAGATTTTTAACATTCGATATGATGTTGTTCTTTTCAACGTTATTAAACACGCAATTTTTCAGGGTTACGTCAGTAATAGGCGAGCGTTCATATCCTTTTAGATACAATCCGTACATGCTTTTTTGGCTGGTTATGTTCTCAAGATTTATGTTTCTGACTGCCGGAGTAAAATCACCGCTGTCGCCTTCCTCATAAAAAAAGTTAATCCTAAGCACTGCCTCTTTAACTTGTCCTACAGCTATATTTCTTACATAAACGTTTTCTACGAAACCGCCCCTTACGGCATTGGTTTTAATTCTTATCGCCCGGTCAAGATTAGGGCTGTCCATAGTGCAGTTTTCAGCGAAAACATTTCGAACGCCTCCGGACATTTCGCTTCCTATTACTACTCCGCCGTGGCCGTCTTTCATCCGGCAGTACTGTATAATTACATTTTCAGTTGGTACACTCAGTCGCCTGCCGTCATTATTTCTGCCTGATTTAATAGCGATACAGTCGTCCCCTGTATCGAAGAAACAGCCTTTTATAAGCACGTCTCTGCACGATTCAGGATTACATCCGTCATTATTCGGGCCATCTCCGATGACAGTAACATTTTTGACGGATATATTTTCCGAAAGTACCGGATGAATATGCCAGAACGGGCTATTTTTGATTGTTACACCTTTTATAAGTATATTTTTGCATTTATAAGGTTGTATCATGCTCGGCCTTAACAGTTTTCCTCCAAACAGCCTTTGCTCGACAGGCACGCCTTTTTCACCCTGCATAAAAAGCATATCGCGGTCATTTCTTTGAGTTGTCTTCCATTCCCACCAGTTTTCATCACTTGCCTGTCCGTCGAGTGTTCCTTCACCGGTTATCGCTATATTTTCCTGTTCATAAGCATATATTAACGGTGAGTAATTATAGCACTCAACCCCTTCCCATCTTGTAAAAACAGCCGGAAGGTATTTATTGGGGTCGGTATAAAACTTTATTACGGCGTCTTTAGAAACATATAGATTAACATTGCTTTTCAAATGAATCGCCCCTGTTAAAAATTCCCCCTTCGGGACTATTACTTTTCCGCCTCTGGATTGGTTGGCCGCTGATATGGCTTTTTCGAACGCCTCGGTACAATCTGTTCGTCCGTCGCCGACGGCATTGTAATCGGCAATGTTAAAATCTCTGTCGGGAAACTCAGGGGCTTTAATGCGGCTCAGAATTTCGGGTACTTGCTCCCATCCGGCAAGCAGTTGTGCGGAAAATAAAAAAAGCAGGCCGAAAAGGAACAAAACTCTTACGAATAGCGTCTTTTTTAAATCGTTTGCTTTCATAATTTTGCTCCTATGATAGAATAATATGCAATTATTTCATATTATTCTGTCCTGTAATGACCTTGCTTTCAATCAAATTCTCGTTTGCAATCTCAGTGACAATTATCTGACCGGGTTTTATGTCATTTATTTTTCTTATTAACCTGCCTGTAATTTTATCTGTAGTAATGCTGTAACCTCTATGCAGTACGGACTTTGGGTTTAATCCGGCCAAACGGTTTGCTTGCGCATCGAGATGCATTTTTAGTTTGTTTATGCGCGTTTTGACCGTAAAATTTGCACGATTTTGCAGATTATTTAAATCAACCGTTTTTCTTGCGATAAGTCGATGAGGTTCTATCCGCAAAACTTTTTCAAAAAACTCGCTAAGTTTGGCTTTGGCGGCAGCAAGCAAATCTTTCAGTGAATTAGAGATTGTATAGCTCAGTTCGTCGAGTCTTTGCTGACCAATCTGCAGTTTCCAGCGAGTCCTGTCCGAAAGATTTCGGGAATAGTTTTTAAGCTGCGATGAAACCTCTTCGATATCCGGCACAGCGACAATACCTGCTTTAGTCGGAGTCGATGCCCGTACATCGGCGACTAAATCGGCGATAGTAGTATCTATCTCGTGGCCTACCGCGCTGACTATAGGAATTTTGGAATTATAAATTGCTCTGGCAGCGATTTCCTCGTTAAAAGCCCATAAATCTTCGAGTGAACCGCCTCCTCGTCCGACTATCAGCAAATCTATTCCCAAATTTTTGTTTCTTGCGTTTATATCTTTAATTGCACCGGCTATCTGTTCGGCAGCACCATCACCCTGAACCGCGACCGGATATAAATATAATTTTGCGCAGGGCCATCTGTTCCAGATGCTGTCGGTTATATCATGAACCGCGGCTCCCGATTCACTTGTAATGATACCGATTCTGCTCGGGTAGGGCGGCAGCGGTTTTTTATGTTCCTGCTCGAACAATCCCTCTGCGTGAAGCCGTTTTACCATTTGTTCGAAGGCAAGCTGAAGCGTGCCTATTCCTGCGGGTTCTAATTTATCGACGATAAGCTGATATTTACCCTGAGGCAAATAAACATCGATATGGCCGGTCGCAAAAACAGCCATACCGCTTTCGGGCTCGAATTTTAGTTTGCCGGTGCTGCTTCTCCACATCACGCAAGGCAGAATCGCGGAATCGTCTTTTAATGAAAAATAACAGTGTCCGCTGCTGTGTTTGCGCCAGTCGCCGAGCTGTCCGGATACCGTAAATCGGCCGGGCAGGTTATTTTCTAATGCTTCTTTTATAAGCATGCTGATATGAACGACCGAATAAATTTTGGCATTCTGGCGCACCATACAGGATGAGATTATATATTAGGACTATTCGATATTCAACTTTCATATCTATAAGGAAATACTTGACTTAGAATCGCAAAAAATATATAATAAAAGCTGTCGTATTTATGTATTGCAGGAGGGTTTATGCAGCCATATCTGGAGACAGTTGGCATAATAACAGTTGCTGTTTTCGGCATTGTTCTTGGCGGATTATTTTGCCGCTTGTGGAAAAAATACTGGGTGATAGGATACTCAGCAGCGTTATTATTTATCATGCTTCTTGCCGCAGGGACTTTTTTCGATGCTTTAAATTTTATTTACCCTTTTGATTTGCTTTTGGCAGGGCGGTTTAGATTCGTAATTTTGGCTTTGGCGATTACGGTAGGCTTAATAAGTCCGATAGACCAGCTTCCCCGAAAAAGTGAACGTATGCTTGTTTGCTGTGTAATGTCTTTAATCCTTGGCTGGTTTTGTATAATGCCTTTTCTGGGGCCGGCGATTGTTCGAGGCAGGCTCCAGACAATGCCCGGTTATATCAATGCTGAAGGGGTCTGTTTTCAGAGCACAAATTATACTTGCGGGCCGGCGGCGGCTGTAACCGTACTGAGAATGCTCGGTCTCGAAGCAGATGAAGGAAAATTAGCAATATTATCACATACAAGTCCTATGATAGGAACAATGCCTCGCTGTCTTGCCTATGCGATAAATTCAGAATATGGTTCGCTGGGGGTTGAAAGTTCTTTTCGAAGATTTAAATCCATTGAAGAATTGAAGCGGTTTGATTTTACTTTAGCTGTTGTCAAAGACAGTTTTTTATCCGACCATTGTGTAGCAGTCTTGGAAGTCGGTGATGATTATGTAATTATTGCCGACCCTGTCTGGGGAAAAGGAGCTTTCAGTTATGAACAATTTTCCGAAATATGGAGATTTTCCGGGGTTGCAATAAAATCAAATTTTGTTCAATAAATTAATTTTACTAAATTTTTTTACGGTAAATTCTTGTTTGCAGGGCATTCTGCCAGCTTGTCCAATCCGAATCGCCGAATTCGTCATTAATAGCTTTTGTTACCTGATTAATTTTCGCATCTAAATCATCGAGATAATTGACGAAAAAAGCCTCCGCAGTCGCAGGGAGTTTCGGCGAACCGAATTCATATTGGCCGTGATGTGATAATATTATATGCCCCAGTGCGTCTAATACTTCAGAGCTTATTTTCGTACCTTTAGCTTCGAGGGCATCGGTTTTTTTATGCAGCATCAAAAGAGTTTTCGAGATATGTCCGATTAACTGACCTGAAGTTGTGTATTCGAAAGCCATTTCATAGGAAAGCTCGTCAGTCTTTCCCAAATCATGAAGGAAAATTCCCGCCAGAACCAAATCGCCCTGAACGTCCGGATAAAACGGCAGAATTGCCTGTGCCGAACGAAGAATATTATGCGTATGTTCGACAAGACCTCCGAGATAATTATGATGAAGCTTCATTGCCGCGGGTGCCTTGAGAAACTGAGCCATCAGGTCTTTATCAGCCAAAAATTCGCGAAGAATTGCTCTTAACTGCTCGTTTTTGATTGCTGCGAGAATCTGTTTTATTTCCTCGAACAGTTTTTTGACATCTTTATCTGTCTTTGCCAGAAAATCATCGATATTTACCTTTGACGAATCGACAAGGCTTATATTATTTATGACGACCTGAAGATTGTTTTGGTATAGCTCGCTTCTGGCGTTAATTTGAATAAAACCCGGTTTCGGAAGATTTTTATAAGTTTCCTCATTTGCCTGCCACATCCGCGCGTTCAACTGGCCGGTTCTATCCGAAATCCGCATTGCTATATACAAATCTCCTCTTGTAGTGCTGCGAAGAATAGGGTCGCTTACGATATAAATATCGTTTATATTTTGGCCGGGCTCAATCTCGTTTATAAATTTGTGTGGCATTGTTCATTCCTGAATAAATAGAAGTTTCCTTAATCATATTGATAAAGCTCCGGATATTCAAGCGCACAAATAAAAAAGCCCGCTTTTCGGCGGGCTTAGCTTTAATCTTAGGGCTTATTAATTTTTACGGGAAATTTTCGACCATTCTTCTTCTCGAACACCGCGATAGGTTTTCAATGTATATTCGAATGTCTTTTTTGAATTAGGTTCGAGGTTAACGGTGAACTTGACCGTATCCAAATCGACTTTTTCGTATTCGCCGAAATCACCTTTTCTATCTAACTCCCAATACGAGGTGTCGAAATTCCGTGTAATTTCAACCCTTACAGGTATATCCCTGGTGTTTCTTGTTTCGATTGTAAATTTTCTTATTTCATCCCAGCCGTTGATATTGCCATCTTGGTCGAATCGATAATTATCCGTAACGAAATTCATAATCTTGGGTTCGACTACGATGTTGTCAACAGCTCCTAAGTTTAATTCGACTTTTTCATCTACCGGAATGTATTTGAATTCCGATTGCCCTGTATAAGACAAATGTTTCTGGGCATCTGTTGTTCGGTAAACCTTCAGTAAGCCGTCAGGGATGGGTGTTTGGCCGAGTTTATGCTGAGTGTCATTTTTAAAGCTCAAAAACCGCACTACGTTCGAGCCGTATCTCTGCTCCTCATATTTGTAAAGATTAATAACAGGTATTCCCTCGACATCGAAACTGATTAACCTTTTTGACCAGCCGGTCGGAATTGTCTCTCGACCTTCGATAGTATAAAGAAAATATTCACTCAAGCCTTCTTTTATGATTTCTTTAGGCCGTTCAGCGGCTGAGGCCACCATATCTATTCCTCTTTTCATTTCCAATCTATCCGCAATCGCTTCTTGTGCAACCCCTAATCTCAGCGGATATGGCATTATACCCGGACGTCCGTAAGGCCATTTTCGCTGGGCAAGTTCGGCTATCTGTTCGAGAATATTTACCTTTCCGACTATCAGTCTGACTTGAGCATTTTCATAATCTTCGCCGCTGTTGTTTGTAACCCTGACATATCCCTGCAGCCGCATTGTTTTTTCGTCAGACGTCAGCGTTCCCATATAAAATGCCCGCCAAGATAATCCGCTTGTCATATATGTTATCTCGACTGGTACTTTTCCTGCGATGCTGCTGTCGATATTCCAAAGACCTAAATTCTGTACTCTCGGAGGATATACCAATTCAGCTATGTGAATTTTATCGGCATTAGCTTTGGGTATCATATCGAGACTGGTCGGGTCAATCAGCGTATTAGCCCATGAAAACTGCAAGCTGTTTTTACCCTGTTTTAATGTCAATGCTCTGCTTTCTCGGGTTAAGGTCAAATCCGCCGAATTATAAATTGTCAACTGTACCGTATCGCGAGTCGGAAGTGTTACTAAATCAATTTTTGCAGTACAAACCGACGCCGCCGTACTTATAATTATTAAGCTTATAGCTATTCGTTTCATTTTTGCTGCTCCTTAATTATTGCTGTACTTAGTAGCGATTGATGTCCATTCTTCGTTCGGTCCGAATATTTTTTCGGCTGTACTGCATCTTCAATTCTTTATTGCTCCGCGCGCCAAGCTCAACTTGGAACTTGAGAGTTTCGGCATCAATAAGAGTATATTTCATATTGCATTTTTTCATCTCCCATTGTCCGGGTATATATTCTATGACTGTCAAGACAGCAGGGCTGTCCTTAAAATTTTCTATCTTGGCAACGATTTCCTCGTCGGTATCGTAGAGAATTATATGGTTTTTATTATTTCTTCTAATGTTGATTCTATCTTCTTTCATTTTACGCTGTGTAACAACTATATCCCTGCTGTCTCCTATATAAAGCTCCATTTTTTCACCGACAGGAACTTGTCTTGCATAATCTTCGCCGAGAAAAATTGTGCTGCCGTGACCGTCATCTTGAAAAACTCTTGCTTTGCCTGCCCATAGAGAATGTTTACCAAGCTTGTTTTTAATGTCGTTAGTTATCTCATAAGTTACAGGAATACCGACGTTCTGATTTTCCAGCTGCGACGGGTCCCAAGGAAGTGTTCTCGCATCGAAAGTCCATATTTTTTTAATCGGGACTTGGCCGGCCTGCATAAATGCCAGCGTTTTAGTCTCTTCGTGGGCGATAGTTTTTTCGAACGCTTCGCCGTAATCTAAGAGAATTCTCGAAAGACCGAAATCCTCTCCCGAAAAGTTTCTCAGAACAAGATAGCTTTGCAGGTCAACAGCCGTCTCGGATTTATCAGCAACGGCTCTGTATGTGATTAACCTGTCAATATTATTCAGCAAATAACTTATACGCACAGTTTCGGCATAATCACCGTCGCAGCTGATTTGCCATACCAAAGCTGCTTCTCCGGGAGGATAGCTGACGTTTAAAAGTATTACTGTCTCGGGGTGGTCAATCGCGACCAGCCTGATGGAATCTTCATCTATGCTTACGCCTCGCCAGCTAAAATCTACGGTATTAATACCTTTTTGAAGCGTTAATACCCTTTCTTCCTCGATTAATGTCGCGTTAGGATTATCCAATCTAATTATCGTCGCGGCACGTTCCGGCAGTGCTGATAATTTGATTCGTCCGTAACAAATCGAACTCAATCCTATCATGAGTAACAAAGGTATAAACTTTTTGATTTTTCTTCTCATAAAGGTATCTCCTGATAATATATCACATTGATTCGGAGTCATTTTCTACAGCCGTTAAAAATCCCTGATTAATATAATATCGAGCATATTCCCTTTGTCCCAGCAGCTTTTTAGCATAATTACTGTAAATTCCATAGGTATATTGACATATGGGTAAGATCCGAAGTTCCCATAATTTTTAGAGATTTATTCGTATAATCCTGAAGATAAACCGAATTTTTTCAGCAAATATGCCGAAGATAGGTTTTGCTGCTGTTAAAATGGGCTGCCAGTAAGTCCTGTATAATGCTGAAATAAATAAAATTTGAACAAAATTAAGTTTTTGGTTGTAAACAATCGGGTCATATATATAATTCTCTGCCTGTCCGGCTTTAACGGAGTGTTTCGGCCGAGAAAATCGGTCGAAACTGAAAACGGCAGTTGATTGATACAGATATAAACCCAAAAGGTGTAAAAATGGCCAAAAAGAAAAAAACACAGAAACCAGCAAAAAGACGAACATCAAGAGCAGCCGCATTAAAACCTGCTGATATTGAGCATTTTAAAGGATTATTGCTGCAAAAACGCGCTGAAATACTCGGTGTTGTTAATAGCATGAAGGAAGAAACCTTAAAAAAAGAACGCAGCGACCTTTCTAATGTTCCTTTCCATATGGCCGATGCCGGAAGCGATAATTATGAGCTTGAAAATACTCTTGGCCTTATGGATGAAGAGGTTCGTCTGCTTGCCCTGATTGACGAAGCACTCGGAAGAATAGGGGACGGCACTTACGGTATTTGCCTCGGAAGCGGCAAGCCGATAAGCAAAGCTCGACTCGAAGCAATTCCATGGGCCCGCTATTCTGTTGAATATGCCGAACTGCTCGAAAAAGGTCTTGTCCGGCCTGATAAAAACAATCCCAACCTCAGAACTGATTTCGGTACTGACGATGAAGACGAACAGGATGAGGATGACGACGAGACAGATGATGAAGAACTTGAAGAGCTTGGCGAAGCTATGGCTATGCTCGACGAAGATAAAGAACAGCAAAAGCAGGACGAACAGGAAGAGCAGGAAAAGCCAGATTAGTTTCACCCTCGGCATGCCAATCGAATCAAGATGTTGTTTTTGCCTTGAAATCAGCGTTTATTTCCGCTATAAACATCCGCTGTTGTTAGTTACGGATTTTTCCTAATTTTTGTTTTCCGGATGGTCATAAAATGCGCTATAGCAAAATGCTCATACCCACAGTCAAGGAAGTTCCGGCAGATGCGGAAATACCAAGTCATAAACTTATGATTCGCGCCGGCCTGATGAGAAAACTTGCCAGCGGAACATATACATATCTGCCGCTCGGTTTTAAGTGCCTGCAAAAGGTAATTAATATTGTCCGGCAGGAAATGAACAGAGCCGGCGCTCAGGAAATCCTTATGCCTTCGGTTCAGCCTTTGGAACTTTGGCAGCAGACCGGACGAAATGTTGACTACGGGCCGACTATGGCTCATTTTACCGACCGCCACGGCAGGGAAAATGTCCTTGCGCCTACCGCCGAAGAGGTTGTAACCAGTATCGCCGCTAATGAAGTTAATTCGTACAAACAGCTTCCGTTTAATATATATCAAATCAGCTTTAAATTTCGTGATGAATTTCGTCCGCGATTCGGGGTTCTTAGAAGCCGCGAATTTATTATGAAAGATGCTTACAGCTTTCACGCTGGCGATGAATCCTTGGACAAAGAATACTGGAATATGTACGAAACCTATAAGCGAATCTTCAAACGCTGCGGGCTGGATTATGTAATCGTCGAAGCCGAATCGGGCGAAATGGGCGGCTCAGGTTCGCATCAATTTACGATTCCCTGCGAATCGGGCGAAGATGTCATTGTCTATGCCGAAGACAGCTCTTACGCAGCCAATATCGAAAAAGCCCCGGTTGATGCGATACCTCGTTCTGTCATTCTGAGCCAAGCGAAGAATCTCTCTTCTCCGGAAAACATACATACTCCCAATGTCGGTTCCATCGAAGCTGTCTGCGATTTTCTGAAAACTAAACCAAACGAAATGATAAAAACTCTTGTTTATAATACACCAACTATATCTAATGAAATATTAAAACATTGGAGCTCAGAAGATGCAAAACATGATGGCAGGGAAATAATGCATGGTCCAGAGGTTGAAACGAGAGGTACTGTTTTGATAATGGTTAGAGGAGATCATGATGTTAATCCTGAAAAGTTGAAACAAGTATTTCCATTGGTTCAATTAGAACTTGCAGATGAGGAAACCATAAAAGAAGTTACTGGTGCTGCTATTGGTTTTGCTGGGCCGATAGGTTTAAAAAGGCGTGTTGACAAAATCATTATTGACCATGCGGTGGCAGCGATGGCGGTTGGTGTTACCGGGGCCAATAAGACCGATTATCATACGAAAAATGTTGTACCCGGCAGGGATTTCCCGCTCGAAGGTAATAATATTATCGTAGCCGATATCCGAAATGCAGTCGAAGGTGATACCTACAATGGTAAAAAACTTTTGTTTAAACGCGGTATCGAAGTAGGGCAGGTTTTCAAATTAGGCAAAAAATACAGCTCTAAGTTAGGCTGTAAATTTTTAGATGAAAGCGGCAAAGAGCAAATCTGTACGATGGGCTGCTATGGCATCGGTATAAACCGTATCGTCGCTTCGGCTATCGAAACAGGCAACGATGATAACGGTATAATCTGGCCGATAAGCATCGCGCCATTCGAGGTTCTGGTTACAAGCGTTAATCAGGACGACCAGAAAGTCGTCGAGACAGCCGAAGAAATTTACAGCGGACTTTTAATGCAGGGCATCGATGCTCTTTGGGACGATAGAGACCTTCGAGGCGGCATAAAATTCAAAGATGCTGATTTAATCGGCATTCCGATTCGCGTCACAGTCGGAAAAAAATCAGTCGCCGAAGGAAGAGTTGAAATCAAGCTCCGCAGCGAGTCCGAATCCACATCAGTGCCTATTCCATGTGCGGTGGAAAAAATTTCCGATGTTGTCAGATACCTCAGACAAAAACTCGAAGCGTAAGTATTTTTTATAAATCTTCATCTAAAAGATGACCCAAACGCAGTTTTTTTGTGCGCAGATAATCTTTATTATGAATTCCGGGTTTGGCTTTTAGTGAGATTTGCTCGACAATTTTTATGCCGTAAACTTCAAGCCTGCTTATTTTTTTGGGATTATTCGTCAGAATTCGAATATTTTTCAGGCCCAAATCCCGCAGAATCTGTGCCCCTATACCATAATCTCTTCTGTCCGGCATATAGCCCAATTTAACGTTGGCATCGACGGTATCCAGACCCTGCTCCTGAAGTTTATAAGCTTTAAGCTTTCCCGCCAGCCCGATTCCGCGGCCTTCCTGCCGCAGATAAATAAGAGCCCCTTTTCCTTGCTTTTCTATCATCTGCATTGCGGTTATAAGCTGATAGCCGCATTCGCACCGCTGCGAGTGAAACAAATCTCCGGTCATACATTCCGAATGAACTCGCACTAGAACAGGCTCATCGTGTTCTATAACCTGTCCGTTTTCGTCGAGTTTTCCTATATCACCTTTGCAAAGTGCGAGATGCGGTTCAGGGCTGGTTATGCTGTCATAGCCTATCATATGAAATTCACCGTAATCGGTAGGCAGATTGACAGATTCGATTCTTTTTATTTGGCTTTCCCGCTGCAGTCGATATTCGACTAACTTAGCGATAGTGGTGATTTTCAGATTGTGTTTTTTGCAGAATTCCAGAAGCTCCGGCACTCGCGCCATTGTTCCGTCTTCGTTAAGAATTTCACAAATAACCCCGGCCGGTTTCATCCCTGCCAGTTTCATTAAATCAACGGCACCTTCGGTTTGGCCCGCACGGACGAGTGCACCTCCTTCGCGGCAGCGAAGAGGGAAAATATGACCGGGACGAACCAAATCAGAAGATTTTGCCCGGTCTGCTATTGCGGTGCGTATTGTTTTGGCTCTGTCGGCGGCACTTATGCCGGTTGTAATTCCTTCAGCCGCATCAATGCTCACTGTAAAAGCCGTACTGAAACGAGCGGTATTATCCGGGGTCTGCTGGTAAAGGCCCAGTTTATCACAGATTTCGGCGGGCATAGGCAGGCATATTAGACCTCTGCCGAATCGGGCCATAAAATTAATGATTTCGGGTGTAACCTTTTCGGCTGCGCATACGAGGTCACCTTCGTTTTCACGGTCCTCGTCATCGACAAGGACTATCATTTTGCCCTCTCGCAGGTCATTTAGAACATCATTTATTTCGCTAAAAGTCATTTTTGAAATCAAATCCATAAAAAACCGCACCATCGGGCAGATTTAGATTACCGATGGTTATTTAGGGTAGTTTCTGCATGTTCAATATAACGGCTTCCTGTCCGAATGTAAACTATTGTTGTCAGGACGGCCGTGCATGCGGCAGACCAATAAAGAATATGCAAAAATATTTTATAGTAGGGGATTACTCTCGCAAATTCCGGAGCGAGCAGGGTTAAACCGACCATAATAAGCTGCAGCGCGGTGGCAATTTTGCCGGAAGTGACGGGAACTACTTTTACCTGCTGGCTGAGCATATAAACTGTTACAAATCCGATTAGTAAAAAGGCGTCTTTGCCTATGATTATCACAACGACCTCGACCGGAATAAGAAAACCTTCGATTCCTCCTTGGTTAGAAGACAGTAAAAGACACGCACAGGTCATTAAAAGTTTATCAGCTACCGGGTCTAAAAAAGCTCCGAGTCGGGTTACTTGTTTTTTTCGGCGGGCGACATAACCGTCAACACCGTCACTTATTGCCATAAAAGCGAAGATAAACGTTGCTAAGTAGCGGTAAAAATTACTCTCAGCTTGAGATATCGATGGTTTATTTATATCAAGCACTAAAATCACAAATGGTACTATCAGCAAGATGCGTAATATCGTTATTCGGGTTGCCCATGTAAGCTTCATAAATCCTGCATACCAAAATGATTTTTTATATTGTTCTGCCGCCGTCGATTACCAGCGTTTGTCCTGTTATATAATCATTTTCGAGCAGAAACATCATCGCAGCGGCTACTTCTTTTTTTTCGGCAAAACGGCCCATCGGAATAAAGCCGAGTTGTCGTTTTTTTTCTTCATCGGTCATTTCATAAGGCCACGTCGCAACACCAGGCGCAACAGCGTTTACTAAAATATTAGGAGCTAGTTCTTTGGCTAAAGATTTGGTCAGGCCTATAAGCGCTGCCTTGCAGGAGCAGTACAGCGAATAATTTGCCCATGGGCGGATACCACCAATATCGGAAATATTTATTATTTTGCCGCGGATGTCGCTGCAGTTTATATTCTTGAGATTTTCGGCAAATGCTTTTGATGTTAATAAAGCGGCTGTTACGTTTATATCGAAATGCTTTTGTGCCTGCGGCTGGGTTATGTCTTCTAAAGACGTTTCTTCGAAAATTCCAGCAGAGTTGATGAGTATCTGAGGCATCCCAATTTTTTTAGTATTTTCAAAAAGGTCTTCAATTTGTTCCAGTTTAGTTAAATCAGCTTGTACCGCTATTGCTTTTACGGAGTGTTTCCCGATTTCAGTTAAAAGATTATCAGCTTTAGATTTGTTTTTGTTGTAATGGCAAATGCAATGACATCCGGCTTTGGCTAATTCTAAAGCAAAAGCCGAGCCTAATTTACCTGTGGCGCCGGTAATAACAGCTATTTTGTTTTTAAGATTCATTTAGATGTCTTTTCAATCTTGGGCAGCTTTCCGGCAAGAATCATTCCAACAGGTTTTAATGTCTCGAACTCCATCAGGATAATTCTTAAAATGGCGGTAATTGGTACCGCCAATAGCATTCCAATCGCTCCCCAAAGCAGACCCCAGAAGGACAGGGCCATCAGTACAACAATAGGGTGCAGGTTCATTCTTTTGCCCATTAGTTTAGGTTCTACTATGTTGCCTATCGTCATCTGAACCGTTCCCGGCAAGGCAATTGCAAGGACAATCATCCACGGGTTAGTAAACTGAGCGACTGCAACAGGTATAGGAAGCAGTGTAGCGATGATTGACCCTATATTAGGAATATAATTTAAAAGAAAAGCCAGCATTCCAAAAACACTTGCTAATTGAACATTTAGTATGGCCAGTATTAACCAGACAAGGAGGCCTGTAATAATTGAAAGCACTGTTTTAATGGCTAAATATCGCCGGATTTCCTGCTCAATGCTACCGTAAACACCGGAAGTGGTAATGTGGGGGTTTCTTCCTATTACCATGAAGATAACAAAAATCAAAACGAGAAAGGCACTTGTTATGAAATTTACTACCGTTCCAAAGGTACTTGTGACCATATTAGGGATTTTGCCCTTAAGGTTTTCGATAATATTAGATTGGTTAACATCAAGGCCCCAGCTTTGCAGTTTTGCAATGATTCTCTCAGCAAAACTGGCGAAGTTTTCGCTGTATTGTCCGGCGGTGGAAACAATAGCCTCAACGGATTTGATGATAAAGGCAAACAGCAGCCCAAGCAGCAATAATCCTGCGCAAAGAGCAATCGCAGATGCTAATGGTCTTGGGAACTTCAATTTGAGCACTTGAAAATCAAGCAAAGGATATACCATAATAGATATAAAAGCAGCTAAG
>CAYMOE010000031.1:0-13807 GCA_964391985.1 uncultured Pirellulales bacterium
CCCATACCCGCACAGACAATTCCGGCGTTAAACCAATCGCTAAGACTTTCTTTTGTCGGCGATATTCCACCCGTCGGCATAATTTCAGTCCACGGACAAGGACCTCGAACAGCCTTAACAAAGGCCGGACCTCCGACGCAATCTCCGGGGAAAACTTTTATTATCTCGGCGCCGAGTATATGGGCTTTGTGAATTTCAGTAATCGTACCGCAGCCGGGGCTGTAAGGGATTTTTCGGCTGTTGCACAGTTTGGCGGTTTCCTCATCTAACAGCGGCCCGACCACAAAATCCGCTCCGGCTGCTATATACAAAGCGGCTGTCGGAGCATCGCAGACCGAGCCGACCCCAAGAATCACATCGGGCCTTTGATTATCGCGAAATTCCGCAAGGCGGGTAAAAATATTAATCGCCCGGTCGCCGCGGTTGGTAAATTCGACTGCTTTTGCCCCTGCGTCGGCACAGGCACAAATAATGCTCTTGGAGACCTCAAAATCGCCGTTATAGAATACCGGAACCACCCCAATGTCTGTCATAGCCGACAAGACCGCCATTCTGCTGTGCTTAGCCATTTTATATCCCTTAATAATTAGCCGCAAATTTACAATTTTGGCCCTTATCTTTGCCCTAAGATATTGTATAATAGCATATTATGGCAAATCAGACAAAAAAAATGAGCCTCTGAGGATTAACTCAACATGGTCAAAATTGCAATAATAGGGGCCGGAGGTTATGCTTATCATCTAATTAAACGCGCCGTAGAACTGCCCGAAAAACTCAAGCTTGTCGCGGTTTACAGCAATCCGGCACGGGACTCGGCAGGCCGAACATTTTGCATGGAAAAAGGCATTGAAGTTTTGCCTGATATTGACGGCCTTTTAGAATATCTTTCGGGAAAGGCTGACGTGATTTTGGTTCCGACTCCTATAAATACCCACGCAAAACTTTCTAAAAAATGTATCGAGGCAGGATTCGCTGTCTGGCTGGAAAAACCGCCTGTCGCAACTATTCAGGAGCATGACGAACTGCAAAAATTTGCCGAGAGCAAGGGCAAATGCATCGCAGTAATGTTTCAAAATCTTTACAGCGATATAGTGCAAACCATTAAAGCGGATATTTCAGCCGGGCGATTCGGTCAGGTAAAACGGATTAAATCAATGGCCTGCTGGCAGCGGCTCGACGATTATTACGGACGAAGCAACTGGGCAGGAAAAATACGGGTTGACGGCGATTGGGTATTGGACGGAACGGTTAATAATCCGTTAGCCCATATGTTAGCAAACGAATTATACTTCGCGTCGATGCAGCCGGGAAAAATGGCAGAACCGGCTAAGGTTCAAGCCGAGCTTTACAGAGGTCATTGCATCGAAAGTGAAGATACAAGCAGCGTCCGAATCGAAACAGCCGACAAAGTCGAAATTTTGTTCAACGCTTCGCTATGCTCCGAAAGCCAAACAGGCCCGTTGACAACTATCGAATGCACCAAGGCGACAATAGAATATAGTAATTTCAACGAAGCTTTGATTACGCTTGAAAACGGAAAAACTCAAAGGATAACGGTTAACGGCGACCAAAGAATTAATATGCTCGAAAAACTTGCCGATTCATTCGAAAATAAGAATTATCTCGTGCCGCTGGATATGTGTCGACCGTTCACAATTGCGGTTAACGGAGCTTTCGAATCCTGCGGGACAGTACATGCCGTAGAAGAAAAATACCTGCGGAAATACGACCACGGCGATTCTATAAAAACTGTTATCAAGGGCATTGACCATTTACTAAGGACGGCTCACGATAACGCCAAGCTGTTCTCGGAAGTAAGCACGCCATGGTCGAAATCATCTAAAATAATCGAGATGAACGGCTATAAGAAATTTCCCAGTTTCGGGTTCAGATGCTGATTTACGCCGGTTCGCAGATATTTTTAGAACATATTACTCATGGCGAAGGGCAATTATCGGGTCAACCTGCGCTGCCCGAAGAGCGGGATACAAACCGAAGACAATTCCGACCGCCATACTGATAGCCATAGGCAATATGATGCTTCCCATTGTAATAACCGTAGGCATTTTTGAAAAATACGTTATAAGAATCGGCAGTAAAACTCCCATACCGATTCCGATAAGCCCTCCGATAGTCGAAAGCACTACCGTCTCGATTAGAAACTGAATGATAATTTGTTTGCGTTTTGCTCCGATAGCACGGCGGATTCCGATTTCACGGGTTCGCTCTGTCACTGAAGCAAGCATAATGTTCATAATTCCGATGCCGCCGACAAGCAAGCTGATTCCGGCGATTGAACCCAGCACGATATTGAATATACGTTTGGTTGCCTCCGCCTGCTCCAATAAAGCAAGCGGCACGCTTACTGAGTAATCTTTTTTCTTGTGAAAACGTTCGAGCATTTGTTCAATCGCGCTGGCGGTTGATTCGACATTTTCTCTGGCATCGACCTGAACGATAATCTGATGTAATTGAACCATCTCCATTTCTCTGGAACCGGCGGTTCTTCGAATCACAACATCACCGAAATAAATTCGGGCAACCTCGAGCGGTATATACGCATCGACTTCCTGATCCGGTATCTGAATGGAACCGGCCACTCCGCTCTCACTTTTAATTATCCCGATAACCTCGAAATAATCGCTGCCGATAAGAAGCGGCTGACCTATACTGCCTTGGGTTGCTAAAAGTCTGCGCGCTCCGAATTCGGTTAAAATCACGACAGGCGCTTTTTTCTCTTCATCTGCTTGGGTAAGCACTCGCCCTGCTATAACAGGACGTCTGACTAAATCAAACCATTCCGAAGTAGTTCCGACAACCCGCAGCTCAAGAGACCGGGCTCCTAAACGTCCTTCTTTGCGTATAAGTTTTGCCGGAGCAGTTTGTTTTACGGCATTGTAAGTTTCGCTGATTCTGGCATGGTCATCATAAGTCAAACCATAAACGCTCATAAACGTTCGGGATTGACTCGAAGATTCGTCTTCAACCGATTTCACAGAGGATATGATGATATTATTACTGCCCAGTTTGCGGATTTGTTCGAGCGTTTCTCTGCTGGCGCCTTCGCCGATTGAAAGCATAGCAACTACACTGCCTACGCCGAAAACAACTCCGAGCATAGTTAAAAAAGAGCGCAGCTTATGAAGCAGGAGATTCTCAATCCCCAACCAGATATTTCTCATAAATCTGCTCTGCTTCATATTAACCTACCCGATTCTGTCAATTACACCGTCGAGCATGTGAAGTCTTTGCTCGGCAAATTCGGCTATATTAGGTTCGTGGGTAACCATTATTATTGTTTTGCCCTGCTGATGAAGTTTAGTAAGCAAATCAAGGATTTGTTCGCCGGTTGCCGTATCAAGATTACCTGTCGGCTCATCAGCAAAAAGAATCTGCGGGTCATTTGCCAAAGCCCTTGCAATAGCAACCCTCTGCATTTGACCGCCGGAAAGTTCCGTCGGTCTGTGGTTAAGCCTGCCTTCGAGACCTACCTGAGCGGCTAATTCCTTAGCGCGTTTCGCGCTTTGTTCGGCGTCCCAGCCGAGATAATAAAGAGGCAGCTCGATATTTCTCTGTACCGTCAATTGAGGTATCAAATTAAAACTCTGGAAAATAAATCCAAGATGGCTAAGCCGCATCTCGCTCAAATCATCATCACCAAGCGTGCTGACATTATGGCCTTCAAGAATATAATTGCCGCTGCTCAAACGGTCGAGACAGCCAAGAATATTCATCATCGTACTTTTTCCCGAACCACTGGGCCCCATTATCGCCCAGAAACTGCCTTTCTTAAAAGATATCGTAACTCCGGCCAGCGCAGCAACCTGCTGATGCCCCATCTGATAAACCTTGCGGGCATCTTCAAGTTTGATTATTCCGTTATTGTCAATTTTTTCAGGATTTTCAATCACTCGGAGTTTCCCTGCCGCCTTGGCCTCTGCGGCCTTGACCTCTGGTTCTTGCTCTATCAGGAGACTGCATATTTTCAAACTGCTTACGCATTTGTTCGAGTTGCTCTGGAGACATATTTTCAAATTGCTTGCGAATTTTTTCTTTCTCTTCTTCCGGCATATTCTCAAATGCTTCACGCATTTTCTCCGGGTCAAACGCCGGCATTTGGCCTACATTAGCCTGCTCGGCTTGAGGCTGTTCTTGAGGAACTGGGGAAATTTTTTCACCCAAAACGGCCGCCTCAGGAATAATAACAGTCGTACGCTCAATCGCGGCAGCTTTGAGCGGAGGAGTTAATGATACTATTTCACCTTCCCTAAGACCGCTGATAACATGAATCATTCTGTTATTATCCAGCCCGATTTCTACTCTGCGAGGTTCAAGGGTGCTGCCGCTTGATACATAAACGGTGGGTTCTCCTTCGACTCTTATCACTGCCTGAACAGGAATAAAAAGAGCCTCCTCATATTGTTCCACTATGATTTCCGCTCGGCAGCTCATTCCTGTTCGAAGATTCTCAGGGTTGCCGTCGATATTTATATCGGTGTTGTAAACCTTCAGGTCGGGATTCAGCCACATACTTTGAGCATCAGGCAGCGGAGCGATTTTTGATATCGTTCCGAAAAATTTCTGCCCCGGAAGAGCATTTACGGTAATTATCGCCCGCATACCAAGTCTGATTTTCTGCATGCTGGCTTCGTGAATATCCACCTCGGCTTTGGCTGATTCCGCTGTGGGCAGATAAATCAATTCCTGACGTTCGAGAACCTGCTGGCCTTCTCTTAAGGGTTCGGTACCGCCCCGCCATCCGCCTCTTTGGGCGCTGGTAGCGTAAATTACCAGCCCGTCAACCGGAGCATATATCTTTGTTTTGGATATCTGGTCTATAAGTTTTTGAAGTCTGTCCTGCTGTCTTCTATACTCAGCTTCCTTTGCCCTTAAATCCGCTTCGGCCTGAACAACATTTGCGTTAGCTTTTCGTATTGTCCGCTCTAAAGCCATTTCGGCCTGACTAACATCGCTTTCAAGCTGGGCAAGTCTTCTTTGATAAGTAAAATTCTGCAGCAGGTCCAAATTGTTTTTGGCAAGTTCCAAATCCAGCGCCCTTTTCTTTTCTGCCAATTCATCCGCCTGCAATTCCGTATTAGAGATAAATTTTTCTTCACTGAGAGTTCTGGACCATTTTAATGTTTCCCTTGCGCGGGTTAGCTCTTCTTCGGCAAGAGTGATTTTGGCTTGGGCTTCCTGAAGCTGATTAGGGTATTCACCTTCAATATATTTCTTTAAGTCCTGTTTGGCAAATTCATAATCCAGCTTCGCTTTGTCAACATCGCTTTTAGCCTGATTTTCCACTACGGCAAAATTTTCCTTGGAGCCGATATACGAAGCTTCCTGATTTTGAACACGTATCTCCTGGTCAATCTTCTGGTCAATCAAAGCACTCGCATCGAGTTCGACCAGCAAATCGCCCTTACGAACCAATGTCCCTTCAGGAACAAGTGTTATGACGGAAGTTCTTCCTTCGACCTCATTTTTGAGAATAACCTGATCTCTGGCTTTGATTGTCCCGGATTCGATAACGCTGATTACTAAAGGCCCTTTTTGAACTTTATACGTTGCATGGTTATCAATGGGATTAGCACTTTTTCTGAATATGCTTATTACCAATATAACCGCTGTAATAACAAGCAAAATAATAACCATCGCCGTTATTTTTAAAAACCGACTTTTCGCCAAAACAGGTTTTTGTTTATCTTCCGTCATTTTTAGCCCTCTGGCTTAAATTCCTGCCATAAACCGTATTCATCTATTGTTAATAATTCCATATCACGCTGTATCTGCAATTCTGCTACTCTGTAATTCACTACAGCTGATGTTAACGCATTCTGCGCTGAAAGAAGAGCTTCCTGAGCTTCGAGCAAATCACGCATCTGGGCTCTTCCGGCTTCAAGGAACAAAGTCGTGCTCCTAACCCGCTTTTCGGCAACATATACCGCCTTGGCCTGAATATAAAGACCTTCACGAGCAAGCATTAAATCGCGAAGTTCATTCACCACGGAAAGTTTAATTCTGTCTTCGAGCTGCTGGACATCTCTTTCTGCCTGCTCCAAACGAATAAAAGCATTTCTATAAAGATTTCTTTCACGTGTGCGGTTAAACGGCAAATCCAGCGTCAGCAACGCCGAATATGAAGCTTTGTCGAAACGTAATTTTCCGTCATCGGCTCTGGCATCGGTAACATTCGACCGCGATTGTCCGTGGCGGGCCGAACCTAATAAAGTTAACTCTGCTCTCAATCGGTCAGCCGCAACTACCACCGCCCGCTGAGCGTCATAAACTTTTCCGGTTGCTACGATAAGGTCAAGACGATTATCCAGAGCCAAACGCATAGCCTGTTCTTCTTCAATTTCATAAGGCCCTGCGTTTTCTCGGGTCGGCTCAGCCAGCTCTATCGGAGCATCGGCTGGCGGGGTTTCGACCTGTTCACCGGCTTGCTCGGCAAGAGCAATTTCTCTCATTAATTCTTCAGTCGGTGCAACCAGTCTTTCAAGCTCGCCTCTATCAAGTTCGATGCGGGCATCCGGCGGCAAACCTAATAATCCCTTAAAAGAATCGAGGCTCCGTTTATAAGACTGCCTCGAACGTATCCATCTTTCTCTGGCACGAAGTTCATTTTGCACCGTCTGGTCAACTTGAATAGAACCCATTTTACCGGCATCAGCCAAACGCCGTGTCCGGCGAGTCGATGCTATAAGACTACGGTAGTTTCCTTCACTGTTTTTTACCTCATCAAGCTGATTCAAAACAGAAAGATACTGAGAACCTATTTCCACAGCGAAAGTTTTCTTGTATCGCTCGAATTCATAGATAGCATAGACAACATCGCGCTCGGCCTGAGTCAAAGGTTCCAGAACTATGTGTTTGCCCGAACCTCTTAATAGCGGTATAGAAATAGAACTGTCCGCAGAAATACCGAATGCCTGATAGCCGCCGGAAGTGAAAAGGTTCGCCAAATCTATCGCCAATGCTGTGCTTAATTCCGCACCGCTTTCGAGTTTTCTGCTAATACCGACTGTGCCGGTAGTTACCGTACCGGTTACAGTTTCGTCTCTGGTATTATCAGTAATAAGAGTGGTTTTTACCTGCCCCAGAAAAGTATTGCGAAATTCATCTCTCTCCAAATCAAGGGCAAGTGCCTGTTGAAAAACATTTTCCTTTTGCCTTTGGTATTCGAAGCTGTTTCGGGCACCTATCTGAAGTGCCTCAAGCAGAGTAATTTTGACCGGCGCATTTTCCTCTAAAACAACAATCGGGTCGAGTAATTCCCAAGAGGACGGATAATTAGGCTCAGGCCAATTTTCTATAGGAGTTAATTTGTCGGTTCCGAGCGAAGATTCGCTGCCGTAAATAAGGTCCTGCTCGATTAATAGTCTTCGGCGAAGAATATCACTGGGTCTTTCGATATTAATTTTCTGAGCACGCCCTGTTACTTGGGCGGTCTTCTGCTCGATTATTTCCGATGCGACTTTATCAGCTTCGAGACGATAATCTGTCGGAGATTTACATCCTGAAATAAACACCATAAACCCCGCGCAAAGAACTATTATAAAATTAATCGTCGGACTAATTCTTGCGAATCGTTTATTTATATTTCTTTTCCCGCTCACTCGCTTAGTTCCGCCTGTTAAAAAACGCTAATCGATATTTGCATGTAAAACTGATAAGTTTTCTAAGGACTTGTCCGCCGAACAACCGGCCCCGTTCAAGAATAAATCCGCCGTCAGCTCATAGCTTTTGGCCTCTTCAGATTCATTGTCAAAATCCGTTGCCCTTGTTCTGAGCATCCCCAAAAGAAAAATCGCCATAGCTTCGGCTGAAATATCAGACCGAACCGCACCTTGAGCAATTCCTTCTGTCAGCAAGTTCGCCACAGCATTAATCAGCATTTTGTGTTTTTCTGTCCACTGCCGGCGTATTTTGCCGTTTTCCCAGCGAATCAAGCCGGCTTCACTTTGCATCATCTGGATAAGCGGCTGTCTCGCTGCGAAAAATTTTCCGATTTCCCTGCAAGCCTTTAAAAGTTCTTGCGAGAAAGAGCCGTTTCGCGAAATTTTACGTTCTAACAATTCACAAAGTTCGTCAAATCCGGAAGTTACAACCTGAAAAAATAAATCGTCCTTATCTGAAAAATAGTTGTATATCGTTCCTTTGCCGATTTTGGCTGAGTCAGCAATTTCATCGAGCGTTATTTCATAAAATCTTCGGGTAGAAGCTAACTTCTCTACCACCCGAATAATCTGCTTTCGCTTGTCATTATTAACCATATTTTCCCCTCTATCTAATAACGCGAAAAGCGGCCCCGCTCTGAAGCAAGCCCCTCCATAGACAGAACTGACCAGTCAGTATTATAGACGATTTTTAAGCGATTTTATTGCACTGTTCGTAAAATTTCGCAAAAAACTCAAAAAAATGCGGTTTTTCTTATGAAAATGCCGGTTTTAATGCTTTTTAGTTTAAAGAAACCGCCTTTTTAAGGCAAAATCGCTGTTCTTTTCTACCCCTGCGATAAATTAAGTTAGCAAAAAGTTATGCTAAGCTTTTATTGATAAGCACTTAAATAACTATTTCGACCCTATTATTCAACCCCTAAAGTCATTTTTTTCTCCGAAGCCTCATCTGCAAGCAAACATACCTTTGTAAGCATAAAAGAAACATCTCTTATCGAAGAATTATCTACTCCTTCAACGATATTCGTAATAAACTTTTTATAAATTCGGTCCTTAGCAGAAGCGACAGGATGCTGATAGGCCCCTTTAGCGTTGCTGATAACCGAGCATTCGTTTCTAACCCCGCTCGCTTGGATTGCCCCTTTAGTCCCAACAATGCGTATCCAGTCATCTCCGTGCGTCTTGGCATTTTCCGGACGAAAATAATCTATACTGACGGTTGCATGTCCGCCGTTGCTAAGCTCCAGAATAACAGCACAATTATCCTGACAGCCGGGTCTTTGCGGATGTGCGAAATTACTCTGCATCGCCGCGACCTTAGTAAACTCCAGACCCGTAATAAAATTTATAGCATCAAGTGCGTGAATACCTACCCATCCTATGGTCCCGCCGTATTTAGACTTGTCACCGAACCACTCAGGCCTGCTCCCCCATTTATAACTTTTTCGGGCATTGATTAAAACCGCTTCGCCGATATCGCCGCTGCAGTAAACTTCTTTTGCCGCGATAAAATGCGGTTTACTGCGCATAGTCAGCATCGCCGTAAGATTTACATTATTGCTTAGGACCTCACGGCGAACATTTTCGAGCGTCGCAATATCCAGAGATAAAGGTTTTTCCGCAATGATATGACAGCCCGCACGAGAAGCATCGATAATTATTTTGCCAATATGGTCCAGCCGCGTCCCTATAATCACGATATTGGGTTTTAGCTCATCTAACATCTGCCTGTAATTAGGATAGATTTGTTTGCCTGCTGCGGGTTCTAAATTGGTTATGCCGCTAATATCTTCGCCGTCATATCCCGGTGCCAACCCGATTAATCGAATTTGACGCGTTTGGGCTATATCGTCGAACACCGAATCGATATGACCATATCCGCCTATGCTAACCGCTGTTAGTTCATTCATTCTCAAATAGCTTCTAAAATAGAGTTAGTTAAGGATATGATTTTATACTATGAAATCACCCTATGCAACCTTGCTTAATTTGGTAGGTCGTTAACATCCACGCGTAAGCTGTTATCCAAATCCGCAGCCAATCGTTTGTCTGCTTGCTATTTTGCCGCTGTACCAATTCAGTTCTATTGTTCTTGATTAGGCTCTTTCGGCAATGCCAACAATTCCTCCGTTAAGCCGAGTTCGTCAAAATATTTTTTAAGCTGTTCGGATTCCATATATCCATCAAGAACAGCATTGGTATTGATTAGAATCGGCTTTATATACCCTTTGTTTAGAGTTAAAAAAATAATATCTCCTATTCCTTCATAATTTATCTCGTGAATTGATTTTTGCCCTTCAGCTTCTTGAATAGCCGTTTTATATGCATCCCTTATTTTCTCTATCCAATTGGCATCTTCAAAAATCTTTTTAGGATCAAGGTTTTGACCAGATAGTTTTTCTATAAACTTTTTGTCACCATACAAAAGTTTTTCAGTTAAATTCTTGTTGCCTAATAGTGCTAAAGGTGGTGTCATAAGAAAATTTTTGCTGCTGTAGCCAGAATATATCAGAATAGCTATTATTTCACCTTTCAAAGGAATAAAAGATTTCTCTGCTTGCTCAAGCTTTATAGGAATAAAACCGAGTTCTTTGAAGTAGTCTCTAAGAATAGCAGATTCCATGTAATTGTCGTAAGCAACACGATCATTGAATTCTATACCATTTCTTATATAAGCTTTATTTTTAGTCACAAAAACAACTTTGCCCATAATACCATAATACTCATCTAACTCTTTTTCTTCAGCTTCCTTAAGTGCGGAATTATACTCCGTCATTATTCTTTTTAACCATACGGGGTCTTCCACTAATTTCATAGGCTCTAAAGATTTACCAATGATCTCTTCCGACATTTCTATGTCACCAATTAGGGCCAGTAAGGGACAACAATTGAAGTCTGGACAATCATTAAAATCAACAGAGATATCTGGTACAGGGTAAAATAAAATCGCCACAGTTTCATCTGTTGATGGAACAAAGTATTTGTCAGCTTGAACAAGGTTGAAATTGTTTTTGTTCTGTTTTTCTTTTGTTGCTAAGCTTTGTATTAACATAAAGCAAATCAGGCTAAGCATAAGAAATAAAAAAATCTTTTTTCTGTTATACATAATTTTCTCCTTAAGGGCGAGAGCCGTTAATCCACGGATATCTCAAATGAATATACTGGTCACCATTTCTAGTATCGAGAACCCCATAATCAATAAGATTATTAGAAATCCTCCAGCCGCCTCCGCCAGAATTCCGAGCAGCTTCTTCTTTGGCTTCGTGCAAAGTAGCATCAGTAACAAGTCCTTTGTCTCTTCCAAACCATAGCTCAACCATATAGGTATTGTACTTTTCGTAAGCGTCTCTATATAAAGCAGCGTCCCGCCAACTCATAAATGCCCGAGTTCCTGGCGTAGCATCTATTGGCAATATTCCTAATGCCTCGGCAAACTGAGTTGTTCGCGATCCGTAACAGGTGTGAAAAAATACGAAGTTCAGTTTTGGATTATCCTGAAAACCAAGCTCCGTCATTGCCCGCCGTTTATGATATGGCCAAGGAAGCGGCGATGAATAAACAGAAGAGCCGTTAAACATTGTCATTTGTCGTCCCAAAGTTGTCAGTCCTATATTGCCGTGACCAAAATGAACCCAGATTTTTACATCCGGAAGCAAAAGACATTGGGCTACATTATCCCAAGTACTATTAGCATAAGACAAAGGTATCACATAATCTTTACCTATCTTAGTATTTGCAGCATCCAAAACAGCTCGAATAACCGAAGCACACCTGGTTTCCCTTTCAAGGTCTGCCGAACCGACCGAGATAACCATTCTGGCATTTCTATAGTCATCAATGTCAAACGTCTTATTAATCATCATGGTAAATATAGAGCTTTCAGGACTGGCACTGTTCTTCACAGCAAGGTCATATATTATATTATCCCCGACAAAAGCCGAGGACGGAATAACTGCCTGTATATTACCCTCAAAATTACCCGAATACACCGTATCGCCTTCGAAATTGTCATTAACATCAACAATATAATTAACTGCCGGGCTGCCGAAAGCATAAAAATAGTATGGTTTACCCGGCTTATAACCCTGATTCATCGTAACTGAACTCAATTCGTTATTGAAAACAGCCGCAGTTGTTTGGCCGCATATTATATTATCGTTTTCATCAATACCAATAACCTTAAACGAGTGCAGTCCGTTTCTCGCATGGTTGCTGTTAATAATCATCGGCCATTCTACAGGTGTATCCATTGACGAATGTAATTGACCGTCAATAAATAAAAATACCTTCCCGATAATTTCATCACTTCGGTCAATCATAACCTCGACAGTGCCGCTGATATTATTCGGGTCTTGGTCAAATATTGCAGCAAGGTTCGGGGCCGGATTTTCTGATATCTCCTGCCATTCGTTAGCCAATACCGCGAAGTCTTTAAAATCGACAATCCCGTCCCGGACAATATCAGCACGTTTATCCCAAAGCCGCTGGTCAACCTCACGCTGCCAATACCCGGCAAACATCGCAAAATCAATCAAATCGAAATAATCAGGCCAGTAATCCACCAAATAACCCAAATCGCCTATATCAACTCTGCCGCTGTAATCATAATCCCACCACCAAACATTATACGCATCATAATAATCGAACTGCCAGAATTCAGCCAAAATCTCAAGGTCGTTAACATCTACGCGTAAGCTGTTATCCAAATCCCCAGCCAATGCGCTTTGCCCGGCATTAGAATATTCCCAGTCCATATAGTGATAGCCCAAATCAACGATTCCGCTGTCCGGCGTACCGTCGTTGGCGGTAGTCTTGCCGATTAGCGGAGTCTCTTCGATACGGGCTACACCGGCATCTATAAACGGACAATCCTGAAGAAGTAAAGTATCGCCGGTTTTAGTCGATATTACCTTCCCAATTATTTGCTGCAACGGCAAAATCTACGAATCCGTATGGCATAAGCCAATTTTCTATAATTTCCAGAATAGTTATTTTTGATTCTGGCTCATAATTATTAGCCATTAGAGCAAAATGCCTAAAATTGTAAGCTGACAACCAACAATCTTTTAGCATTTGCAAATCTAACGGTATAGACATACAATATTGCCAGGGAAGGTGGTAATCATCTGAATATTGTTCTAAAAGCAGTCCTTTTTCGTGGTATATATTTACAGGGATAAATCTGTAAAAATATTGTATTCGCTTAGACCTACCATATCTGTCTTGAATATAGTGATAGCCAACAGGTTCTGTTCTCCAATCTGGCGGTGGTGCTTCTGGTATTCTTATCATATCTTGAATATGGTAAAATCCTATAACGTGTATTTCTCCATCGCTTGTGCAGACTGCATCTGTCATTCTACCAAGACTAACATATCTCAATCTTTGAGTAATATAATTTTTAGCACCGCTGCTATATTGCGACCAATAAGGCCAATTTGTCGGCCCAAGATACCAGTATGACCATCCATATTCTCTTTGGTAATTACAGGTCATAGTTGCATTCCAACACCAAAATCTTTGTGGGTCTGGTTCATAAGGGGGATAGCATTGACAGTTTGGGTCATACGGTGGGTCATCCCATTCTTCACTCCATTTAAACCCAGTTAATATTATTGGCCACCCATAACTTCCGAAACACCCTTCCCACTCTTCTCGTGGGCCAAATATAGGCCAGTTATTGTGATGTAACATTGTCCAACCTAAAAGGTCTTTATAATCTAAAACACCATCTTGAACTGGGTCTCGCCAAACACTAAAACTATTAGCTTTGATAGCATCCCAAAAATAGATAAAATCCCAAGGTTCATACCACTCATCAGCATCCATATCGAGATACCAACTTGGGTAATCATCTACTCCTGGGGTAAACGGTGGTGGAGTGCTTTGAAAAGACAGGCATATTGATATACACACCAACACCAGCAGCGATACAATAAAATTTTTCATTTTTTTCCTTTCAAAAAATTTTAAAAAATTGACGAGAAGCTGGTCCCGCCATTTGCGGTAAACTGTTACCTCGCGTTAAGAAATATTGCCAAATTTTAACTTATTGCTTAATGGGGAGCAGTATACCGCAGCCGATAGAATATTGTGTTTGACACTATTTTCTCCGATTTTGTACCCCA
>CAYMOE010000032.1:0-12211 GCA_964391985.1 uncultured Pirellulales bacterium
CGTGTCACCTACAAGATGATTATTTGTCATAATATATCCGTCAGCCGAGATTAAAAATCCGCTGCCTTGGACGGGCTGAACAATTCTTCTTTGCTGGGGCTGCTGTCTTCTCTGCTGGAACGGCTGGCCGAAAAATCTTCTGAAAATTTCATCGTTAAAAAACGGGTCTTCAAAAAACCACGGCTGGGCGCCCTCTTGAACATGTACTCTGTCGGCTTTAATTCCTACCACGGCGGGCGAGGCTTTTTCAGCTATAGAAGAAAAGGCTTTGCCCATTTGCCTGAGCAGGTTAATACTTTGATGCTCGTCGGCGTAAACCGAAGAAAAAGATGATAAGAACAACAATAAAACAAAAACTGTCACTGCTGCAAAATACCTGTGTTTTGTCTTTAACGATAACCTCCGCATTGCCAATCTCCTATCTAATTGAAAATAAAAGGTTTAGAAAAAACTGCTCCAGTATGGACTAAGCAGACTTTTTATTTATACGTATTTCGATAAATGTCTGTTCATTTAGACTGATTAGTTTTTATCAGGATATTTTTCGGTGTTAGGGCACAAATGTTTGCGTATATCTTCTAATTTTCCGAAACAGACCAGCTCATCTGCTTCGCGGATATCTGTCTGGGCGGATGGGTTTGCCAAGGTTTCTTTTCCGCGAGAAATCGCAAGAACATTAATCCCATTTTCCCGCAGGTTCGACTCTGAAAGTTTTTTATTCAGCACTGGGCTTTCACGGCGCACCGTAACTTTTGAGACGCCGTATCCGCCTGTTGCCAAAAGAAGCTCTTCGAAAGAAACCCTTGAAAAAAACTGTCTTTTTACAATCTTAGCTCTCATATAATCGGTTAATTTTAGTGTAAGCATATTATTTGTGAAAATTTTATAAACAATAATCACTCCGGCTGCCAAAAGAGTACGATTAAGAAGAACCACCGCAGAATCAGCCAAAGGAAGCGGCAGAAAACGTTTCATAAGCAAGTTAGAAAGAGCAGTTTCTTTGGGCATTAGAGTACTCGCGAAGCTGGCTATCAAGACCACCAATCCGGCATTTCCAAGAACCATAAGAATAGAAGCGATTTTGCGTCTTTGCGGAATTCCGGTTATAAGTTCAGCTTCTTTAGTGGTAAATCCTGTCCCCGTGAAACATGAAAGCGACTGAAATTTAGCAAGTGACCATTCCAGACCGGTAAGCTGAAACGCAACTGCTCCGATTCTTACTACGATAAAAGAAACAGCAAGTGTAAATACAAAAATCAAAAACATTATGTGCCTCCCGGAAATAACAAATCAATATAGTTTTGCTATCAGAGCCAATCTTTCTTTTTGAAATAAAACAGCATTGATGATACGACAACGATGACAATTGCCCAGAAGCCGAAAGGATAAGCCCACTTGGCGTGAAGCTCAGGGAAATGGGCAAAGTTCATACCGTAAACACCGGTGAAAAAACTCAGCGGCATAAAAATTGTGGCGATTATTGTAAGAACCTTCATTATTGCGTTCATACGATTATTGACGCTCGACAGATAGACATCGAGCATGCTCGAAACAGTATCGCGATAACTTTCTATAGTATCGATAATTTGTATGGTGTGGTCGTAAACGTCTCTTAAATAAAGGGTTGTGCCGTTTTTTATCAGGTCTGATTCGGTCTTCTGCAGATTATTAATAACCTCCCGCAAAGGCCAGACTGATTTTCGCAAAAAAAGCATATCGGTTTTTAAATCGTGAATTTCTTGAAGCGTCTCAGAGCCAGGCTCGGTAACAACATGGTCTTCGAGGACTTCTATTCGCTCGCCTATTTTTTCCATAATATCGAAGTAATGGTCAACAGTCGCATCAATCAGGCTGTACACCAGATAATCGCAGCCCATCTTGCGAATTCGGCCTTTGGAGGCTCTGATTCGGTTTCGTATCTGTTCGAAAACATCTCCGACTTTCTCCTGAAAAGAAAGTACAAAGTTATCGCCGAGTACAATACTGACGTTTTCGGTATCGAGACTTTTTGTCCGCTCGTTATAGGTCAGCATCTTGAAAACTACGAAAATATATTCTTCATAATCTTCGAATTTCGGTCTTTGCCATGCCGTAACAATATCCTCGATAACCAAATCATGCAGACCAAAAACCTTGCCGAGCTTGAGCACCGTATTAATATCTTCGATACCGTCAACATTTATCCAAGTTACGGTAGGTTCGGTTCGAAGCTGAAGACAATCTTCGATTTCTGTAATCTGTCTTTCCTGAAACTGCTGTTCGTTATAATCTATCAGTGTTATCCTCGCAGGTTCCGGTGGTTTTTCTCCGTGTTGTATTATATTTACCGCGGGAAAAGATTCTCCGTTCGAGTATCCGTTGGCAGAGTTTTTTGCGTCCATTGCATTTTCTCCAAAATAATTTTACGCGGGCCTATTTGCCCCCGCGGTATATCTTCGGAAGATTCAAGTCTTTGCGTCCCCAAATCCAGCGTCTGGGTCTGAAAATACCGCTTCGTGCAAACCGTACATCTTCGACAGAATAAAAAGCTTTGGGATTGAACGTGCTAATCAATTTTTCGACTTGCTCGAGGTCGCTTCTATGAACCATAGAATATATAATTTTTACGCTGCCGGTATCGCCTTCTGCATTGGTGACAGTGGCTCCATAACCCTGCTCGCGAAGATTTCCGACCAGTTTAGAAGCATCTATCTGTGTAATAATCTGAACTACCGATATTCCCATAGCCAGTTTTTCTTCGATGCAGATTCCAACGTAATTACCCATTGCGAATCCGCCGGCGTAAGCAATATAGCACAGCCAATTATCGAGGTTTTGCATTACACGGCTGACCACTATTATCCAAATCAGCAGCTCGAAGAAACCAAAAACCGGAGCCAGAATCTTATGTCCCCGCGAAGTAGATACCAAACGAAGAGTTCCAAGGGTTACATCGCAAACCCTTGCAAGAAATATTAATAAAGGCAGAACGACCAATGCAAAAAATTGTGTATCATAAAAGCTCATATGTTTAATTCCGGCAGAACTAATACTCTCAACATCTAATGAATGCTCCAAAGGTACATAACTTCGGGAGTGCTAAGCTCAAGCAGTGTTTTTTTGTCGAGACTTAAAACAGTTTTCTCACTTGCACCCCAAAAACTCGTAAAAGAAAAAGGCTTAACGTATTCTACAACCTGAGCTTTGTCTATTCCCGCCAGTTCTTGGGCTTGTTTGACGGCATCATCGAAATATCCGATTCCGTCTATTAAATTTTCCTGAAGAGCTTCTTCGGCTGCGAAAATACTGCCGTCGGCAAGCCGTTCGACATCAAAGACTGTCAGCATTGTGCGTCCATCGGCTACGATATTGACAAATCTTCGAAACGCGGGCTGAATTACTTTTTGCTGAAGATAATCAATCTGCTCCTGCGTCGGTTTGCTAAAGGAGCTTGGCCAATCTTTCCTTTCACCGGATTTTATTATGACAGGATTAATTCCCAGTTTTCCTTCTAATAATTCCTGCATAACAAGATAACCCATAATAACGCCGATTGAGCCTGTTATAGTCGTAGGCTCAGCTATTATTTTTTCACAGGCTACGCTGCAGTAATATCCGCCCGAAGCAGCTATGTTCCGCATAAAGGCTACTACCGGCACATCCCAGTCATTTCTGGCTTTTAAAATCTCGTTATGGATTTGGTCGCTTCCTGAAATTGTTCCGCCGGGAGAATCTACTCTTAAGATAATCGCTTTTACGTTTTTGTCTTTTGCGGCAATGCTAAGCTGTCTCGCGGCTTCCTGAGCAGTTTCACCGTCGATTATTCCGTAAAGGTTTATCACAGCGATTTTGCTGGTGCGTGGCCCGTAATAAATTACCCTTTCGTTGATACTGCTACTTTGACCGGCGGCAAAAACCGTTACAATCCCGATAATTACCAAAAACAGCATTGCGTTCACGAGGACCGATAATCCGAAAAGTATTCCCCAAAATAATCCCCAGCCCCTTTTGTTTTTGACCCGAACCTGTCTGGGATTGTTATAATAATTAATGGGCGGTTTTCCGCTCGAATCAGCTCCGGATGGGCCGGAAATATTGCTGTTTTGCTCAAAATCCATCATTTAATTCCTTTCAATTTAACAGCCAAACATTGTAGATGTGTTATATTAGGCTGTCAATTCATAAAGCATCTTTTCCAAGCTTGGTGTGTTCGGCGAAAAAGCCGTTTTCTTATTTAATCCGAACTTATGCTTTGCCGATTAGTCACACATATAAAAGCATTTTACCGTTGTCTTTATAGGACCATGATTAAGATGGGATTACTTAGGAGATTGACGGTAATAACTGATAAAAATTCAAGGATTTTATAGTATGGCTCAACAAGACAACTTTGTAACCCGTTGCGAAACAGCAAATAAAGTTTCTGATATTATGCATACAAGTGTAGTATCTGCTCAGCCTCAAGCGAAAGTTTGTGCCGCAGCCAAACTAATGGAAGAGAAAAAAATCAGCTCGGTGATTATAGTGCAGGATAACAATCCGGTCGGTATAGTCACGGCAACGGATTTGGTTCATAAGGTATTAGCCGGGCAGATGGACACGGCATCAACCAATATCGAACAAATTATGACAAGCCCCGTCATCAGCGTCGAAGGTTCGACCGGCCTTAAAGAGGTTCAGCAGTTGATGACTGAAAAGTCGATTAAACATCTTGTTGTTACCTGTGAAGGAAAACTTTCCGGAATAGTCTCGCGAAATGATGTGCAGGAAGCATTAAAAGAATTATTCAGTATTCAGGCATCCGATGCCAAGAATAAACTGCAGCAAACTAAAGAAGAATTGGAGCAGGTCGCAAGTCAGGCGGCAAGTGAGTCGGTGCTTAGCACTTTGACGAAAAATCATTTCGTAGCAGGGATGAGCCACGAAATTCGCACGCCGTTAAACGCAATAATCGGCCTTAGTGAAGTGCTTTCCGAGGAGAAACTGAACGAGGAACAGAGAAATCATGTTACTATGATTCGCGAAAGCGCTCAGAATATGCTGGTGCTTATAAATGATATTCTTGATTTTTCCAAAATCGAAGCAGGCAGGTTCGATGTCGAGGTTAACGAATGTTCACTCGAACATCTTTTGGCTGTCGTGGAATCTCTTATGAGACCCAGAGCGATGGAAAAAGACCTTGATTTCGGTATTTTCCCCCGTACCGAATTGCCGGCTATTATAAAAACAGACCACCTGCGGCTAAGACAATGCCTGATGAATCTTATAAATAACGCTATCGACTTCACAGAAAACGGACATATACATTTAAACGTCAGCCTCGAACAGATTAATAATCTGCCGCACATAAGATTCGATGTCGAGGATACCGGAGTCGGCATTGCGCAGGAAGACTTCGAAAAGATATTCGAGCATTTTGCTCAACCTCAAAGAAGTACAAGCCAGAATAGAAGAGGAACGGGCCTTGGGCTGGCTATAACAAAGAAACTGACAAATCTGCTCGGAGGAACTATAGCATTACAGAGCCGGGTCGGATTCGGCTCTACCTTTTCTCTGATTATTCCCGCGGGAGTCGATGTTCAGCAGCAGCCCCAATATAAAAAACAGGAAAGGCCGAAAATGAAACATACGACGCCGGTTGAAGAGAAAAGCTTCAGCGGCAGAATTCTCGTGGCAGAGGATACTCCGACAAACCAGACGCTTATAAGGATTCTTCTTGAAAAACTGGGGTTTGAAGTTGTCTTGGCGCATAATGGAAACGAGGCGATACAAGCGATTCAGAGCCAAGACGTTGACCTTGTGCTGATGGATATTCAGATGCCGCATATGAACGGTTACGATGCCACACGACAATTGAGAAAAGACGGTTTTAACAAGCCGATAATCGCGGTAACCGCACATGCTATGAACGGTGACAAGGAAAAATGTCTGACGGCGGGCTGCAATGATTATCTGCCCAAGCCTATAAACAAAAAATATTTAATCGAAATGCTGACGAAATATCTCAAACCTAAAAATGAAAATATTTGCGAGAAAATCGACTCTGTCCGTGAACAGATTCAGGAGCTTGCCGATAACTGCGCCAACCAAGATACCTGTATTCTCAACTCGCCTGAATCAGGCGAGGCTCTTGTCGCTGACGAACTTATAGACTGGCAGGCGATTATGAATATCTGCGATGACGAAACGGTAATTGAGCAGGTAGTCGAAATGTTCCGGAAAGACAGTCCTAAATGTGTGCAGTCTTTGGCAGAAGCGATAAAATCGGCCAATCCCAAATATATACGGATGTATGCTCACAGCCTAAAAGGCGCATCTCTTCAGATTGGCGCAAAAAGGCTCGGCGATGTTGCCTATAAGCTCGAATGTGCCGGAAGAGATAAAGATATGGAGCATATACCGGAATTATTCAACCAGATTCAGGATGAATACAGCAAACTTACACTGTTTCTTTCGCAGCCTAACTGGATTAATTTAGCCAAGAACAGGGGTAAATAGTCCGGCGTTTTGTTTAGAGCAGAACATCTGCGGCAGTTTATTCAATATGAACAACTTGCTGCTTGCGGTCTGCTTCGAGGCTTTGTGTTTTAATTATATCGTAAAGCTTTCGGCTGCTGCGAAGCTTCTCGAATTTGAAAGTCGGGTCTGATTTATCAGTTGTGATTAAAGTTACCTCGCCTATTCCGAGCATACAATCCAGCAGGCTTCTGCGAAGTTTCAAATCAGCCACGCGAAACATATCGATGTTATCGACCTTCCTGTCTAAGACCCCCCTGTTATATTCTATTCGGTCGGTGCTTATCTCGTAGTAAGTCATTTTTAATTTTAAGACTTTATATGTAAGCCAAAATACAATCAGCATCACGGCACCCAAACATAGACCGTTTTTATAGCTGGTAATAGCATGGTACTGATTATCGCTGATTTGAAAGTTAAAAATGCTTCCGAAGAACGGCATTATATAATATTCAACCGGAAATTTCGCCGCCAGCATAACCAAGGTTAAAATAATAGCGGCTTTTACCCCAGTACCAACCAGCCCGAACAAAGAAGGCTTGGCGGCAAATAAAATACCGTTTTCATCAGGCATCGGGCCGTCCTTTTCGGTTTTTTGTTTGGCAAGCCGTTCGAGAGAACGGGCTTTGTCTGTGTTGAGAAATTCACCGCAAAAACGGCATTTAAACGCGTCTGCCTGAATGGCTTCGGCGCAAAAAATGCATTTTTTAAGCTTCGGTTCGGACGAACCCGATTCGAGGTCTATTATTTTATACCTATTCGATTTAGCCTGTGTAGATTCCATAATTCATTATATCGGCAAGGTTTTGTGTGAATCTCTAATAGTTTATAGAATTGTAAATATCCTGCTTTGCATGGCATTTAAGCATTTTTTTGCTATAATGCGGTTTTCTTATTATGGGACAGGCTATGGTATTAGCGACAGTAGCAATAATCGGCAGGCCTAATGTTGGCAAAAGCTCACTTTTGAACGCCCTTGCGGGACAGATGATAAGTATCGTCGAGCCGACCGCAGGCGTGACCAGAGACCGTGTAACCACACTTATCGAGAGAAACGAACGTTATTTCGAGCTTGTCGATACCGGCGGTTACGGTATTGTCGATTCCGACCGGCTCGAAGAGCATGTGGAAACTCAAATCCGCAGGGCAATCGAATCCGCAAATCTTGTACTGTTTATGGTTGATATAAGAGACGGCATTACCGTGCTGGACCAGACAATCGCAAAGCTTCTTAGAAAAGAAAATCTCAAAGTAATCGGAGTCGCCAACAAAGCGGATTCGGCGAATATGTTTCCGGCCGCGGGTGAGTTTAAAAAATTAGGTTTCGGTGATTTTTTGTGCATCTCGGCTGCGAATAATCTTAACAAGCAAGTGCTGTTAGATAGAATTTTTAAGGAAATTTCGCAATTCGAATCCAAAAGACCGACGGACCCGGTAATGAAAATAGCGATTGTCGGCAAGCGCAATGCCGGAAAAAGCACTATGCTAAACGCGATGGTGGGCGAAGAACGCGTCATAGTAAGTGAAATACCGGGTACTACGCGAGACGCGATAGACGTACGTTTTGTTAAAGACGGTAAAACTATTGTCGCTATCGATACGGCAGGGGTAAGGAAAAAAAGCAAGCTGGCAGACAGCATAGAATTTTACAGCTATGTTCGAGCCACGCATTCGATAAAGCGAGCTGATGTTGTTTTGCTTCTAATAGACGCAACCGAACCTGTATCGCAGGTCGATAAAAAACTGGCGAAGTTCATCTCTGAAGAATACAAAAGCTGTATAATCGTCGTAAATAAATGGGATTTGGCGAAGGATACTGCCGGAACAGATGATTATGAAGAATATCTGACAAAGGTTCTGCCCGGATTGAAATATGCTCCGATTGCTTTTACCACCGCCACCGAGACAAAAAATGTTCAAAGCACGCTTGATTTGGCTATTTCGCTTTTCAAGCAGGCTACGACGAGAATAAAAACTCCTAAACTTAACAAGGCTTTTGAAACTATAAAAACCGAATGCAGCGGAACAAGGCGTCGAAAAGCGGCTGTTCCGAAAATTTACTATGCTACGCAGGTCTCAATAAATCCTATTACAATCGTTCTTAGCGTCAACCGCACGGAGCTGTTTAGCGAGCAGTACAAAAGGTACATAATAGGCAGGCTTCAAGAGCTTTTGCCTGTTTGTGAAGTTCCTATTAGAATTTTGGTTCGCTCACATAGAAAATAATACCTCTGTCTCCGTATTCTTAGTTTAAATCTTTTTTATGTTAAAATTAAACTTAGAATCATATATGGCCGATATATTGCAATAATTTATCATTTATGATATTATAATGCAATGAAATATGATGATTTGCTAAAAAAAGTTGCCCATTTACCTTGTTTTACGGTGGGTTTTCTTGCCGCCGGGCAGAACCTTGCCAAAATCAGGCTGCAAATCAGCCGATGGGTGAAAACAGGCAGGCTTATCCGGCTTAACAAAGGACTTTATGCCCTCGCCGAGCCGTACCAGAAAACTGCTCCTGAAAAATTCAGCATTGCCAATGCAATTAAAACTCCGTCTTATGTCAGCATGCAGTCGGCACTTGCCTTTTACGGCATGATACCTGAATACGTTCCGCTGATTACAAGTGTTACAACAACAAGGCCCGGAACAATCGAGACCCCGTTAGGAAGGTTCGATTTTAGGCATATCAATAAAAATTTTTTCTGGGGGTACACAAAAATAGAATTTTCGAACGGCCAAAGCGCATTCTTGGCGTATCCTGAAAAAGCATTGCTCGATTTGATTTATCTGACAAGCGGCGGCGACAGTGAAGATTTTATCGAACAGCTAAGACTTCAAAATTTGGGAAAAATCGACAAGAATATTTTAAAAGAATTTGCAAAAAAAACCTGTTCCCCTAAATTAATTCGTGCTTCAAAATATATCGAGCGGATTATCGATGATGGTGAAGGAGTCGAACTTTGAAGGATTATATTAAAGAGCAAATTCGAAATGTCACTGATACCAATCTTGCTAAATGCATAATTCGTGAATACCTTCAGGCCTTGCTGCTCGAATCTCTGCAGAACGGCAAGGCATTCGCAAATTGGGCTTTTGTCGGGGGTACAGCACTGAGATTTCTGTATTCTATGCCGCGATTTTCTGAGGATTTGGACTTTTCAATTTCAGAGGCAGGAGCCGAAGATAACTTTGAGCTGTTTATGAAAAAAGCGAAGTCTGACTTCGAAGCTCAAAATTACATTATCAATGTTAAAATTAAAGAATCCAAAGTAGTTAAAGCCGCTTTTGTAAAGTTCCCCGGCTTGCTGTATGAGATGGGATTATCTTCGCTGAGTTCGGAAACAGTTTCAATTAAATTAGAAATTGACACCAATCCTCCCCAAGGAGCGAATCTTCAAACAAGCATTGTAAGAAAATATGTACTTTTAAACATCCAGCATTATGACAAAAGCTCGCTTTTATCCTGCAAGCTGCATGCTTTTTTCTCCCGCAAGTATGTAAAAGGAAGAGATGTTTATGATTTGTTTTGGTATTTATCTGACAGAACATGGCCGGGGCCAAACCTGCAATTTCTCAATAACGCATTGAAGCAGACGAATTGGTCCGGCCCGCCGATTACTCAAGACAATTGGTGCGGGGAAATCATCAAAAAATTAGCGGATATGAATTGGGAAAGGGTCAATGAAGATTTAAAACCATTTGTTGAAAAATACAGCCAACTTAGTATGATAACAAAAGACAGCATCATCGCGATTCTGCGAGAACGACAATAAAACATTAAACGGCATAGCGATTATCGCTGACAATCGAAAGGCGTTTCAAATGGAAGTTTTATTATTGCTGCTGGTTTGCAGCGCCGGGTATGTAATCGCTTATAATACCTACGGGCGATTCCTCGCAAAGAAAATCTTCAAGCTCAAACAAGACGCGAAAGTTCCGTCTGTGGAATTTAAAGACGGCATCGACTATGTTCCTTCCCGCAGAGGAATAATCTTTGGTCATCATTATACTTCGATTGCCGGTACCGGCCCTATTGTGGGCCCGGCCATAGGGGTTATCTGGGGATGGCTGCCGGCGCTTCTGTGGGTAACGCTTGGCTGTATCTTTATGGGAGCCGTTCACGATTTCGGAACATTAGTTATTTCGCTTCGCAACGAGGGAAAGAGCATTTCGGAAGTCGCCGCCAAATATATAAACCGCCGGGTGCGATTTATTCTGTTTATCATCGTATTTCTGACTTTGCTGATTGTTATCGCGGTATTCGGAATGGTCATAGCGGTTATCTTCGCGCAGTTTCCGACATCGCTTATTCCTGTATGGTTTCAGATACCTATAGCGATGATGCTCGGTTATGCGATTTATAAAAAAGGTGCGAATCTATTTTTTGCAACGGCTATCGCGGTAATAACAATGTACCTTAGCATCTGGCTGGGCAGCCTAACTTCATTTCAAATGCCTTCGATAGGCCCTATACCGCCGACCGGAGTTTGGACAATTATACTTCTGGCTTACGGCTGGATTGCTTCGACGCTGCCGGTTACTATGCTTCTTCAGCCTCGCGATTACATAAACGCATGGCAGTTATTTGTCGCGATGACACTTTTGTTTGTCGGGGTTATCTTTGCTGCTTTTTCCGGTTCATTACAAATGGCCGCTCCGGCAATAAATACGAATGTTCCGGCTGACGCTCCGTCACTGTGGCCTTTTCTATTCGTTATTATCGCCTGCGGAGCTGTCAGCGGATTTCACTCTTTGGTTGCATCAGGAACAAGTCCTAAACAAATCGCCAAAGAACCCGATGCTCTAATGATAGGTTACGGCTCGATGCTGCTGGAAGGACTGCTTGCTGTTTTGGTTCTTATATGCGTCGGAGCCGGTATCGGGATAGCTTATACCGCAGCGGACGGTTCGATTCTAACCGGACAAATGGCTTGGCTTAGCCATTACCGAAGCTTCAGCGGAGCAGAGGGTCTCGGTGCAAATTTATCTGCTTTCGTAACAGGAGCAGCTAATCTTATCGGTACGATGAAAATTCCCACAGTAATAGCCGCCACAGTAATGGGGGTTTTTGTAGCCTCGTTCGCGGGGACAACGCTCGACACCGCGGTGCGAATCCAGCGTTATGTAATAGGTGAGATTGCCTTCGACCTTAAAATCAAATCGCTGACTAACCGCTGGACGGCTACGACGCTGGCGGTTTTAACAGCGGCAGGCCTTGCATTTGCCACCGGTGCCGATGGAAGAGGTGCATTGAAGCTTTGGCCGATGTTCGGAATCGCCAATCAGCTCTTGGCTGCGCTGGCATTGCTGCTGGTAACGATTTATCTCAAAACCAAAGGAGGTCTGAAATACATTCTCGCGGGGATACCGGCATTGATAATGTTAGCGGTTACAATTTCGGCGCTGATAATTAAGGAAAAAGACTACATTCGAAATTTCGGGGATAATTGGCTGTTAGCTTCGGTTGCGGCGGCACTTTTTGTCCTCGCCGCCTGGATGACAATCGAAACTATCCTTGTTTTCTTTACGGCGAAGCAGCGGGCTAATTCGGATTAATCTAAACACCCCTATAAGAACAGCTTGAACTATTAACGTCTTCGCAGCAGAGCTAATCCGCCAAGGGCAATAAACGCAATCGATGCGGGTTCGGGGACTATAGTTATGTGTGAATATGTATCGGGTCCATATAAGCCGATATGAAAAGGCTCGT
>CAYMOE010000033.1:0-8156 GCA_964391985.1 uncultured Pirellulales bacterium
GAAACAGGTGGCGTAAATTTAAACATCGAGTGTCCGCCATTCGTTTAGCACCTCATGTAGATTCGGAATTAATCCCACACAAAAATGTGGATACAGCCGTATTCTTGAGTAAAGCCAATTTGGCATTGGGATATCAGCTTTCTTCAATTAATGTTGATTTTGTGCATATGTTCGGGATCGCATGTAAGAGTATTGGCTTGAGAATGTTGAAAAAATGCGCATATTGTATGATCACTGCTTGAAATTAGTTGCCATACACAACCCAGACGCTACATTTCTTGACGACTCAAACGCTTCGCTGTATAATTCGCAGAACGATTTACCGCTGAGTATGTTTAGGCCTCAGAGAAAAACAAAAATAATCTCTGCGAGCTTTGCGGTCTCTGCGGTAAAAAACAAATCTGAAGTAATGTAAGGAATTATCACTGTGAAACAATGGCGTTTTGAGGTTTTCAATAATGAAGGTAGTGTTGATGTCCACGGAGCGGGCGTATTCGAGGATATTCGCGAGCTTGGCATAACGAGCATTGAAGCAGTTCAGTCCGCAAGAGTTTTTCTAATCGAAGCGGATTTCGAGCATGATTTTGCCGAGCGCATCGCGAAAGAGCTTCTGGCCGACCCTGTCTGCGAATCATATTACATCGGAAGAAGCAAAGCTCCCGCAGGCTTGGCCAAGGCGACTTTAGTTGAGGTGCATCTCAAAAGCGGTGTCACTGATCCGGTTGCCCAGTCTGTTACTGCTGCGCTTGCTGACATGGGAGTTAAAGTAGATAACGTCCGTACCGCAAGAAAGTATGTTCTTCTGGGACACATCAGCCAATCCCAAATAAAAACTATTTCTCAAAAAATTCTTGCCAATGACTGCATCGAGACGGTTGTAATCGGCGACGAATCCGAACCGCCCAGTCCTCATTTGAAACCTTATGAGTTGAAGAAAACAGAGTGGCCGATAAGAAATCTTGATGATAACGGCCTTGCAGCTCTTAGCAAAGAGAAAGATTTATTTCTGAATCTGGTCGAAATGAAAACCATTCAGGAATATTATCAGCAGCTCGGCAGGGAGCCTTCGGACATAGAGCTTGAAACGCTTGCGCAAACATGGAGCGAGCATTGCGTACATAAAACGCTTAAAAGTCAAGTCGAGATGACCATTGACGAAGAGCAGGTTCATTTCGACAATTTATTAAAAGAGACTGTTTTTGGAGCGACCAAAAAATTAAATAAACCGTGGTGCATTTCGGTTTTCGATGATAATGCCGGAGTTATAGAGTTCGATGAACAAAGTGCTGTCTGTTTTAAAGTCGAAACGCATAATCATCCTTCCGCGTTAGACCCTTACGGCGGGGCGGCGACAGGCATTGGCGGGGTTATACGCGACCCGATGGGAACAGGAATGGGCGCGAAACCTATTGCCAATACGGATATATTCTGTTTCGGCCCGCCGGATAAGAAGCTTGATGAAATTCCCAAAGGTGTTCTGCATCCGAGAAGAATTATGAAGGGCGTCGTAGCCGGTGTTCGCGATTATGGAAACAGAATGGGAATCCCGACGATAAACGGCGCGATTTATTTCGATGAAAGATATATTGCCAATCCGCTGGTCTATTGCGGCAACATCGGCCTGATGGATAAAGATAAATGTTTCAAACATCCTCAAAGCGGAAATCTGATAATCGTTGTCGGAGGACGAACAGGACGTGACGGCATTCACGGAGCGACTTTTTCTTCCGGTGAAATGACCCATGAACATGAAACAATTTTTTCGCACGCTGTTCAGATCGGCAATGCTATAACTGAAAAGAAAATGCTTGATGTTTTGCTCCAAGCCAGAGATTCCGGTTTGTACGAAGCGGTTACGGACTGCGGAGCAGGGGGGCTTAGCAGTGCCGTCGGCGAGATGGGCGAAAAATTAGGAGCCGAAGTAAATCTCGAGCTTGTCCCGCTAAAGTATGCAGGTCTTAATTATACCGAAATCTGGATTAGCGAAGCTCAGGAGCGAATGGTTGTTGCTGTAAAACCCGAAAACCGCGAAGCGATACAAAAATTATTCGACTCGGAAAATGTTGAATCGACTGTAATCGGCAAATTCACCGATGACAAAAAACTTGTCCTGCGCTACAGCGGCGAGCTTGTCGGTGAGTTAGATATGGATTTTCTGCACCACGGCACTCCCAAGTATTCACGAAAGGCTGTTTGGTTAAAACCTAAAATCAGCGAACCGTCACTGCCGGAAAAAGATAATTATAACGAAGATTTGCTCGCGATACTTTCATCTCCGAACGTTGCCAGCAAGGAATGGGTGATACGACAGTATGACCACGAAGTGCAGGGAGCTTCGGTTATAAAACCGCTTATGGGAAAAACCAATGACGGGCCTTCTGACGCAGCCGTTATTAAACCGAAATTTGATTCGAACAAAGGACTGGCTGTCAGTTGCGGGATGAATCCTATGTACGGTGATATAGACCCGTACTGGATGGCGTTGGCGGGCATCGATGAAGCTGTCAGAAATTTGGTTTGTGTCGGAGGAAATTTCGAGCGTATCGCAATTTTAGATAATTTCTGCTGGGGTGATTGCACAAAACCCGAAACACTCGGAACATTAGTCCGAGCCGCACAAGCCTGTCATGACGGTGCTTTGGCGTATAAAGTACCTTTTATTTCAGGGAAAGATTCGCTCAATAACGAATTTAGGTGCGCCGACGGGAGCCGAATCGCGATACCTGCTACGCTGCTTATAAGCGCTATTGCGATTGTCGAAGATATAAATAAATGTATTAGCAGCGACCTAAAAAAACCGGGCAACTTGCTTTTTGTCGTCGGCCTTACCGACAACGAGCTTGGCGGCTCACATTATTACAAAATTCATAATCAGCTTGGCGCAAATGTCCCCAGACTCGATTTGAACAAAGCCCCTAAAATCGCAGAAAAAATTTCTCAGGCAGTGGGCAAAGGGTTATTGGCAAGCTGTCATGATTGTTCCGAAGGCGGGTTGGCTGTTGCGCTTGCGGAAATGGCATTTGCGGGTGGATTGGGGATAGAAGCGGATTTGCGGGCATTGCCGAAAAGCAATAATTGCAGCCGAACGGACAGTCAGTTGTTCAGTGAATCCAATTCCCGTTATATAGTGGAAATCGAACCTGATAAATACGATGTTTTCGCGAAGCTGATGCTGAATCTTCCTTTCGGTCAGATTGGCAAGGTAGCCGAAGATAAAAAATTATTAATCCGAACAGCAGCGAACGAAGTTGTTGTTGACATAGGTATCGATATTTTAAAGAACGCATGGCAAAAAACATTTGCATGGTAACTCAGCAATAGGATATTTCAATGACACAAGTCAAAGTTATGGTTTTAAGAGCTGCCGGCATCAACTGCGATATGGAAACAGTTCAGGCCTTCGAAGCTGCCGGCGCCCAGGCACAAAGAGTTCATATAAATCGAATAATCGAAAATAAAGGGCTGCTTGATGAGTATCAGATATTGGTTTTCCCCGGCGGATTCAGTTATGGTGACGACGTAGCCGCGGGCAGAATACTCGCAAATCAGGCTAAACACCATCTTTATGATGCTATAAAAAAATTCATCGACGACGGCAAATTAGTTCTGGGAATCTGCAACGGTTTTCAGGTTCTGGTTAAGATGGGACTGTTGCCGGGTAATGATACGAGCCGAGCCTTGCAGACTGTTACTATAACAAATAACGATAGCGGAAAATTCGAAGACCGCTGGGTTTATCTTGCTCCTCAGACCGACAGATGTGTTTTTATCGAGCAAGGCAAAAAAATATATCTGCCTATCGCGCACGGCGAAGGAAAAGTCGTCGCGCAAACAAACGAAGAAATCGAAAAGCTTAAATCTGAAGGTTATGTTGCCTTCAAATATGTTGATGAAGACGGAAACGAAGGCGGCTATCCGGTTAACCCCAACGGCTCGACCGCTTCGATTGCCGGATTAACAGACCGTACAGGGCGGGTTATGGGATTAATGCCGCATCCGGAAAGATTCATTCGAATTACTCAGCATCCGCACTGGACCAGATTAAACTTGACAGGCGACGGTGACGGTATGTCTATCTTTAACAATGCCGTTGAGTATATTAAGAGGAATTTTTAATTCTACCTTTATTTCTGTGAACCTTGCGGCGATTTCAGTCCCAGTTCGGCAAGCACCTTTTGCAGGTCTTCCCAAACTTTTCGGCGGTTATCATCGGAGTAATTTCGCAGCAGATACGCAGGGTGAAAAGTAGCCATTAATTTTATAGGCGGTTTGCCCAAACTTGTGTAATAATCCAGAAATTGACCGCGAAGTTGGCCTATTGGTTTAGTTGTTTCTAAAAGTGTTCTGGCTGCGTGTGCTCCGAGAGCAACGATAATTTCCGGTTGAATTATTTCAAGCTGTCTCTGCAGATAGGGCAGGCATTGAAAAATCTCCTCGGGTTTAGGGTCGCGATTTCCGGGCGGACGGCATTTTATAATATTGCAGATATAAACATCACTGCGCTGCAGTCCCATAGCTTTAATCATCTTATCGAGCAGTTGTCCAGCTCGTCCTACAAAAGGTCTGCCCTGAGCATCTTCATCTGCTCCCGGACCTTCGCCGATGAAAACTAATCTTGCGTCAGGATTTCCTTCACCGGGGACTGGATTCGTTCTAAGCGAACCCAGCTCGCATTTTCGGCATTGGGCGACTTGGGTCGCAACGGCCTCAAGCTCATTTTGTTTCGAACTATTTTGTTTTTCCGGCTGTTTTAAGGAATCTGTTTTACTTTTTACGGTAAACCCTCCGCTGAAAAACTTTTCCATTTCAATATGCTGCCGTACAGCTTTATTTATATCAGTTTGATTTGTCATAACCTAAGGATTTTAATTTTTCTGGCTAAACAGAGCAACTCAAAAACCGTATTATCAAAAAAACGTTTTATATTTCAAAATCCATAGGTTTTTGTGTAAAATAACACGGACTTTTTTAGAGGAATAAATAATTATGGGAAAAACGCATTACAAAGAGCTTTTCACCAGACATCCGAATAACCCTATTTTGTCTGTTTCGGATTGGCCTTACAAAGCAAACTCGGTTTTTAACGCGGCAGCGGCCAGGTTTGACGGTTCGACTTTGCTGCTTGTTCGCGTTGAAGATTACAGGGGAATTTCACATCTAACCGTCGCCAAAAGTAAAGACGGTATCAGCGATTGGCAAATTGCCCCCGAACCGACGTTAAAACCCGACCCGGCCAAACATCCCGAAGAAATCTGGGGAATAGAAGACCCCCGAATAACATGGCTCGATTCAATCGGCCGCTGGGCGATTACTTATACCGCGTATTCCAAAGGCGGGCCTTTAGTTTCGTTAGCCGTTACCGATGATTTCAAAACTTTCGAGCGGTTAGGCCCTGTAATGCCCCCAGAAGATAAAGACGCGGCTTTGTTCCCTGTAAAGTTCAAAGACCGCTGGGCAATGCTTCACAGGCCGGTCGCTCGTATGACGAACCTTTCCGCGGATATTTGGCTTTCATATTCGCCTGATTTGAAACATTGGGGCGACCATCAGGAAATAATACATGCCAGACAGGGAGCGTGGTGGGATGCGAACAAAATCGGTTTATCTGCTCCTCCGATGCAAACCGAACATGGCTGGCTGGTTTTATATCATGGCGTAAGAACAACCTGTTCCGGAAGTCTATACCGGCTTGGGATGGTGCTGCTTGACTTAGAAAATCCCGAAAAAGTTCTGCGTCGAACCGATGAATGGATTTTCGGCCCGCAGGCGGCATACGAACGGCATGGTGATGTTGATGATGTGGTTTTTCCGTGCGGCTGGCTCGTCAAAGACGATACGGTTTATATGTACTACGGTGCTGCCGATTCCTGTATCGCTCTTGCCACTGCCAAACTTTCAGATTTAATCGACCATATACTTAACTGTCCGGCTGCAGCCGAACAAGATGCGGTTTAATAGGAGAAACTATGCAAGCTGAAGATAGCTATGCGCAAAAAGACGCAAGAACAGTCTACAAAGGCGAAGTGGTTTATGTTTATGCATACGACCTTGCCTACGATATGAAAGATACTCCGATTTCTCATATTCTTGGTCAGGCGACCAGTCAATATTCGATGGGCCCTAATAAACGCAGCCCTAAACAAATGATGTTTTATCGTCCCCAAACGGTGACGCTTGCTCCTGATACTTTGCGTATTCGAGGCCGTGATGTCCAAATAGCCCGTTCGGTCAAGGTTTTCAGCGTCGGCGCAGTCAGCATTGTCCTGCGGGTTCCTTTCGAAAATCTTACATTACGCGAGCTTGTCGATTATCACGAACCGGAGATAGACCAAATAGCCCTTAAAAATTACATAAACGATTTAGCAATCCGGATAAGCGATGAGCTTCAGCCTTATTGCATTCGTCCCAATCCCCAAATCGATAGGGACGAAACTTATACGGTTTTTTGCCTGCACGGGCTGTCCGATTCGGTTCGAACCGAACAGTGGCTAAGTGACAACAAATCTCTTGTAGCCGCTTTACTGACTGAAGAAACAAGTGCCGATGACCTTTCCGCTCAACAGATTGAGGAATCGACCTCACAGTTTGTCAGCTATTATAACAATGATATGGTCGTAGTCGACTGGGATGCCGCGGTGGTTGTCGCGCCGCCTGAAAACCTTGACGATATTCTGCATGTAATGGAGCTTGCCAACGTTCAGCTTCTCGAATTGGGTGCTTATGACAGGCTGCTCGATGCTTCGCTCGAAAGAGCATATCGAGACCTTGCCAAGAGAAAGTATTTCGGTAGAAAAACGGTAAATAAATATCTTCGTGAAATTCGTATCGATATGGCCAGATTAAGCGATGAGCTTATTAATACCACGAAGTTTTTCGGCGACTGGTATCTGGCGGATATTTATAAAAGCGTTTCGTTGAGATTTCATCTGGACGAATGGGACAGCGTGATTAACGACAAACTCAAAACCCTTGATGAGCTTTACGGATTGCTGCAGCAGGATACGATTAATTTCTGGATGGTGCTGCTCGAAGCGACGATTGTCCTGTTATTCGTCATCGATTTGATTCTTATCTTTTATATGAAGTAGAAATTGTGTTTCATAAGGTTAAAATATGCAAAACACGAATCTGCCGGACAAGCCAAAGACATTTGAAGAACTGAAACAAGTCAATCAATACGGTGCCGAATACTGGAGTGCAAGAGACTTACAGCCGCTGCTTGGTTATAACCATTGGCGGAGTTTTGATAATGCGATTACCAAGGCGATGACATCCTGCGAGCTATCCGGTAATAAGCCGGACTATCACTTTGCGCGCGCGCAAACCGATAGTTGGCGGCAAAGGTGTCGAGGATATCAAAAAATTTAAAGGTATCGACCGCAAAGAGAACCTGATGGACAGAATGAACACTACCGAGCTTGCAGCCAATCAGTTCCGAATGACACAGGCCCGTGAGAAATTGCAGAAAGAAAACATTAAAACTCAGGAGCAAGCCATTCAAACCCATAAAAACGTAGGCAGGGAGGTTCGCGATGCCATTAAACGAATCGGCGGAACGCTGCCCGAGCATATTCAGCCTGCCGAGCATATCAGGCAGGTCGAAAAACGCATCGAATCTGTCTCGCCTAATCTTGAACTGATAGAGCAGGACTCCAAAAGCCTTTTGCCCGGCCAGAACAATAATACTGGACAGAATAAGAACTTTGTTTAATACGATTTTATTATTCATAATCGATTTGATACTTATCTTGTAGATGAAGTAAAGCTTTGCCGCCTACGGTTAAATTAACTTTTTCGAAAAAGGCAGGAAGGAATTTGGATGTCTAAACCCGATAAAAAAAATGTCATTTCAAAATCCGACAGAATGAAACGCTCCACTGCGACCGTAACAATTGCCTGCGCTCTGATGGGGGTATTAATAGCCTTGCTGTATGTTCCTCAATATTTTCCCGTTTGGCTGTTTCGAATATTAGCAGTTATATTGCTTGCGATTATCATTGTGGTTCTTGCGTATGGTTCGGTCTGGACGTGGATTTACAACTGGTTTTCAGCTGCGGCAAAAAGAAAGCGAAGAAGAAAATAGCAGCTAAGCCGTTAAATACTTAGAGCCTCTAACAAAACCTCAATTTTAGATAATGGAATGACCGATGAAAACA
>CAYMOE010000034.1:0-4141 GCA_964391985.1 uncultured Pirellulales bacterium
GTCCCGATATCCCGATACAACTGACGACATCGGGATGAAGCAAATCGGGACTCAGTATGACCCTTCGGTAGACTCAGGGCAGGCAAGTTGTATCGTGAACCAGAGTGACAAATCGTATGGCAAATCCGAAGGAACATTTTTAGATTTACGATATGAATTTTCGCTTTAAGTTATTAGCTTTATAGACCGTCGGCGCAAGTATCTTAAAAAGAAACTTACGCCAAGATATGCGTCGGCGGTTCCAGATGAACAGGACCCTCCGGAACAACTATGCTCATCTTAAGCATCTTAAAGGGCCGCGACTACGGGCTTTTCAACCTCCTTTAAGCTCCATCCCGACAAATAGCCCCTTATAGCTGATACAAGTTAACGTTTTGATGCATAATTGTCAACAATAAAATGAGAAAAATATCGACTATTTCTAAAAAAATACCGCTGAAAATTTATTTAAAAAAAAGGCGATTTGTAAATCCTTTAATTTTCAATATTTGCATAACAAGCGGTATAATTTTACAAAAAATGATATTTTTCGTTTGACATTGGTTAATTGCAATAATAATATAGCCCTGTTGTTTTATGAAAAAACAACAAGATTTTCCGCAAAAACTGCTGAAAAACCATAAAAAATCAAAGAATCCGCTCGAAAACGCGAAAAAACATGCGAGTTACGGAAAACAAGATTGATTTCGGGAATCCCAGCGGTTTAAGCGGGGTAGTTTAGCAAAGATAAATAAAATAAGGATATTCTGAATCATTTCAGTTCATCCGGCGGTCTTATTCGGGCTTGGAATAACGCACCGCTTACAGGGAAGTTATATGAGCAAATTCCATCAAAACTTGGACCCGCGGATTTTCTGCGCTTCGCGTGATGTTCGAAACAGGCTCGAAACCTACCGCAGCCGTCTGGAGTTTTTGAATGAGCCGGACAGGATTTTGGTGAAGATGTTTCTGGATAACGCAAACAGCTATCGCCAGATAAGCAAACTTTTAGGCGTCAGCGTCTCGACGGTTTCGCGAAGAATCGAAAAGATAACCAATCGTCTGTCGAGCGAAAATTTCAGCGATGTTTTGCGCAGCAGGGACAGCCTCGCGGCGGTTCACTTGGAGCTTGCGAAGGATTATTTCGTTCGCGGGCTGACAATTAGGGCTCTCAGTGACAAATACAAAACGAGCTTTTACCGGATATGGAAGATTCTCAGGGATATTAAGAAACGTAAACACGTCAAATTCACGGAACGAAGATATTAAGGAGCGAATCAATGGAATATTATAACGTTAAAACAGTCATCGAGAAAAAAGGCCCGTTCAGTCCCAAAGCCGCCGAGGTTATGCAGATGTTCGGCCTCAGCAGCGATAAGCTCGAAGACCTCAGCCGCGAGATAAAATGCTCGATACGGATAGACCCGGGCAATGTGATACTGCTGACAGGCCCAAGCGGCTGCGGTAAAACGGTCCTTCTGAATATGCTTACGTCTCTGGTTCCCGAAGATGAGCGGGTTTTGATAGATGAGATAAAACCCCGCGGAAACGACCGTGTGATTGACCTGATAGACGCTGATGTCAAACAGACTCTGAAATATTTTTCGCGTGCGGGTCTTTGCGACGTTGTCTCGATAATCAACAAATACAAGTATCTCAGCGAGGGACAGCAATGGCGGTGCAAGATGGCGATTGCTTTTTCTATGAACAAAAAATTCATCATCGCTGACGAATTCTGTTCGAATCTGGACAGTGCATCCTCGGCGGTTCTATGCGAAAACATCCGGAGCATGGCGGACCGCGAAAAGATGATATTTCTTCTGGCATCGAGCAGCGAGGAGAAACTTCATGTTCTTGCAGCCGATGCGGTTGTTCTTATGGATTCGCTGGGCGTTTGCTCGGTGCTGTCGATATACGACGGTTATTATCATATTCGAAAGGCTCTAAACAAATGTCTAATGAAAATCTGGTAAGAAAATTCGAGCTTGTCTGCGGTGACATCAGCGATTATCGAAGACTCGGACGCTATCATTATCGCGGAGATAAACTCGGCCCGTATCAAGCGATTTACGCGCTTCGTTTGGCACAAGAGACCGCCGCGGTTATCGTTTATTCTATGCCCGCTGTTTACGTCGAGCTTCGCAACGCGGCGACCGGTGGATACTTCAGGGGATACGACCGCAGAACTGCTGCCGCGATGGTCAATAAAAATATCCGAACGATAAGCCGTGTGATTGTCGAGCCTCGATTTCGGAATATCGGTCTTGCGACAAGGCTTGTCCGCGAAACTATGCCGCTTTTGAATGTGAGAATTATCGAAGCGATGGCTGTGATGGGTCATATCAATCCTTTTTTCGAAAAAGCCGGAATGCATCCTTACACCGCGGGGCTTTGTGCCGCGTGCCTGAGGATTAAAGAAGCTTTGAGTTTGGTCGGAATCGAAGAGGAAATATTTTACAAAGCTGACAAGGTTCATAAACGAATAGAGCATCTCAAAACCTCTGCTCGGAGATTTATCGACAGGGAAATTCGGCGGTTTCTTCAGGGCTATCCGAATCGCAGGGATATGCCCGAAGGGCCGCAAAGAACCAAATACGTGCTTAGCAAGCTCGGCGACAGGCCGGTCTATTATATTTGGTTTAATCCGGCTAAAGAACGCGAAAGCCGAGAAGTCAACTCCGGAATCTTGTGAAACATAGGTTTCATTATCGTACAAATGTAACATAGGTTTCATCATTGTATAAGTGAAACATTAAGAAATTTAAGTGCTTTATTAACAAGGGGTTACAACTGTCAATTTTATTATTTCAGAAACGAGGTATATATGAAAAACACTATTACAGCTATCGCAATCGAGCAGCTCGAACCTCATCCGGACAATCCTAATAAGATGGGCAAAAGCAGTTTTGCCAAGCTCGTCCGCAATATCGAACGCACCGGACGATACGAACCGCTGATTGTCAGAGCGGTACAGGGGATGCGGTATCAGATTATCAACGGCCATCACCGGTTCGAGGCATTGAAGAAGCTCGGACACGAATCTTGCGACTGCGTTGTTTGGGATGTCGATGATGATGAGACCGATTTGCTTTTGGCGACGCTTAATCGGCTGTGCGGTTCGGATGTTCTGGAGAAAAAGCTTAAGCTGATTAAGAAAATGAGCGAAAAGCATCTGTCCGATATTCTGCCGAAAGTTCTGCCCTATAGCAAAGCGCAGATTAAGCGTATGAATCTGATTAATGAAACGAGATTATTGGATATGCGGCGTAAAGCTTCGGACATCGATGAAATTGCCCGGCCGTTCATAGTTTTTCTTAGTGCCGAGCAGATGGATATCGTTAATCGAGCAATTGATTCAGCCGTATTGAAACTCTCGGAATCATCACCGAAATTTTCAGCTCTGAAAAAAGCGCATCGCAATGCTCAAGCTCTGGCTTGCATATCACAGGAGTATTTAACGGAAAAAAGTGAAAGGAATCAGCAATGAAAAAAATTAAATATGTACAGCTCGAACCGGCAGCAGCTCTTTTAGATTTTCACAGTTCGCGAATGACAGCCGAAGAATTCGGGTGCTACTGGCTGATAATATTGCAGATGTATTGCAGCGAAGGACGATGCGTTTTCGATATCGATGAGCTTAAACTATCGTGCAACTGCTTAAAAAACTTCGAAAAAGTCTGGAAAAAAATCGAATCTAAATTTCATCAGAAAAACGGACAGATTTTTCACAAAAGAGTTACAAAAGAATTAAGAGCAGCTAAGAAATTTCTGCAAAACCAGCGTGCAGCAGGACTTGCAAGTGCAAGAAAAAGGCAGCCGCGGTTCAACCACGGTTCAACCGCCGTTGGAACGGCGTTGCAACCGGACTTCAACCAAGTAAAGGAAAGTAAAGTAAAGGAAAGTAAAGAAAACCAAAGGAAAGATATACAGCAGATGATGGATGTTATTGTCGAACAGGAGAATTGAAAAACAATGTTTCATTTTGCCCGAGCAGCAAGAAACGGCTTTGTCATGCTGAATGAAGCGTCAAACATCAACCCTGTCATTCTAACACGGCGTCCAACATCGACCCTGTCATTCTGAGGCGAAGCCGAAGAATCTTTGTGCCTTAGAATATGCCGATTATTCAGATTTAGCAGAATTCTATGCGTTAGAGACTCTT
>CAYMOE010000035.1:0-1569 GCA_964391985.1 uncultured Pirellulales bacterium
AGCCAAAAAAGAGCATCGCGACCGCGATGCTCTTTTTTGTGCTTATAAAGGATCCACGCTGTCAAAGGGCGGCCTTTACAGATGGTATTTTGTACCCCTGCCTGCCCCTGTTTGTTTGATATAGTTTTGCGATTTTAATCGTCCTATGAGGCGCAATACTTTATCTTTTTTGAAGCCTGTTGCGGCCGTAATATCACCACTGCTGAGTGCAATGTCGTTTACCAGTAGTTCATAAATGGCTTTTTCTTCAGGCGGTAAGGTTATCGCATCTCCTACAGTCGGCAAGGTAACCATGATGCTATGGTCGCTGATGTCGAAATCTGGCTTACGCATCGAATGGGTATAAGACTCTTTGATCCTTCGGATCCCTGTGCCGAACATTTCGATTATACGAAGCCGGAAAAATACGTTGCCGACGATCGGGTTCCGTAAGGATGAAACTGTCCCCTTTAGATAATCTTCGCGGCTCAAATCTTTTGGTAATCCTCCCGGAGAATATACTTGAATTTTATCGGGGTGCATCTCAACTCGAATATGGGAGCGCGTGTCCCATGTTCTGTGCACGAGTGCGTTGGCGACCGCCTCTCTTACGGCTATCTCGGGGATTAGTTCGTGTTGTTGGCGGATGACACCATCAATTTTTTCGTATTGATAATGCTTTTTATAAAGTTCAATCACATCGAAGAATTGTTTTAATATCGAACAGTTCCGCAAGACTTCACGATCAAATATTTCGTTAATGCTTTTGCCAAAACGCGCAATGTCTATTCCGGGAAAATTGTTATGGTCTGCAAATAGAGCCGCCGCATGGTTGTACTGTGATTGGCTCGTAAAAAATCCTAAGGTTCGCTGAACGTCAGTGGTAATGTCTTCGATTGACAAGTTTTCTTTAAAGATTTCGCCTAAATAGCGAAATGTGAGATTTTGCTCAACGCTGGGAAGCGCCTCATAATACAAATGACTGCCCAGCAGTACGAGTCGTTTCATTTCCATTTGATCGACCTCGACCGTAGAGGTATCGCTACGCCGATAAGCTCTATTCCTGTAGAGATAGGGTTTATGCGGCCCCTCAAATACTTCCAATATAATGATATTGCCGGGGTCGATGCTGAGGTGAAAATTAGGGCGCGGCTTGATGAGATCGTTAATTTGATTCTCGATATTCAGACTAGCTGCACGCGGGTCATCAATTCCTTTCTTTTCACCATAATCCGTAATGCCAAAATAGATCTTTCCGTCACCAAAGTTAGCAAATGCACTGACCGTTTTTAGGTACGTATTATTAATGGCTTCCTTCAATTCAATTGTTTTAGTTTCTTTCATGCGAATCTTACCTTTTTTTTAATTATATTGAAATCTCCGGAATAATGCAACGTAAAAATAATCGTCGCGTAATCGTCGCAAAAATCAGGCGATAATAAATTAATCGTCGGTTATTAATGCGACGATTATTTTATTCCTTAAGAAAAAATCTTTCGAATGCTTTCTCGGGATAGGTGTTTAACCGATTTTGAGAGGTCGACATCACTTGTCATGGAGGCTTCTGCTTCCTCAAGGATGTGTATGAAA
>CAYMOE010000036.1:0-1532 GCA_964391985.1 uncultured Pirellulales bacterium
TAGCGATGGAAATAACCGGCAGGTTGCGGGTTTCAAAATCTTCGTTGATAAAATAGGTGCTGGTGGTGGTATAACCGGGAATAAAGTTGGGTTTAAAAATTCTTGCCCTTACCACTTTGGTACTTGAAACCGGAATGGCTGTGGTGTATTCGGGCGACTCCTCTGTAGGTTCAGAACCGTCAAGGGTATAGCGGATGGTACCGCCAAGGTCGGTAAACAATTCAACCGAAACCGGCGAGGAATACGATCCTCCTTTTAGCAAGAATTCAGGAACATTGTCTACTTGTCCGGCAAAGCCCGTATCGCTGTTGCCCGAAGCAGGACTCGGCCGGGTGTAATACCTCCAGGTTCCGACTCCGTCGGGGTAACGGGCGTATGATATATTGGAATATTGGGGTCCGAAGCTCAATGAATCAATCAATCTCAGTGAGGGATCGAACAAAGCCAGTTCTTCACCCGAAGCCGACAGTTTAAAATTACTATGCAGGCCGCTGCCCAGATCGTCGCACCAGATAAGCAGGTATCCCCGGGCCGGAATGCTCGCATTCACGGTAATCTGCCATTTTCCGGGCTCGTTCAGGTTGTCTGTAAGGTAATAACCATCGAGGTTGATCGCAGTGTTGCCCGCATTGTACAACTCCAGCCAATCGGAGTATTCTCCGGAGGCCGGGTCAGCATTGACCATGGAATTAGATGCAAGAATTTCGTTAATATACAGCTGTGCGGCTGAGTTTAAAGTGAGCAGCAGTAAGAGTGTCAGGCTAAGGCTGTGTTTTAGAGACATTGGTATCCATATTTTAAAAGCGACAAAAATACAATATAAAAAGTTATCAAATACAAGATTCTTCCACGATGGTAAATTAAAGTACAGGCTGAGATTTTACAGGGAATGGAGCTAAGAATCCTTATTTCGTAACTAAATAATCTATCCGTTATAAAGTAAATTCATTACTTTTGCGCCAGATTTTTTTCATTGTACGAAGAGAAAATTCGGTTTATTCTTCCTATTATGCCTGTTAATCCAAATGAAATCTTTTTTAAATTTCAAAACTACAGACTTCTCTCATATTACTCATGAACGATTTAACTATCCTCGCTTCTTCTTTCGACAAAATAAAAGCCTATATCCAGGCAAACGATGATCCTTCAAAAACGCTTCTCGATTTTAAAACTCCGGCAGAATTATCTGAAGTCATCGACTTTAAAATTGCAAAAAAGGGGGTTTCCGAAAACGAATTTCTTGATTTGCTTGACAAATACCTGGAGTATTCGGTAAAAACCGGTAACAAACAGTTTCTCAATCAACTGTATGCCGGATTTAATTTCCCTGCATTCATCGGCGAAGTGTTTTCTGTTTTGGCTAATACTTCTATGTACACCTACGAAGTGGCACCTGTTGCTACATGCATCGAAATGGAAATGATTCGCTTAATGAACAGCTACACCGGCTATACCAATGGCGATGGCATATTTCTGAGCGGAGGCAGCAATGCCAACCTTGTAGCCATGTTCTCGGCCAGAAACCGCATCTT